>JANQRJ010000076.1 GCA_028284635.1 Pelagicoccus sp.
GCCTAATTTTGCGAAGCAAAACCTATATCGAACGATGCGAGATCTTGACCGATTAGTGGATAGACATTTGTACCACAAACTTCAATGACACCACACTAGGCCGGCGTGGCCTAGACGTCTCGCTAGCACGCTTGAGCGTGCAATTCGCCGGCTCGTCATCCACATTGGAGCGACATGCCGGACAAGATCTCCAAGCTCCACCGCTCTTGGCTCATGTCTCGCGTCCGCGGGCGGGATACCAAGCCCGAACGAATCGCTCGCAGCCTTCTCCACCACTTCGGCTACCGCTTCACCGTCAACGGACCGAAGAACAAGACGCTGCCGGGCAAGCCGGATATCGTACTGCCAGCCCGCAAGACCGTCATTTTCGTCCACGGATGCTTCTGGCACCGTCACCCCGGCTGCAAGCACGCAACCACCCCCAAGTCCAACCAGGAATACTGGCAGGCCAAGTTTCGCCGAAACGTGGAGCGAGACCTCGAAAACGAGACCAAGCTCGTCGCCGCCGGCTGGCGCGTCGTTACGCTCTGGGAATGCGAACTGAAGGATCCGGAAAAAGCCGCCGCTCGACTCATCGTCGAACTGCCCAGGATCCCTAGCCTCGAACCGCCCGAGGAACTCGAAGACCACCAGCTCGTCGCCGAGACGCAGGCCGTCTACGGCAAGAAGCGAAAGCCTCGCAACTCGAGGTAACCACCAACCGGCGAGCAGTCCCTGCCAAAACGACTCACAGCCGGCTCTTGCGAAACCGAGCCGGCGTCATGCCCACCCATCGAGCGAAGTGCTTCGTGAAGTAGTGAATATCCGAATACCCGAGGAAGTCCGCAATCTCCTTCATGCTCATGCTCGTTTCCAAAACAAGCGTCCTCGCTTTCTCGATACGTTCCCTTTGGACGAAAGAGTGGATCGGTATTCCATTTTCAGAGCGAAATCGCCGACGCAGCGTAGGCGCCGAGATACCGAGTTCCCGCGCCAGAGCATCGTAGTTCGGCGTCGCGTAGTCGTTCAGCAGCAGCACCTCCTTCGTCTTGTCCAGCAAAGCGTTTCCCGAAGCCTCTATCCGACTCATCTCAGCCGCCTTCAGCAACATATTCTCCAAGGTATTGACTGCCGCCCTCCGAGCGTCCGGGTGCGCTCTGCGGATAAGCTCACGCAGTTCGTCGAAATTGCTGGCGAACCACTGCACCAGATCCGGTCGACACGATATAGGGTTCGGCAAAATCAGCTTCTCCCGAGTCCACCTGTCGAAAAGCGGCCCGCTAAAGGCGACATACCGATGCCACCAGCGCTTGTCCTGCCGCGTGTTAAAACGAATCCGAGGTCCAGGGTAGTGAAACCAAAGCCAAGCCCCATTCATCTCGAAGACTGAAGCGTCATACCAGATATCCAACTCCCCGCTCTCCATGAACTGCAGGCTCCCATAATCCTCGAAGCGCTTGTCCATCTGATGGGTGGCATCCATGGCCATTCCGTCATGCAAAAAACGCAATCGCTCGCGGCTTTCGGTCAAACCTCCCTCTTCATGGCCATCCATCATCGACAAAACTCGAGATCATAAATTACAAAAGATGATCATTAAGTCCAAAGCTTTCTCCAGACCGGCGCGCTACCATGCCGACCAGCATTTTTCCCGTTCGATACAACTCACCGCACCCAATCCCAGCAAAGCGCGCCAAAAATGGAAAATCTCAGAATCGGCATCGTCGGCCTCGGCATCATGGGCCAGAGCCACGCCAGAAACATCACGGAAGGAAACATACCCGGCCTGCAGCTCGCAGCCGTCTGCGACTCGGACCCCAGCATCCTCGAGAAGTACCCCGACGCCACCCCCTTCACCGACAGCGGCGAAATGATCCGTTCCGGCAAGATCGACGCCATCCTCATCGCCACCCCACACTACAGCCACACCACCATCGGCATCGACGCCCTGCAGCAAGGCCTGCACACCCTCGTTGAAAAACCCATTTCCGTGCACAAAGCCGATGCCGAAGCCTTGCTTGCCGCCCACACCGATCCCCAGCAGATCTTCGCCGCGATGTTCAACCAGCGGCTGAATCCACACTACTTGAAGCTCCGCGAGATGATCCAATCCGGCGAACTCGGCGAACTCCGCCGCATCGTCTGGAACATCACCGATTGGTTTCGCACCGAGACCTACTACGCCTCCGGCGGCTGGCGCGCCACCTGGGAAGGCGAAGGCGGCGGCGTGCTGCTCAACCAATGCCCCCACCAGCTCGACCTCTGGCAATGGCTCTTCGGCATGCCCCAGCGCCTCCGCGCCTTCGCCGACTTCGGCCGCTATCACGACATCGAAGTCGAAGACGACGTCACCGCCTACATGGAGTACGAAAACGGCTGCAAAGGCGTATTCATCACCACCACCGGCGAGGCTCCCGGCACCAATCGCCTGGAAGTCACAGGCGAACGCGGCAAGGTCGTTATCGAAGGCAAGGACGGCATAAGCTACACTCGCAACGAGCAGCCCATGAGCGAGTGGAGCAAAGAGACCGACGAAAAGTTCACCAAACCTCCCGTATGGAATATTCAAATACCCGTCTCCGGTCGCGGCCCTCAGCACGTCGGCATCCTCAAGAACTTCACTAACGCAGTGCTGAAGAACGAACCCCTCGTCGCCCCTGCCAAAGAAGGCATCCACTCCGTGGAACTCGCCAACGCCATGCTGCTCTCGTCCCTCGAAGACGAGACAGTGACCCTGCCGATCTCCGCCGAAGCGTACAAAAAAAAATTGGCTGACCTGATCGCCAACTCCACCCACGAGAAGAAAGTCGCCAAGCCCGCAGCCAGCAGCGACGAAGACTTCGCCTCCTCCTTCTAACTACAGAACCGAAAACCCGCCCGCAGGGCGCCCTGCGAAGCTCGTAGAGCGAAGCACGGGCAAACACCCATCCACCCCGCAGATGAGCACCGCAAAAACCGGTTTCGACTACGCCCCCCAAAGCGACGCCACCCAGAAAGTCGTGGCCCCCGGCGAATTCCCTTTCGCCGCAGCCTACTTCGACCACGGGCACATCTACGGCCAGACCTCCGGCCTGAAAGACGCCGGGGCCACACTCAAATGGGCCTACGATCCCGATCCCAAACGCCTCGAAGCCTTCCTGCAAAAGCATCCCGAAGCCCAACCCGCCAGCAGCTACGAGCAGATCCTCGAAGACCCCGAAATCCGCCTCGTCACCGCAGCCGCCATCCCCAGCGAACGAGCTCGCATCGGCATCCAGACCCTCCAAGCCGACAAGGACTACTTCACCGACAAAAGCCCCTTCACAACCCTTGACCAACTCCAGCAAGCCCGTAGGGCAGTCGTGGATACAGGCCGCAAATACATGGTCTGCTACTCCGAGCGCATCCAATCCGAAGCCGGCTGGCGGGCCGGCGAACTCATTCGCGACGGAGCCATCGGCGACGTCCTTCAAGTCCTGGTCCTCGCCCCCCACCGCCTCTCCAAAGGCTCTCGCCCCGACTGGTTCTTCGACAAGGAAAAGCACGGCGGCATCCTCACCGACATCGGCTCCCACCAGTTCGAGCAGATGCTCAGCTACACCGGAGCCACCGACGCCATCATAAACTACGCCCGCGTCGCCAACTACGCCAATCCCGACAAGCCCGGCCTCGAAGACTTCGGCGAAGCCTCCCTCACCACCAACACCGGCGCCTCCTTCTACTGCCGCGTCGACTGGTTCAACCCCGACGGCCTGCCCACCTGGGGCGACGGCCGCACCTTCATTCTCGGGACCAAGGGCACCATCGAGGTCCGCAAGTACCTCGACGTGCTTCAGCCCGGAAACCCCGGACAGCGCATCTATCTCGTCGACGGCGACGACTGCCGGCTCGTGGAATGCGAAGGCCAAGTCGGCTTCCCCTTCTTCGGCCAGCTCATCCGCGACTGCCTCGACCGCACCGAAAACGCCATGACCCAAGAGCACGCCTTCAAGGCCGCCGAACTCTCCATGCAAGCCCAGGCGATCGCCGACGAGGCCAAAAGCCGCTGAATCCACCTTCAGCCTTCAAACTAAAAACCAAAGGTTTCCGCCCTTCAGCCCTCAGCCCTCAGTCTTCAGCCCTAGACAAAAAAATGAAAATAGAACAAGTAGGCATCCAGCTCTTCACTCTCCGCGACTTCCTGAAGGATCCCAAGGAAATCGCCGCCACCATGCGCAAGGTCCGCGAAATCGGCTACCAAACCGCCCAGGTTAGCGGCATCGGCCCCGACATCACCCCCGCCATGATGAAAGACGCCTGCGACCAAGCCGGCGTCAAAGTCGTCGCCACCCACCAGCCCGGCGTCCAAATCCTGGAGAACCCCCAGGAAGTCATCCAAATATTGGATACGTACGACTGCCAGCTCACCGCCTATCCCTTCCCCGCAGGCATCGACTTCGAAAGCGAAGCCGACGTCGCCAAGCTCATAAAAGGCCTAGACGCCTCCGGCAAGATCCTCACCGACGCCGGCAAGACCCTCCTCTACCACAACCACGCCATCGAGTTCCTCAGGTCCGGCGACGCCACCATTCTCGATCGCATCTACCGCGAAACCAATCCCGAGCGCCTCCAAGGCGAGCCCGACACCTATTGGGTCCAGTACGGAGGAGGCAATCCCGTCGCCTGGTGCCAAAAGCTGTCCGGTCGCCTGCCCCTCATCCACCTCAAGGACTACAAAGTCCTCGGCCCCCGCGAAGTCGCCTTCTGCGAAATCGGAGCCGGCAACCTAGACTTCCCCGCCATCATCGCCGCCGCCGAAAAGGCCGGCTGCAAATGGTTCTGCGTCGAGCAAGACCAATGCCCCGGCGACCCCTTCGACTCCATCCAGCAAAGCTTCGACTACATAAAGGCGAACCTCTGCAGCTAAAGCATCCCGTAGCGCAGGTAAAGGATTGGCCCTGCCGGTACCAGCCTTTGGCAAGTGGCTAGGAGGCGGCTAAGGAATGAACCGCTTCGGATCACACGCGGACGACCATCAGGCAGGCCTTCGGCCTTGGAGTAGCGATAGAGGATCGCGGTCTGGAAGCGCCTCTCGACGAAGCGGCGAAGGTTCCCCTTCCTGGAGACGACGACGTAGCCCTCCGGGGCCTTGGCGATGTCGTCGAAAGCGCCTTCGAGCTCGTCGACGAACTCCAGCCCGAGCCCGAGGCTACGCGACTCCCAGAAGTCGGCCTCGCGATTCTGATCGGCCAAGGCCTGCTCCAGGTGGAGGATCGTCATCGACCGTCCCGAAGCCGCTTCATCGCTTGCTCGTGGGGAATGGCCTTTTCGACGCCGCGATCGTAGTCCTCAAGCCTCTTCAGCGCAATCTCGACCTGCCGCTGCTCAAAGCGGTGGCTGAAGAAGTCCGCGACCCTGTCCTTGTCTTCCTCGGGCAGGGACTCGATTTCCCGTATGATCTCCGCGACGTTCATGCCTAGATAGATCGGCTATTCGCCCGGTTTGTTCAAGCCCGGTTTCTCGGCTGGGCTCGTCTCGGCGTAGAGAAGCGAAGACGGATGCGTCGCCGAATGAACCTTCCCGCCATGCGGGATCCCGACGGGACCTCGTCAGTCCCCAGCCGCCGGGTGGCAGCGGCTAAGGCTGAGGCTACTTGGCCAGCTCGAGGAAAGCCTCGACCGTCAGGCCGGATGAGCGGATCAAGCTGCGCAACGTCCCCTTGGCCAATTCCTTGTGGTCGGGGATCGAGGGCGTCACCATGCTGCCGTCCCTCCCGAAGGCCTTCGCCACTTCCCGGCCGCTCAGGTTGGGAAGCGTCGGCATCAGACGGCGATTTCGACCTGGCGGGTCTCGACCGTCAGCGGCATCCCCCGCTCGGCCCTGACCTCGAGACAGGCCGCGATCGCTTCGCTCACGTTGGCGAGGGCTTCCTCCTTGGTCTCGCCCTGGCTGACGCAGCCGGGGATCGAGGGGCACTCGGCCACCCAGGCCCCGTCCTCATCACGGTCTATGGTCACGGTAAACTTCATGGGAAGCAAGGTGCTCATTATGCTGCTTTCTTCAAGCCTAGGCTTCGGAGGACGCCTACTAGGCCGGATAGGGTTCGGCGGGGTGGTGGCGAGGCTGGAGTGGCCGAGCTGCTCCTGGATGAAGCGGATGTCGGCCCCGTTCTCCAGCATGTGGGTGGCGCAGGCGTGGTGGAAGAGGTGGCGGCCACCGAACAGGCGACGAAGGAGGAGCTGATGCCGCAATGCAAGAGTTGAACGCAAGTTGAGCGTATCCAAATAGTGGATCATTTCGCTATGTTAAAAGGCAAGGCTTGAGTTGAACGCAAGTTGAGTATCCAAAAGTTGGATCGATCACGAAGTTAAAACATTACGGATTGACCCGTTTAGGACCTTTTCTATTTAATTTCAAATATGTCTTCGAGGCTTGACTCTTTCGGAACAGGAGGAAGCTCAAAAACAGAAGCTCCAATAGAAGTTTCAACAATCTCTTCCAGCACATAGCCATATTCAATCTCTCCAATTCGATAAACGATTTCTTGAGGAATCACAAAATGGTTGTTTGTTATACGACTACCAACGGCTCTAACCGGATCAAAGAACTCCAAGAACTTACTCTTCGGCGCATCTTCGGAAAAAGTTGCTTCAAAAATACCGCCCGAGTCAGACAGGTTAATCCAAAAACCATTATCGGTCACAACAACCGCATCGTCATTTTTCAATTTCGGGAAGACGTCATCGAATGACTTATCCAAGTCTTTGAAGCTAGCTTTGTTCATGACATATTTATCTTTTATGGCCGTCGCCTTAGTTGCTTCAGAAAGATCAACTTGGGTAATCCAACATTCTGATTCTTGCATGTATACTTCCTGCCTTATATATTTTTTTGTAATATAAAACACCGCAACACTCTCTTGCTTTTCCGACTGCAACGAAGATCTAGTCCAAGTTCTGAACTTAACCTCACCTTCAAAATCATCATTCGCAAATAAATTGAAGCCGAAGACCGCAATTAATGATGCGAGCAAAAGAACTCTACTAATATTGCCTAATTTTTCCATCTCCTAAATCCAATATGTTTCCTTCTAGCCCAGGTGCCAGATATTTTCTGAAAAACTTAGTATCCGTCAAAAAACCTGAAGCTCCTACTGGTAGTGACGAAAGATTTATACCTCCACCACCTCCAACTGGCTGCCCTTTAGAGTCGATGATCGTCGTAGACGAAATGAAGGCAACTATCTAGTCGAGCCAATAGACGGCGAAGTTTTCGCCGACGTGGCAAGCGCAGACAGCAGACAACGTGACAGGACCTGTTCCTGGCACGGAGCCAACGGCCCGACCGAAGGGAGCGTGTGCCGCAGTGCGGGAGTTGAACGCAAGTTGAGTATCCAGAAGTTGGATCATCTCTTAACACCTGCAATTCACTCGGGATTTCTATTGATCCGATTCTTAACTCTCCAAGCAACATCGAACAACAACCACCAATAAAATGCTGCGACCATTCCGACGACTCCAACAACCCGAATGCTCCGCCTAAACACTCCTCCCGTGTAGAGATGTGACCCGTCCTCTTCTCCGGTTCGTACCCAGTTTTGTGTAACCTATGTCCCCGGTCTATCTGTTACCGATGTCTCCGGTTCGTACCCCGAAGGGCAATCACCCTCTCCTTCGGTCCCCAAGGGCGCAGGGCGGCGGGCATGCGGTGGCGGGCCTGGCGCCTGGCCGTCGCCGCCGAGCTGGCGCAGCGCGGCGGAGCCGTGAAGCGCCGGCACTTGTCCGACGGCCGCGCGCGGCCTAGTTTGGCGGCGTAGGCTCCGACGCGACCGGCAGCCGGGGCGGACGTGCCGGGCGACACGCCCGCCAGCGCGTGCCCGCTGCCCGGAGCCCGCGCACACCAGGGGTGTGGGGGGGACTGGGATCGGGTGCCCTGCGCCGCAGCTCGCTGCGGAAGTTCAGCAGGGCGGGTCCCGGGGAGGAGGCAGCGATAGACAGCTAGCGTGACAGGCGCAACGCGGCTGGCGGGCTAGGTGCCGCTGGCGACGGGTGGGAAGCTAGATATCTAGTGAGGCGGATAAGGAGCCTACGTTAGGCGACTGTGCCGAGCGCAGACAGCAGACGACGTGACAGGACTTGCTCCTGGCACGGGGCCAACGGCCCGACCGAAGGGAGCGTGTGCCACAGTGCGGGAGTCAAGCACAAGTTGAGTATCCAGAAGTTGGATCAGACTTCTGATTTCAATTCTCGCCAAGCAGATGAAGTTTCCCAAGGGAACTTCACAAACTCAGTGTGATCGCAACCATCAGCCGAATCCGATCCATCGGCTTCTGGCGGAAAGTAAAACTCAACGCTTTCGTCCTCTTTGGCATGTACACCAGATGCGAAAACGAACAGTTCGCCACCATTCGCCGAGCCAGCAGATACGCCAATATCAAAGCCCGGGAAGACCAATGCACTATCAGTTGATTGATACTGCGTGGCTAAACCATTCTCAACGACTTCGAAGGACACGGTTTCACCGGATATTCGATCAATCTCAACGCTTGCACACCTAAACCCCTTACGGACCCAAAACCTGTCACCAGCCGTTAGTTTCACCTCCTGAAAAAGCGGACTAAACTCGGAAACGTACTGAGCATTATCCTCATTCCAAAACTCTGTTTCCAAAACGACTTCTTTGGCTACTTCCAGTCCTAGCCATGTCTCTCTCCAAACAAGCGTGAAAGAGTTCTTATCTTGATATAGTCGTCCCGAGGGAGGAACGAAGAAAACCAAGGCAACTAATCCCAGCAGGATAGCTAGAGCTGATAATATAATTTTAAGTTTCATAATCAGTGCCGACCTGGAAGTTGCCCGATCTTATGATAAAAGACGTCTCTCTCATACCTGGAGCTAACCCATGTTCTTCCCTCAGTCCACGTCGTGTACGTTTTTCCTGTGGTAAAGTCTTTGCGCGTTTCCCAATGGTAGCGAGTCCTAGTGGTTCTGATTTCTCTATATGCGATGGTTCGTACATAGACCGTCGTTTGTTCAGAAAAAGTCGTCAGCACGAACTTAAGGGCCGTTTTGGGCTTAGGACTCACAAGAGGTGGAGCATAGACGTTGAGAGCTGCAGATATCGCTTTCTTTATTACTCCGGGAACAACATCAAGATCGGTCGTTTTTACAACGCCGTGGATCTTCTCTATGGTAGTTCTGATCCTATCTCCGTATCCAAGATCCTCTTCTACTTCGACATCTTTGTTACCCTTGCCAATCGTGACAGCCCAAGAAGGTGCCTCCTCCCTTCGGGCCCTAGTCGTTTCGCTGTTGAACATATGCTGGAAGGCTGCAGTCGTTGCTCCGTTTTCAAACTTACCGCCAGCAAGTTCAGATGAAGTGCCTCCAACCACTGCAGCAGTGGTCACGCGAACGGCGATGTGCTGATTGTTCATCAAAGAGGTTCCCGCACTCGAGTGCATGAACCCGGTTGAAGCAAAAGACGATACGAAGCCGTGCTGGAACTTGCCGCCGTCGGCGGCAGCGGACGCTCCGCCCACGGCTCCGTGAGCGGCCGCCCGGCCAAGCCAGCGGCCGAAGCCCTCGCCCAGGCCGTTGAAGTGCTGGCCGATTCCAAACGACGCCAACCCCTGAAGGCCGCCGGTTATGCCACCTTTGATCGCCGCCGAGAAGGCGTCTCCAAGACTGCCGCCATTTAGGAGACTTCCACTCATCCCGCTCCAATAGCCGCCGTTATAGCCGGCAGCAAACGCCAGGCCTGGACCCATATTGCTCAGCCCGGCTTTCAGCGAAGCAAAGAAGCCTTGCTTGAACGCTCCAATCAAACTTCCTCCAGCTCCAGCCGTAGCAATTGTCACCGCAGCCGCCACAATGCCTATAATGGCAGGCAATATATCCTTAAACTTAAAGTACCCCGACGGATCGGTGTACATCAGCGGGTTGTTGCTAACGTAGCTGTACCGGTTGTACGACTGCGCGTCCTTCGCGTCGTCCACGAAGGGGTCGGCCGAGGCGAACCTCGCGATGCCGTAGTCGTACACCCGCCCGTTCATGTGGATGAGGCCGAAGTCGGACATCATCTCGTGATCGGTGTAGCCGCGCTCGACGGCTTCGCGGAGGCCGGCCTGGGAGCTGGCGTCGTAGGTGATCGTCTGCTTGCCCCAGGCGTCGTACTTGAAGCGCTGCTCCACGGCGCCGTCCTCCTTGGTGACGGCGTAGATGGAGCCGAGCGAATCCTGGTGCAGGTAGCGGGTCTCGACGCGGGCGGAGTCCGTGCCGCCCTTGACCGTGCGCACGGCGACCCGACCGGCGGGCGTCATGATGTAGCACTTGCGCATCGAACGGTTTTGCTCGTCGACCGTGTACTCGTAGGTGGAGCCGACGTAGTGCGTAGTGCCCCGCGAGCTGTCGATCTGCAGGACGCGCTGGCCGGTGGCGTCGAACCAGAAGAGAGCGGCCTGGGAGCCTTTGGTCACCTTGGCCAGCTTGTTGTCGGGCGTCCACTCCATGGACACTCCACCGCCGCTGGTGCGGTTGCCGTTGGCGTCGTAGGCGTAGCTCGTCCCTCCGATGGAGGCCACGGCGTTGGGACGCGAGCTGTTGTAAGAGTAAGTCCCGGACACGCCTGCCTTGGTCTTGATGTTGCCCAGGGCGTCGTAGGTGAAGGCCTGGGAATTGGAGGTCACGAGCCGATTGAGACCGTCGTAGCTCAGGTAGAGGGTCTCGCCATTGGCGGAATCGCTCCGGTAGGTCACGTTTCCTAGAGCGTCGTAGTCATAGCTGTGGTTCATGACCGAACTGCTGGAGCCGGGGCCGGAGAGGATGTTGGCGAGGCGACCGGTGACGTTGTCGTAGATCTTGTCGACGGTGAGGCCGTTGCCGAGCTGGTAGCCGTCGATCATGCCGCGGGCGGTATGGTTGTCGGCCTCCCAGAAGACATGGCCGGCGGCGACTTCTCCGGAAAGCCCGCTGTAGCCTCCGGCGGCCTGGGTCTTGTAGAGGAAGCCGAAGGAGCTGTAGACGTTCTTGACCTGGAAGCCGTCCGGGTAGGTAAGGACGTCGGGACGGTGGTGAGCGTCGTAGGTCTGGTCGGTGTAGTAGATGACTCCGTCGATGATGTTGGTGGTACGCGTCTGGCGGCCGAGGCTGTCGTAGTGGAAGTGCCGGACGTGATCCTTCGTGAAGTTCTGGCTCGCATGGCTGCGCGTCACCGCGGGGGTGGAAACGGCGTGCAGGAAGCCCTTGCGGGTGGTCCAGGGAACGACGTCGTAGTGCCAGGTGGAGGTGCCCTCGTCGTCCACGCTGGTGACCATGCGGCCGAGCTGGTCGTAGGTCATGGTGGTGGTCTGGCTCTTGGCGTCGGTCTGGCTGACGAGCTGGCCGAAGGCGTCGTAGGCGTAGGTCCAGCTGCCCATGTTGGGATCGGCCATGGAGACCTTGCGGCCGAGGTTGTCATAGGCGAGCGTGGTGGTCGGGGTGGAGCCGTCGCCTCGGGCGCTGTCGTTGTAGGTGGTGGTGGTGAGGAGGTTGCCGTAGGCGTCGTAGGTGTAGGCGACGCGGCCCTTTTCGTAGGCGTTGGCGGCGTCGGCGTTGTTCACCGTCTCCGTCGTGCGGCCGTGGGCGTCCTTGGTGACGGTAGTCTTCTGTCCTTTGGGATTCACGGTAGACGCGGTCAGACCGCTGTAATAGTAAAGTGTGTCAGCCCAGCGCTTAGAGCTTTCGGAGGCCGGCACGGCAAGGGAGCTGCCAGCGGTGGCGGAGTCGTCGCGGATGGCGACGCCCTTCTTGCGTCCGTAGGCGTCGAACTCGGTGACGGTGGAGAGGACGGGCTGCTCGTTGAGGAAGAAGGGGTTGTAGCCGTAAACGGGGCGGCTCTGGTTGTCGTAGCCGACAGCGGAGCCGACGATCTGAGCGAGGCCGCCGTTATCCAGAGCCCCGCCTACGAGGGTGTAGCCATAGGTTTCGCGGCCGTACTTGTCGTGGAACTGGATGGCGGGCGGGGCGCCTTCGGCCTCGGTGGCAACGAAGTAAAGGGCGCCGGGCACCTTCGGGCTGGCAGCCCAGCCACGAATGGTGGCGGACTTGAGCGTATCGGAGCCTACGCCGGGCAATTCCTGGCCGGTAACCCGACCGAAGCCGTCATAGGTCCAGGTGGTGACGAGGCCGTTGGGGTCGGTCTGGCTGAGGGGGACGCCGAAGTTCTGATCGTAGGTCGCGCTGGTGCGGTGATCGAGGGCGTTGTCGCTCCAGAGCGCGAAGCGTCCCTTGGTGTCGTAGCCGGTCTCGGCAGCCCGGCTGGTCATGCCGGAGCCGGAGAGGGTCTTGAGGCGCACGTTGCCGTAGGCGTCGTACTGGTAGTCGGTGGTGGAGCCGTGGATCGTGGTATCGACCGCGCCGGCAGGCGTCATGGGGATGATCTTCTCCTGCTTGAGAAGCCCGGTGGCGGGTTCGTACTGGAACTCGGAACGGCGAACGAGGGTGGAAAGGCTCGAGCCGGTGGCGGTGACGGTCGATCGAGTGAGGCGGCCGAGGTGCCACTTGGTGGCGTCATTGGAGTAGACAGAGACGGTGGTCTTCTGCTGATAGTCGCCGCTGGAGCTGCCTTCGGTGCGCACGGTCACGGTGCCGGGATTGCCGTAGCCGTCCATGCCGGTAGTGGTGGTGATGGTCTTGGTGAGGACGACGTTGGCGTTGTCGGGGTCGTAGCTGATCTCGGTAGAGCCTGCGGCATAGGGGAAGGTGGTGCCGCCAGTGGCTGTCTGGGAGGCGTAGGTGGCGCTTGATTCGGAAAGGAGCCGAGCAGGCGAAACGCCGACGTATTCGACGGTGGAGCTCTTCTGCATGCCGATGTAGGGCCACTGCTGATTGAACTCGACGGTGGAGCGCATCTGGGTGCGTTCGTCGGTAGTGATGATGGCGGCGAAGCCGAGACTGCCTCGAAGGCGATCGGAGCGCAGGCCTTCGTAGCGATAGGCGATGTCGTATGTGCCGCCGGCGCCATCCTCGTGCTTGAGCTTGCTGACGACCTGCATGGGGCCGATTACGTCGGCTTGGCCGGAAGGCAGGGTGTCGAGACTCCTAGCGTAGTGCAGGTAGGCGCCGCTGGAGTCGCGTTGGGTTAGGGCGGCGTACTCGATTTGGGCCGTGACGCCGAAGGCGTTGGTCACGGAGGTGAGCAGGCCGCGCGGTTTCGCATTATTGGTGCCAGCTCCAGATGCTTCCGTCGAACCGGTAGAGCTACCGCGATGCCAGACTTGGTCGACGAAGCCATCAGCGTCTATGTCGACGAGCTGGGTACCGGGATTTCCGTAGCTAGAACCGTAGTCGAGGTCCAGCTTGTAGAGAAGCCCGCCGGAAGCCTGCGACTGAAGCGCCTTGCCGGTATTGAGCTGGGTTTTCCGATAGGTCGAGCTCTGCTCGTAAGTGGTGGCATCGGGCAGGCCGTCGCCATTGAGGTCTACCATGGCGGCCCCGCGATTGGGGCCTTTGTCTCCGAAATCGATCTGAGAATTGAATGCGGGAGTGTAGACCCAGCCGTCGCCGGTGTTGAGATAGGTCTGTTTCCGGATCACAGGAAAAATCTCAGCATATACAAGATCCGAAAGCCCATCGCCATTCATGTCGACCACCTCGACGCCGTAGACGTCCAAGGTGTTGTCGCCGCTTCCTCCAGAGCTTCCAGAATGGTAGCGGGCGATGGGATAAGGTGGAAGATACTTCGAGTAAGTACTGCCGGAGGTATAGAGCGTCCAGCCGCTGCCTGTATTGATAGAGACGCCGTACTGCACGCGGTCGTCGTTCTGGTGGGCGATCTGGTCGGGCAAGCCGTCGCCGTTGACGTCCACGAAGATGGAGTGGTTGGCCCAGTTGTTGACGAGCTTGGGAATCCACGCGGAGGAATACTGCCAACCGGAGCCAGTGTTGAGATAGGCTCCCTTGTAGGAGCCGTCGTTGTTGTAGACGAAGTCGACGCGGCCATCGCCATTGACGTCGATGAAGTGGCGATGGGCCTCGTCAGGGTCGGGGGTGCCGCGAATGAAGGTGGGGAGATTCCAGCTCGGATCGTAAGTCCAGCCGGAACCGGTATTGCGGTAGGCATAGGACGTAGAGCCTCCATTGCCTCGCATGTAGTCCGTGAGGCCGTCGCCGTTGAAGTCGACGAAGCGGATGCCTTGGTCTTTTCCATCGGAGTCGACCAGGTTGCCAGACAAGGTGTAGCTGGAGGATGCGGCGACCCAGCCGGAAGGCTCATTCAGCCAGGTAGCTCTTGGTTCGCCAGAACGAGCGTAGACGAAATCAGGATAACCATCTCCGTTGACATCGACAAAACCCGTGCCGTTCTGCTTATCGCCGCGGTTGAGCGGCTTTGGGGGCGCATAGTTTCCGCCGCCGCCCCAAGCGATCTCGCTGGAATGGGGATCCGAATAGTCGAAGGTCAGCGGCTTGTAGGACTTGCCGTCCTTGCCAGTCTCGACGAGAGAGGAGAGCTGGGAGCGGGCAACGGGACCGGCTTGCTGCTCATAGTTCAGAGTGTAGGTGCGAACGACGGTCTCGCCGTAGTAGCCTCTGATCCGTTTGAGCCGCTTGTTGGTGGCCACCTTCACTCCCTTGGCATAGCCGAAGGAGGTGTCGGACCGGGACTCGTACTCGAAGCGGATGGAAGCATAAGTGGGAAGACTGGCCGCATCGTTGCCAGTGTAGTCGATCCGGGTGACGTAGTGAATCCCGTTCGCCATGTCTTCATGATACTGAAATTGCATGTAGTTACCCGCGACATCGGTGATCCGGCGAATATGCCAGGACAGGACCTCCGAATGGCCCCAGGCATCACGCGTGGAACCCTCGTTTGAAGTCTGATGACCATACTCCATTTTGAGTCCGGATTTTGTCCACACCGTAAAAGCCGCTGGACCAGAGCCTCTTGAGCCATAGGAAACCACCTTCGAGAAGCTATCCAGCTCCGTGCGGTACTGGGTGCCACTGGCCCCATACTCGCCGGAGACGTTGATCAAGCGCTGTCCGTCCAGATAGAACCGGTCGGTTGCAGTGTAGTCCATGCCGACAACCTGACCGTCGACCGCAACGGTCTGCGGTCCTCGAGAAATGGAGGACAATCCGCTAAGATTCCAGCCTTGGCCGAGCAGTCCGTTTCCGCCTTGGCTGCTGTAGGCCAGAGCGAGTTCCGGCTCCATGCCGGAAGTACCAGGCGTGACCCAAAGCGGGATCTGGTAGGTCGCTTCTCCGCTGGCGCCGACGGAAAGCTCGCCTACCGTAGCTCCGACAGCTTCGGTCTGCGAGGAGTCGTTTTGGGTCAGCGAAATCCAGCTAAGAGGCACTGTGCTGCCAAAAGTGGTAGTTGCAGTACTGAAGCCCAACGGATCCGTTCCCGCTATCCACTCATCGATGTTGAGCACGCCATCTCGGTCTGGATCCTCATACACGTCGTTAGCATCCTTAGGATCGAGCCCGTTCGCGAGTTCCCAGGCGTCGTCGATGCCGTCATTGTCGGAGTACTGCATGCCGACCGCCAAAGAGTGTTCCCGCTGACTCACTCGACCGGCGGAGTCCACAGCCCTTACTTGAAGAGAGTAGTTGCCGGGAGCCATTGGGCCAATATTGAAGCTGAACTCGAAGCCCGTGTTTTGAAATCCCGGCCGGTCGAAGACGAGCGCCACGTCGGTGCGGGAACCTTGAGCAAGGACTGTGGCTTTCGTTTGTCCGTTCACTCTTATCTCTACGCGTTCGACAGATCCGCCCGTAACTGGATCCGCCGCCCAGCCGCTGCCTTTCACCAGGCCGTTCGGACTGACGGTGGAACTCGATGAGTCAAAAGCCATAAACGGGCCTTTGGATACAAGGTGCCGCCCCTCCATTTCGTCGTAGCCGGCATCCTCGTCTTCGTATTCGGGTTCGAGTTCGGTAAAAGCGTCGAGTCTATATCTATATTGGCGGTTTTCGGTATTCGTAACGGTATCGGTAAATGAAGCACCGACGGAGACATCGCCGGAGTCTTGCGCAGAGGCTACCGTACTCGAATTGCGCTCCAGCGCGAGATGGGCAATATCGCCTCCATCGGCCTCTGCATAACCTCCTATGCTGTAAGTCTCGCCCGAATACGAATGCCACGGCTGGGAAGTCCATTCGAGACTCATGTGCCCATCGCTGACTTGGTGAGGCGGGGCGCCAGACTGGGAGCCGAGGCCGACCCTAAGTGTGGAGCCCGACTTCGACCAGAAACCGTCTTTGAGAACCACTCGGGTCTCCGCAATCAGGTTCGCCTCGCCGCCCGACTCAACGACGACATCAAACGGGTCGGCGGAAGGATTCGCCCGAGGAGCAGTCTGAAGCTCGCCGTCCGCTACGACGTTCTCGATCTGGCCGCTCGCGACGGTGAAAGCGTCAAGGGTCATGCCTTGGACCATCAAAGTGGATACCAGCGGCGCCAGGGCCACAGCCGAGTAGGAGAGAGTCTTGGAGATATTCATGGAGAAGGGAATTGAGCGTCTATAAGCTAGTTGCCGGTTTCGCTTGAAAAAGAGTTCTCTACGGCGGTCAGATCGAAGCCCAGCAGAGATGCCAGCTTATCTGGAAAGTCACGGTGGCCTGCTACATCCGTGACGGTACCGGACGGGTCGATGATATAGATGGAATAGGGAATGGTGAGATTCAGCTGCCGAGCAACCGGCCCTTCGAGCCAGCCAGCATCGTAAATCTGAATGCCAGGAAGCTGGGAGACCCACTCGCACGCCTTGGCAGCCTCCACATCCCGGTCCAAGCATATGCCGATGAAAGCCAGCGAGTCAAAGTCGTCGAAGTCGAGCATCAGACTGTTTGCCGGGGGACGGCGGCTGGTCCAGGAGTAGATAATCAAATTCTTTCCATTATAAGCATCTATATCCACTCCTTCGGTCTCCAACTTCCGACCGACCATAGCCTGGCGAGCCATGACCCGACGAGCGCCGTCTCTGATTCGCTTGGGAGCGCCGGAGCGAAGCAGCTCCTCGGCGACCCTCGTAGCATCGGCGTCGTCATAGCTTTTCGCTACCGCCAACATATAGCTGAAACCGCCCGGCAGATCATGATAACCCCTCATGAGCGCTCTAGCATCGGCCTCCCGAACGGCGCGAACCTCTTTGGAGGACGCGAACTTCCGCTCCCTAAGCTTGCTCTCCCTGAGAAGCCTATCGATCCGATAGCGAACCTCGGCAGGAGCATCCTTGTCGGCAAGGTAGGCCTCCGCATTCGAGACAAGCTTCTTTGCTGGTTTTCCTTTTTTCTTGAGGTCTTGCTTCAGGGCCCTGACGAACTGCTTTCCCTCCTCTTTTTTGAGCGAATCTCTGCCTACCGAGCGTACCTCGGGAGTCGGCAACGCTGGCTCTTTCTCTCTAACACGGTCTATCCTATCCTGTATCGCACGCTCGCCTTTCGAGACGCTTCGAACGCTATTATCAAGCGATAAAATATCGACGCTTGGAGGGTCGCCATCTTTTGCATGCGAATTCAATACAAAGACAAGAGTCACGAGGACAATCGCCAGGCAATTTAGGCCAAGCTTCAGAGATTCGGATAGATATTTCATTGGAATGAAGAAGTAAGAGCTTCGTTTAAAAGAGGAGGTAAGAACGAACCCGCCCTCGCTAGCATTGAAAAGCGGAGCTTCGGCCTGACAGGCCGGCGTGGCATGGAGTGAAGAACTGGAGAGTTGGCAGGCTGCATTGCTAAGGCTTGGATTCGAGGGATTCCAGGATGCGGCGATTCGCCTCTATCAGGTCTGCGATTTGGCGGTCCTTTTCATCGAGCCGCTTTTCTTGCTCGATCGTATAGAGGGTGAGCTCTTCGATCTTCTGCATCATGAGGGTCTGGCTGGCGGCGACGGAGAGGCCATTCCGCTGGATCTCTTCGGCTGAAGGGATTCCAGGCAAATGACCGTTTTCGGAAATGTGAGCTTCCACCTCGGAGAGCGGGACAAGCTGGTAGTCATCGGCGAAGACATAGTCGGCCCAGCCGCTTTCCACGATGACCTCCTTGGCTCGGATCGTGCCGTTTACGTCGAGCTTGTTCTGGGGGTCAACAGCGCCAATACCAAGATTTCCATCCTTGCTATAGAGAAGGTCCCCGTAATCGACCTTGCCAACATTCACTGTTGTCATCGGCGACACATACTGATCATGAGCATCGTTTGAGTGATCGTACGTCTGGGTTGTCTCATAATAAACATCGGGATCTAGAATATCCGGAATCGTGCCAGTAAGCTGGTATAGAGCTCCGCCCCCTCTCAACCACACTACTGCTTGATAGCCATGCCGCGTGTATCCATAGTCGGCCACTTGAGGGACAAAGGTGTATTCATTCTTAACGACATCGAATACCGTTGGGTTGCCGCTCCAGCTCGTGCTAGCGAGTTTCACATGAAAGGCGAGTCCTCCTTTATGAGAAGCGGTGTACCAGGTCGAGGGAGCAGGCGCCTGATAATGTCGACCAATATACAGATCATAGATCATTCCATCATTAGGCAGAGAAATCACAACAGGATAATATGTGTCGGAATCACCCGCAACGGTTATCGATTTTTCATAGCGATCATTGTTCAGTCCAGCGATTGCGGTTGTGACACTCAAAAAAGCAAGAGAGAGAATTCGTACAGTATTTTTCATCAATATATAAAATAAACTCCAGGCATCTAAAGATTGGTTTTCAACAGCAAAGCTTCAAGTTCGACAATACGAGCGTCCAATTTTTCGATTCTCAAATTTTCGACCTTCAGTTGTTCGATTTCTCGTTCTTGATCGATAGTATAAAGCGTCAACTCCTCGATCTTTTCCAACAGCATGGTCTGGGACTGGCCGAGTGAGACTCCGGTCTCGCCGATCTCGGCAGCGGAGGGGACTCCGGGCAGGCGTTGGTTGGCCTTGATATGAGCTTCTACCTCGGAGAGCGAAGCAAGCTGGTAGTCCGGAGCGAAGACATGGTCAGCCCAACCGGTTTCGACGATGACCTCCTTGGCTCGGATGGTGCCGTTGACGTCGAGCTTGTTGGTGGGGCTGGTAGTGCCGATGCCGACGTTGCCAACGATCGATACTTCGCCTCGAAACTCTTGGGAGTATTCGACCGCCGTATAATTGGCCGTTCCAGCTACTTCATCGACGATACTCCAACCTTCGAACCAGGAATCTCTGTCATCGCCAATCGTGTCTGAACCCACAACGCTCACAGTCAATTTCGCGCAATAGGGAAGCCAGTCGAGATGCACGGTCGTCATGCCATTCTCGGCCGCAAGACTTACCTCAGGCGTTGTTCCGCCCCAGGAAGCCGCACTACGATTCACATAATTCCCCTGCCAAGTATGCCACGCAACCGAAAGGCCGACTGTCTTCCCTGCGTAGTAATCGTAGCCTTCAATTATCAAGGTGGGCATCGGACCGCTTTGAAACGGAATGCTCGTCTTTATCTTCACGCCATTCGCAAACCAATCGCAGCCTTTGTAGTTCGCTACATTTACACGATGGATCCCTGCTTTCAGCTTCTCAGCAACCGTAAGGTCTCCATGGACGGTTTCGTCCTGAGCGAAGGTCATGGCGACAAAGAGCAATGAAGCGATGCAGTATAGAATTTTATCAATTCTCATATTAGGTGGGGGCAAAATGCGTTTGTGATGTGGTTCAGGTTGGAATCGTTCGGCTTCTTTCAGGACTACTTACAATCAATTTTCGAGGAGAAGGGCCTCGACCCTGGCCAAACGAGCTTCCAGTTCAGCGACGCGTTTCTCTTTTTCGATGGCGTAAAGCGTCAACTCCTCGATCTTTTCCAACAGCATGGTCTGGGATTGGCCAAGGGAGACTCCAGTCTCGCCGATCTCCGCAGCGGAGGGGATTCCGGGCAGGCGCTGATTGGCCCTAATGTGAGCCTCCACCTCGGAGAGCGGAGCTAGCTGGTAGTCGGGAGCGAAGACATGGTCAGCCCAACCTGTTTCGACGATGATCTCCTTGGCACGTATGGTTCCGTTGACGTCGAGCTTGTTAGTGGGGTTGGTGGTGCCGATGCCGACGTTGCCATCCAAAGTCCCCCCACCCACGGTCATCCTGACTTCTTGATTCGTGGCAAAGTGAATACTTCCTACAGGACCATTGGTGTAATCGTGGTTAGTGGAGAGAATAGCGTCCGCATATGTACCGTAACGAAAAGGTCCCGAACCACCAGAGTTTATCTCCAAATCCAGACGCTCGCTTGAGTTAATTTTCCGACTTACACTTATGTAAGATGAACCATAAGTATAATCTCCCGTCTTGGTAAATTCAGCTATCGCTAAATTCGTTTTCGTTTCTTGATGTCCGGAAACAACAAGACGCTTTAACGGGTTCGTCGTTCCAATTCCTACATTACCATTGGTATTGAAAACGACCTGAGGAGCATAGTCGACTTGCACCTCGCCTAAGGTATTTCCGTCAAACATCTGAAAGGACATACCGCCCCCATGGTTTACAGCCATCGTTGCACCGCCCTCTTGCGACGTACCACCCAATTTGATGAACTTGTTGGGAACAACACTAGTATCTAGAACTGCATTAAATCCAATTTCACTACCATAGATACCGGAACCTCCATTGCTTTTCATTAGAATCGGCCGGTAAGTTTCGTTGACCTTCAAAGTACCCGCCACAGACAGGTTCGTGGCCGTATCTCCTTGAACAAAGGGAACAACCAATAACAAACCTATTGAAATACAAATAAGCCAATTTTTAGCAAAGCACTTCATCTCTATAAGATAATTGGGTTCTAGATTAGAATCTTATTGGCCGCAAAGAAGCACAGAAGACGCAAAAGGATTGGGTTGCGGATGAGTTGGGTTCGGCATTCTAAACTGCATATATTTTGCGTCTCTTGCGTTTTTTGGGCTCTTGTGGTCATGTCGCTGCGCTCGGTAGCGGCTGAAACTACTTCCCTTGGTTTGATAGCGATCGTTCGATTGCCGCCAGACGGCTCTCCAGGGAATCAATGCGGTCGTCCTTTTGCTCGATGCGTTTTTGTTGCTCTATGGCATGAAGCGTCAACTCCTCGATCTTTTCCAACAGCATGGTCTGGGACTGGCCAAGGGAGACTCCGGTCTCGCCGATCTCGGCAGCGGAGGGGATTCCGGGCAGGCGCTGGTTAGCCTTGATGTGAGCTTCTACTTCGGAGAGCGGAGCTAGCTCGTAGTCCGGAGCGAATACATGGTCGGCCCAGCCGGTTTCGACGATTATTTCCTTGGCACGTATGGTTCCGTTGACGTCGAGCTTGTGAGAGGGAGTTTCAGTTCCAATTCCAACGGAATCCGCGCCGATCACGACATCCGAACCCCGCAGTCTCAAACGCTGCATGGCATTCGCATCCCGGTCATAAGCGAATATATCGGCCAACGACCCGGAATCCGCCCAGTACATTTCAAGCCCCCTACCCGACGCAGGCACTGGGCCAAGGCCTGTTACGCGAAACTGTCCATTTACTTCCAACTTCGCTTGCGGCGACAAAGTGCCGACGCCGACGTTCGCATCGAAGACAGCTGTGCCTCCATATTGACTGCTCGCAAGCTTCAGCACATTGCGGTCAGACGCGTTACTTCCATCCCCTGTTTCAGAATCCGTATTCCTAAGCCTAAATAGAATCGAAGAATAAGTCTCATCGTTGCGATAGTTGAAGAATAAGGCTGTATCCTGAACATAAGTGTCCAATTGCTCGAACGAACTTGCACTCCGTCGAATTACGAATGGCCTATTGTCTTCGGCCTCGTTGGAATAATTCGCCCATGTGTATTCAACTACGGCGGTTGGAGTTCCGGGAGACCCGGTTCCGCGAACCTGAAGATTCGAGCCTGGGCTCGTGGTACCAATCCCGACATTTCCCGACAAAGGGAAGGTGTTTGTCTGGGCGGCGGAAAACGAGGTCCACGTAAAAGCAAAGATGCATAAAAATGAGATTCGAAGGTTATTCATAAATAAAACTGGATTCTCGCGAGTTTTTTAGCCGCGAAAATACGCAGAAAACGCAAAAGGATCGGGTTGTGGGTTTCGGAAGGAGGATATTCTAGATTCTATTTTTTGCGTCTTTTGCGGTTTTTGGCGGCTATCAAATTCGATTAGGTTGGAGAGCGTACTTCTTTATCTGGAACTTGGGGGCTCCGAAGTTGAGCAGGAGGCCGTGCTCCTTGCGGGAGGACCTCAGATAGCCTAGAAGCTGGGCCTTATGTTCGGGAGCTATGGACTTGGCAGCTTTGAGTTCAATGATGAGCTCGTGAGCGACTAAAAGGTCGGCGTAGAATTCTCCTATCGGGGTGCCGTCTTCGTCGAATACCTCCAGAGGATGTTGCTGGACGACGGACAATCCGGCTTTGCGAAGACGATGAACTAAGGCGTTCTCGTAGACCTTTTCCAAATGGCCATAGCCATGATAGCAGTGGATGGCATAGGCAGTTTCGCGAACAGTGTCGCAGAGCGCTTTTATTTCGGGAGTCATAGAGGATTGGGCTAGAGGTCGAGGTTGTTTTTAGCCGCGAAAAGACGCAGAAGACGCAAAAAGGATCAGATTGTGGATGCGGGGGAGAAGTATTCTAGATTGTATGTTTTTGCGTCTTTTGCGTTTTTTGGCGGCTGAAACTCGATTGGCTTAGTAGTATCTTTTCGATTTTTCTAAACTGGACTGGAAAACCCTTGCAGCAGATAGCTTAAAAAAAGATCGTAGTTGTCCCTGAGGAAAGAACTGACGCCCTAAATCGAAGAGTTGGAAGAAATGAGTAGAACCATTTACGTTTCTCACGGACATACGGAGACCTACGATGAAAAAACAGTCAAACTAATAATTTGGATTTTTAGAATAAATTTGACTGATCTATCTGAAGTAAGCCGTTGCGATGGCTTCGTTAAGCAAGGCTTATTTGCTGAAGTCCGGTTAGCCCTACTTCGTTAGATTATCATCTGTAGGGCCGGCGCTCGTCGCCATCCGTAGCGCGGCCGCCTCGGCGATGCGGCCCTACAAGTTGCGAAACGTGAATGCGGGCAAGCTGCCCGCGTTCCCAGGAGACGGCTAGCGCTTCTATCTTGACATGTATGCGCATAAGAAAACCGTATGCGTATGAAAAGTCGATTATCGCTGACCGTCGATCCAAGGGTTATTCGCCAGGCTAAGCGTGTGGCGAAAAAGCGGAACATGAGCCTGTCGGGGCTGGTGGAGAGTCTTCTGGAAGAGGCCTCGGATAGTTCACCCAAGGCGAATCCGAGCAGGACCTTCTCGCAAAGGTGGAAGGGGAAGCTGGAGGTGACAGCCAGGGACGAGGCTCGTTTTGAGGGGCTCGCCACGAAACACGGCCTGTAATGAGGATCTTGCTGGGCTGCGACGTTTTGCTGGATGTGGCGCTCCAGCGAGATCCGCACTTCGAGGATAGTGGACGGCTTGTCGACTGGGCGGAACGGAACCCGGGCAAAGCGGCGATCGCCTGGCACACGTTTTCCAACGTCTTCTACCTGTGTGGCAAGGGATCAAGGGGGTTCATCGAAGAGATTCTGGAATTCGCCGAGATCCCGCCCACCGACACGAACTCCATGAGACTCGCCCTGGAAACGGGGATGAAGGATCTGGAGGACGCGATGCAGGTGGCCGCGGCGGAGAGCTTCGGGGCGCAGATCATCGCAACTCGGAATGTCAGGGACTATTCGAAATCCCCGATCAAGGCGTTGAAGCCGGAGGACATTGTCAGACTGCTGGAGGCGTGAGGGGGGGTTAACCACAGGAGGCACAAAAGGCTCAAGATGTGGGGACGATGGAGTTTTGATCCTGCAACGCGGCCGCCTCGGCGATGCGGCCCTACCTTCGACTCCGCTAAGAGCGATGAGCATGTCGAACTGCGATCGGGCCCTACCTCTCTGTGAATTTTACGCCTCTTGTGGTTGAAGACGGACACGGGCTATCGTCTTCGGAGAAGCCGATCCACCAGGGTAACACTTCAGACAAACTTTTGCCTAGCTAGCGCTTCTTCGCCTTGAGGAGGCGTTGGATGGAGGCGTATTGCACGGTGGATTCGAGCATCTCGATCTCTTCGTCGCTCATTTCCTTGGAATTCTTGAGGGCCTCTTCGGCCCGCTTCTGGGCTTCGGCTACTTCGGCTTCGTCGATATCGGCGGCGTTAATGGCGTGCTCGGCAAGGATGGAGACCTTGTCGCCGACGCATTGAGCGAAGCCGGCGCTGACGGCCAGATCCTCGTTGGCTCCGTTCTTGGATACGGTGATGGCGCCGCCGTCTAGCTCGGTGAGCAGCGGGATGTGGCCGGGCAGGATGCCTACTTCGCCGGTCGTGGTGGGGACGACGACAGAATCGACGTCATCCGCGTAAACCTTGCCTTCGGGCGTTACGATTTCCAGGTGGATAGGCATTGGATTGAAGTAAAAAGTAAAAAGTAAGAACGAAGAACTAACCCGCCTTCGCTAGGAAGCTACGGCGTGGCATGGAAGTTAAAAAGTGGATACTTGGATGATTTCTTTTAGCTAAACAGCTACAGACTATTTACCTTCAGCCTTCAGTCCTCGGCCTTTTAGGCTTTTGCGGCTGCGAGGACTTCGTCTAGGCCGCCTTTCATGTAGAAGTCGTTTTCGGCGATGTCATCGAGCTCGCCGTCGAGGATCTGCTTGAAGCCTTTGATGGTGTCGGCGACGGGGACGATCTTGCCGGGGAAGCCGGTGAAGACTTCGGCGACGTTGAACGGCTGGGAGAGGAACTTCTGGATCTTGCGGGCGCGGAAGACGGTCTGCTTGTCTTCGGGCGAAAGCTCGTCGAGACCGAGGATCGCGATGATGTCCTGCAGGTCCTTGTAGCGCTGAAGCACGCGTTGCACACCGCGGGCAACGTCGTAGTGCTCCTGGCCAACGACCGAGGGCTCCAGGGCTTTGGAGACCGAGGCGAGCGGGTCGACGGCGGGGTAGATACCGAGGTCGGCGATGGAGCGTTCGAGCACGATGGTGGAGTCGAGGTGGGCGAAGGTGTTGGCGGGCGCGGGGTCGGTCAAGTCGTCGGCGGGAACGTAGACGGCTTGGAAAGAGGTGACGGAGCCTTTCTTGGTGGAGGTGATGCGCTCCTGGAGCTGGCCCATTTCGGAGGCGAGCGTGGGCTGATAGCCCACAGCGGAGGGCGAGCGTCCTAGCAAAGCGGATACTTCGGAGCCTGCTTGCGAGAAACGGAAGACGTTGTCGACGAAGAGAAGAACGTCCTGGCCTTTTTCGTCGCGGAAGTACTCAGCCATGGAGAGAGCGGAGAGGGCGACGCGCATGCGGGCGCCGGGTGGCTCGTTCATCTGGCCGTAGACGAGGGCGACCTTGGACTTCTCGATCTCCTTTTGGTCGATGACTCCGGAATCGGACATTTCGTGGTAGAGGTCGTTTCCTTCGCGGGAGCGCTCCCCTACCCCGGCGAAGACGGAGTAGCCGCCGTGGGTCTTGGCGATGTTGTTGATGAGCTCCATGATGACGACGGTCTTGCCGACGCCAGCGCCGCCGAAGGCGCCTACCTTGCCGCCCTTGATGAAGGGGCAAATGAGGTCGATAACCTTGATGCCGGTCTCGAGGATGGTGGCCTGAGTGTCTTGCTCGGTGAGCGGAGGCGCGGGGCGGTGGATGGGGTACTTCTTCTCGAAGTTGACAGGGCCGCGCTGGTCGACGGTATCGCCGGTGACGTTGAAGATGCGGCCGAGCACGCCTTCGCCGACGGGCACGGAAATGGGAGCTCCCGTATCCACGATTTCCATACCGCGCTGCAGGCCTTCGGTGGAGGACATGGCCACGGCGCGGACGACGCCTTCGCCGAGGTGCTGCTGGACCTCCAGGGTCAGGTGGTTGGAGGCGCCTGCGGCGGTGAACTCGATGGTCAGCGCCTGGTAGATCGGCGGGAGGTTTTCGGCGGTAAACTGCACGTCTACCACGGGGCCGATGACTTGGAGGATCTTTCCGGTATTGCTCATTTTTCTAAGTGAAAAGTTAAGAGTGAAGAGTGAAAAGCTGGGGACTGGGCGAGTTCTGGACTAGTTGTTGGCGGTGGCGGCGGCGATCTCCAGGATCTCCTGGGTGATGGCGGCCTGGCGGGCTTTGTTGAACTGGAGCGTAAGGGCGTCGAGCAGGTTGCCGGCGTTGTCCTTGGCGGTCTTCATGGCTACCATACGGGCGCTGTGTTCGGAGGCGCGGGCGCTGAGCACGGCCTGATGGGCCTCGCGGTTGACGAAGAGCGGAAGGAGCTTGCCGAGAATGGTGGCGGGATCCGGCTCGAACTTGAACTTCCGCTCGTCGTTGCTGGGCTGATACGGGGCTTCGCCCTTGGCGTGAAGCGAGTTGATCATCTCGTCGAGATCGAGAATGGGAAGCAGCTTGGCGAAGGAGGCTTCCTGGATGAGCGTGTTCACGAATCTTGGATACAGGACTTCGATGGTGTCTATCTCCCCTGCTTCTCGCTTCTCGACCATGAACTCGACGATCTGCTTGATCTGCAGGTAGGGAACGTTGTCGGGCACGGAGAAGTCGGCGAGGAGGTCCAGCTTGTTGCGGCTGAGGAACTGGGAGCCCTTGCGGCCGATGCTGACGAAGCGGGCGGAGTCCTTGATCTTGAGGACTTCGCGGAAAAGGTTGCTGTTGAGCGGACCGCAAAGGCCGCGGTCCGTAGTGACTAGAAGGATACCGCGTTTGACGACTTCGCGCTCTTCGAGAAAGGGGTGCTCCACATTGTCGATACGGCCGGAGACGTTGGCGAGGACTTCGGCAAGCAAGGCCGCGTAGGGCTGTCCGGAAAGCGCCATCTGCTGGGCCTTCTTCATCTTGGAAGCCGCCACGAGCTCCATCGCCTTGGTGATCTGGCGGGTGTTCTTGACCGACTTGATGCGGCTGCGGATCTCTCTGGTATTGGGCATTTAAAGTGAAAAGTTAAGAGCGAAGAGTTAAGAGTTTCTGTTCGCTGTAGCGGTTTTTCTAGAGGCTGCGAGCATGGCAATGATTTGTCGGTTTTCGTCTATCAAGGAACTGATCTGGGTTTCGCTGACTAGGTTTTCCGCTTTGAGGAGTTCGAGCCAATATAGAGTTTCTTCGGCCTCTTTCAGACAGTCGCCAATCTTAGCAGCGAACTCGGCACGAGACCGAGATCGATAAGCTTCGCGGTAATTGGCTCCGACTGACGTACCGCTGCGGAGAAACTGGCCTCCCAAAACCCGGCCGACAGGATCCTCCTTGAGATGGACGTAAAGTCGAATGATGCGGCGGGCGAACTCGAACGTTCGCTCCAAAAGCCTGCTGCCGCCACTATCATCAAACTCTTCATTTTTCACTCTTCACTCTTAACTTCAAGCGAAGCTCGGTTTCCACTCGTCGTAGGCTTTCTTGAGTTCGGCTTCGAGGTCGGCGTCGAGCTTGGCCTTGGTGCGGATGTCGGTGAGGAGGGACTCCTTGCGGGTAGTGAAGAACTCGCGGATGGAGGTAGCGGCGGCTACGATCCTGGAGACGTCGATCGAGTCGTAGTATTCGTTTTGGATGCCCCAGAGCACGGCGACTTGCTCCTCGATGGGAAGCGGGTTGAAGGCGGGCTGCTTGAAGAGCTCGACAATGCGGGCGCCGCGATCGAGCTGGGCCTTGGTCTTGGCGTCGAGATCGGAGCCGAACTGGGCGAAGGCGGCGAGCTCGCGGAACTGGGCGAGCTCGAGCTTGATCTTGCCGGCAACTTGCTTGGTGGCCTTGATCTGAGCGGCGGAACCGACGCGGGAAACGGAGAGGCCAACCGAGACGGCGGGACGGATACCTTGGTTGAAGAGATCGGTCTCGAGGAAGATCTGGCCGTCGGTGATGGAGATGACGTTGGTGGGAATGTAGGCGGAGAGGTCGCCTGCGAGGGTCTCGATGATGGGCAGCGCGGTAAGCGAGCCGTTGCCGTTGTCTTCGTTGACGCGAGCGGAGCGCTCGAGCAGGCGGCTGTGCAGGTAGAAGACGTCACCGGGATAGGCTTCGCGGCCGGAGGGGCGCTTGAGGACGAGCGACATCTGGCGGTAGGCGGCGGCGTGCTTGGAGAGGTCGTCGTAGACGATGAGGGCATCCATGCCATTGGCCATGAACCACTCGCCCATCGCGGCTCCGGCGTAGGGAGCGAGGTACTGGTCGGCGGCAGCATCGGAAGCGGCGGCGGATACGATAATGGTGTACTTCAGAGCGCCGGACTCTTCGAGCACGCCGAGGGTGCGGGCGAGGTTGGAATTTTTCTGGCCGACTGCCACGTAGATCGAATAGACGGGGCGGAAGCTGTCGTCGCCGGAAGCCAAGCCGACTTCGTTGATCTTGGCTTGGTTGATGATGGTGTCGATGGCGATGGTGGTCTTGCCGGTACCGCGGTCGCCAATGATGAGCTCGCGTTGGCCGCGGCCGATGGGGATCATGGAATCGATGGCCATGATGCCGGTGGCGAGAGGCTGGTCGACGGACCTGCGCTCGATGATGCCTGGGGCGATTTTCTCGACGGGATAGGACTCGGAGCTTTCAACGGGGCCCTTGCCGTCCAGGGGCTGACCGAGGGGATTGACCACGCGGCCGAGCAGGCCCTTGCCGACCGGAACGGAGAGGAGCTTGCCGGTGCACTTGGCTTCGTCGCCAGCCTTGAGATGGGTCGATTCGCCGAGGACGACCACACCGACTTCGTCTTCCTCGAGATTGAGAGCGATGCCGATCGTTCCGCCGGGGAACTCGATCATCTCGTTGTACATCGCTTCGGAGAGGCCAGTGACCTTGGCGACGCCATCGGCGATGGTGAGGATCTGTCCGGTATTGCTGTATACCGTCTTGCTTTGGAGGTTGGCGATCTGCTGCTCGATTTGCTCGATGACTGAACTCATGGTTGTTCTGAAGTAAGAAGGTAGAAGTAAGAATTAAGAAGTTTTCTGGCGGCGTTCTAGGAGAGGGAGGCTTCGAGTTCGGCGAGGCTGGCGGCAATGGAGGAGTCGTAGACGTCGCAGCCGACTCGGACGCGAACCCCGGCTATGAGGGCGTCGTTCTGGCGAGACTGGACTTCGATAGCGCGGCCGTAGCGCTGGGAGAGCTTCTTGCCGGTGGCTTGCAAGGCTTCGTCGCTAAGGGAGCCTGCGTGCTCGACGACGGCAGTGCGGTCGGCGACGGCTCGCTGCACAAGGGCGAGGAAGGCCTTGAGAAACGCGGCGTAACGCGGCGGCGGATTCTTCTCTACGGACTGCAGGACCGCCAAGGCCCGCTCGTCGGAGAATTCGCCGTCCTGCCAGCAGAGCTTCATGAGGCTCTTGGCGTAGGCTTTGGTCTTCTTGTCGGCCGTCGTCATTGAAATTCGGATACGAAGCTAGTTTTCGGAAGCGACGAGATCGGCATTGGCTCGTTCGGCGAAACGGGCCTTGTCCTCGGCGGACAGCTCGGTGGCGAGCACTTTGCCGGCAGTGGAAACGACGAGGCGGGCGATTTCGCTGCGGGCTTCGGCGAGCATCTGCTTGCGGTCGAGCTCGATCTGCTGCTCGGCCTTGGTAGTAATGTCCTCGGCGGTCTTGATGGCCTGCTGGGCGGCTTTCGCAATGCGGGCTTCCGCCGAGGCGCGGGCTTCGGTAACTATCTGGTTCGCTTCAGTGGAGGCTTCGGCGATGATCTTCTTCTTCTCGACTTCGGCCTCGGCAAGCTTGACCTTCATCTCCTCGGCGTACTTGAGGCCGGAGTCGATCTTGGCTTCGCGCTCCTCCATCGTGGCGAAGACCGGCTTGAAGGCGAACTTCCAGAGGACAGTTGCGAGGATAGTGAAGCTGATGACCTGCATCACGATATGGGGCACGTTGATGCCGTAGCGATACATGATCTCGGAGAAGCCGCCGGCTTCTGCGGAGGAGGGAACGCCTGCTGCTGCCAGAATTGAGAGAAGATCCGTCATTTTGTAGAAGCGGTTGTTTCGAGAACGGGCTGAGGGGAAAGTGGGAAAGGGCGCCGACTGTTTTCACGCAGCCGGCGCCGGAGGGAATTCGAGTTCTTCGACTAATTGATGAAGAAGATGGAGAGGATGCCGAGACCTTCAGCCAAAGCCATACCGAGGATGGCCTGAACGAGGATCTTGCCGGAAGCTCCTGGGTTGCGACCCACCGCTTCCGCAGCCTTGAGGCCGATGAGGCCTACGCCAACTGCTGCGCCGAGGGCGCCGATACCAGCTCCGATGTTTCCTGAGATTTGAGCAAGGATGTCCATTGATTATTTATAGTTGCTATTTAGTTTCTTTGAATTGCTGCCCACGTGTTATGTACATGGTCCCAGCAACAGATTGGTTCTAGTGGTGCTCTTCCCCATCGCCGTGGTTGCAGATCAGGCCAACATAGACGCTGAAGAGAAGGATGAAGACGAGGGGTTGGACGAAGCCGACGATCAGCTCGAGAAAGTAGAACGGGAAGATAAAGCCGGTTTGGTGCAACAGGCTCTCTCCACCGAAGATGTTGCCGAAAAGGCGGACCGAAAGCGTGAGCGGGCGAATCAGGATGGAAACGACTTCGATACAGCCGACGATCAGGAATATCGGCCAGAGCGCGAGCCACATGGCGCCGCCCACTTCCTTCTTGTCCGCCTTGTTTCCAAAGAGGTCCTTTATCAGCACGACGGGGCCGTCGAGCTTCAACACTATGAAGAGCCACGCGGTCATAGCGACGAATGCCAGGGCGATGGTTCCGTTCCAGTCCGCATTGCCTGGACGAATCCAGGGTTCGGATACATAAAAGTGACCCGACGCGTCTTCGTAACCGAGGCCAACGCTGCCGACGCCAGGCAAAAGGCCACTCCAATTCTGGATCAGAATGTAGAAGAAAAGGCCGACGATAACGGGGATCGAAGCATTGATCGCCTTCTTGCCCACGATCGGAGTGGTGGTGTCCTTTAGGAAAGTGAGGGCTGACTCGATGACCGCCTGGCCTTTCGAGGGGACGAGCTGCGGACGGCCGACGAGGAGACGAACGCCGATGATCAGCAAGATGGCGACTACCCAGCTTGTGACGAGGCTGTTGGAAATCGGCAGGCCGAAGACAGTGAAGAGCTCGGTGGCCGACTCGCTGACCGCTGCCGATGCATCGGCAAGAGGAAATAGGAAAGCTAGAGAGGAAAGGAGAGCTGTTTTTCGGCCAGGCATGGGAGAAAAAGAAGAGGATTTGTTGGACGACGCCCGGGAGGCCGTCAACTACGGAAAGGACTTTTTGACCCTATTAGCGGAAATTGTAGCTGCAACTTCTAGCATCTAATACCAAAGCTAATACACGTTGTTAGAGCTTGGCTTAGCCGGACCTCGTTGCCACTTAGTTTGAGCAGGATGGCGAAAGACTCCCTAACCTCCGCGCTCTTCGAGCTCAAGGAGCGCGAACGCAGAACCCGCACGCGCAACGGCAGGCGCAACCGGCCAAACGCCGCAACCCGACCGAGACGTGGTCGACCAAAGGCCTTCGATTCGTTCTACGTCTTCAGCATCACCCTCTTGCTGTTCACCTTAGCCCTGCAGTTCGTGGCGATCTGGCTCTACGCCTAAGACGGCGGCAGAACCGAAGACGCTATTAATAGTGTAGCGCTTGGGTCATCGCGCCTCTACAGTTCGCCTGCTGTTAAGAGAAATTCAACTTTTGCTTAACAAGTATCATCGACTGGTAGCTCTCGGCTCTCGCCTGAAAGACGGTCTCACGCTCGAGAGGCCAAGGAATTGAGGAATCGACCTTCCAAAGCTCTTGTTCTGCAACGACTTCCTCAGCCCAGGCAAAATAGCCAGGATGGTCCGTTCGAAAGTGCAGACGAGCCCCGCCAAAACAGCGACGCCCCAGGTCCTGCAGAAATCGGGCATTGAAGACGCGATTCTTCCAATGGCGCTTCTTTGGCCAGGGGTCGGAGAAAAGCAGAAAGACTTCGGCCAGGACGATTCCCTGGGGTAGCTGGTCCAGTACCTCGGCCGCCTCGCCGAGCAGAAAAGATAGATTTTCCTGCCCTGCCCTCGCCTGCTTGCGACGAGCCCGCTCTACTCGATCACGCACGATGTCGATGCCAAGGCAGCGTCGATCTGGATTCGCCGCTGCGTAATCCACCAGCCAATGGCCATGGCCGCAGCCGATTTCCAGCGAAATCTCGCCGGCAGCGCCCAGGGTCTCCTCAAGCTCGGTCCTCAGCCTTCGCTTCCGGTCCGCGACGCGCTGCAGATGTAGGTCATATTCGCTGGTCATAGAGCAGAATCGTGTAAACGAGCGTATCAAACAGGAAGCTTCTATTTCCTCGTAGCCGAGGTCGATAGACATTGGTTCTCTACCCGTCCTCCAAAGTCTGTCGACTTCGGCTACGCTCTAAAACTATGGACGCGACTTGCCGAAGAAGAGCAATACTCAGATCGCGCTCTTCTGGCTGGTGGCAATCAAGGAGCTCGACGAAACCACGGGCAGACGAAACGCCACCTTCAAGCCACCGGTCGGAACGTTTTCCGCCCAAACGCGCCCGCCATGCAACTCTATGATGTGCTTGACGATACTAAGCCCAAGTCCCGTGCCACCGGTCTCGCGAGAACGGCCTTTGTCGACGCGGTAGAAACGCTCGAAGATGCGACCGAGGTCCTCCTCTGGCACTCCCGGACCGGAGTCCTCGACCCAAAGCGTCAATCCCCCTTCCTTCACCTCGCAACCGAGAAGCACCCTGCCCCCTTCCGGCGAATACTTCAGAGCGTTCTCCACCAGGTTATCGAAAACCTGTCGCAGCTTCATGATGTCGAATCGTACCCGAACAACGCGCTCTTCGAGGGCCAATTCGATGGCGATCTTGGCAGAGTCGGCATTGATCCGATAGTCGGAGCTGATTTCGCGCAGCCATTTGAGCACGTCGGCCTCAATCCAGTTGAAGGAGAGCGATTCGTTCTCAAGGCGCGAGAGACTCAGCAAGTCGTTGATCAACAACACTAGCCGCTCGGAATGACGGTGGATCGTCTTGAGAAAGTGATCCCGCTCCTCGGTTTTCATAATGTGGTGATCGGTCACCAGCGTTTCCGCATACCCCTTGATGACCGATACCGGCGTCTTCAACTCGTGAGACGCGTTCGCTACGAAGAGCTTGCGAGCCCGAGCAAGGAGCTTTGGTCGCGTAACATCGTGCAGGACAAAAAGATACCAAGGCCCCTGCCCTTCCAAGGCGTCCGTCAGGCGCGCTCCCGAAACCTCCAGCCACAGCTCGCTCTGACCCACATCGAAGCATATCTCGGCCTTGGCCGGTCCCCCACCCGCTTTCAGCTTTCGCACGAATTCGAGAAAGTCGGAACTGCTCAAACCGCTTTCAAGACGCTGGCCCACCTTGCTCGCCATGCCTGGCAGAAGATCCTGCAAGGCCTTGTTGACCAACAGTATATAGTTGTCCCGATCAATCATGACAACGCCTTCCTGCAGACTGCCCAGCGTCGCCTGCAGCTGATTGAGCTGCCCCGTACTGCGCTTGTTCAGCTCGCCGATCTCCTCGATCAGCTTGTTGAGCTCCTCGATCAGGAGGCGCCAGTTTTCGTTCGTTCCACGAAAATCCTGGCTATGGTTGAGAATCGTGGTGCGGCTGGAGAGCGACTCGGCCAGGAGTCGAATGGCTATCTTCTGACGCAAGTATTTGTAGGCGAGGAAGATAGCAATACACGAAGCAAGACCTGCAACAATCAGTGACATCGGTCGGTTAGCGGCTTTCCACCAACCGATAGCCTACGCCCCGTACCGTCTCAAGCCAAGAGGCCTGCTCGCCCAGCTTTTCACGGAGCCGGCGCATGTGGGTGTCGACCGTCCGGGTCTCAATATCGTTTTCGTAGTTCCAGACCTTCTGCAACAGCTTCTCGCGCGTCTGCACCTTGCCGCATTCCTCGAGCAAGAGCTTGAGAAGGCGAAACTCCGTGGCGGTAAGCTCGATCGGGTCTCCACTGACTTCGACCTTGTGCTGCTCCACGTCCATCAAAATTCCGTTCACCTGCATCGACTTAGGCTCGGCCGCCTCGTTCGAACGCTTGAGAATGGCCATCACCCTAAGCATCAACTCCTTGGGACTGAAAGGCTTGCAAACATAGTCGTCCGCCCCGCTCTCAAAGCCTTCGATCCGATCGCCCTCCTCCGTCTTCGCGCTGAGAAACACAATCGGGATCCCCTTCAAACTGGCGTCGGCCCGGATCAGGCGGCAAACCTGGATGCCGCTCAAGTCAGGCATCATCACATCCAGCACAATCAATTCGGGGCGAAAGCTACGCGCCGCTTCGAGAGCCAGGCGCGGGTCATTCAGGGCGGTCACTTCAAAACCCCTCTGTCGTAAATGATAGCTCAACAACTCGGTGACACTCACCTCGTCGTCCACTATTAGAATCCTGCGTGTGTCGTTCATCCTGACCGGTTGTCAATAGCCTACTCAGACGCGAATTGTTACAAGGGGAAGACCTAGCGCAACCGCCTTAGGGTTACAATTCAGTGACGCAAAAAGCGCTAAAAGCGAAGCCCGCAGTTTTCCTAAATTCCAATTAAGATATTGATTAACAACATCTTATCTCTTCAAGGCCACCATGAGAATGCCAATGTCCGAAGGGTTCACTCCGCTGATTCGGCTGGCCTGGCCCAGATTCGTCGGGCGAGTTTCGCTCAGCTTCGCGGCCGATTCGCCGCGCAGGCCTTTGACCTTCGAGTAGTCGAAATCCGAAGGGACCAGAATCTTCTCCACGTCGTTCAGCTTCTCCACCTGCCGCAACTCCCGCTTGAGATAGCCATCGTAGCGCACGCGATAGACAACCTCGTCCCGCACCGCCTCCGGCAGCGCTTTCAATTCGTCCGGATAGTCGCTCGGCTCGAGAATCCTGCGAATCCTCGTAGCCCAGGTCGAGTCCCCCACCCGATTCGTCTCCAGCCACTGCACCCATCGTTGGATCTCGGCCTTCTTGCGGTCCATTCGTCGGGCTCTCTCTCTGGACACCAGTCCATGACGCTTCGCGTACTCCATCAGCCTCATCTCGGCACTGCCATGGTTGAATAGCAGCCTATACTCGGCTCGGCTGGTGAACATGCGGTACGGTTCCTTGGTGCCCTTGGTAACCAAATCATCGATGAGAACTCCGATATAGCCATCGTAGCGCTTCAAAGTCATCGGCTTCTCGCCCCGCGCTTTCAAGACCGCGTTGACACCGGCCATCAGCCCTTGGCTCGCCGCTTCCTCGTAGCCTGAGGTGCCATTGATCTGGCCCGCGAAAAACAGATTCTCCACCTTTTTAGACTCCAGATGCGGATAAAGCTGAGTCGGCGGGGCGAAATCGTATTCGACCGCATAGGCCGGTCGCAGCAGCTGGACAGATTCCAAACCCGGTATCGTGCGCATCATTTGCTGTTGAGCGGCAAACGGGAGGCTCGTGGAAAGCCCGTTGACGTAGTACTCGTCGGTGTTGCGGCCCTCAGGCTCCAGGAAAAGCATGTGGCGAGGCTTGTCTGCGAATCGGACGAACTTGTCCTCGATGCTGGGACAGTATCTCGGACCCGTGCCCACGATCTCGCCGCTGTACATGGCAGACAGATGCAGATTGTCCGTCACGACCCGCTGAGTTTCCGCCGAGGTGTAGGTTATCCAGCAGGAAACCTGGTCGGAACCCGGTTTCCAGCCAGCCAAGCGTTCGCCGCGTTGTTCCACGTGGAACATATCGGAATCGTCCCGCGTATCGTAGAAGCCGAACAGAGTAGGGCGTTCATCGCCCTTTTGCTCCTCGAGTTGCGAAAAATCGATGCTTCGGCCCAGCAAACGCGGCGGCGTGCCGGTCTTAAGACGCTCCAGCTCAATGCCTGCCTCCAGAAAACTCCCCGAAAGCGTCTTCGCCGAATAGTCGCCCATGCGCCCGCCTTCGTTCTTGTTTTTGCCGATATGCATCAAGGCCCGCAGAAACGTGCCCGTGGTGACCACCAGCGACTTGCCGAAGAACTCCAGGTCGAGATTCGTTCTACAGCCGATCACGCGACCTTGCTTGAAGATAAGTCCCGTCACCGTCGCCTGAAAGATCGAAAGGTTCTCCTGCAATTCCAGCACGTGCTTCATGCGAAGCGAGTAGACTTTCTTGTCGCACTGGGCTCGCGGCGACTGCACGGCAGGGCCCTTGGAGGCATTGAGCAAGCGAAACTGGATGCCGGACACGTCAGCGCTAACCGCCATCTCGCCGCCGAGAGCATCGATCTCCCGCACGATGTGCCCCTTAGCCACGCCGCCGATGGCCGGATTGCAGCTCATGGCGGCGATCGTATCGATGTTGCCGCTGAGCACCAAGGTCCGGGCACCCATGCGAGCCGCCGCCAAGGCCGCTTCGCAACCCGCATGACCCGCGCCACAGACAATCACGTCGTACTCTTCGCCAAATTCGCTCATGGCGGTGCACGATAGAGTAGGGGGCCTCTAGCTCAAGACGGAATGTAAGGTATTAAAAATCAACTACTTACCAATACAGAAACTGGAAAACAGCACGTCCAGCATATCCTCCGTATCGATCCGACCGAGGATGCGGCCAATGGCATCGACAGCCCCGCGCAGCTCGCTAGCGACAAACTCCGCAGGTTCATCCTTCTCCATGTTTGTCAGAGCCGCACGGAGACAGGCCGCCAATTCGCCCAGAGCCACACTGTGCCTGGTGTTAACCAAAATCAAATCGTCTCCCTCGTGGGAGAAATGGGCGTCGATCTTTTCGACGATGCCGGCCTGCAAGGCCTCTAGGCCTTGGCCATCGAGGGCGGACATCTGCACGGATGCGAAGGCCTCGAGTTCCCGAGCGAGCGGATTCGCCGGGCCGAGGTCGATCTTGTTTTGCACCACGATGCAGTTGTCCGAGCTCAAGCGAGCAAGAACGGTATCCGGCAGGGTAGGGGAGGGGCGACTCGCATCGAGCACCAGCAGAAACAGGTCCGCTTCGTCAACCAACTCGACCGTTTTGCGGATCCCTTCGCTCTCGACCGCAGTTCGAGCTTCACGCAGACCAGCCGTATCCATAATTTGAAGACAATAATCTCCCACAATCACTCGCTCGCGAATGAAGTCGCGCGTCGTCCCGGGTTCGTCGCTCACGATTGCCCGTTCGAAGCCGAGCATGCAATTGAGCAGGGAACTCTTACCGGCATTCGGCTCGCCCAGGATGAGCGTCCTGACGCCCTCGCGCAGAAAAGCGGCATACTTGCCACTATCGATCAGTCGGCTGCAAAACGTAAGGGCATCTTGGATACTTTCCATCTCCGCGGTCTTTCGTTCCGGCGGGAGATCCTCCTCTGGAAAGTCGATGTAGGCCTCCACCGTAGCCACCGTGGCGAGCAGGCGGGCCTTCAGCGCATCGAGCTGTTTGCCGAAGTCGCCACGCAGCTGGTTGCTAGCCACGCGAATCGCCCGATCGCTGCGGGCTTGGATCAGCTCCATCACCGCTTCGGCCTGGGTGAGGTCAAGGCGACCGTTCAGGAAAGCCCTTCGGGTGAACTCGCCTGGGTCAGCCTGTCGGCAGCCGCGAGCGAGCAGGTCTTGCAGGATGCGAGTCGCGATCAAGGGATTGCCGTGGCAAGCGATTTCAAGCGTATCCTCGCCTGTGTAGGAACGCGGCCCTTGCAGAAAGACGTAGACCACATCGTCTAGCTCTTCGCCACTGGCAGAACGGTAGAGAGCATGGACGGCGCGGCGCGGGGCAGGGGAGCGGGTCAGACGGAAGGCAGACGAGGCAATCTCGCCACTGGCAGATCCCGTCACGCGAATCATCGCTACGGCGGATTCTCCGGAAGGCGTCGCCAGAGCAGCGATTGTATCTGAATTTTCCATACAAAAATTATGAGGTAGGGCTGGACCGCCGGGCCGGCCGTAATGGAGGAAGAAAAGACGAGGCTCCGCGGCCGGCCCGGCGGTCCAGCCCTACCTCAGGCGAAAGAAAAAAGGCCGCTTTGACAAGCGGCCTTTGGAAAAGGTTGTTCTAGAAAGATCGTCCCTATTTGGCTGCCGCCGCTTCGAGCTCCTTCTTCTCGACCATATCGGGACGAAGCGTGGCCACGATCTTGTCGGAGATCTCGGCCATGATCTCGGGATTCTCCTTGAGGAAGGTCTTCGCCGCCTCGCGACCTTGGCCGACCAGATCTCCGTTGTAGGAAATCCAGGCTCCCTTCTTCTCGAGAATCTTATGTTCGATGCCCAGATCGATGATCGAGCCCGTACGGGAGATGCCTTCGTTGTACATTATATCGAACTCGCATTCGGTGAAGGGTGGGGCGACCTTGTTCTTGACGAACTTGATGCGCGTGCGGTTGCCCACCACCGTGCCAGAACTGTCCTTGATCTGGCCGATGCGGCGGATGTCCATGCGGATCGAGGAGAAGAACTTGAGAGCCCGACCGCCAGGAGTCGTTTCCGGGCTGCCGAACATTACGCCGATTTTCTCGCGTATCTGGTTAGTGAATAGGCAGATGCATTTCGTCTTGCTCACGATGGCCGTAAGACGACGCATTGCCTGGCTCATCAGACGAGCCTGCGAGCCCACCGTGGCATCGCCCATCTGTCCATCGAGCTCGTTCTTGGAGACAAGAGCAGCAACCGAATCCACCACAATCACGTCGATCGCGTTGGAGCGAATGAGCGTCTCTGTTATATTAAGAGCGTCTTCGCCCGAATCCGGCTGGGAAACGAGCAGGTCATCGACATTGACTCCGAGAGTACGAGCGTACTTCGGATCGAGGGCATGCTCCACATCAATGAAAGCCGCCAAGCCGCCCTTGCGCTGAGCCTCCGCGATCAAGCTCAGACACATCGTAGTCTTGCCCGAAGACTCCGGACCGTAGATTTCGCATATGCGACCGCGCGGCAAACCGCCCACGCCCAAGGCCATGTCGATGGAAATCGAACCGGTGGAAATCGTGTCCACCTTAAGCGAAGCCCCGCTTCCCAGGCGCATGATCGAGCCCTCTCCAAACTGTTTCGTGATGGCGGAAATCGCCATTTCGACGTTCTTCTGACGGTCGTCGCTAGGGGGGAGGGGGTTCGTTTTGCCTTTAGCCATGTGAGTAAATGATGGGTTGAAGTGTTGCTGTTCGGTACGCTCCCAAATCTGCGTCCGCCAAACTGGACTGGCAAGATTCGAGTGCTCGATGGCCACCCATAATAGCGATCCGCATCGGACAAAAGACGTCCTACCCCTCCGGATTCATCGAAAAGTCGCGTACCGAACTCCACTTCCTCAGGCGCAAAAGAGCTTGCAGAAACTCCGACAGCTCATTGAACATGGGCGTTCGCGGCCTAGAACCTGCTTGTTCGGAGCCGCGACGAACGCACCAACAACGCCTTTCAAGAACACGCCATGAAAATCAAAGCATATCTCAAACCCACCTGCGGCTGGAGCATGGGCGTCCGCGCCATCATGGCCAAGCACGACCTGCAGTACGAGGACATCGACATCATCAACAATCCAGACAACTACGCCGAGATGGTCGCCAAGTCTGGACAGCCCCTTTCTCCCTGCGTCGAGATCGACGGCATCATGCTCGCCGACGTCAGCGGCGAGGAAGTCGAGACCTACATGCTGGAAAACAAGCTCATCGAGCCAAGCGAAGCCCCCGCCACCGCGCCCACCGACCGAGGCTGCACCGACGAGGAGCACGAGAAGATGAGGGCAGCCGCCAAGCCCATTCGCTTCTTCTAAGAGACCGGAACCGCCACGACAGCGCCGCTCGCCAGAGCGCCACCAAACGGCCGGAGTCAGATCCGGCCCTTTTTATCCATACGCGCCACAGCCAAACAACCACGCCAGCCAAAACACTTTATCCGATGAACAAGATTCAAGCCTCTCCGCTCCTCTATAAGAAGGAATTCGAGCACGACGCATGCGGCGTCGGCCTTATCGCCAACATAAACGGCGAACCGACCCACCGCATCCTCCAACGCTCCATCGAGGCTCTCAAAAATCTCGCCCACCGCGGCGCCGTCGATGCCGACGCCATCACCGGAGACGGAGCAGGCGTCCTCACCCAGATACCCTACGAACTCTTCCGCTCCTACCTCGCCGACCAAGGCAAGCAGCTCTTCAACGACCAGGATCTCGGCGTCGGGGTCATCTTCCTCCCCCGCGAAGACGAATACGCCCAGGCCCACGGCAAGAAGATCATCGAAGAGGCCATCGCCGACGAAGGCCTCACGCTGCTCGCCTGGCGCGAAGTTCCTGTCAACTCCAGCTGCCTCGGTCGCAAGGCCGAAGAAACCCAGCCCCACATCGTCCAAGCCCTCATCGCGAAGACCTCCGAGATCTCCGCCGAGGAATACGAGCGCAAGCTCTTCCTCGCCCGCAAGATCGCCGAACGCAAGGCCGCCGAGGCCGAGCTTGAGGACTTCTACATATGCAGCTTTTCCAGCCGCACTATCATATACAAGGGCATGCTCAACTCCCCCCAAGTCCGCCGGTACTTCCCCGACCTCAAGGACCCCACCTACACCACTGCCTTTGTCATCTTCCACCAGCGCTACTCCACCAATACCTTTCCCCAGTGGCACCTTGCCCAGCCATTCCGCATGATGGCCCACAACGGCGAGATCAATACCATCCGCGGCAACCGCAACCTCATGCGAGCTCGCGAAAACTCCAACGTGCACGGCGTCTGGGGCGACCGCTTCGCCGATATCCGGCCCATCGCCCAGCCCGACATGTCGGACTCCGCCAGCTTCGACAACGCCCTCGAGCTGCTCACCCTCGGCGGCCGCAGCGCCCTGCAGGCTACCACCATGATGATGCCCCCCGCCTGGGAAAACGACGCCCAGCTCAGCGAAGCCTTGCGCGGTTTCCACGAGTACCACGCCTGCATGCTCGAGCCCTGGGACGGCCCCGCAGCCATCGCCTTCACCGACGGTCGCTACGTCGCCGCCTCTCTCGACCGCAATGGCCTGCGCCCCGCCCGCTACAAGATCTACGAAGACGGCACCGTCATGCTCGCCTCCGAGCTCGGCCTCATCGACGAGACCGACATGAAGACCCTTCGCAGCGGCCGCCTCGGCCCCGGCAAGATGATCGCCATCGACCTTCAGGAAAAGCGCTTCCTCGACGACGATGAAATCAAGGCCATGGTCAGCAACGACTCCCGCTTCGCCCAGTGGTGCCAGGAGCATCTCGTCGATCTCGCCCAGCACACCGCCGCCTCCGCCGCCCCCATCTCCCGGGCCGAAGACGAGGAAGTCCAGCGCCAGCTGGCCTTCGGCTACCACAAGGACGAGTACTCCACCGTCCTCAAGCCGATGGCCGTCACCGGCATGGAAGCAAACGGCTCCATGGGCGACGACACTCCGCTCGCCTTCATCTCCCGCCGCCCACGCCTCCTCTACACCTACTTCAAGCAGCTCTTCGCCCAAGTCACCAACCCCCCCATCGACTCCATCCGCGAACGCTCCGTCATGTCCACCAACATGTTCCTCGGAGGCCGTCTCGGCCTCTTCGAAGACATGCCGCGCAGCGCCGGTTTCGTGAAGAGCAACACCCCCGTTCTCTTCAACAACGAGCTCGAAAGCCTCTTCCAGATCAAGTTCCTCCAGGACCGCGTCATCCGGCTGGACGTGACCTTCGACGCCTCCGCCGGACCCGAAGGCCTCGAAGCCGCCATCAAGCAGCTCGCCGACCGCGCCCACGAAGCCGCCGAAAAGAAGTCCGCCAAGCTCGTCATCCTCTCCGACCGAGGCGTCGACGAGAAGCACGCCGCCATCCCCATGCTCCTCGCCGTCGGCGCCGTGCACCAGCGCCTCGTGCAAAGCGGCTACCGCATGAAGTGCGACATCGTAGCCGAGACCGGCGAAGCCCGCGACGTGCATCAGATCGCCTGTCTGCTCGGCTTCGGCGCCAACGCCGTCAACCCCTACCTCGCCCTCGCCATCATGACCAACTTCGCCGACCGTGGCGAAATCGAGGACATCGACGCCCAGACCGCCGCCAAAAACTATCGCGCCGCCATCGAAAAAGGCCTCCTCAAGATCATGGCCAAGATGGGCATCAGCACTCTCTTCAGCTACTGCCGCGCCCAGATCTTCGAGGCCATCGGCATCTCACAGACTGTCGTCGACGACTGCTTCACCGGCACCCCCACCCCCATCGGCGGCATCAGCTACGACCTCATTGCCCACGAAACCCTGCAGCGCCACCGCCAAGCCTACGACCCCGAGCTCGCCAAGGAGCTTCAGGACGCCGGCTACTACAAGGTCGTGCGCAAAGGCGGCGAATTCCACGCCTGGAACCCCAAGGTCGTAGGCGGCATGCACCGCTTCCTAAAGACCACCAAGCAGGAAGACTTCGAAAACTACCGCAAGCAGTCCGACGAGCACCAGCCCTACGCCATCAAGGACCTGCTCCGCATCAAGTTTCCCGAAAAAGGCATCGACATCGGCCAAGTCGAAGAACTCGAGGAAATCCGCCGCCGTTTCACCACCGCCGCCATGTCCCTCGGCGCCCTCTCCCCCGAATGCCACGAGACGCTCGCCATCGCCATGAACCGCATCGGAGGCAAGTCCAACTCCGGCGAGGGAGGCGAGGACCCGCGTCGCTACTCCTTGCTCGAAAACGGCGACAACGCCTCCTCGGCCATCAAGCAGGTCGCCTCCGGTCGCTTCGGCGTCACCGCCGAATACCTCGCTTCCGCCAAGGAGATCGAAATCAAGATCGCCCAAGGCGCCAAGCCCGGCGAAGGCGGCCAGCTCCCCGGCCACAAGGTCTCCCCCCTCATCGCCCGCCTTCGCTTCTCCGTGCCCGGAGTCACCCTCATCTCGCCGCCTCCGCACCACGACATCTACTCCATCGAGGACCTCGCCCAGCTCATCTTCGACCTCAAGGAGGTCAACCCCCGGGCCAAGGTCTGCGTCAAGCTCGTCTCCAGTTCCGGAGTCGGCACCGTCGCAGCCGGAGTCGCCAAAGCCTACGCCGACGTCATCCTCATCTCCGGACACGATGGCGGCACCGGAGCCTCCCCCCTGTCCTCCGTCAAGCACGCCGGATCCTCCTGGGAGATCGGCCTCGCCGAGACCCACCAAGTGCTCATGATGAACGGCCTGCGCAACCGCGTCACCCTCCGCACCGACGGAGGCATGAAGACCGGCCGCGACATCATCATCGCCGCCCTCCTCGGAGCCGAGGAGTACAACTTCGGCACCGCCGCCATGATCGCCGCCTCCTGCGCCATGTTCCGCGTCTGCCACCTCAACACCTGCCCCGTCGGCGTCGCCACCCAGCGCGACGACCTTCGAGCCAAGTACAAAGGCACCGCCGAAAACGTCATCAACTACTTCAACGCCGTCGCCGAAGACGTGCGCCAGCAGCTCGCCCGCCTTGGCTACCGCAAGCTCGACGACATCGTCGGCCGCACCGAATTGCTCGAGCAGATCGACGACCCGGAGAACCCCAAGACAGCCATGGTCAACCTCTCCGGGCTCCTCCACAACCCCGACCCCAGCGGCGAGGCCTCCCGCATCCACACCCGCCCCCGCAACGAACGCCTCGGCTTCGAAGGCAGCCTCGACGCCACCATCATCCAAGAGTCCCACGACGTCATAGTCGGTCGGGCCGCCTCCTACCGTGGCAAGTACAAAGTCGGCAACACCGACCGCTGTCTCGGCACCCACCTCTCAGGCGAGGTCGCTTACGTGCGCGGCAGCAACCACCTCCCCCCCGGCTCCATCGACCTCACCTTCAAAGGTACCGCCGGACAAAGCTTCTGCACCCTGCTCACCCACGGCATCAAAGTCACGCTCTACGGCGAGGCCAACGACTACGTCGGCAAGGTCATGAGCGGCGGCGAAATCGCCATCCGCCCCCGCGAGCAGGAAACCTACGTCTGGAAGGACAACACCATCCTCGGCAACACCTGCCTCTACGGCGCCAACGGCGGGCTCCTCTTCGCCGCCGGCCGCGCCGGCGAACGCTTCGGCGTGCGCAACTCCGGCGCCACCGCCGTCGTCGAAGGAGTAGGGGACCACGGCTGCGAGTACATGACCGGCGGAGTCATCGTCTGCCTCGGAGAGACCGGCACCAACTTCGGAGCCGGCATGAGCGGCGGACTCGCCTTCGTCTACGACGAGAAAGGCGACTTCGACCGGCATATCAACCCCGCAATGGTCGACGCCGAGCGCCTCGGCGACAGCGGGGAAGTCGACGCCCTCAAGAAGCTCGTCGAAGCCCACGCCGAAGCCACGCAAAGCCCCCACGCCAAGCAGCTCCTCGAAGACTGGCCCGCCACCGTGGCCAAGTTCTGGAAGGTAGTCCCGCACCCCTCCACCCCCGAGACCCCCAAGAACGTCCTCCGCCTCGAGGACCTCAAGATCCCCGCCACCGCGTAGGATCCAAGCGTAGTCGAAATTCACCTACAAGGCTTCTGCTCGCTTGAACAGAGGCCTTTTTCGTAAAACCAAACGCATATCAAACCAATTAGGGTGAAGTCTCTCGTGGATTTCGGAGCCCTTGTCATGGGCGACACATTAAAACGCACCCCGGGAAGGCTCAGCACTTGACAAAGCCTTTCATGCGCATACATGTACGTGCATGGCTACCAAAACGATCTCCATCGACCTGGAAGCTTACGAGAAGCTTCGTCGGGCCCGACGAAGCCAAAAGGAGTCTTTCTCCCAGGTGATCCGCCGAGCCGAATGGAGAACCGATCTTCCCTCATGCGGTGACCTTCTCCGCAGAATAGAGGAGATCGAGCCGATCTCGGAAGAGGAGATCGCGCAGCTCGAACGAAATCAATCTCAGGACTCTCCGCCCCCAAGCAAATGGGACGACTGAGCTTCGATACCACTTTCCTCATCGACCTGCAGCGAGAGCGAAGAAAAGGCCAGCCCGGACCGGCATGCCGTTTCCTCGATGCGCATCGGAGCGATTCCATCGAAATAAGCTCCGTCGTCTGGGGAGAGTATCTGGAAGGATTCGAAAGCGTAGATGACGAGCGAATCGCGAAGCTTCAAGAGGCGCTGACAGTTCTCGTCCAGACAGCCACCACTTCACGAATCTACGCAGCGCTGGCCAGGAAACTTCGTAGCGACGGGCTGCTGATCGGTTCGAACGATCTGTGGATCGGAGCGGCAAGCCTCGAACATGCCATCCCCCTCGTAACGAAAAACGCGGAACACTTTCGAAGGTTGCCTGGCTTACGCTTGATCGAGTACTAGCTTTTCCATCTCGAACACCTGCAAGGAATTATAGTTGAAATTCACCTACAATATCTCTGCTAAGCCAAGCAAGGACCTCTTCGCAAAACCGAGCACTGACTTCATCAACAGTTTGAGCAAGGCAGAAGATCGCATTGCTTGAACGAGGCTATTGTCGTTGGGCAAGCAGCCTAACTATGAAGACATTCAGCCCCACGACAAACCCACTCCCTTTCCGCTGGAAAGCCCTTTTCACGAGCATCCTGCTTGCAGGCGCAATAGCCCAGGCGGCCGAGGTCGAGATCAACCCCACCGCCACCCCCTTTCTCCAGCTGATGTGGAGTCGCGTGGCGGACGTCTATGGCGAAGCAGGGGCCATTGAGACTGCGGAATTCAGTCCAAATGGGATGCATATCGTCACTGGCGGCAAGTACGACAACGCTCTCATGGTGTGGCGAGCCCAGGACGGCACGGTCGTTTGGCGGCGCGAGCTGGAGGATGAGATCGAGCGAGCAGGCTTCTCCCCAGACGGCCAGTATGTGGTCTCTGCAGGGGAGGACGAGAGTCTGACCCTCTGGCAAGCGGATGACGGGACCTTCGTGCGCTCCATTCCTCTCGACGCAGCGGTAGACGGGATGGCCTTCTCTCCTGACGGGTCGATTCTCGTGACCGGAAAGGAGGGCGGCACGGTCCAGGCCTGGTCGATGCCGAAGATGAAGATGCTCGGCAAGATCGAGACCGGAGGCACCGTCAATTCCATCGTCTTCACCTCGGACGGGAAACAGTTCTACACCGGCGGCCACCCGAATCACATCCACAAGGTGCGGGTCAGCGACATGCAGATCGAGGAGAGCTTCGTCGGCACCGAGGATTTGCCCATCATCTCGGTAAGACTTGCGGAGCAGCAAGGACTAGTCGCCGGCGGCTCGATTGGCGGCTACGTGCACGCCTGGGACAGCGGGAACGGCAAGATGGTCGCCCGCTTCAACCACACGGGCCAAAAGGTCGAGGCGATCGAATTTTCCCCAGACGGACGCTTCCTGCTCTACGCGGGCCACACCGACCAGATCCGCATAGTGCGCGTCGCCGACTTCGGCATGAAGAACGTGCCCGTCGCCTCGGTTTCCCAGGACACCGGCCGAGCCGAATACCTGGACTTCTCGCCAAACGGCGGCACCCTGGTCTCCGGTCACGAGGACGGCACCATACGCCTCTGGCTCTGGAGATCCGGCGACGAGGACATCAACACCAAACTGCACGAGGCGTTAAAAAAACGCCAAAAAGCCCTCTCCAAAGCCCGCGAAGCCAAGCGGTCCGAGGAGGGCCGTAGCGAAAGGTAGCGGTTCGATTTCGCCGCATTGCCCACCCGCAAAACACCTACGGCGAGAGAAAAGAGGTCGCGCTGCTCAGGAAGGTTTCGCTAATGTCGAATAACCTCTAAGCAAAGCCTCTCTATGAAGACACACAGACTCGCTACGAACTCGCTGTTGTTGTTTGGAAAAGGCATCCTCTCTAGCGCCCTGCTTACAGGCCTCGCGGCTCAAGCTGCCGAGGTCGAAGTCAATCCCACAGCAACCCCCTTCCTCCAACTGATATGGAGCCGCGTGGCCGACGTCTACGGCGAAGCGGGGGCCGTGGAGACTGCCGGATTCAGTCCGGACGGGCTGCGCATCGTGACCGGCAGCAAGTACGACCACGCTTTGATGGTCTGGCGCACCCACGACGGGACAGTCGTCTGGCGACAGCAGCTGGAAGACGAAATCGAGAGAGCAGACTTCTCCCCGGACGGGCAATACGTGGTCTCCGCTGGCGAAGACGAAAGCCTCAGCCTTTGGCGAGCGGACGACGGGAGCTTCGTGCGTTCCACTCCTCTCGACGCGGCAGTAGACGGGATGGCCTTCTCCCCAGACGGATCGGTTCTGGTCACTGGCAAGGAGAGCGGCAATGTTCAGGCCTGGTCCATGCCGGAGATGGAACTGATCGGCGAAGTGGACACAGGCGACGTCGTCAACGACATCGTCTTCGCTTCCGACGGAAAGCACTTCTACACAGGCGGCCATCCGAACCACGTTTACAAGGTAAGGCTGGACGACATGCGAATCGAGCAAAGCTATGTCGGCACGGAAGATCTATATATCAACTCGGTCTGCATTGCCGAAGAACAAGGTCTCGTGGCCGCCGGTTCGATGGGCGGGTACGTCCATATCTGGGACGAGGAGAGCGCTGAAACCATCGCCCGTTTCAACCACACCGGTCAAAAAGTGGAAGCAGTCACCTTTTCCCCAGGCGGACGTTTCCTGCTCTATGCCGGCCAGACCGACCAGATCCGCATCGTGCGTGTCGCCGACTTCGGCATGACGAACGTGCCCGTCGCCTCCGTATCTCAAGACACCGGCAGGGCGGAAGACCTCGATTTCGCCCCAAACGGCGGCACCATGCTCTCGGGCCACGACGATGGCGCCTTGCGTCTCTGGCTGTGGCGGTCCGGAGACGAGGACATCAATTTCAAGCTGCACGAAGCCCTCAAAAAGCGGCAGAAAGACCTCTCCAAGCTCCGCGAAGCCGTGCGCTCCATCAATAGCGACGAGGAGAAGTAGCCCTCGCATATCGAAACCCTCACGTCTCCTTCTGCCTCTGAAATGGCAGAAGGCCCCTTTCAAATCGTCCAGATGCTTGACATGGAGGCGGGAAAAGCGGCTTCGTAGCTATTCGCCACCCAGTTTCGGAATCGTTCCCATGAAATCCACCCCAAAGATAACTGACGGAGCAGAAGACCGCGCTTATTCCATCAGCGTACTGCAGCGTATTGCCGACCCCGTTCTCATTTCCCTCAGCGAAAATCGCCTCAAAAAGACTATACCGCGAAAAGAATGGGAAACACGCGAAAGTAATATACATACCTCCCCGTTGCAAGCCTTCGGCCGCACCCTCTCCGGTATGGCGCCATGGCTATCTCTAGGCTCCAGCGAAGACGAAGAAGGCCAAGTTCGCGCCCGCTATATCGATCTAGCTGTACAAGGATTGATCAACAGCGCTGATCCTGAATCTCCCGACTATCTCTTTAGCAAGCCAACCCAGGAACGTATCGTTCACGCCTGCTACATCGCCTACCCGCTGCTCATCGCGCAGGCCCAGCTCTGGGATCCTCTGAATGACGAACAAAAAGAGAATATCATTAATGCTCTCCAATCGCATCGCCACTTCAAACCCAATGAAAGCAACTGGCTACTGTTTTCAGCGATCCTCGAGTGCGCCATCTGGAAACTGACAGGCAAATGCGAAATGCGAGCAATCGAATACGCCGTCGAAAAGCATATGGAGTGGTACGTGGGCGACGGCGCTTATGGCGACGGACCGGATTTTCATTGGGACTACTATAATAGCTACGTCATCCAACCACTGCTGCTGGAAACTCTGAAAACCTGCCAATCCCAAAACCACCCTTTAGGCAACCTACTACCTAAAGCTGAAAAGCGAAGCGCTCGCTATTGCGAAGTGCTTGAACACCTTATCTCTCCAGAAGGAACCTTCCCCGTTATCGGTCGTTCATCCGTCTATCGTTTTGCCCTATTCCAGCAAATCGGGTACCACGGCTTCCGCTTCGGTTGGCCTAGCGCACTCGAACCTGGAACGACGCGCGCAGCCATAACCACGGTCATTCGAAGAATGGTTGAAGCCCCCAACACTTTCGATAAGAACGGCTGGCTCAACTGCGGCGTTGTTGGCAATCAACCGAATGCCAGAGACTCCTACAACTACACGGGCGCGCTATATATGTGCACAGTCGGATTGAGTCACCTTGGGTTGCCCGAGCATCATCCCTTCTGGACCCAACCAGCAGGCCCATGGTTTCAGAAACGCGTCTGGAATGGGGAGGACATTCCCAACCAAAAACCGTATTTGGAAGATAGCTAACCAGCAGCGTGTCCAAGAAATGGGAAACGCTTTTCAAGAAGGGTAGGGACCGATGTGCGCGAATAAAAGCGTATCCTATGTTGTTCAGAGGTAGGGACCGATCGCGGTTCGACAAGCTCACCGCCCTGAGCAGAGTCGAAGGGCCGAGCGGACTGCAGCGAATAGATCAAACCAACGCGGTGCGTCGGCGAGTGCCGACCCTACAAAAGAGATGTATCCAGATTCTCTGTGCAAATCTACGTGCGCGATTTTCCCTATAGCAAAGAAATATACATCAAATACCGTATCCAAAATCACATTTTTCGCGTTTCAAAAGGAAAGAGCTAGACCTTCCGAAATAATGATTCAGCATCGAAACGCTATGAGTTCCCCACCATCCTTTCGCTTCCTCGACTTTTGCGCAGGAATCGGCGCCGGTCACGCGGCAGCAGTCAAGCTAGGCGGGGAATGCGTCGGCTACTCCGAGATCGACGAAAAGGCGAAGCGCACCTACCGCATGCTGCACGATCTCGATCCGCTCTGGGAGCCGCTGCTCGATCTGGGCGACCTGACTCAAGCCGATGCGAAGAGCTTGCCGGACTTCGATCTCATGATGGGCGGATTTCCCTGCCAGACCTTTTCGATCGTTGGACGGCGGGAGGGATTCAAGGACCCTCGGGGCCAGATAATATTCGCCTTGAGCGACATCCTGCACGAGAAGCAGCCCAATTACTTCCTGCTTGAGAACGTCAAAGGACTGTTAAGCCACAACGGCGGCGAAACCCTTCGCCAGATTGAAATCGAACTTCGCTCCGTCGGCTATCGCGTTGCCTCCCAGCTCGTTTCCTCCGAGGACTATGGCATACCGCAGAAGCGCGAACGCGTCTATTTCGTGGGCGTTCGAAACGATCTCGTCGATGATTCCTTCGCCTTCGAATTTCCCAAGCCCATCGAGAAAACCAAGCCGCTGAGAACTATCCTGACCGACGATTCGCCAGCGCATGCCTTCGGGCCCGAACGCCTCGAGTCGCTACGCAAGTATCTAGGAAACAAATACAACAAGAATCTGACTTCGATAGACGATCTGCTCGCCCTGCCGGACTACACTTTCATCGACACCCGCCAGTCGGATCTGCGCATCTTCAAGAAGGCCTGTCCCACAATACGCTCCGGCCGCCAAGGCATTCTCTACGTCAAGGGCGGCGCTCTGAGAAAGCTCTCCGGCCTCGAGGCGATCGCCTTACAGGGCTTCGGAAAGAACTACCAGAAACGCATCAGCGGCGTAACGGATTCCGACCTGCACTTCCAAGCAGGCAACGCCTTCACCGTCGACGTCGTACTGGAGCTTCTGAAGGCCGTGTTCGTCCAAACCGAGGCCGCCCAGGAAGCAGCCTGCGCCTAGCGGCTGACGCAAGCTTATCGTAGTGCGGATCCCGCAGAGCGGGACCGCGACCGTCGAAGGCTATCCTAAACGTTTCATTAACCGCAGAGGACGCGGAGATCGAATGAAACCTTTCTCTGCGTTCTCAGCGAACTCTGCGGTTCCTAAAACACTTCATTTCTGAAACGTTAGAACATGTTGAACAAGTCCGGTTTTCCAGCGAGATCCGCGTTCTTACGAACGCGGCTACAAAATCGTGGGGCACGATCGACTTGTTCAACACGATCTCAGAGGAAAGGACTTCCATCTATGCTCAGCTTTTTCTTCATTTAGCAAACCAGGGAACTCCGATTCCCACAAATGATATATGGATCGCGGCAATCGCGATCGAGCAACAGGCCACTCTCTATACACGCGATCGCCACTTCAAAAACCTGCCTCAGGTGGACACCGAATTCGCCAACAAATAGGGCGGTCAGCTTGTCGAACCGCGCTACATCGCAAACGACTGCCCTACCTTGCGTAGTGTTCCTCCAGGAACTTCTTCAGGCGAGTCGCCGTTTCCAGGCCAATTCCCTCCACAGCCCGTAGCTCCGTGATCGAGGCAGTCTTGAGCCGGTCGATGCTGCCGAACTCGTCCAGCAGACGCTCGCGCTTCTTGGGGCCGAGGCCGGAGAAGTCGTCGAGTATGCTTTCGCGAATACGCTTGCTGCGCAGATCCGCATTGTAGGTGTTGGCGAAGCGGTGGGCCTCGTCCCGACAGCGCTGGAGCAGCTGGAGACCCGGGTGGTTGAGCGGCAGCCGCAAAGGAGCCCGCTCGTCGGCAAAGATGATGGTCTCGTGCTTCTTGGCCAAACCGATGAGGGCAGGCGGCTCAAGCTCGAGCAGGAGAAAGGCCTTCAAAGCCGCAGCGACCTGGCCTCGCCCACCATCGATGACCACGAGGTCCGGAAAGGGCTTTCGCTCCTTATGCAGCCTGCGATAGCGACGACCAACGACTTCCTCCATGGACCGAAAGTCGTCGTTGCCTTCGAAGCTCTTGATCTTGAAGCGACGGTAGCCTGGCTTGTTTGGCCGGCCATTGGCGAACTGTACCATGGAAGCAACTACAAAGGTGCCGGAGATGTGGGAAATATCGAAACACTCGATCGTCTCAGGCAAGCGGTTCAGGTCCAATTCTCGCCGAAGCGAATCGAGGCTCTCGGCCGCGGGTTCCCGCGCAGGGCGGTCGCGAGCGAACTTGCGCGTCTTCTTAAGCGAGGCCTCCAGAGAGAAGACCGCGTCGCGCAGCATGGCGGCTCGCTCGTAGTTGCGCTCCTCCGCCTCGCTCTTCATTTCCTCCTTCAGTTGAGCGAGCCAATCGCGCGACTTGCCTTCGAGGAAGGCGCACGCGGCTTCCACGCGATCATGGTACTCTTCGACTGTCACCAGATTTTCATGACCGTAGATCTCGGAACGCACGTCGTCGTAAAGTCGATACGAGCCGTCTTCCTGGCGTTTCGGACTGGCGTCTCCCAACAGGATACCGAACTTGCGCCGCATTTCAGTTAGGGTGCGGCGGATATGCTGAGCATGGGCGAAGGGACCGAAGTAGCGCCCGCCATCCTCCTTCTTGAATCGAGCCAAGGCAAAGCGAGGAAGGTCGCCCGTCGCGTCGACCCGCACTAAAAGAAAGCGCTTATCGTCGACGAAGTCCGTGTTGTACTTCGGCTTCCACTTCTTGATCAGCTTGCCTTCAAGCAGCAGAGCTTCCGGCTCGGAGTTTACCTCGAGACAGTCGAAATCGTGGATCATCTGCACCAGAGCCCGAATCTTGGGATGACGCGTGAACTGTTTCGAGGCTTGAAAATAGGTCGTGACTCGCTTTTTGAGATTCTTTGCTTTTCCTACGTAAATAACCGATCCAAGCCGGTCTTTCATCAGGTACACCCCAGGGGTGGACGGTAAACGTCGCGCCTTTTCTTTCAGATTACTCGTCACCTCTATTGGCATTTCGCAAAACTAGATCCATTTTTACACAAGCCAAGCGCCCAATCAACTTCGAGCTTCAACCGTACTAGCTCTGAATGCCTGCCCAGCCGAAATACATACTGCTCACCCTCGGAGAAGAGCTGCTGCTCGGTCTGACGAAGAATACGCACCTCACCTACATCGGCGATCAACTCCGGCAGGGGGGACAGGCCTTGCACGCCAACGTAACCCTCTCGGACGCGCCAGCCGACATCGAAGAACACTTCCGCCACTACTGGGAAAAGGCCGACGTGCTCATCACCACCGGAGGACTCGGCCCGACAATCGACGATCGCACCAAGGAGGTGATCGCCCAAGCCTTGGAAGAAGATCTCGTATTCGATCAATCGATACAGGACAGCATCGAGGAACGCTTTGCCCAGCGTGGCCTGAAGCTTACCCAAAACAACCGCAAGCAAGCCCTTCGCCTGGAACAGGCAGTCGCGCTGCCAAACCCCAACGGTACCGCCCCAGGCCTCTGGTTGGAAAAGGCAGACAAGATTCTCATCATGCTGCCAGGGCCGCCACAAGAGCTGCGCCCGATGTTCGAGTCGGAAGTCGTACCACGCCTACGAAAACTCGGCCTGCTGCAGTCGGAGGAAAACTACCTGCAGATCCGCACCGCAGGGGTAGGGGAGTCCGCCCTCGAAACCCTGCTGCAGCCAGTTCTGCGAAAACACGAGGGACTCGAAATCGCATTCTGCGCCCACCCGGGAATGGTCGATTTCCGGTTGAGCCTCCCCAACGACCCCGATAGCCGCGATACGCTGATCGAGATCGGCGTAGAATGTCAGGAGTTGCTGGGCGACGACTTCGTCTGCTGCGGCCAGGACTCGATCGTACAGGCCATCTCCAAATGCATGCGACACCGCGACCTCTCCTTGGCGGTAGCCGAGAGCTGCACTGGCGGCCTGCTGGCAAGCGAAATCACCAATCTGCCCGGCTCTTCCGAATTTTTCCTCGGCGGCCTAACCACCTACAGCAGCCATGCCAAGGAAGACCTGCTCGGCGTACCCGAAGAGATGATACGGCAGCATTCGCCAGTCAGCTCGGAAGTCGCCATCGCCATGGCCCTAGGAGTGGCGGAAAAGCTGGAAGCCGACTACGCTCTAAGCGTTACCGGATACCTCGGCCCTGGCGGCGGCACGGAGGCCAACCCAGTCGGCACGATCTTCATCGGCCTGCACTCGCCGCGAGGCACCTGGGCAAAACGCTTCAGCTTCGGCGGCACCAGAATCGGGATCAAGCAACGCGCGCTCAACGCAGCCATGGACTGGCTGCGACGCGAGCTGACCGCAACCAAGAGAATCGACGATCAGAGCACCGAGGCGCTTCGAGCCGAATCGAAGGAAATCATACGCTCGCTGAAATAGGGGGAGAGGGGTTTAGTACCTTACTTCTCGAAAACGATCATGTTGGGCTCTGGCTCTGCCAGGCTAGGCCGCAGGGCACGGACTCCGACTCCCCAACGTAACCGCGTTCGTGAGAACGCAGGAGGCGGGAGCGCGCTTGTCCGTCGGTTGGATTCCGCACTGCGGACGCGGGCTAAAGCTCCGCGCTACGCTTCGCGCACGACACTGGGCTACGTGAGCCGGATGTGTCTTAAAGTGTCGTCTGGGCTGTACCAAAGGGCGACAGCGAAGCCATTTGGTACAGCGTTGCTACTCGGAAGGCGACACTTTGAAACACACCCACGTAAGCCGGTCCTTCCCACTTGCCGCTTTACGCTGACGCTCTTGCCCGGCTAACCTTCCTCGAAATGAACGCCGTCCAGGACAAGCTCAAGCGACCGCTGCGGGATCTGAGGATCTCGGTAACGGACCGTTGCAACTTTCGCTGCTCCTACTGCATGCCCAGGGAGGTGTTCGGCCCCGACTACGCCTTCCTGCCGAGGCAGCAACTCCTGAGCTACGAGGAGATCGTCTTTGCAGCCAGGTCCTTCGCATCGCTCGGCGTCCAGAAAATTAGGATAACCGGAGGCGAACCACTCATGCGGCGAGATCTGGACCTGCTCATTCGCATGCTTTCCGACGAAGTAGGCGTTTCGGACATCTCCCTTACCACTAACGGAGTTCTGCTTCCTCGCAGCGCCGCGAAACTGAAGAAAGCCGGATTGCAACGCATCAACGTCAGTCTCGACAGTTTGGATACGGAACGTTTCGCAAAAATGAACGGCGGAAGCGCCAAACCCGAGGCCGTAATTCGAGGAATCGACGAGGCTGAAGAAGCCGGTCTCCAGGTGAAGATCAACATGGTAGCCAAACTAGGCGTCAACGAAGTCGATATTCTACCCATGGTAGACTACTTCCGCCAACGCCGCATGACCCTGCGTTTCATCGAATTCATGGACGTAGGCGCTACCAATCAATGGCGATTGGACGATGTGGTACCCGCAAAGCGGATACTCGATATCATCGGCAAACGATACGCATTCGAGCCCGTCGACGCCGAGTATCGGGGCGAAGTCGCCTCGCGGTACAGGTTCTTGGATAGCGGAACCGAGTTCGGGATCATCAGCTCGATCACCCAGCCCTTCTGCCAAGACTGCAACCGAGCCCGGGTATCCGCGGAAGGAAAGCTCTACACCTGCCTGTTCGCCAACACCGGAACCGACCTGAAAACAGTGATTCGCAGCGGAGTCTCCCAGGAGGAATTCACCGAATACGTATCTAAAATCTGGACGCGAAGGGACGACCAGTACTCCGCTTTGCGCAACGCGGAAGCAAGCGACGATCCCAATCGAATCGAGATGTCGTACATCGGCGGGTAGCTCTGGACGGATTCCGCTAGACGCGCACAGGCGTCAACTCAGCGACATGTGACCTCTAGAAACGCGCCCGAAGGTCGCATCCCTCCTCGTGAGAGGCGGCGCAACGAGACATGGAATTTGCAACGTTGCAAATTCCATGTCTCGTTCAATTCTGAGCGTATCCGGCAGGTTCCAAGCTAGAGCATTTTTCGTTTGTTCGGTCGCATTTTCGGAGGGTGGTGCGGTCCCGACCGAAGTCGGGAACGCATACGCGTGCACATTGGGACGCAAATCGGTCGTCTTCGGAGAAACCGACCCACCAATGTGCGACTAAACAAACGAAAAATGCTCTAGCATCCAAACATCAGCGCTAATCGGCACCTTCGGTGGTTGGTTCGCTTAAAACAGAAATTTTAGCCGCAAAAAAGCGCAAAAACGATAGGCTTCGTGGCCTTCGTTATAACGAAGGAACTCAACCAGTTCGTAACCTCAAGAGCCCTATAGGGCGGTAGCAACCCGATCTCTTGCGCCTTTTTGCGGCTAAATAAACCCGAACGTTTCAAAAAAGAATGCTTTAGGAACCGCGAATACACGCGAATCAAAGCTTCAAATGAGAAATCATTCGTGTTTATTCGCGTTCATTCGCGGTTCCTATTACTCTTGTTTTCATAGTGGATAGTTACGACTGCGGCTCAAGTCGTCCTGCAGCTCCTCGCTGAATCCCTCCAGGTCTTCTTCAAGCATTCCGTAGCGTAGCATGAGCATCATCGACATGAACATGTTGGATCGGGAGTGCCGATCCAAGCAGTCCTGTAGAATTCTCTTTTCCTTTTGCATTCGTTCTAAGGTATCCCAGAACTGTTCGGTCGGAGTCTTGTCAGGGGCCGTTAGCATACTCACCAACTCATGATTCCTTTTTTTCAGATACCTTTCCCGAAGATCTGCGACCATGCTCCGGTATCGCTTCCAATCGGACTCTTTTGGCTTTCCGTTCATTTTATTTATATGGCTTCGAAGTCAGGTCCGGGTTTTGCCGGATTCTTTGTATTCATAATTTTATCTACAAGACTGTCCGATAAATCGAAAAACGCGAGACTGCTTTTATGTGGGAGCGCACTCGGCACACGAAACCGGATTCCCGATACCTCTATTGGCTATCGCGGGGCAACAGTCTTCGCTCTTCGAGCTATGCCCGTCAAGAGCGCACTCCCACACCTATTGGACGCTTTCTTATGCCAGTCATCGATTGCTCACCGACAGGACCATGTCATGCGCTAGTGTCGCGTCACGGATGCAACGTAGTCCGCATCGAGTCCATCCGCCATGTCCTGCGGCTCGTCCCCTACGAAGGCCGCGACGACACCTTGGTCGAGGCGATCGAGCCCGGCATCGTAACTCCCTATCAAGAGTCCGAAGACAGCAGGACCGCCGGCTCTTAACCCCCAAAGGAAGCCTGACCGCCACTCGAAAAAGACGCGAAGGAAGTCCGTATCCTCCCCTGGGAACGCGGGCGGCTCGCCCGCAACTGGCCTGATACTGCATCTCTGCGGGCGAGCCGCCCGCGTTCCCAGGGGAGGATACGGACTCAATCCCATCTCATTTCAGATTTTAGTTTCCAACGTTGGAAACTAAAATGCATCCACAAGACGTTCCGAATAGCTCCTAACAAAAAGCTCGATTCGCTCGAAAGCTCGCAATACCCCTTGAACCGAAGCCGCGCGCATCGAAACGCTCGGCCCCGCAGCGCTCGCCCCCCGACCAAACATGCCCGAAGAAAACGCCACACCCTTCGACTTGAAACTGAAAATCGAGGAAGGCCTGCAAGACGTCGCCCAACGCTTCGTGGAGTACGCTCCCCAGATCGTCGGAGCCCTCGTGCCCATTCTGCTCAAACGCTTCGGCCTCGACCCCGCCCAATCCTCCTCGATCGTTCTCACCACCGTCACTGATATCGCGGGCTTTCTCTCCTTTCTCGGCATAGCGACCCTGCTGTCCGGCATGCTCGCAGCCAACTAGGCCAGGCGCAAAAGCGATGGGATTTTTCAATACACCTTCAGCAGCCCCTTTTCGAAATAATGATTTTGTCCAAGGAAAATAAGACCAAAAAAGGCGGCCCCACGATCATCGGCTGGAAGGAATCCATCGACCTGCCCGATTGGGGCATTCGTCACATCACCGCGAAAGCCGACACCGGAGCCCGACGCTCCGCGATCGACGTCAAGAACATCGTCGAACTCCCCGGCAACAAGGTCCGCTTCGACATAGCCCTCCACCGCAAGGATCGGGACTACACGCAAACGATCACCGCCCCCATCAGTCACCAGACCCACGTGCGTTCCAGCAACGGCCAGCAACACGAGCGCTACTTCGTGCGGACCACCATAAAGATCGGGAAGAAGCGAAAGTCCATCGAGCTCAGCCTCGTCGACCGCAAGCAGATGACCTGCCGCATGCTCCTCGGCCGCAAGGCCCTGGAAGAAGACTTTCTCGTCGATTCCTCTCAAACCCATCTCACCCGTCCGAACAAGCGACTGAAAATAGTCGAATCCAAAGATTAGATACAAAGCGGCCCACCCATGAATCCACTCAAGATAGCCATCCTCTCCCGAGGCCCTCGCCTCTACAGCACCAAGCGACTCAAGGAGGCCGCCATCGCCCGCGGACACAAGGTCAAGGTGCTCGACACCCTCAAGTTCGGCATCTACCTGCGCCAAGGCGAGCCGGACCTCACCTTCCGCGGCAAGCCGCTCTCGCTCTACGATGCCGTCGTCCCGCGTATCGGAAGTTCCATCACGTTCTACGGGGCCGCAGTCGTGCGACAGTTCGAGCAGATGGGCGCCTTCTGCCTGAACACCGCCGACTCCATCATGGCCTCGCGCGACAAGCTCGCCTCCATGCAAGCCCTCAGCCGACACGACGTAGGCATCGCCGAAACCGCCTTCGTCAGAGACCAGAGCGACATACTCGGCGCCATCAACGAGATGGGCGGAGCCCCCGTCATCATCAAGCTCCTCTCCGGCACCCAAGGCGTAGGCGTCATCCTGGCGGAGTCCAACAAGGTCGCCGAAGCCATCATCGAGACGCTCTCTAGCGTGAAGCAAAACGTGCTCGTGCAGAAGTTCGTATCCGAATCCAAAGGACGCGACATCCGAGCCTTCGTCGTAGGCGACAAGGTAGTCGCAGCCATGCGCCGCTCCGCCGTCGGCCAGGAGTTCCGCAGCAACGTTCATCGCGGCGGCACCACCCAGGCGGTCGAGCTCGACGAGGAATACGAACGCACCGCGATCCGCGCCGCCCGCATCCTCAACCTCAAGGTCGCCGGCGTCGACATGCTCGAAGGCAAGGACGGCCCCGTCATCATGGAAGTCAACTCCTCCCCCGGACTCGAGGGAATCGAAGGCGCCACCGGAGTCGACGTCGCAGGCGAGATCATCAAGTTCCTTGAAAACCAGATACGCTTCGGCAATTTCGACGCTCGCGAGCGCCTGTCATTGGCCGCCGGATACGCGATCACGGAATTCAACGTCGAACCCCTCTCTCCGATCTCGGGCAAGACCATCGAAAACAGCGGCCTGCGCGAGCGCGATATCGTCATCTTGAGAATAACCCGGGGCGGAGAGCATATCGCCAACCCCCGAAAGGAACGCGAGATCCTCGCCGGCGACTCCCTCCTCTGCTACGGCAACCAAGTCACCCTCAGCAGCTACCTCCCAGCCCAGCTCAAGCGAAAGCGCCGCAAGAAGAAAAAGACGCCCGCAGCCAAACCCCAGGAAAAGGGACTGGATCAATGAGCAGAGGCCCTCTCAAAATCGGCGGCGTATCCGTAAGACCAGGACAATCCAAAGACGTTAAGCTCGAGATTTCCGAAACCTATACCGGCGACAAGACTCGCATCCCTCTGCAGGTCGTCCGGGCAAATAAAGACGGCCCGCGCGTATTCGTCACCGCCGCAATTCACGGCGACGAGATCAACGGCACCGGCATCATACACGACTTCCTCTTCGAGCAGTCCCTCAAGCTGACGGCCGGCGCCGTCATCTTCGCTCCCGTGGTCAACGTCTTCGGTTTCGAGTCCCACGAGCGCTACCTGCCGGACCGCCGCGACCTGAACCGCTCCTTTCCCGGCTCTCCAACCGGCAGCCTCGCCAGCCGGATCGCCAACAAGCTCATGACCGAGATCGTCGACAACTGCGACTACGGCATCGACCTCCACACCGCAGCTTTCCAACGCACCAACTACCCAAACGTCAGAGCCGATCTCAGCAACCCTCAAGCCAAGCGAATCGCCCTCGCCTTCGGCTGCGCCCTGGTGGTCGACGGCAAGGGACCGCTCGGATCGTTTCGCCGCGAAGCCACCAAACGCGGCTGCCCTACCATCATCCTCGAGGCCGGCGAACCCTGGAAAATGGAGCCAAGCGTCCAGACCATCGGGCTCAACGGTATCCGAAATGTCCTGACAGAGCTCGACATGATCGAAGGGCTCAAGACCAAGCCCCCCTTCCAAGCCAGCATCCGAAAGACCCAATGGCTCCGGGCGAAAGTCGGCGGGATCCTCAAATTCCATGTCAGTCCAGGCGACTTCGTGGCCCAAGGCCAACCCGTCGCCACGAACTACACCATCCTAGGCAAGGAGCAGAACTCCATCGCCAGCCCCTCCCCCGGCATCGTTCTCGGCATGACCACCATGCCCGCGGTCAAGCCCGGCGAGCCCATCTGCCATATCGCGACCCTCACCAAAACCCAGCTCGCCCGCTACAAGCGCCTCCTCGAACGCGCCGCCAGCGAAGATCCCCACCAGATCGCCCAACGCGATCTCGCCACCAACATCGACGTATCCGCAATCTGAATACAAACGCCACCACCTCTAGACGGCTTTCAGCGCTTAGCCTTCAGCCTCCCCCCAACATGAACCCCACCGCCGACATTAAACCGCCCTCCGGCAAGGAGTCCCGTTGGCTCTCCATCCGCATCGCCGAAAACCAGGCCGCCGTATGGAGCGTCGAAAACATTACCGTATTCGCCCAGCGCGTACTGGGAGACTGGATGCTCGCCCGCGACGAAAATCCCGACCTGCTGATCGAACGCGAAGCCAGGCAAATATCCTGGCTCCCCCTCCACCTCGACTGGAAGCGCTGGGCCCTCGAGCGCGAAGCCAGCGAGATCCGCTTCTGGCCCGCCTTCCCGGACCGCCCCCTCGTCGTCAAGACGCGCATGCCCGTCATCGTCCCGCCCCACAGCTCCGTCGACCTCTACGTCAACCTCCCCGTCTGGCTGGAAGTCTCGGTCGCCCAAAACGACAGTTTCTACACCCTCGACACCATAGCTCCCGCGAAGCTGAGCAACACCTGGTACGGCACCCACTTCGAAGGCCAACTCTGCTACGCCGTTAAGAGCAGAGCCCGCCGCAGCCTCGACGACCTTCCCGAAGAACCCCTCCGAGCCGTCTGCCCGCTGAAAATCAGAAACCGTTCCCAAGATTCCCTTCCCGTAGAGAAAATCCGAATACACCCCGACCACCTCTACCTCTACCAGTCCAGGAACCGCCTGTGGACCAACCCCGTCGTCGCTACCTTCGAAGGCAAGGAAAAGCATATCGAGCTCAACTACCACAACGAAGCCCCGCCCTTCCTCAAGAAAGCTCGATCAATCAGGGAAGCCAAGCAGCCCCAGCGCAGGGAATCCATCATCGACCGCCTATTCTTCCGAACCCCCGAAGCCTAATGACAGCCATACTCGCTCAAGCCGCGGACGTCGAAACCGCAATAGGAGGCGTCATCGGACGCGACAACTGGGACATCGCCCTGCGCGTCGGCATACTCGCCCTGATAGGCCTCCCAGCCTGCTTCGTCCTCTCTCGCCTCGTCGGCAGGATCTCCCGCAAGCGCCTCGGCGAACACGTCGGCATACTCGTCCAGAAGATCCTTCTCTACGGCGGACTCTCAGCGGTATTCATCACCATACTGCTAGAATTCGGCTTCAATTTGGGAGCCCTCCTCGGAGCGGCCGGCATCGTATCCGTCGCCATCGGTTTCGCGGCGCAGACCAGCCTCTCCAATATAATCAGCGGCATATTCCTCTATGGCGAAAAGCCCTTCGCGGTGGGAGACGTCATCCGCGTCGGCGCCACCACCGGAGTCGTCCTCTCCATAGATCTGCTCTCCGTAAAGCTGCGCCAGTTCGACAACCAGTTCGTGCGCATCCCAAACGAGAGCATGATCAAGACCGAAGTCGCCACCATCACCAAATTCCCCATACGCCGCGTCGACATCAACGTCGGAGTGGCCTACGACACCAGCATCGACAAGACCATAGCCGCCCTCAAGGAAGTCTCCGACAAGAACTCCTTCTCCCTAGACGATCCCGCCCCCGTCATCATCTTCCAAGGCTTCGGCGACTCCTCGCTCAACTTCATGATCGGAGCCTGGTGCGAGCGAACCCAGTTCCTCGATCTCAAGAACTCGCTCACCAGGGATATCAAGGAGAAGTTCGACCAAGAAGGCATCGAGATCCCCTTCCCCCAACGCGTCGTACATATCGCAAACTCCGCCCCCCCAGCTTAATAATTTTCATCTGCTTCTACTTCTTCATCTTCTTCTAGTAACACCAATCCTCCGACTCCGACCTTCGATCCTTTGAGATTAAGATTAGGATTAAGAGGAAAAAGCAGAAGCAGATGAAGATCAGAAAATCGAGCTTTCCCAACACGCTCTAAAAAGGTGGCACGCCTTCTCCGAAGGCGTTTTCTCCCCCGCGAAGGGCACGACCTAAAGGGCAAGACTTATCGAAAGCGGCAAGCGCTCCCCAAGGCGAACCTACCCCATCGCCAGCAGGATTGCCACTACGAGCATGAGGGAACCGGTCAGGCGGCGAGCCATGACGCTGCCGCCTTGCTGGCGTTCCTCGTTGGAAAACCAGTGGCCGACGAACCAGACGAGGGCCACGCTGAAGATTCCCCGAGAGCTATAGACCACGTTGACGACCGTGGCCTTGCCGTAAGCGCTCAGCACGTATGCCATGCCAGTCGCTTGAACAGCCATGAGCGCGGCGCCGACGAGCACCCAGGACCAAGCCTTGCCTGATATCTGATTCACAGGCGCCTTGAACAACGGCAGCAGGAGGAGGGACAAGAGCATTACTACCACAAAGCCGCTCGCCACCATCTTAGGAAAGCCCAGATGCGGTCCGAAGGCCTGCATCGCGACATCGGCCAAGGCAAAGGAAAACGATGCGCCGAGACCGAGATAAATCGTCGGCATAACGCGTCTACGACTCGAGACCGAGCCGAGGCCCATCAGCAGCACCGCGCCCGCGCTGAGAAAAGCGGCAAGCCACACCGAAAAAGTCAGCGCCTCGCTCAAGCCGAGCGACACGACAAAGGCCACGAATATCGTCTTGGTACCCATCAACGGCGTGAGCAACGAAACTTCGCCCTTGTGGATACCCAAACAGGTCAGCAGTTGACCGACGAAAAACGCGACACCGAACACCAGTGGCATCCAAAGCAGCGTCCAATCTTCCAACGGGTCGCCAAAAAACCAATACGGCAGCGTCGCTACCATAAGCACGAGGTTGGAAAAGAAAGTCGTTCGCCAAGGGCCTACCCCATCATTGGTGGCCCGCTTCAGGCAAAGCGCTCCCAAGGTATAGACGAATGCCGCGCAGAGCGGAAGAATGTGGTAGGCTTGCATCGAAGGCTGCTGAACATGAGCAGGATCCACCCCAAATCAACGCCCATCTACCACACCCCAAACCACGGACGCAAAGAGGTGCAAGCACGCTCTCACCTCTCCAAGAAAGTGTTGAAAAACCGTCAACAGCTGCGTTTTTGTAGCCGCGTTCGTGAGAACGCGAGCTTGTCGGACTATGTTCCGCGTTCCCACGAACGCGGCTATGCCCAAAAATCGGTCTTTTCAAACGCGCTCCAAGCGCGAAAAGCGGCCCTTTTCGATTACGCGCCAAGTCAACGACCAGAAAGAGATCTAAAGACTAGCCAACGCGCAAAGCTAGCGGCATCTTTTCAAGCAACCCGACTCGCTCCCCATGAAAACATCCGGAAAAATCGCCTGTCTCCTTCTCGTCATGTCAATCTCCCTCCCCGCATGGTCGCGGGACCCGGCGACCGAAACCCAGGAAGAGCGCGACGCCCGCATGCAATGGTGGCGCGAGGCCCGCTTCGGGATGTTCATCCACTGGGGGCCCTACGCAATCCTAGGCGGCGTGTACAACGGCCATCAGCAACGACGCGGCGGCGCAGAGTGGATCATGAACCGCTGCAAGATTCCGGTCGCGGAATACAAGGAGATCGCCTCGACATTCCATCCTGTGAAGTTCGACGCCGAATCCATAGTCCTGATGGCGAAGAACGCCGGGATGAAGTACATCGTCATCACCGCAAAGCATCACGACGGATTCGCCATGTTCGATTCGGACGCCAGCGAATTCAATATAGTCGACTTCACCCCATACGGAAAGGACGTCATCGAGGCGATGGTCCAGGCCTGTCGCAAGCATGACATGAAGCTCGGCTTCTACTACTCGCAAGGGCAAGACTGGAGCCATCCCGGCGGCGGCGCCCATCGAAAGCTGTCTGCCGAAGGCTGGGACAATCCCGACGCGGAAAAGGTAGACGCCTTCACGCAGGCCAACGACGGCCTTTGGGATCCCGCCCAAATGACAGCCACAACCGACGAGTACATCCACAACGTGGCGCTGCCTCAGGTCCGCGAGCTGCTCTCCAACTACGGCGAGATCGCAGTCCTGTGGTGGGACACGCCAAAAGGCATCACGCGCGAGTACGCCCAGAAATTCCACGATCTGCTGAAGCTCCAGCCTAATATCATTACCAACGACCGGCTGATGTACGATTTTTTTGGAGACGACTTCCCCGGCGACACCGGCACCCCCGAGCAGAAGATCCCCGGCGAGGAAGAGCTTGACGGTAGGGACTGGGAAACCTGCATGACCATGGGAAGCTCGTGGGGCTATAAAAGCTGGGACCAAAAATGGAAAAGCCCAGAGAAGCTGATTCGCAATCTCTGCAGAATCGCTTCGAGAGGCGGCAACTACCTGCTCAATATTGGGCCCGACGGCTTGGGACAGGTCCCAGAGCAAAGCGTCGACGCGCTAAAGGAGATTGGGGACTGGATGAAGGTCAACGGCGAAGCCATATACGCCACGAAGGCCAGCCCGCTGGGCTCATTCCCTTGGGGCTACTGCACACGCAAGACGGTAGACGGAAAAACGGTTCTATACTTCTTCGTCACCGATTGGCCGGAAAACGCCGAGCTGCTTGTTCCTGGACTCGTGGCAGAAGTTCTTTCCGCCGAGCTCATGGCCGATGGGACGGTCCTCGAGACTGCAGCCGGAGAGGCAGGACTGACGATTTCGCTGCCAGAAGAAGCCCCGGATCCCATCGCTTCCGCCATAAAGGTGAAACTGAACACGAAGCTCAAAGCAGCTAAGGCCAAGGCGACGAAGGAGATGGATACCGGGGCCTTGGACTAGGCGACGGTCGATCCCTACCTCGTTTCAGTCCCGCAAATTCTTGCCTGAAGCAAGGAGGGCCCAGGCCGTGGCGAAGGCGATCAGGAAGAAGGCGCCGCTTACCAGCAAACTGCTGGCCAGCGAAACATCGCTGGCGCCTGTCATGCCGTAGCGGATACCGTTTACCATGTAGAGAAAGGGATTATAGAGAGCCACCTCAGCCCAGGGCTCAGGCAGCAGTTTCACGGAATAGAAAACCCCGCCAAGGAAGGTGAACGGCAGGATGACGAAACTGGGAATGAAATTCACGTGCTCGAACTCCTTGGAAACCACCGCAGTCGCCAGACCGAAGAGAGAAAAGGCTAGCGAAACCAAAACCATCACTCCGATCGCCAATCCAGGATCGTACAGCGTTTGAGCGCCGAATAGAGCCGCGATCAGCCAAATGATTCCGCCAGTCAGCAAGCCGCGCACTAGCGACGCGGCAGCGTAGGCCGCCATGATCTGCAGATTGCTCAAAGGGGCGACCAGAATATCCACTACAGAGCCATGCACCTTGGTCAGGTAAAACGAAAAAGAGGAATTGATAAACGAGTTGTTTATCACCGCCATCATGACCAGCCCCGGGGCCAGAAAGTCCATGTAGGACAAACCGCCCATTTCCCTAAGCTGGCTGCCAAGAGAGTAGCCGAACACCAGAAAGTAAAGCGTCGTGGTGACCACCGGACTGAGCACGCTTTGGCCGAGAATGATCATGAAACGCTTGATCTCGCGGCGAAACAGAATCCAGCAGTTATACCATCCAGAGGAGCGCTCCGCTTCCTCTGCCGCCTGGGCCACTCGCTTCAGGGCCGCTTTGCGATAGGCGTTCATGCTTCGACTTTCTCCTTCCCAGGCTCCGTCTCGCGGATCAGTTCGCGAAAAACCTCCTCCAACGAGCTCCGGCCTGTCTCGACCTCCAAGACCGAGACGCCCAAATCCCCGCAGCGCCGCACGACGGTCGATAGCAAGGACCCGCTGCCATGACCTTCTTCGTCCACTCCATCCATTTCGAACCGCAAGACACTTGGCTCCAAAGTCTGGATACGATGGGCTCCCGCATTCTGAAACTCCTCTACTGGAACGGGTCGCGAAAACGAAACCTTCGCCCAGCTGCGGCCGAGATCCGCCAGCAGCCGCTCGCGGGGCTGCACTCGCAGGATGCGACCTCGATGGATGACCGCTACCCGATCCGCCAACTGCTCCGCCTCTTCAAGGTAGTGCGTGGTCAGCACGATCGTCACGCCCTGCTCGCGCAGCTTGAGCACATAGCGCCAAAGCTCCTCGCGCAGCTCCACGTCCACCCCGGCGGTCGGTTCGTCAAGGAAGAGCACAGCCGGATCGTGCATCAGAGCCTTGCAGATCATCAGACGCCGTTTCATGCCGCCGGACAACTGTCGCGTATTCGTATCCGCTTTTTCATACAGGGAAAAGTCCCTGAGCATCTGCTCGATGCGCTGGCGATCCGGCCGAACGCCATAGTAGCCCGACTGGTAGAACAGCGCTTGGCGAGCGTTGAAGAAGCCGTCGAAATTCAGCTCTTGCGATACCAGCCCGATCAGCCGCCGCGTAATCCGGGGGCGACGGCGCACATCGTAGCCACCAACCGATATCCGACCCCGAAAGTCCTGGATCAAACCCGAGGCGCAGCCGATAAGCGTGGTCTTGCCTGCCCCATTCGGGCCGAGCAGGGCAAGTATCTCCCCGGGCTCCACGCTCAGATCCACCTCGCTCAAGGCAGCCAGACTCCCATAAGATTTGGATACGCCTTCGAAGCGTAGAACCGAATCGCATTCCATGAGCGAGACCATGCGGAAACCACCCGCCGCTGGGCAAGAGCGAAGGACGCCAACAGCATTTTTCGTTTAGTCCGCCGCATCTTCGGAGAGAGGAAGAGCCCGCGTGCCGCGCGCTGACTTGTGCAGTATTCCTGGTCATCTGACCAGGAATACTGCACAAGGGGGATGGTTGCCTTTGAGTTGGATGACAGGTAGGGACCGATCGCCGAGCGGTCCGCATCATTCCGATCTCGCTCCTCCATTACGGACCGCTCGGCGATCGGTCCCTACCTCACCCTCAGTTCGGCGGCCTTGGCGCGGAACTCGTCGATACTCTCATGCTGCGGGGCAAGCAGGATCAGTTCATCGTAATGGGCCAGGGCTTTCTCGCCATCCCCGAGCTGCTCGCAGAGGCGAGCGAGGTGCAAAACCACGTCGACCCGCATCGATTCGACCGGCAGGCCAAGCTCGTAGGCCGCTTGCAGGTGATCGTAGGCCCGCTTGGGATCCAGTTCGAAAGCGACATACGCCTCGCCAAGCAGGCGATGAAAGTTGCAGCGCAAATGCGGCACACTCATGTCTTCCGCTAGCGCTTCCAGTTTTTGGATACGCTCGAGAACTCCTGCCTCTACGCCATCGTCGTTGTAGATCTCCAAGGCCGCATACTTCAACAAGGCCATCTGGCCGAAAAAGCGGTCGCGGTGCGAATCGTAGAGTTTGCGATACAGGGCCTTGGCCGAGGCGATATCCTGCTCTACGGGATTGGATTGCTCGATACGGGCCAAGTAGTACATCGCCGCAAGACCGATAGCATCGTTTGGCTCGGCCTCTATAAGGCCCCGCAACAGACGTTGGGCCGCAAGATAAGGGGGCCCTTCCTCAGCTTCCTGCTGGCCGTGCAGGATCTCCAAGGCAGTGATATAGCGAGAAAGCCGTGGGTCCTCGCGCCCGAGCATGCGTACCCGGTTGAACTCGGGGGAGCTCTCGCTGTAGATGAGAAGCGCCTCCTGCTCCCAGAGCGGACGTTCTTCCTCCTGCGCCCAGATTGTGGCGACGCAAGTCGAGACGAAGGCGATCAGGATCAAGGGTTTGACAAGGTGCCAGGGCATCACGGCAGAGGGAGCGAACGATTCGAAAACGACTGAGCTATAATCGTCCGCGAGGCAATCTTCGATTCACCAGACTTGTAAGGGAAGACGTGATTGAACCGCGTCCGCTTCGTTGCCTATCCTCATCATCTTCTTCATCCTCATCTTTATCCTGGGATGAGGAGGGGGATGAGGAGGGGAGATCGCGACCGCGGTCCCGTTCTGCGGGATCCGCGCTACGTTTCCCGCATGACACGACACTAGAGACTGGCTAGCCAAAGCCTGAAGAACGGGCTGTCGATCTTCCAGCTTTCCTCCTTTCTGTATATCAGCCTTCGACGCTCGAGATGCTTGTAGGCTGTCGTTATCGTACCTGGAGCAGCGAGGCCATTTGCCTCCCTAAACTCGTTCGAGTAGATATTCCCGCCGCCCATCTTCGCTATACCCTTGAGCAGCTTGAGCTGGGATGGAGAAACGGAGGACGCTATCTCCTCGTAGCCACTGCGTTCGATCCGAAAGATCTCGGAGATCGCAGCAGGCACGTCTACCGCGGCGGCCGTCCTAGAACTCCGTTCGCGGGTCTTGTCCCACACCATTCTGCAAAGCTGCTGCAGGTCTCCCGTCGCCTCGATGCCAAGCTCGGCTACCGCCGGTCTAAGATCCGCAGCAACCTTGATACCGCTGCGATCGAACTTCCCGGCAAGAAACTCCCAAAGCTCGTCCGTAGGTATCGGCTCCATAGCGATTGGCATGGCGGACTTGTAGAGCGGGTTGTCCGGATTGGAGAAGATGTCGACCATCCGACTCCGATGGCTGCCGGTGAAGGCGTAGGTGAGTCTTTTGTGAAACTGTATTCGACTCCTCATCCTCGCAAGTACAGCCGAGCTCTCGGAAAGCCTGAGAATGTCCTGAAACTCGTCGAATACCACGACGAGACCGTTCTTCGCGCTCAAATCGTGCACAGCCTCTAGAGCCGACTCCACAGTCTCCGGCGTATAGTGGCTTTCCGGCGCGCTGCCGAGAGAGAAGGTTGGCGAACCGCTGAGCGTGTCGAAGCTCATCGTCGGTCGCAGATTGGCGAAGGTCTTCATCGCGTTCTCGAGAAATCCGGCAGTACTAGCCGTCTCTAGAAGAGCGCTGGCTATTCTTTCGACGACATCGCGAGGAGTGTTGACGAACAGGAAATCCGCGTAGACGAGACGCTTCTTCGGGAGTCTTCGAGCGACGTTCGTCACGAGAGACGTCTTGCCAATGCGACGTTCGCCATGAATCGCCATGTTCTGACCGCCGAGGAAGTTGGAACGCACGATCCTCTCTAGGGAGCGCCGCGGACAATAGTCCTCGCCATCGACAGTCCGGCCATAGGCGAATGGATTGCTCTTCATTTTCTAAAATGAAATAACGCAATATTGAATAATCAACAGTATTCTAGAAAGAATAACGCAAAAATACGCTGCCTACACAATCGAGCAGCGATACCCAGGCTGTGCGGAAGCTCCGTCCGGCGACTCCCAATCCTAATCTGGCAAAGCCAGATTGGGAGTCCGCAGGGATGCTCACGCTTTTTCCTTAAGCGGACTCTTCGCCTCGGATCACGTCTTTGAGAGCCTTGGCGGTGAGGAGATAGTAGACTTCCTCGGCGATATTCTGGGCGTGGTCGGCGATGCGTTCCATCGACTTGGAAATGAAGACCATCTCGGTACATGACTGCACGAGATCGGGATCGGCTTTCATCTTGTTGATGAAGTGCTGGAAGTTCTCGCGGTTGAGACTGTCGACTTCCTCGTCGCGCTTGCTGATGGGGAAGGCTCGGTCGGCGTCCTCGTTGATAAAGCAATGCAGGGATTCGCGCAGCATGAGCACGGCGACCTCGCACATGCGGGGCAGCTTGCCCAGATCGTCGATGGTACGACCGGTCTTGAGGATCTTGCGGGCGCGCTTGGCGATGCTGGTGGCTTCATCCCCTACTCGCTCCAGGTCGTGACTGGCCTTGATGGCCACGAAAAGAAGGCGCAGGTCCCGGGCGACAGGAGCGCGCAAGCCGATGTAACGAGCGACTTCCTCGTCGATCTGCTTCTCTACCTCGTCGATCTGATCGTCCGCGGCGCGCACTTTCTCGGTCAAGGCGAGGTCGGACTCCAAGAGGGAGCGCATGGCGAGATTCACGTTCTCGATGGAACGCTCGCCCATTAACATCAGGTGGGATCTAACGGATTCTAGCTCTTCGTGGAAATAGCGTTTCATTGTGATACGGGGATATCGGAAAACCGTCTGCCAGCTTGGGAAGCTTGGTAGAAATAGCAAATGCGATCCGGCAATGAAACGCATTTACCAGGTTGGCTGACAAGGAGGGTCAGCCGAAGCGGCCGGATATATAGGCTTCGGTCTGCTCGTTGTTAGGACTCATGAAGATCTGCTCGGTCTGCCCCATCTCGATCAGCTTGCCGAGATAGAAGAACGCAGTGCGATCGGAGACGCGAGCAGCCTGCTGCATGTTGTGAGTCACTATAACGATCGTGTAGTTGTCCTTGAGGGAATGGATGAGCTCCTCGACCTTGGCAGTCGCTACGGGATCGAGAGCGGAACAGGGTTCGTCCATCAGCAGGATGTCGGGCTCCACGGCAAGGGCTCGGGCAATGCAGAGGCGCTGCTGCTGACCGCCGGAGAGGCTGAGGCCGCTGGTGTCGAGACGGTCGCGCACTTCCTCCCACAGAGCCGCGCCCTTGAGGCAGCGTTCGACGGCCTCGTCGAGCGTGGACTTGCGGTTGATGCCTTGGATGCGCAGGCCGTAGACGACGTTTTCGTAGATGGACTTGGGAAAGGGATTCGACTTCTGGAAGACCATGCCAACGCGCTTGCGCAGCTCGATGGTGTCTACCTGGGGATCGTATATATTCGCGCCGCTGACTTCGATGGTGCCGCGCCCGATACGAGCTACGTCGACCAGATCGTTCATGCGATTGATGCAGCGCAGCAGCGTGCTCTTGCCGCAGCCGGAAGGACCGATGAAGGCGGTCACCTCGTTCTCCATCATCTCCATGTTGACGTCGAACAGAGCCTGCTTGTCGCCGTAGAAGAAATCGAAGTCGGACACGCGTATCAGTGGCCGAGCCTGCTCGGAGGAATCTGAATCCATGGAATCGGTGGACTGTTTGGGACGATTGAGTGTAATTTTGTCTGCGACTAAGGACATTACCAGCGATATTTGCTCCGCATGCGGATTCTTAGGAGGATGGAGGCTAGGGCGATCGAGGCGACGATGAAAAGGAAAACAAAGGCGGTGCCGTATTGCATGCGCTCGGTGTACTCGTTTTGCGGTATCTTGGCGCTCACCACATAGATGTGATAAGGCAGGGCCATGACGCCCTCGAAGAAAAAGTCGTACCAACGGTCCAGTCCCTCCCACGGCAGCTGGTCGCGGATAGCGAACGCAGCGGTGAACATGATGGGGGCAGTTTCGCCCGCCACGCGGGCCACGCCGATGATCGAAGAAGTGAGAATGCCAGGCATGGCGTAGGGCAACACGTTGGTACGGATGGCAGTCCATTTGCTCGCTCCGAGGGCCAGCGACGCCTCACGCAAGCCTTGCGGGATGGCTCGCAGCGACTCTTCACTGGCCGAGATGACGATGGGAAGAACCATGAAGGCCAGAGTGAACCAGCCGGCCATGAGCGAAGTGCCCCAGCCGAAGGCGAGCACGAACATGCCTACGCCGAAAATGCCGAACACGATGGACGGCACCCCTGCCAGGTTCAAAATGGACAGCCGCACGGCGTTGAGCACGCGACCCGGCCTAGAGTACTCGCTGAGGAAAATAGCGCTGAGCACTCCGAGGGTCAGAGCAATGGCCATCGAACCGATGACCAGCATGACGGTGCCAACGATACAGGGCCAGATACCACCGCCGGAGTGAGCGTAAGTCGTGGTCGAGATGTCCACTCCCCTCTCCTCCCTGAAGGCGCGGAAGTCCTGGTCGCTCATCTCGTACTTCTGCCCCTCGTACTCGAAGACGTGCAGGGTCTGCGGAGACTCGGTGAGAAACTCCATGTTCAGGAACGGGAAGCTCGTCTGGAAAACGGTCTGCCCGCCCTTGTAGGCGATGGTGAGGAAAATGAACGACGAGCAGAGGACGATGAAATAGGTGCCGCAGCGGAATATCCAAAAGAAGATCCTCTCGATAAGCTTGGCCCGCGAGGGTTTCTGGCGGAAAGAAATGGGCGAAGCCGCAGGAGCGGGCTGGACTGTCGTTGCGGTGGTCATGGGTTGCGGCTAGCCTCGGGAAATCTGGTACTTGATCACGATCTTCTGGGCCACGTAGTTGATGAGCAGCGAGATGATGAAGAGCGCCATGCCGACCATGAAGAGAGCCCGGTAGTGGATGCTGCCGTGGACCACCTCGCCGAGTTCCTGGGCAATGATGCCAGTCATGGTGTGCACGGGCTCGAAGAACACGCCAAGCCCTTCCGTGAAGTCCGGGATGGCGATGCGGTTGCCGGCGCAGAGCAGCACGACCATGGTCTCGCCAATCACTCGCCCAAAGCCGAGCAGCACGGCAGAGATGATCCCGGAAAGGGATGTCGGAACGATGATTCGAACCGTGGTCTGCCAACGTGTCGCCCCCATGGCGAGCGAAGCCTCCTTGAAGGCCTTGGGCACGTTGTTGATGGCGTCTTCCGCCAAGGTGAAGATCGTGGGAACGGCCATAAGGGCCAGCAGACAGCCCGCGGTGAAAGCATTGAGTCGCTCTGCGAGGGGGAAAACGTCCAGCCAAGCCAGGGCCTCCCAGTTCGAGGCGTTGCGTATGAACTGACCGAATACAGCTATGCCGAAGAAGCCGATCACCACCGAGGGAATCGCGGAAATGAACTCGATGTATGGCTTGATGAAATTCTGCTCTCGAGGCCCAGCCACCTGATTGACGTAGATCGCGGCCCCGATGCCCAGCGGCACGGCGAGAAACATGGCGATGATCGCAACCAGGAGCGAACCCGAAAACAAGGGCCACAAGCCGTACCAATCTTGTATCGAACTGTTGGTGACCCACTTCTCGCCAAAGAGAAAGAGGACGAAGGCGCGGCCCATGCCGATCGACTGAGTCGAATCCCACTCCAGAAGCCGATTCTCGTACTCTTCCATCTCGGCGATGAACATGCGAGTGAGCTCCCCGAGCCGCTCCACCTTGGCATTCAGAGACGCCGCTTCGAAAGTCGGCGCCTCGGCCAGCAGGGCTTCCAGCTCTTTCTCTATCGTATCGTTGAGAGCGAGGAATTCTTCCCGCCCCGAACGGATCTGGTCCACGGTGGCAGACAGGTCGAGTTCCACGATCGAGACGGCGGCAGCCTCTTCAGTCCGGCCCTCGGCCAGCAGATTGCTGCGAAAGACCTTGAGGTTCTCCATCTCCTCGTAGGCGTTGCGCGAGGCGATAGCCAATTCCTTTTTCTCGAGCACGTATTCGCGCAACGGATACCCGAGATCCTCGAAGCCGTAGAAGAAATCGTTGTCGCGGGCCTGGACCTTCTTGATCTCGCGAAAGGCGAGCCCCTGCTCCTTGAGCAGCTGGGTCTGGTCCTCGCGAATGGAATTGAGATAGCGGGTAAGTCCGGAAAAGGCGGCCGACTGCTCGTTCATGATCTCGACATACTCGAGACCGGAAGAACGGTAGAGCTTCAGGCTGTCGCGGTACTGGCCGAAAAAGCCGATCCCTTCGCGAAACAGGAAGAAAGTGATCAGGGCGAGGACGACAATCGAAACCAGAGCGTTACCGCCAAAGAGCCCCTTGAGGGCCTGCTCCTTGTCCAAGCCGAGAAACGTCTTACGGCGGGACGCGAGATTGTAGCGGTTCTTGTCGTCGGCTTCACTCATTTTTTACAGAGAGGGAAAGATCGTAGCTAGGAGCCTGGCAGGCTAGAAAAAAAAGTCCCGGGATCGCGAGGGGATGGCTCGCGATCCCAGGACCTGGAAAGTCGTTTACAGAACCGAAATGAAGTGAACGTCGGTCACGATCTTCTGGCCTCTAGGGTCGAGGCAGAAATCGACGAACTCCTGCACGATAGGACGCAATTCCTTGTTGCCGTCGTGATAAAGGTAGAGCGGACGGGCAAACGGATAGCTAGGCTTCTCGGGAGTGACGCCGTCGACGGGCAAGGTCTTGATGCCAGGCGTGCCGAGATAGGCGAGACCGACGTAGCCGATGCCGTTGGCGTTCTTGGCGACTTCGGAAGCAATCTGCTCGTTGCCAGCCATCTTCTGGGAAGAGGTTGCGTAGTCGCGCTTGCGCAGGGCCATCTGCTGGAAGACGGCGTAAGTGCCGGAGGAAGTGTTGCGGGTGTAGATGGAGATCCCGCCGGACTCGCCGTTGATCGAGCTCCAGCTTTCCACTTCGCCAGTGAAGATCTTCTCGACTTCGCGGGCGCTGATTTCATCCATCGGATTGGCTTCGTTGACGACGATGGCGATACCGTCCTTGGCGACTTCGATGGGATCGAGCTTGATGCCCTTGAGCAGAGCCTTGGACTGTTCGGTGCTCTTGGATTCGCGGGAGGACATGCCCAGGTCGGCAGTGCCGTCGATCACCGCGGCGATGCCGGTAGAGGAGCCTTCGGCGGCGATCTCGAAGATGACTTCAACGCCTTCCTTCGACTTGATGGCCTTGAACTCCTCGGCGAGCTGAGGGACCATTTTCGCTCCAAGCGTATCGGAGCCCTTGATGACGATCTTCTCCGCCGCGTCGACAAGACCTGCAAGGCCAAGAGCGAGAGCGAGAAGAGCTGATTTCGTTGCGATGCGTGAAACGCGATTTGCTTTCATAGTATTCGGTATGATCAGGGTTTCGGTCAGCGCTTTGCCCTTTCGGACCGGATTGTCAGTGGGGACCGGAACGAGCCAAGCGCTTAAATGTGATAATCAGGTTACGGAAATGTATCTGAGCTTGTATCTTGAATGGGCAGCGCGGTCCTGCTCGACGGGAACCGCGCTGCGTCTGACGAATCGAATCTCCTAGAACTTCACTGCCGCATCGAGCTGCAAGAGCTTGACGTCGTCCTTCGCTACGACGTCAGCCGTGAACTCGTCGTCGATGGCGCTGCTGTCCATGTAAGTCCCGCCAAGGGTGAAGAAGTCGGTCACCGCGTACTTGTAGGAAAGAATGAAGCCGGCGGCGTTCAGGCTGTTCTTGGCGAAGTCCGAGTCCGAGAGATTCGGCGTGTAGGAAGCTCCTTCGAGGTGACGGTACTCGACGCCTGCCTGCCAGGTGCCAGCCTTCTTGGCCGAGCCGTACTGGTAGCCGAGGTTGAAGAACAGGTCCTGGTCGCCTTCGTCCGTGGAGTTGAAGAAGGGCGAGCTGGGATCGATGACAGCGTCTCCCGCGTCGAGGTTGATGCCGACGGTGCCGAAGATCTTGTGGCCGATGCCGCCCTCGTCCTTGAACTTGTACTCGGCAGGCACCGCCAAAACGGAGAAGTTGCGGAAGTACTTGATGGCGTTTTCGCCAGAGAAGGTCGCGCTCTCGGACCTCGTGGATACCCCGTCTGTAGTAGTCATGAAGATCGGAGCGATAGTGAGGCCCTCGCCATTGCTCCACTCCGCCTGAGCGACGAAAAGGAAGTCGTCGTCACCGGCGCCAGCCCTATCCTCGCGCTCCTCGTCGATAACGTATTGGCCGAGATTGATCTGGAAATCGCCGAGATTGAAGATCTCCGAAAGACCTTCCGGGTTGATATCGCTGTCCCAAAAAGCGGAGCTGATCTTGAAGGGATGCTTGTGCTTGCCGAGGTGAACGTCGAAGTCCTCTCCCTCGTAGCTGAGATAGACCAAGCCCAGGTAAAGCTCGTCGCCGGTCTTGTCGAAGAAGCCGCCAAAGTTGGCATTCGTCGAGTCGTTCGCCTTGGCCGTTTCCAAACGCATGCCCATGGAAAAGGGACTCTCCTTGAAGTCGTAGTTAGCTCCGAGACGAGCCCGGTAGCGCCAGCGCTGGCGCGTGTCAGCATCGTCGATATCCTCGCCCTGGAAGCGGAAGCGAGCATCGCCGTAGAGCTTCAGACCGCCCAAAGCCTTGGGCATCGGAACCGAGGGAGCGAAGGTCCCGGTATTCTTGAACTCGGTAGTCACTTCCGTCGTGACCGCCGAGACGACCGCAGCCTGCTCGGCAGCAGCCACCGTTTCGACCTCCTGGCGAATCTCGCCTGCTTCGGATTCCGTAAGGATGCCCTTGCGAACGAGCACATCGACCAGGATATCGGCCGTGCTACGCTGCGCGTAGAGATCCAAAGAAAAGGGAGCGACTAGCAACGCTCCCGCTACAACTCCACTTTTAATGAGTGTTGGGATTTTCATGTTTTGGCTTGTGATTTACGGGTTAACGAAAGGTGTGAGCCCATCGCATGACCGTCGAATTGCATGCATCGATTTTCAAACGCGAGTGGAATTTAATTCATACCGCGACAAGTCACCACGCCGTAACAAATCCGTAACCTGACCGTAACATAAACTCCGCTTTGACACGCTCCCGTAACAAAAACGGGTTCCTCAAAACCAAATGCAGAAGGAAACTCGTGACTCTTGGCGCAAAGAGAATAACCGAGGACACGCTAAAAAATTGCCCTCGACCGGGAACGCGATTCAACCCCACTCCCCCAGAACCGAACCTACGGGCGCTAATCCAAAAAGCAGCTCTGCCACAAATCTCGTAAATTAAAAGCGCAACGTTACGTTCTTAATTTACGAGAGTCTTGCGCCTCGGGACGAAAGACCTCCCTACCGTCGAACAGGGAATAGCTTTTGCGTTTTTCTCCCGTCTTGCCGCATCCGTAGCGCGGATCGGAAAAACGTTCTAACTATACAGCGGCCCGTAGTTGGCGCAGGCGCGGAAGTCGGCGCCTTCGAGATCTGCCGTGCCAAAGGCGTTCCAAGAGCTGGGACGGAAGACAGCGGCATCCTCGACGTTGTGCATGTAGACAGGTATCCGCAACATGGATGCAAGGGTCAACAGGTCCGCGCCGATGTGGCCGTAGCTCATGACACAATGGTTAGCCCCCCAGGCGTTCATCACCGAGTAGGCGTCGCGGAAAACGCCTTGACCATCGAGACGCGGCGTAAACCAAGTCGTCGGCCAAGTAGGATTCGTACGCTGATCCAAGGCATCGTGGACCGCCTCGGGCAGATCGACAGTATAGCCTTCCGCTATCTGCAGAGCCGGGCCGAGGCCTTTGACTAGGTTCAGTCGAGCGATGGTCGCAGGCATGCCGCCCTTCGTCAGATAGCGCGTGGACCAGCCGCCGCCTGGAAAGTATTCCGTGATCGACGGGTGCCAGGTCGTCGCTTCGTAGCAGGCCTTGGCTTCCGCTTCCGAGACTTCCCAGAAAGGCTTGATGACCGGCTCGCCATCGCGGCTATGCTGGCCGGTGCCGTCGAGCGACGCCGGGCCGGAGTTGATCAAATGCAGCAGTCCGCTCTGCGCAGGCGCTGGAAGATCGTAGTCGGTTAGACGTTTCACGGCATCAGGGCTCCAGTAGGTACGCAGATCGGCAAACACCTGAGCAGTGCCGGTCAGCAGATTGCCGAAAAGCATCGTGACGGCATTCAAGGCATCGTTTTCCGTAGCTAATATATAGGGTGGGCGTTGGCCGTTCCAATCGTAGGTCGTGTTGAGCACGGCTTCCATGAAATCGCCGTTAGGCTTGTGATCGGTCCAATGACGCTGACCCTGGAAACCGGCGATGATGGCATTGCGCCCGTGGCCCTCTTCGGCATAGCCCATCTCGGTAAGCTTGGGGCTGCCCACCATTATATCGCGAGCGATCAAAGCCATCTTAACCGAATCGATCCACTCCTTGTCCAGCGCTTCGCGCGGGCGGCGGGTTTCGGGAGTGTTATAGTCATCGCCTTCCTGGCAATTGGCCTTCACCCACCGCAGAGCCTTCTCGAACTCGTCTTGGTCGTAGATCCCCTTCTCCATGCGGCGCAGCATCTCCGTCATGTCGATCGCTTCGACACGCATGCCCAGGTAGTTCTCGAAAAACGCGGAATCGACCTCCGAGCCGGCAATGCCCATCGAAACGCCTCCGATCGAGGCATAGGAACGCCCGCGCATCAAAGCCACCGCCAGACCGGCACGGGCAAACTGCAACAACTTTTTGGATACGTCTTCCGGAATCGAAGTATCGCCCGCGTCCTGTACGTCCTTTCCGTAAATGCCAAAAGCCGGCAAGCCCTTCTGCGTGTGACCCGCCAGCACCGCAGCCAAATAGACCGCGCCAGGGCGTTCCGTGCCGTTGAAGCCCCAGACCGCCTTCGGGATCGCCGGGTCCTGATCCATCGTCTCGGATCCATAACACCAGCACGGCGTCACGGTAAGCGATACGCCGACTCCCTCCTTGCGAAACTTCTCCGCCGCCTGGGCCGCCTCGGCCACTCCACCGATGCAAGTGTCTGCGATCACGCACTGGACCGGCTGGCCATTCGGGTAGCGCAGGTTGCCGGAAAGCAACTCCTGCACGGAGCGAGCCTGGGCCATGGTCTGCTCTTCAAGAGATTCGCGGACGCCGCCGAGACGGCCGTCAATCGTGGGGCGAATGCCGACTTTAGGCATCTCTCCGTCCCAAGGAGTATTTGGCAGGTTTTCGTTTTTCATGATTCTAGATTCGAATTCAAAAGACGCGCGGCATGGCATCACTTCTTCGGCAACACCCGCAGGCCGGAAGCGCGAAACGGAGCCAAGAGCTCGTCAGCGACACCGGAATTGGTCACCAACGTCGATATCCGCTTGGTCGGGCAGAAGAAATAGGCAGAGCTTTGGCCCAGCTTGGAGTCGTCCATCAGGCAAATGGCCTCGTCGGCCAAATCCAGGACCAGCTCCTTCAACGCTGCTTGGGGTTCGCTCCGCTCGCTCGCTCCACGCACGAAATCGAGGCCGTTGCCAGAGAAAAACAGCTTGGAAACTCCGAGACGCTGGGCCGCGCGCGAGACCTGGATTCCCGTATAGGAACGCGTGGCCGGATCGAAAACGCCACCCGTACCGATGACCCTGATAAATGGCCTCTCCGCCAGCTGGGTGATCACATCATGAGCATTCGTCAACACAGTCAGCTCCACTTCGGGCAGGACTTTGGCCAACTCCAGAGCCGTGGAACTGGCGTCCAGAAACACAATGTCTCGCGGGCGAATCAACTTCGCCGCTTCCAAGGCGATCGCCTGCTTGCTCCCCAGGTTCATTACCGCCCGCTCCGCCAAAGTGAGCTCGCGAGAGCGGTGCGTCACGGCGATAGCCCCGCCGTGGGTGCGGATCAGGCGACCCTCGCCATGCAACGCTTCAAGATCCCGCCGCACCGTCTCGTCGGCAACCTCGAGCTGCTCCGCCATCTGTACCGTACGAATCGATCCCGTCTCTTCAATGGAGGCCAATATCGCGTTATGTCTCTCCGCCGCCAGCATCGCGAATCAACATCATGCCGGAAACAACAAGCCGACAACCACATTTTCCAACATTTTCCAACTTTGTTCCTGAAGCCTTGGAGTGTGTTGAAAAGTCGATCGAGCCCTTGCGATATCGTAGCCGGGTTCGTGGGGACGCGGGTCTCCC
>JANQRJ010000087.1 GCA_028284635.1 Pelagicoccus sp.
CGTAGCCGCGTTCGTGAGAACCGAGGCGTTAGCCGACAGCGCAGCGAAAAACACGCGGATCTCCCAAACCGATTCCGCGTTCTCACGAACGCGGCTACACTAAAAAACCGGACTTTTTCAACACACTCCCTGTTCAGGAGCTCTCCAATCAATAGTACAGAGAACTTTCGTTTGGGAAGACGATGATATTGATGAACTTGTCGATCATCGAGATCAGTTGCTCGTATTCCGAACCGACTTTGTCTTTGTCGAGAAAACCCGCTATTCCATACTCGTAGCAGCGCTCGATCTCTTCAGGGTGATTCGAAGTCGACATGGCGAACACGATCGAGCTCTTTAGCTCGGGATCGCCACGCAACTCTTCCAGAAAGGACAAGCCGCTCATACGCGGCATATTGAGATCGAGCAGGATGATGCACGGCCCCCTTGCCGGGACTTGGTTTTCACTGCCTCTCAAAAGCTCTAGGGCCTCAAGGCCGTTCTTCGCGCTGACAAGCTTGTAGGGCAGATTGCCTTCCTTGAATGCTCGAGACAGCATCATCCGATCAAACGAGCTGTCGTCGACCTGCAGTACAGTAACGTCGGCCCGGGTTCTCATTTGGGTAGCAAGCTGTCGGATTCTCGAACCGCGTTCGGCGAACAGCGGGTCACCCATTCCCCGAGTTGGACGAACGTTTCTCTTGCCCCGGAGGCCAGCCTCTCGAAATCGCTCCGGCTCTTCACGCTAGTCGCGAGCGTATTCAGAAGCTCATGCCAGTTCTCTTGGTCCGGCCCCAGTTCCAGAAAGCCGCGCGGCGTGTCGGGCAAGGACGAAGCGACCTGCTTGGCGATGAATACGCCTCCGTGGCGCGAACCATGCAAAGCATACAGGCTGCCCAGGCAGGAAAGCGGACATCCGATCCAGGAAAAGGGGACTGGGGACAACTTGTCTCCGCCCAGGGCCATCCCATCCAAGTCGGATTGCAAGGCCGATAGGCATGGCTTCAAGGAGAAGGCCCTCCAGCATTCTAGGCGGCTGCGCGCCTGTTCAGCGCCTTGAAAGAAGCTATCGTATGCCACAAGGATGCGACCGTAGACCTCCTCGACTAGGCCGGGCTTCAGAAGCTGGCCTAGTATCGGGTGACGATGGAGCCGCTGGTGAACGTCCCGCGTCTTTTCTCTCAGCTCGTCATGGACGCTCGAGGTCGTTTGAGGATCAGGCATGGCTTCATCTTTGCAGTTTCAGTACGATACGAGCTCCGTCTCGATAACTTGTATCCACGGATATGCTACCGTGCAGTATTTCCACGATCCTTTTGCAAATCGCAAGTCCTAAGCCATTGCCTGGAATTTCATCGTATCCATGAAGTCGATTCAGCGGTTCGAAGATGCTGGAGGCATCCTCGGCGGATATTCCCAGCCCATTGTCCTGGACGGATATCTCGACGGCGCTCGGCAGTGACTTTGCTCCGATTTCAATCAAGGGTTTGCGCTTGGGGTCGCGATACTTGATCGCGTTGCCTATCAGGTTCAGAAAAAGCGTGGTGAACAGCTCTCGGTTTCCTGTGAGGCTCGGCAGATCGCCAGCGTCTATTGTCGCTTGGACTTCTGCGCTTTCCTGCTGCAGGAACTGGCAGACTTGCGAGACCACTTCGTTCAGGTCGACCTGTTCCATCGCCACGAATCGCTTCTCGAGCACCAGGTAGCTCATCATGCCGTCGATCAGGCTTTGCAGCCTTGCCGAGGAGCTCGAGGCGCTCTTGATCAGCTCCTTCATGTCCTCGATTTCATCCGGCTTCCTTATCTGCTGGATGACGTCCAAGGCCACCTTTATACTCCTCAGCGGTGCCTTCAGGTCGTGAGCGGCCGCGTAGGAAAAGGTTTCGAGGTTCTTGTTGGAGCGCACGAGTTGGATCTGGCTGGTCACGATGTCCAGCATGTTCTTGAGAATCTCGCGGGCCGCAGAGATCTCCGCTTCGGTCCATGGCTCGCTCTGCTCGCGGTGCTCCTGTACCCAGGTCGCAAACGAATTCCGCGGAAGCAAAGTGCGGGTTCCGTCTTCCTCCCGAGTTTCCTTTTTCGTGGGATCTCCGGCCCATTGAGCGGTCTTGGTGACGGGAGCTCGAAACCAGATGAGATGGCAGACGCGGTGCAAGCTCACCGGTTCGATCAATACCCCGCACGCGACATCCGCATACTCCTTCGCGGCTTCCCACTGCTTGTGAAGCGAGTCTGTCGCGAAAGATTCGATACCGAACGTTTTGTCAGTCGCCCATTCGAGCATCCTGTGGATGAACTCGTGAGGAGGCGTGGCGCCGTCGGTGTGCAAGCTCATTCCGTATCGGAAGGCAAAGCCGTCTGCTCTTAGAAATCGTCTCAGCTGAGGTATGACTTCCGCTATCGAAGACTCCAGGTCCCCCTTGCCGCGAATGATAGTGGCGACGTTCTCTTCGATCGCTCGCAAGTCGTGGACCATTTTCTCGTTATCCTTGGCCTTCTGCTGATCGAGCTTCGCCATTAAGGCGCTGGAGAGATCCTGCATGGCGCCCCAAAGATCGAATGGAAGAAATCCCGGCTTGTCGTGATGAGCGGCGATAATGCCCCAAAGCTTGCCTCGATGGACAAGCGAGGAGGTAAAGGTGCCATTGATGCCCATGTTCCGCAGGTATTGCGTGTGCATCGTCGAGGCGGATCGAAGCAAGCACCATGAAAGGTCGAAAGGCTTGCCGGTCCTGGGAGAGATGGCTGGCGTGATTGGCGATACGTGGTCCTCGGAAGTGGCCAAGCCTCGGTAGGGCACCATCGTCAGCAGGTGGCGGGCCTGCTTCGGGATATCGGTATCCGGAAAAAACAGGCCTTTGTAGGAGGGCATGTGGTCCGCCTTCGATTCGGCAACGACTTTCCCCGACCAGTCCGGTTGGAACTCGTAGATCTTCACACGGGCGAACTCCGTTATTTTCCGTCCCGCCTCGACGGCCAGGTCGAGCGCTTCTTCAAAGCTCTCTGCATCCATGATTTGGGTACAATGCTGGCGAAGGAGCCGCAGCTTCTGTCGGTATTTGACGACGTCGAGCCCCCTCTCGGGCAAAAACTCGATGTACCCCAGTTCGTTGTGCTCATGGTAGACCACTTGGTAGACTTCTTCGTCTGTAGCCCAAGTCGCTTGCAGCAGGGTGTGACTGCAGACCGATGATTGCCGTGAAAAGCCGGCAATCTCGTTCGCAATCTCGAGCATCGGCTCGGGCAAGGAAAAGGGAGGGGCGTCGGGCAGCCGTGTTTCCAGCAGCGTCCCCGCGTTCTGCGACATGCCGATTACAGCCAGTTCCTTCGGATCGACGATCAGCAGCGCTCCCGCTGACTGCGTCGAGCCGATAAGGTGAATCGGTTCACGATCGCAGTTGTCGAGATCGCTCGTCGCATTTTGGTAGAAGAACTCGTCCAGGGAGTTTTCGGAACGAGATGCTGGTTTTGGGGAGGGCATAGGGTAGCGCTAGTAGGTTACCTCAGGGAACGAACGTTTTTCTCTAATTCAACCGAATTAGGGCAATTGTCTTCGCTGGCAGTGGGAAAGGATGGTCAGGGCATTGAGAGATGTTCGACGTCTGGCTGTTCGAGTATTTGGCCACGTGGACAAATTGCTCATGTCGTCTATTTCGGTGGTTTTCGGCCCAAATTGCGTTCCCTCACCTTGATGAATCTCGATTCACCTCGGATCGAGAGCCGCAATTTTGACTCGAAAACCCCTCGACGGAGCGAAGCGTAGATGGCGTAGCAAAAGCCTCGTTCCGCAATTTGTCCGCGCGGCCTGTCAGGCTAATTCCTGTGCTGCTGAAGCGGTGATGAATCTCTTCCGCCCGCTACCGCAGAGCGTAGCTTTAGCAAGCCCGCGTCCGTATCGTTGCTTATCCTCATCCTCTTCTTCATCCTCATCTTTATCCTGGGATGAGGATGAAGATGAGGAGAGGGATGATGAGGGCAATTTGAGGACGCGGGCTTCAGGCTTCGCTCTTCGAGCTACGACCCGACTTCGAAAGCTCCGCGCTACGTTGCCATCGGTGGCTAAGACTTCTGTCCTAATTCTGCTATTTCTTCAGGCCGAAGGCGGCTTTTATCTTTTCTTCGCAGGCGAGGAGCGAGGGGGTGAGGACCAGGGTCAATACAGTGGCGAAGGCCAGGCCGTAGGACACGGAAGTGGCGAGTTGACTCCACCATTGGGTCGAGGGGGCGCCGACGGCGACGTGGGGCGTGAAGAAGTCTATATTGATTCCGAAGACCATGGGGATCAGGCCGAGGATCGTGGTGACCGTGGTGAGCAGTACGGGGCGCAGGCGCTGGGCGGCAGTGAGAAGGGCCGCTTGGTAGGGGTCGCCTAGATTCTTGCGGTGCAGGTTGTAGGTGTCGATGAGCACTATATTGTTGTTCACCACTATGCCGGCCAGGGCGATGACGCCGATGCCGTTCATGACGATGCCGAAAGGCTGGTTCATTATCAGCAAGCCTATGAGCACGCCAAAGCCGGAGAATATAACGGCCGTCAGTATCAATATAGACTGATATACACTGTTGAATTGGGTGATGAGGATGACGGCGATTACGAAGACGGCTACCACAAAGGCCTTGCCGAGGAAGGCTTGGGCGGCTTGCTGCTCTTCGTCTTCGCCTCGATACTCTATTCTTACTTGAGAGAGGTCGATGCCGGACTCGGGCAGCCAGGCTTTGAGCTTTTCGACGATGGGGGTGGGCTTCAGGCCGTCTTCCACTTCGGCTGCGACGGTGTAGGAGCGTCGCTGTTCGACTCGTTCTATCTTCTGCACGCGAGGAGCGGGACGCTGTGTGATGAAGTTGGATACGGGAGCGAGGCCTTCGGCGGTGACGATCTTGAGCTGGTCGAGCTGGTCTAGGTTTCGTTCGTCGAAGGGGTAGCGGGCTCGGATCTCGACTTCGTCGTCGGCGTCGAGAGGGCGGTATTCGCCGATCTTGACGCCGTTGGTGAGCATTTGGATCTCGTTTCCGATGACGGTGATATCGGCCCCGAAGCGGGCGGCCTCGGAGCGGTCGACCTCGATCTCCCACTCGAATCCTTCGACGGGACGGGTATCGGTGATGTCGATAAGTCCTTCGGTCTCGTTGAATTTTCGAGCGATGATGTCGGTGGCCCGTTCGAGGGCGACGATGTTGGCGGAACTGACTTGTATTTGCACGGGTTTGCCGACGGGCGGACCGGCGTCGGGCTTGGCGAATTCGATATGGATGCCGGCGAGGTCGGCGGTGCGCTCGCGAATGGCGGCGAATATCTCGGAGGCTTTCGGGCGGGTTTCCCAGTGGGCGAACTCGAATTGGACTAGCCCGACGGTGTCTTCGGGCACGTTGTCGGCTCGGAGTTCGGGGTCAGCTCGGGTGTAGACGAACTTCAGGCCGTCGAGATCCTGGATGCGGGACTCGACTTGGCGGACCAGCGCATCGGCTTCGTCGACGGAGAGGTTGCCTCTGGCTCGGATGTTCATGCTGGCGAACTCGGGCTCGACTTCGGGGAAGAACTCGACGCCGTGGCCGATGGCCGCGTAGGCGAGCCCCACGGTTATGAAGAGGAGGACAAGGGCGCCGAGCTGGCGGAGGGGATAGCGGATGACGGAGCTGAGGAAGCGGGCGTAGGCTCCGGTGAAGCCTTTGAGTTGGGTGAGGTCGGCCCGCTTGCTGCCGTCGAGCGCGTCGAGGCTTTCGTTGTCGGTTTCGTTGGCCTTGCCGAAGAGCGACCCGAGAGCGGGCACGAAGATCAGGGCCATGAAGAGGGAGGCGGTGAGCGTCGCTATGAGGGTGATGGGCAGGTACTTCATGAACTCGCCGACGAGGCCGGGCCAGAAGAGCAGGGGGGCGAAGGCGGCGAGCGTGGTGAGAGTGGAGGCGATGATGGGCAGGGCCATGCGGCGAGAGGCTTCGGCGTAAGCGGCGCCTTTGGGCAGGCCTTCGGCCATCTTGCGGTCGGCGAATTCGGTGACGACGATGGCTCCGTCCACCAGCATGCCGACGGCCATGATCAGGGAGAAGAGCACTACGATGTTCACGGTGAGTCCGATGGCGTAAAGGAAGAGCACGCCGGCGAGGAAGGATCCGGGGATGGCGATGCCGACCAGGGCGGCGCTGCGCACGCCGAGAGCGACGATGACCACGATCATGACGAGGATGATGGCGCTGAGCACGTTGTTCTGCAGATCGAGCAGCATGTCGCGGATGCCGATGGACTTGTCCTGGGAGTAGGTAACGGTGAGATTCTCCGGCCACAGGGGGCGGGTTTGGTCGACCATGGCTTTGACCGCGGCGATGGTATCGAGAACGTTTTCTCCGGCCCGTTTGGAGACTTCGATGCCGATGGCGGGCTCGCCGTTGAGGCGGGCGTAGGAAGAGCGGTCCTTGAAGGTGCGACGGACTGTAGCCACATCTTGGAGACGGATGACCTTGTCGCCATAGCGTTTGACCGGGATCTCCATGACTTCCTGAGCAGTGCGGAAGAGGCCGGGCACCTTGACGGCGAAGCGGCCTTGGGCTCGATCCATATTGCCTGCGGCGACGACCTTGTTGTTGCGGGAGATGAAGGCTACGATCTCGCCTTGGGATAGGCCGTAGGTGCGCAGGATGCTGGGGTCGATGAGGACTTCCACGACTTCTTCTCGGTCGCCGACGACGCGGGCTTCGAGGACCTGGCCGATGCTTTCGAGTTCGTCGGCAAGGTTTTTGGCCATGCGGGTAAGGGCTCGCTCGGGCACGTCGCCGGACAGGGTGAGGATGATGACGGGGAATTGGGAGAAGTTGATCTCGTGCACGGTGGGTTCCTCGGCCTCCTGAGGAAGCTCGGCGGTGGCGAGGTCGACTTTTTCCCGTACGTCGGCCAGAGCGATATCGGGGTCGAAACCGGCGTCGAATTCCAGGGTGACGGAGGCCTGGTTTTGCGAAGCGGTGGCGGTCATCTCCTTGACGCCTTCGACGTTGCTGAGCTCCTGCTCCATGGGACGCACCAGGAGGCGTTCGGCGTCTTCGGGCGAGATGCCTTCCATGTACATGGAGACATAGATGATGGGAATGGAGATGTCCGGGTCGGACTCCTTCGGGATTTCGATGTAGGCGAACAGTCCGGCGGAGAGGATGAAGAACAGCGCCAGGTTTAGGGTGCGCTTGCGACTCAGGATGAGGTCGATCATAGGGAGGCTGTTAGCTGTTTAGGCTGTAGCTTTTTGAGGCTTAGTGGCCCGCGCTTCGCTCTTGGAGCTACGCAGGGTTTCGAGCGGAGCTCGAAAGCTACTGGATGCTGGATTCCTCGACTGCGTTGACTTGGATGCCGGGCTTTACGAAGCCTTGGCCGACGGTAATGATGGTAGCGTTGTCGGGCAGGCCTCCGATCCAGACTCCTTGTTTGGCGTTGCCGAGGATCTCGGCATGATGGAAGGCCACGATGCCTTGTTCGTCGACTGTTTTGATGCCGAGATCGCCATCGGCGTTCGCGGAGAGAAAGAGCAGGGAGGGGGAGACCTGGTGGGCCTTTTGCTGGGCGGTTTGGGCGACGATGTCGGCGGTGAGGCCGGCTCGGAGGTCGAGCTTGGAGTTGTCGAATTCGAGTTCGATCGTGTAGGTGCGCACTTCCGAGTTAGCGGCTCGGGAAATGTAGCGCAGAGAGCCTTCGACAGACTGGCCATCGATAATGGCTTGGGCGGTTTGACCGGGCTTCAGTTTCCGCACTTGGAGTTCGGTGGCTTCGGCGCTGACGATCATCGGATCGAGCTGAAGGAAGTGGGCGACGGGATCGCCGCTTGCCACGTAGTCCCCCACCTCGACAAGACGTTCGTTGAAAACGCCGTCGAAAGGAGCTTTGATCTCAGTGTGTTCGAGGGCGATGCGGGCCGCGGCGAACTGGCGTTCGGCATCGGCAAGCAGGGCGGCCGATTCGGCGAGTCGGGTTTCGGATTGATAGCCGTTGCGCACGAGTTTTTCCGCGGCTTCGTGCTCCAGTTCTCGTTGGGCGCGCAGCTTTTCGGCTGCGGCGAGTTGTTCGGGAAGGTCCTGGGCGGCGATGCGGATCAGGACCTCTCCTTGGGAAACTCGGGTTCCCCGCTGGGCGGGAATCTCCAGGATCTGGCCGTAGCCTTCCGCTTTGAGAGTAGTGGAGCGAGCGGGCTCCGTCTTGCCGCGCAGGGTGACGTTGGCCGAGTAGCTCTGGGCTGCGGACTGGCGTACGCGTACCGTGGGGATCGGTTTCTCAGCTGTTTCGGGCTCGTCTTCCGTAGTCGCGAGCATGCTTCCGAAGATCAGCCAAAGCGTGAGCATGACGGCTATGGCGATCGCGATGATGGCGTTGGATTTCATGGGATGAGAAGGCGGCGCGGATCGTGCAGAGTGGGACCGCGTCCGCGGAGAATGGATTCTGCAACGCCCTTTGACGAGTGCAGGGTCGCTATTGATGAACTGCTCCCAAATGGGCTCAACTTTCTTTTTGCGAGATTGACAGTTTGGCTGGGGGTTTGTGGGCTTTTCGTTTTGCTGGTCGGTCGCTTGCGGGACGGCCGATCGATCGCTATGAAAGAGCACGATTTCAACGAGGTAGTAGAGCTGATTGTGAAGGAGGATCCGAGGTACGCGAAGAGCGGGTACCAGTTCCTGCAGAAGGCTCTCAACTACACCATCGACAAGGAGCGCAAACGCCAGGGCAAGGTGGTGACTAAGACCACGCGTCGCCACGTCTCCGGCCAAGAGCTGCTTGACGGCATCCGCGAGTACACCCTGGAGCAATACGGGCCCATGGCGTATTTCATCCTGCAGTCCTGGGGCATCACGTGTTGCGAGGACTTCGGAGAGATGGTCTTCAATCTCATCGAATTCGGTGTCTTCAGCAAAAATGACGAAGACTCCAAGGAGGATTTCGCTTCCATCTACACGTTCGAGGAGGCTTTCAAAAAGCCCTACCTGCCCAAGAAGCGCCGCTTGAAACGTCCGAGCTACCGGGCTCTCGAGTCCCTGTAGCCGCTCGTGAGAACGCGTTCTCACGAACGTGGCTACGAACTAAATAGCTACAGACTATCCAGCTATCCAATGAAAGAACTTCCAAATCCACGCGTCGCTGATGCTCGTCGCTCCATGATCGCCCCGCTGCTCAACGAGCCGGTCGAGCGCTTCATCTTGCCCAACGGTCTGACTGTGCTGCTCAAGCCCGACCAGAGTTCGCCGGCTTGCTCCGTCCAGGTCTGGGTCAAGACCGGCAGCGTGCACGAGGGACGATTGCTGGGCTCCGGCATTTCCCATTTCGTGGAGCACATGCTCTTCAAGGGCACGCCGACTCGTCGCGGCAAGGAGATCTCCCGCGAGGTTCACGAAGCCGGGGGCTATATCAATGCCTATACTACCTTCGACCGTACCGTATACTATATAGATATTCCAGCGAACAATGTCGATGTAGCGCTCGATGTGCTGAGCGACGCGGTATTCGCCTCCACCTTCCCTGAAGAGGAGGTGGACAAGGAGCGCGAAGTGATCAACCGAGAGATCGCCATGGGCGAGGACGATCCCGACAGCAAACTCTCCCACTCCCTATTCGAGACGGCTTTCAATCAACACGCCTATCGGTATCCGATTATCGGTTACAAGGCGGTTTTCAACCGCATCGCCCGAGAGGATTTGGTGGGCTACTATCGGGAGCGCTACGTGCCGAACAACGCGGTGCTGGTGGTCGCAGGCGATTTCGATACCGCTCGCATGCGCGAGGCTGCGGAGAAGTGGTTTGGCCGCTTCGAACGCCGAGCCCTCGCCCCTGTCTACCTGCCGGAGGAACCTACCCAGCTCGCCGAGCGCCGCCAGGACCTGTACGAAGACGTGCAGATCCCGCGCATCGCCATGGGCTTTCAGGTGCCGGGGCTCACCCACAAGGACACGCCCGTCCTCGATGCCCTTTCGCTCGCCTTGGGAAGCGGAGACAGTTCCTTGCTCTACCAAAGGCTGCGCGAACAGACCCAACTCGTACACAATATCGACGTCTCCAACTGGACGCCGGGTTCGGTCGGTCTGTTCTACGTGGCTCTGGTGTGCGATGCCGACAAGCGCGATGATGCTTTGGAAGAGTTGCGTCGCTATCTCGACGGTTTGCAGGAGAGCGATTTCACCCAGGAAATCGTGGCGAAGGTCGGTCGCCAGCTTCTCGTCAACGAGGTCAATTCCCGCAAGACGGCCAGCGGCCAAGCGTCTCGCCTCGGTTCCGCCGAAGTCGTGGTCGGAGATATTGGATATACGAAAAACTACCTCGAACGCATCTCTCAGGTGACGGCGGCCGATATGTTTCGCGTACTGAAAACCTGGTTGCGATGGGATCGTCTGACCACGGTGACGCTCAATCCAAAGGATCAGTGTCCGACTCTCGCGGCGGACGCTGAGCGAAACGCGGCGGCTCTGGATTTCGGGGAAACGACCCTGGGCAACGGAGCCCGGATTCTGCTGCGCGAAAACGGTCGCTTGCCGAATCTCCATTTCCGCGTGGTTCTGCAGGCCGGCTCCCTTTTCGAACCGGCAGGCAAGCAAGGCCTGACCTCCCTGTTGGCTACGATGATGACCAAAGATACGGCAAGTCGCAGCGCTCTGGAAGTCGCGGCGGCTATCGAAGGAGTGGGCGGCTCGTTTTACGAATTCTCCGGAAACAACAGCATGGGCTTCGCGGTGGAGGTCCTGCCATCGGATGTCGATCTCGCTCTGGATCTTATCGAGCAAGCGCTGCTGTATCCGAAATTCGACGACGAGGTCTTTCAGATGGAGAAGGAATCCCATCTGGCGAGCATCAGGGAAAGTCTGGACGATATCGTTACAGTCGGCCGGCGCTCCCTGCGCCGCCGCTTTTTCGGAGAGCATCCCTTCGCCATCGGCGGCAGCGGAGATCTGGAAACGGCGGCTTCGGTGGAGCTGGGCGATTTGCAGGCCTTCTGGAAGCGCTTGGTAGTGGGCGGCAATGTAACCGTCGCGGTTTCGGGACAGTTTCAAAGCGCAGAGATGGAGTCCAAACTTGGCGCTCTTCTCGACAAGGTCTCGGCTGGCACGGTAGAATCCCGCCCCGTCGAGCGAAGTTTGCCGACGAATCCCGGCGCTCAGCGGGAGACGATGGACCGTCAGCAGGCGATCGTATTCCACGGCTACCCATCGCCTGGCTTGAAGGACGAGGACTACTATGTGACGGAGGTAGCCGACGAGCTGTTTTCCGGCATGTCCAGCGTCCTGTTCGACCGCGTGCGGGAGCAACGCAGCCTGGCCTACTTTGTGCGCTCGTCGCGTATCGTCGGACTGAATACATCTATGTTCTATTTCTACGCTGGTACCGCTCCCGAACGTTCCGCTGAGGTGGTAGCCGAGTTGGAGCGCGAGACGCAGCGCGTCATGGATGGCGGGGTGCTCCCGGTCGAGCTGGAGCGGTGCAAAAAGCGACTCAAGGCCGCCAAGCGCATGAGCATGCAGACGAATTCCTCTTGCGCCAGCCAGGCAGCGATGAACGCCGCCTATGGTTTGCCGGCCAATGAATGGAAGCTCTACGACCAGCGGATCGATGCCGTGTCGCTAGAGAACCTGCAAGCCTTCGCTCGCCGCTGCTTCGCACCAGAGAAGCGCGTGGAACTGGTGATCGGACCGGCTTCCCCATCATCCTCTTAATCCCTAATCTGGCAAAGCCAGAGGCCAATAGACTGAGGGCTGAAGACCGAAGGCCGCTAAATCCACCTTCAGCCTAAATCCCTACAGCCTTTCACCCGAAAACCTCGCAAGCATGATCGTTGCTGAGAGGTAACCTAAACGTTTCATAAACCGCGAAGGCTGTGGGGTGTTTTAGTGATTTTGCCCACAATGATTTTGCTCCCCCTGTTTTGCTCGATCCTTGTAGGAGATTCTTTTTGCAAAATCATTTTTCGGCAAAATCATTACTCAAGTGTTTCACAAACCGCAGAGTAAGCGGAGTTCGCAGAGGATCTATCTGGCACTATCTCAGCGATCTCCGCGTCCTCTGCGGTTAAATAATTCCTCGTCCTTCGAAACTCGTTTGGAGTACCTTTCCATCGAACGGAAAAGTTGGAATCGGTGCGACCGCTCCAAGCGGTAATTAGGGCGAGATTCTCCATGTTTTCTCGCTTGGATCAAATTGACGTTGAAAGAAGAACGATTGGCTTAAGAAGAGGCATTGTGGAACTGGTTACGCACGATCCCAGCTGGAAGAAGGAATTCTTGAAAGAGAAAGAGATAATCCTTTCAGCAGTGAGCGCATCCGTCATCCGTATCGATCATGTTGGAAGCACAGCGATACCAGGAATCAAAGCAAAGCCTCTTATCGACATTGAAGTGACCTGGGTTTAGCTGACAGTTGATTCTCTTTGGTTGTATTGTTTATTTAGTTGTTAGCATTTGTTCTTCAGAGCAATGATTTTGCCGAAAAATGATTTTGCAAAAAAATCTCCTACAAGGATCGAGCAAAACAGGGGAGCAAAATCATTGTGGGCAAAATCATTAAAAACGCCCTGCGGCCTCCGCAGTTTATGAAACGTTTGGGCTTAGCGCTTCTGACGGTCGCGGGCTAGAGCTCCGCGCTACGGGTTTTCGAAGACTCTTCGGCCAAGGCGTAGGACTCGGGGTCGTCGACCTTGCTCTGCCAGGAGGCAGTGCCGTTGGTCAGTTCGCTGGCTCGGACTTCCAGAGTGGGGAAGACGCTTTCCCCGAAGACGTTGATGATCTCGAAGGAGAAGGTGGGGTCGTTCTGCGTCATGTCGAAAGTGAGCAGGCCGAAATTCATGCTGCCGGCATAGGGCTCGTGGATGGAGATAGTGGAGGGCGCGTGTTCGTCGAAGGAGGCGACTGGCTCGCTGGCGAGCGGGCTGCTGACGAGTTCGTAGAGATCGTATCCACCGGATTGAGACATGGGGATCGCTTTGACTTCGGCTTGGTCGTTGTCGCCGGATACGAGAAGGACGCCTGAAACGTCGGAGTTCCTTATGAAGCCGAGCAGGTCTTCGCGTTCGCCGGGAAAGGCTGTCCAAGTGGAATCCGAATCCTGTTTGAGGTCGGTCCAGCTGCTGCTGCTGAGCAGAACCTTGAAAGCGGCTTGGCTCCGTGCGAGGTTACTCTTGAGCCAGGCTAGCTGGTTTGCTCCAAGCAGGGTGGCGGACTCGGCGGAGCGGTAGCTATAGGTGTCGAGCACGAAGAAGTCTACTCCGCCGTAGTTGTATTTGAAATACGATCCAGGATTGTCTTTCGTGCCATAGCTGGGATTTGCCCAGTAGTTGCGGAAAACTTCGAGCGACTTGCTTGCTTTGGCTTGGCTGCCGTCCCATGTGGCGAGTTGGGGGATGGAGCGAAGCAGGGGTTGGAGAAAGGGGATGCTGCGCTGCTTGCGGTACTGTTCCGCCTGGAATGAGGGAGCCAGTCCTTCGGCGGATTCGTTGTCGCCAAGCCAGAAGAAAGTGTGGGGGCGGGCGTTTTGCACCTGCAGCCAGATGGCTTGCATGCCGTCGATCTCGCTTTTGGCTCCGGCTCCGAATGCGACGGCAAAGCGTACGTCGGTATTTTCGGCGGGCGCCGTGAGGAAAGGGTAGCCGTCGCGCTCGCGGGAGGATTCCAGGGGCTCGCCGTCGACAAGCACGCGGTAGTAGTAGAAGGAGTTGGGCTCAAGTCCGTCGAGCGTGACTTGCACGCAGTAGTCGTTTTCCGCGGTGGCGAGTACGGGCTCGCTCTGAAGGGTTTCGGTGAAGCTGGAGCTCTGGCTGTAGACCACCGAGAACTCGGCCTCGCCGGCGACTCGGGCCCAGATGCTGGCGCTGTTGGGCTTCATCTCGCCGAGCATGGGGCCTTGCATCAATTTGGGAGCGGCGGTGGCGCTCGTCGCGATGAGAGCGGCGAATGCGATGGCGGTTGAAGTGGAGCGAACAGTGTTGAAGGGCATGAGCTGCGAGATGATCAAGTTGCAGACGCGAGTTGTAAAACGCCTGTTAATTTAAAAACATTGTTAAATCCCGAGCGAGAAATAGGAAGCCTTAAGCTTGGTCAGCGACTTTGAAAAAGGTGTGGGGGAGAGTCTTAGGGTCTCTTCCCATCAATCCTGATCTTCATCCTAATCCTCATCTTCATCTGCTTCTACTTCTTCTAAAAAATAGGATGGATGAAGATGAGGAAGGGGATGAAGATGAGGAAGTAGAAGCAGATGAAGAGTGATTATCCATACGATCGGGAATTGTTGGTGGCCCAACTTGAGCGCGTTTCGGAGGGGCGTCGTTTTCTGGAGACGATAGGGGAGATCGATCTCCTCAATGATGGCGATCCTAAGCGAGTTGCCTTCGAAGGCCACGAGCTTGGCTACGAGCTGTGGTTCAGCATGCAGCTGACCGCCTGGGTCTTGAAACTGGCTCCCAGCGCTTCGGAGGCGTTGATGCTGGCGGCGAGGGGGCAGCATATCTGCCGCTGGACAATCCCGAGAGCGGACTATCCGATGAACCGCGCTGGCTACCTCAAGTGGAGGACCGACTTGAAGAAATTCCACGCAGGCAAGGTTGCGGAGGTGCTGCGAACCAAGGGCTACGACGAGACGCTGTTGGAACGCGTGCAAGATCTCAACCTGAAGAAAAACCTGAAAAGCGACGAGGAGTGTCAGGCTTTGGAAGATGCCTTGTGCTTGGTCTTTTTGGAAAAGCAGTTCGCCTCGTTCAGCGAGAAGACCGATGAGGAAAAGATGATCGGCATCTTGCGCAAGTCATGGGCGAAGATGAGCGAGGCGGGGCATGAAGCGGCGCTTGGACTCCCACTAGACGAGGCCCGGCAACAGCTGGTGAATAAGGCGCTGGCGGGGTAAAGCCTCTGGGAACGCGGGCGGCTCGCCCGCAATTAGCTTGATCTTGCATTGTTGCGGGCGAGCCGCCCGCGTTCCCAGTGAAAAAGCCTTCCGCTCGAAAAGCGGAAGGCTTTGGTGGAAAGTCGGCTCTGCGAAGCCTGGCTACACGTGCGCTTCGAGTTTCTTCTTGAGGTCTTCCTTGCCCGCCATGCCGACGACTTGATCGACTTGCTCGCCGCCTTTGAAGAGGAGGAGTGTCGGGATGGCCCGGATATTGAACTTCGCAGCGATGGCGCTGTTTTCATCGACGTTGACTTTGGTGATGGCGGCCTTGCCTTCGAACTCGGTAGCGAGTTCCTCCAGCAGAGGAGCGATTGCCTTGCAGGGCCCGCACCATGGAGCCCAGAAGTCCACGAGGACGGGACCGGTGGCGCTTTTTATCGCGTCGTTAAAGCTTTGTTCGTTCAGATTTATGATGTTTGCCATGGTGCTTAGTGCGTTTTGAGAAAGGTGAGGTAGGCGAAGACGACCGAGGCTGCCGCGCAGGCGCAGGTGAGAGCCAATTGGACCCCGGTGACTTTTTCGCGTCGGTTGGAAAATTCTTCAAGCAAGGTCAACGGCTCGCCCTTGCCATCAGTTGCGACCAGATCGGGACTGGAAATTCCGTCCTTGAGAAGCTCGGCGCCGTTGGAGTCCTGAATGGAGAGGGAGGACTGGTCGGCTTTTCCTGTTTCTTCTTCGGGCATGAGGAGCTGGAGACGTCTGGCTAGGCTTGGTTTTTCTTCAGGAGGTCGGAAAGGCGTTCGGGTTCGATGCTCTCGAGCTGCTTCCCGGCTTGCTTGATGTCCTCGAAGGTCTTGACGACGGTCTCGGTCATGCGTTCGTGCGTCTCCTGGGAACCGCCGACGATGGAAAACTGTTCGGATTGGGTGATGCGTTTGTGGCCGTCTTCATTGTCCAGGCCTATTCCGAGTAGGTGGGCTTTTTTTTCGCTTTCGCTGCTCACGGTCGGAAGCCTGGGTCAATGGGGACCTGGTTCAAGCTCGTTTTCCGTTTCGAACGATAGGCTCTCGCCGCCCTCTACAGCTGTGACGATGAAGTCGGAGAAGGCCGCGTTTTGCTCGATCTCGAGGCGTTTCAGACGAGCTAGCTCAAGGATGGCGATGAAGGTGACTATGAGAATCTTCAGGCTGATTGGGCCATCGAAGAGCGAAGTGAAGGCGAATTTCGGTTCGGTGCGGATCTTGGCGATGAGCAGCTCCATCTGGTCGACGACGGTAACGGCGTCGTCCTGGATCTCGCCTACGACGAGCTGTTCGGTGAGGCGTCGCAGGACGATGTTGTAGGAGTTCCAGACGGAGATCCTGTCTTCCGGCTTGAGCGGACGGACGGGAGCTTCGTTCTTGTCGACCGAGGCGTAGTCGCGCTCCTTGAGTAGGGCGGCTCGGTCGGACAGCTTGTCGAGGCAGTCGGCGGCTTCCTTGAATTTCTTGTATTCAAGAAGCTGATGCACGAGTTCCCAACGGGGGTCGATGTCGTCGTCCTCGTCGCTTTCCGAAGCCTGGGTCCGCCGCTGGCGCGGCAATAGGAGGCGGCTCTTGATCTCCATGAGGGTGGCGGCCATGACGAAGAAGTCCCCCGCGATCTCCAGCTTGATCTCCTGCATGCTGTCGAGGACGGCGAGGTACTGGTCTAGCACCAGCTCGATAGGGATGTCGTGAATGTCGATCTCGTGCTTGCGGATGAGAAAGAGCAGAAGGTCGAGAGGACCTTCGAAGACGGAGAGCTTAACTCTAGGGTCGGCGTCGGTGAGCATTTGGGAGAAGGTGGTTAGGCGGTAGGGGTTTAGGCTGTAGGTTGGATGAAGATGAGGATGAAGAAGCGGAAGAAGATATTTAGCAGTCGGCCTATAGCCTAAAAGCCTACAGCCTAATCAACCTCATTTGCGCCTGAAGGCGCAAATATACAGGCCGTCGCCGTCAAAATCTTCTGGATACAAGGTTATGCCTTGGCCCATGTCGCGCAGGCCGAAGCGTTCGGAAAGGGCTTGGTGGACGAAGTCCTTTTGCTTGCGCAGGAACTTCTCGGCGACGCCTTCGTTTTCGTAGCGGCTGAGCGAGCAGGTGCAGTAGACGAGCAGGCCTCCGGGAGCGACGAGAGCCGAGTAGTTCTTGAGGATGTTGAGTTGGCGGTCCGCGTGCCCGAAAACGTCTTGCTCGCGCGTCTGGCGCATGAGGAAGGGGTGACGGCGCCAGGTGCCCGAACCGCTGCAGGGGGCGTCGACGAGCACGCCGTCGTATTGGCCGTTGGTGGGCCGCTGGTCAAGAACGGTGAGGTTGCGCAGGCCAGCTCGGCGCAGGCGCTCCTTGAGCTCGGCGAGGGCGGCGGGCCGGGTATCGAAGGCGTAGGCCCTGCCGCTCGGCTGCAGCTCCTGCGCGAGCTGAAGGGTCTTGCCGCCCGCTCCAGCGCAGGCGTCGAGCCAGGCGCCGGATGGGCGTTCGGGCAGCAGTTGGATAAGGATCTGGGAACTGATGTCTTGGATCTCGATGAGTCCACTGGCGTAGGCCGGGTGCTCGGCTAGAGAAAAATCCGGTGGGGCTTGTATGCAATTGGGCACTACGGGATGGGGCTGGATCTGCTCGGCGGACTCAGGACCCGCGGCATCGCGTAGGCTTTGCAGGACGGAGAGGTCTGGATCCTTTTGCACGCGGATCCAGAGCGGCGGCCTGGTGACCAGCGGCAGCAGAGAGGGCGAGTGCAGGGGACGCTTGAAGTGGCTGGGAAACCAGCTGGGAAGTAGCTCGAGCAGCTCGTGGTCGTCGCGGCCGAGCGTTTTGAACCGTTTCTCGGTCTCGCCGATGTAGGGCTGCTTGTCGGGAAGCGTTGGATACAGGCTGGCGATTTCCGAGGTTGGCGAGGCGAGTTTGATAAGCTTGTCGAGCAGGGCCGACTGGTCCTTGTAGTCGTCTTCCAGCCAGGGCAGGTAGCGCAGGTAGGTATAAATGAGTTCCCGGTAGAGGCGGCGGTCCTTGGAGCCGAACTTTCCTTGGGAACGGAATAGGCGATGCAGCTCCTGACTGAAGTTGGCGCCCGGGGTGAGGAGGGAACGAGCTCGCTCGATAAGCGAATAGGCGATGCGACGCTGATTGTGCAGGCGGTGCAGCTTGGCTTCCTTGTTGAGAGCGGTTTCGCGCATTGGGGGGGAGAGAAGGTGTTTAGGTGGTAGGTGTTTAGACTGTAGGTTGGATGAAGATGAGGAAGTAGATGAAGATTGGGCGTCGGCCTACGGCCTAAAAGCCTATAGCCTAAACGACCTGCCGCAACGCGGCTAATCAAAGAGATCGATGCCGAGGCTGATGCCGAAGTCGGTTTCGCGGCGCTCGCCTTCGTAAATGCGGAGCTCGTACTTGAGCCCGTAGCGTTCGAGGGCGCGTTGCATGATGCCGACGCGTTGTTCGTAGAAGGTGCCGGAATCGGCATCGTAGCGGGCTACGGCGTAGAGTTTCAGGTTTTCGCTGAACTGGTATTCGAGCAGCCCATAGTACTGTTCGAGACGAAGCCTGCCGGGAAAGTCCGCTTCGGAGAGAGTGGCTCCAGAGAAATCGGGGGCCTTGAGGAAATGGGAACCGAAACCGAGCTTCCAGTAGCCGGAATCCTGGATGACGATGCGGGCGTTGGTTTCGCGTTCGGCAAAGCCTTCTTCCGCGTCGAGTCGGCTGAAGATGCCGATCTCCAGCCAGTCGGCAGGCGTGGCGGAGAAGTCGAAATGGAGGTAGGAGTAGTTGTCCTCCGGCAGTCCGAAAGGAGATAGGATGCTCTGGTCTTCGAAGTGGTATTCCCCTACGATGTCGAAGCGGGCGAGATCCCGCGAGCTCTTGTCCTTGGCTCGAGTCTGTATCCGGTTTTTCAATGCAAGGCGGATCTTGTGATCCTCCTGAATGCTTTCCACGTCTCGGCGGTCTTCCAGGTCTATGGGGTCAAGGTAGTTCGCGAAGACGCGGCGATCGTAGGCGAAGGGGTTGACGCGGGTGCCGGACAGGAGGAAACGGGAGACGCTGGTAAAGTCGTCGTCCACTTGGAGGTCCGGTGTGTAGCGGTACGAAAGCTGGGGCTCGAAGATGTGGCGAATGCCGTCGATGTCCCAGGCGTCGTTTTTAAATTCGTGGGTGGCGTATGCCTTCAGGTTGAGGTCCAGACCGACTTCGCCGAAGGCTCGGGTTCCGCTGTGGCTGAGCGTTACGTCGGGAATGCCTATGTCCGGGCGACCGGTGGCAATGGGAAACTCGCCATCCTCGTAGTGGGTGCCTCTGGCTCCGGCCTTGAGGCGAAGATCGACGCCTGGCCGCAGCGCGTGGTGAAAATCGAAACCATAGTAGCCGTCGAGTCTGATCGCCGAGGAGTCGATGTCGAACCTGTCGAAAGTAGCGTTTTCCCGGTCCAGATGGGCCGCCGAGATGAAGCCGCTGTGACTGAGGCCGTCGGCGATTTCGGTAGGAAAATAGGTGAACCGGAGCTCGGGGAGGCGCTCGGTGTGGCCTTGGAAGTCGTTGAGGGCGATTCGCGTGAAGAGGGATAGCTGCCAGTTGGTTCCGTTGTAGTTGCCTTCCAGATACGAATCCGGATCTTGCATTTCGTCGAAGGAACTTTCGTGGAAGTCGCGGGTGACTTCCGAGTCGGACCACCAGCGCAGGTAGCTGGAGAGGTTGATACGGTTGTCGTGCCATATCTGCTTGTGCTGCCAGTCGGCGAAGTAGCGTTCCGGGTCGATAGCCTCGCCTCGGACGTCCAGGCCAAGTTCCCCTTGGTCGTCGATATAGCCGGAAACGAAGGAGCTGACTGCGAGGTAGTCGTCGCCTTCGTAGTCGTAGCGAGCGGAAGGTCCGGCGAGAACGCCTCGCTTGCTGGTGAGAGCGAGGTTGCCGCCGAGTCGCAGGTCTTTGGATACGGGGATGAGCGCTTCGGCCCCGATAGCCGCTCCGATGTGGCCGCTGTAGTCGAGGGTGGGTTCGAAGAGGTTGGTTTCGGCGTCGAGAGGCTGGGTGATGCTCGGGATGAGGAGAAAAGGTACGGGGCCGACCTTGAAGAACAGGCGCTTGCCTCGGATGACGTTCTGATCGACGAGGCTGAGCTCGCCGGCGCGGGCTTCGAAGAGGAAGGTGCCAGGCTCTCCGGGATAGAAGTTGACATCGGTGAAGCGGAAGTCGTCGGGATTGCCTTCGAGCAGGGAGCCGTCGACGTACACGCGGCCGTTTCCGGCTCGGAAGTTCACCACGCGGGCGAACTGCTCCTCGGGCTGGTAGAGCAGAGAGTCCCCAGTGAGGCGAAGGTCGGCCCGACTGAAAACGACCTTGTCTTGAGCGAATGCCTCTCCGGTTTGCTGGTTGTATCGGATGGTTTCCGCGGAGAGGAGCCAGTCGCCATAGAGGATCTGGGCTCCTTCCGTGGCCACGATTTCGCCAGTGCTTTCGTCGAGGGAGACGGGTCCGCTGGGGATGAGCTCGACTTCTTGGGCGTAGAGGAGAGGGGCGAGGAGGCAGAGGAGGAGCGCGTGGACGGAGCGGCTAAGCAGGCTTGAGGGAGCGGTCATAGGTTTGTGGGCGTGTGATTAGAGGGGCGGGTCGCGGCTGGCAAGGTTCAAGACGGGGAGCTGGGACGGTCCACTGGTAACCAGGGTTCCCCATCGGAATCTTGCTCTGCTTCTGCTTCTTCATCTTCTTCTCGTCCCATCCTGCGAAGAAGCAGAAGTAGAAGAAGATTATCGAGTTCTTCAGAGGTCGCTTTCCTCCATGGACTTGGGGCGGTTTTTGCCTTGTATCGGCAGCCCTTGGCTGACATCGGCATTGGAAGCATTCGAGCCACTGAAGAAACCGGTTTATCCATGATAATTTCCAAGCAAGCCCTCAAACAGTTCAACGACGCGGCGGTCGGCGCTCCGCACGACTTCCTCGGCATGCGCATGCACAGTCGAGGCAAGAAGCGAGGCGTGCTGGTAAGGGCCTTCATTAGCGGCGCGGAAAGCTGCGAGGTGGTCGACACTAGCGTGCTGGAGGGGCCTCGCTACAAAATGGAACGGCTCAGCGAAACGGGGTTTTTCGAAGTCCTGATCGAGGATCGCGATGCCCTTTTCCCCTATCGGCTGCGGGTGGAACAGAGCAATCAGGAGATTCGCCAGTTCTTCGATCCGTACTCGTTTTTGCCCACGCTTGGCGAGACGGACCTATACTTGTTCAACCAGGGCAACGAGCACCGTATCTACACGAAGCTAGGGGCTCATCCACTCGAGATGGGTGGGGTTCCAGGAGTCGGTTTTGCCGTTTGGGCTCCAAATGCGACGCGCGTCTCGGTCGTCGGCAATTTCAACCACTGGGATGGGCGCTACCATCCGATGCGCTCGCTTGGCGTAAGTGGCGTATGGGAATTGTTCATACCGGGCCTGGAGGTGGGCGAGATGTACAAGTTCGAGCTGCGTGGCAAAAGCGGCGACATCTTTCTCAAGACCGATCCTTACGGCTCCTATTTTGAGTCGCCGCCCAACAACGCGTCGATCGTTTTCGACCACTCTGGATACCAGTGGCAGGATGCCGAGTGGATGGGCAACCGCCAGAACCGCCAGGCCCTGGATCAGCCGATGTCGGTCTACGAGGTGCATCTCGGTTCCTGGAAACGCCGCTGGCAGGAAGACAATCGTCCGCTGACCTACCGCGAATTGGCGGAGGAGCTCTCGCAGTACGTGCTCGATCACGGCTTCACCCACATCGAGTTGATGCCTGTGGCCGAGCACCCATTCGATGGTTCTTGGGGGTATCAGATAACCGGATACTACGCTCCGACGCATCGTTTTGGCGACCCTGACGACTTCAAGTTTTTCGTAGACCATATGCATCAGCGCGGCATTGGCGTCATCCTCGACTGGGTGCCCGCCCACTTTCCGCGCGACACCTTTGCCCTGCCTGGCTTCGACGGAACCTGTCTCTACGAGCACGAGGATCCCAAGCTCGGAGCTCACATGGATTGGGGAACGCTGATTTTCAACTACGGTAGACACGAAGTGAAGAGCTTCCTTGTCGCCAACGCCCTTAGCTGGCTCGAACGCTATCATATAGACGGCCTGCGTGTCGACGCGGTGGCCTCGATGCTCTACCTCGACTACTCGCGCGAGGACGGACAGTGGATCCCCAATCAGTTTGGCGGCAACGAGAACCTGGAGGCCATTCAGTTTCTGAAGGAGACGAACGCCCTGGTGCACGAGAACTATCCCGGCGTTCTGATGATCGCGGAGGAGTCGACTTCCTTCGCTGGCGTGACCAAGCCTGTCTCCGAAGGCGGTCTCGGCTTCGATCTGAAGTGGAACATGGGGTGGATGCACGACAACATGCTCTACTTCTCCAAGGATCCGCTGTATCGAAAACACCATCACAACAATCTGACCTTCGGCATGCTCTACCAGTACGCCGAAAACTTCGTGACGGTGTTCTCGCACGACGAAGTTACCCACGGAAAGGGCTCGATGCTCATGAAGATGGGAGCGGGCGACATCTCAGGCAAATCGCAGACCCTGCGCGCTCTCTATGGCCACATGTGGGGCTATCCAGGCAAGAAGCTCCTTTTCATGGGCAGTGAATTCGGCCAAAGCGACGAGTGGACTTATGACCGCAGCCTGCAATGGCATCTCAACGAATACGCCGACCACCACGGTATCGCCTCCCTGGTGCGCGACCTCAACCGCATGTATCGCGAAGAGCCGGCCCTCGCCAACACCGATTCGGATCCGAACGCGTTTCGCTGGGTTGCCTGTTGGGATGCGGAGTCGAGCGTGATCAGCTATGTTCGTACCTCGCAAGACGGTCGCAGCAAGATCCTGGTGGTGGGGCATTTCACGCCTGTAGAACGGGCAGGCTACCGTATAGGCCTGCCCGATGCAGGTCATTGGAGTGAGATTCTGAATACGGACTCGGCCTTCTACGGCGGAGGCGATCGCGGCAATATCCATGGCATCGAATCCCAGCCAGTCGACTACGATGGCTTTGCTCAGTCGGGAGAGTTCTTCCTCCCGCCGCTTTCCACGCTGATATTCAAGTGGCAAGGGTAGACGAGGTCTTCAACTGCTGATGTTTTTCCGTAGCGCGGAGCTTCAGCCCGCGTCCGCAGATGGCTCCCGCGTTCTCACGAACGCGGCTACTACGGTTCCAGCAAAGACCCTGCTATGACTTGCCATGTAGGGCCTTCGCTTGCGAAGCGCCGCGTTTGCTCGATTTACATCGGTGGTTTGCTTTTTCTCTCAATATTCTTGAGACCTAGTCCATGATAGGGTCTCAAGCCTTCGTCTACTGCGTCATGGGTGTCTCCGGTTGCGGAAAATCGACTGTGGCTCATGCGCTTGCCGAACGCTTGCGTATCGAGATGTTGGATGCGGACGATTTTCATCCGCCGAGCAATCTAGAGAAAATGAAGTCCGGCTTGCCGCTCGACGACCAAGACAGGGCGCAGTGGCTAGCCACCCTCAATGCCGAACTCCTGCAGCGAAGCGAATCCGGTCGCTCCACCATTCTCGCTTGCAGCGCTCTAAAGCAACGCTATCGCGATGTTCTGCAGGCCGGGCTACCCGATCTGAGATGGCTCTATTTGAAAGCAGGTCGAGATTTGATCCGCCAGCGTATGCTTGCTCGCCAGGACCACTTTATGCCGGCTTCATTGCTCGATTCGCAATTCGCTGATCTGGAGGAGCCAAGCGCCGCTATCGAACTCGACGCCAGCCAACCAGTCGAAGTGATCGTCGAGCAAGCGCTCGATCAAATAGGCAACAGCTAGCCTGGGAACGCGGGCGGCTCGCCCGCAGCCAATGCAGGAATAAAGATCCCCGCCCCAAGGAGGGTGTTGAAAAAGTCCGGCTTTCTAATGTAGCCGCGTTCGTGAGAACGCGGAATCGGTTTGGGAGATCCGCGTGTTTTTCGCTGCGCTGTCGGCTAACGCCTCGGTTCTCACGAACGCGGCTACG
>JANQRJ010000049.1 GCA_028284635.1 Pelagicoccus sp.
AGAGGGAATAACCGGCGCGGCAACGACGGAGCGTTGCCCTCCAAAGGATGCTTCCTCCGTTAAGTTGACGCCTATGCGCCCTGCGGGATCCGCGCTACGTTTCACGCATAACGCTAGATTAGATAGTGTTTACCGCTGGGGAGCCCTCTCGGTAGGTGAGTTCGGCGAGTTCTTGCAAGTAGGCTGCGGTCTCGCCGCACAGGCTTCGCATTTGCTCTGGAGTGCAACGCCAGCTCCAGTTGCCCATGGCTTGGCTAGGAATGTTGAAGCGGGCTTCGCTGCCGAGGCTGAGCAGGTCCTGCATGGGTATGATGGCGAGTCGGGCGACGCTCTTGTAGGAGGCGCGCAGCAGGTCCCAGCCTATTTGTCGACCGCTGACTCCGAGGTAGCGTCGGACATGGTCGCGTTCCTTCTCGGTAGCGTTAGCATACCAACCGAGGCTGGTGTCGTTGTCATGAGTGCCTGGATACAGGACTGACTGAGGCTGAAGGTTGTGCGGGAGGTAGAGATTGTCTCCTCCGGAGCCGAAGGCGAATTGGAGGATGGCCATGCCGGGAAGGCCTGTATCTCTTCTGAGGATACGCACGTCGTCGGTGAGTTCTCCCAGATCCTCGGCGATCAGCTTGCACTTCTTGAGTTTCCTTTTCAGGGTCTTGAAGAAGTCGATACCGGGGCCTTTTTTCCATTCTCCTTCTCGAGCGTTTTCGGCTCCGTAGGGAATGCTCCAGTAGGAGTCGAAACCGCGGAAGTGGTCGATGCGTACGGCGTCGTAGAGCTCGAAGCTGCTTTTGAGGCGCTTGATCCACCAGGAGTAGCCGTCTGCTGAGAGGGCGTCCCAATCGTAGAGCGGGTTGCCCCAGAGTTGACCGTCTTCGGAGAAGTAGTCGGGCGGGCATCCGGCGACGGCGGTGGGGAGGCTGGTCTTGGGGTCGAGTTGGAAGTATTCGGGATGCTGCCAGACGTCGGCGCTGTCGAGGGCGACGAAGATGGGAAGATCGCCGATTATCTGAACGCCGCGCTTGCTGGCGCGTTGGCGCACGAGCTCCCATTGCCCGAAGAAGAGATACTGCACGAACATCTGGGTGTCGATTTGCCGGGCGAGGCGCTTGCGTAAGTCGTGGCTTGTGGCTGTCTGGTAGGAGCGGATTTCTGCGGGCCACTCGTACCAGGGTTTGCCGTCGTAGTGGTTTTTGAGGGCTTGAAAGTAGGCGTAGGGTTCGAGCCAGTCGGCGTGCTTCTTCTTGAATGTGGAGAAGGCTCCGTAGGGTCGGACTTTCTTGCTGCCTTGCACGAAACGCTCGTAGACGGCGTCCAGCACGGGCCATTTGGCGAGATAGAGGGTGCCGTAGTCGACGAACGAACTGGAGAGGCCGCTCAGTTCCTGAAGGATGCCTGGATCTAGCAGTTGCTTGGCCTCGAGCTCGTTGAGCGATACGAGGTAGGGGTTTCCGGCGAAGGCGGAGAAGGACTGGTAGGGCGAATCGCCATAGCCGGTGGGACCTAGGGGGCAGATTTGCCAGTACTTGAAGCCGGCCTCGGCGAGGAAGTCTATGAATTCGAAGCAGTGCTGGTTGAGGGTGCCAATACCGAATTCGCCGGGAAAGGAGGTCGGATGCATGAGCACGCCAGCGGCGCGGTGGTCAAGCCAGTTGAAGAGCGGTTCTTTCATGAGTGAAGTGGGGTGAGCTGCTGGTGCGAAGATGTTTTACGAGCAGCAAAAAACAAGCTTGGCGATCCTGTTTACCGAATTGTTGCGACATAGCGGCCTTGGCGTCTCCCTGAGTAGCGGATACTGCCTGCCCTAGAGGGAGAATGTCGGAGCAATTTGGTCAAGTTTTTCGTGGCCTAGACGTTTTTAAAAGTGGTCGCGCTCAAGGACCTTTAGAACTCTCAAACAACGGATTACCGATACTTTTTGCATTCGGAGATGCCGTGAGTCGACTGCAGGCCGGTAGCCTTTTCGGAGGCTGTCCGGCTTGCCTATTTCCGAGATGCTCTGCGCGTCTGGTTAGTCTTAATCCTCCTCCTAATCTTAATCTTCCTCATAATCATAGCCTCACAATCGAGTGGGATTATGAGGAGGATTAGGATTAAGAGGAGGATCAGGATTTAGGGGCGGTTTTGTTGTAGACAGCTTCCTTGGGAGCTCGCATCAAGGAGCCCCGATGGATACGCTTCTCACGCTTCTCCGGGCGGCTCTCGGCATGGCAGCTCTTGTAGGAATCTGCTGGCTAGCGAGCAGCGATCGTCGGGCGATCAACTGGAAGCTGGTGGGCTCGGGGCTTCTGTTGCAGGTTGTATTGGCTGTCCTGATACTGAGGGTGCCTTTCGTTCTCGGAATGGTGGAGAATGTGTCGGAGTTCTTTCGCTTGCTGGTCGGATTTTCGGACGAGGGAGCCCGCATGATTTTCGGTACGATGCCGGTGGACGTGCCGGTCTTTGGCATGGCTTGGTCGGTGTTGTCGGCCATCGTTTTCTTCTCGGCTCTCTCCGCGGTCCTTTATCATCTTCGGATTCTGCAGGCTTTCGTCTATCTCTTCGCTCTGCTGTTGGCTAAGACGATGAAGCTGTCGGGCGCCGAGTGCCTGGCGGCTGCGGCGAACGTTTTCATTGGCCAGACGGAGGCTCCGCTGGTGGTGAGGCCCTATCTGAAGATGATGAACTCTTCGGAGATCAATTCCCTGATGACTGGCGGTATGGCGACGATTGCGGGTGGGGTGCTGGTCATCTACATGGGAATGCTGGGCGGGGCGGACGACGCTGCGGTGGTGGCGTTTGGCAAGCACTTGCTGACTGCCTCGATCTTGAGCGCTCCGGCTGCGCTGGTGGCGGCCAAGATCATTGCGCCGCAGACGGAGAGCGTCGACCAGAGGGTGGTATTCCCCAAGGAATCCCAGGCGGAGAACTTGCTGGACGCGGCTACGAAGGGCACGACGGATGGCTTGAAGCTGGCTTTGAACGTCGGAGCTATGCTCATCGCCTTCACGGGACTGTTGGCCGTCCTCAACTACTTGGTGGGCTCGTGGATCGGGAGTTGGACGGGTCTGAACGATTGGGTCGCAGGGCTCACGGAGGGTCGGATGACCCGCTTCGATTTCTCTTTCGTCATCGGGGCGCTGAGCGCTCCCTTCGCTCTGATCATGGGGGTGTCTTGGGGCGACTGCCTGATGGTCGGCCAACTTCTGGGGGAGAGGCTGGTGTTGAACGAGTTTTTCGCCTACCTGAGTTTCACCGAACTCAAGGATGCTGGGGCCTTCGTTGACGAAAGATCGATTCTGGTCTCGACCTACGCTTTGTGCGGCTTCGCCAATATCACCTCTATTGGCATCCAGGTGGGCGGCATTTCGGTTATCGAATCTAGCCAGCGAGCGAATCTGCTGGCCAATAGCCTGAAGGCGCTTCTTGGCGGATTGATAGCCTGCTATATGACTGCCACCCTAGCTGGCGTCTTGGGGTAGCATGAAAGAGGAGCGAGCAAGAAAGGTCTATTTCGCTGGAAGTCTGTTCGACCTGCGGCACTTGCTGGGCAACGCGAGTCTTGCTCGAGAAGTCGAACGTCAGTCGGAAGGTCGTTACACGGTGTATTTACCGCAGAACTACGAACCGGCGAGCCTCGATGCGAAGACGATCCGGGATAGCGACTTTGAAGGTTTGCTCGGCTGCGATGCGGCGGTCTTCCAGTTCGACGGTTGCGAGCTTGATTCCGGTACCGTAGCGGAATTCATGGCGGCGAAGTTCGCCGACATCCCGAGTCTCTTGCTCAGGACCGATTTTCGCAGAGCCGGGGATCGCAACGAAGAGCCGTGGAATCTGATGTGCAGCTTCTATCCTCGCACGGAGTCGCTGGTGGTCGACGCTCTGGAGTTGTATGTCGAATGCGGCGGGAAGAACGGAGATGGGGTTGCAGCGGCGACTGCGGCGATGCACGCTTTAGCTCCTCTCGTTATCGAAAAACTGGATACAGTGAGTCGGTTTCCTGCGGTGGATACTTCAGGCACGACGAGCGATGTGGATCGCCTAAAGCGACTGCTTGGTTTGGGTGGAGGGCAGCGCCGCTCCGAGGTTTGAGACTGTTTGTCTTCTTTCGCGTGGGTTGACATGTCTTGTCTGGCGCATTGACTTTGATGAATGGGTCGGACCTTTATCGAAAAGCGGATCATCAGAGCGGGCATCGCCCTTTGCAAGGAGCGTATCGACCGGAAGGGTACGCCGATCACGGCGGACGATCTGAGAAATCTCAAAGTGAAGACCTTTTCCCCGTTTCTACAGGGCTTTTACATCACGGTAGGTGTCGTTTTTCTTGTATTCGGAATCTGGGCCCAGGGGGAGATGCGCAATATGGCTTTGTCCTTCCCTCCGGTGCTGATCGGCTTTGGCAATATATGTTTCGGAGTGTATGGACGTCCGGTCAAGGTGGCGGACCTTGGGCGGGATGTCGATCTGATGGAGCTCTCCTCGGAGATTCTGCGGAGATTTGTAGAAGAGATGGATGCGAGTAGGGAGCGGCGTCCTGATCAATGAGATTGCATTCCGGAGCGACTGTTCTTTGCTTGTTCGCGACTAATCTCGCATGAAGGTACACACGATTGAAATAGCGGCGGCGATCGAGGAAGAGCTGAAGACCTTTCTCAAGGAATGGGGCGGCGACTATCCGATGCGCTTCACTCGCTTTATCGATCTCGGCGGACTGCAGACCGATTTGCATGTCTATCCGGCTGCGCCGGATGCTCCGGCTTGGCTGGTGATTCGCATCAAGTCGATCATCAAGAGCGACCAGGGCGAGTGTATCCAATATTTCGTAGATGTATTGAATACGTCGAAATCGATGGAGTCGGTCATGGTTTCTCCCGAAGTCTGGAAATTGCCTGCGATGGCGAGCAAGATCCTGGAGTTCGTGCGTGGCGATATGCTGGTGAAGATCGGCGAGGATGGAAACGCTTTGGAGGGCGGTGACGCGGCTCTCTCCGGCGGCTCTCAGTCGAGTCCTAGCGGAAACGAGGAGGACGAGGACTATGAAGATCTGGATACGGCAGGCATTCTGGCTGGCGACGGCGCTGGTGGAGAATCGGACTTCAATCCGGAGGACGTGATTGCCCAGGCCAATAATGGCGATGGCGGTGAAGAAGCGGATCCAAGCGATTTGATAAAGCAGATGAACGAGGAGGCGGATCAGGCTCAAGACGATGACAACGCCTCGGGTTTCAATCCGGAGGACGTTATCAAGGATTGAGCTTGATGCGATGTCGCAAAGGGCAGAGCGGAGCTCTAGCCCGTGTTCGCGTTTTGCCCTCGTCATCCCCTTCCTCATCCCAGGATAAAGATGAGGATGAAGAAGAGGATGAGGATAAAAAGCGACGCGAACACGGGCTAGAGCTCCGCTCTGCCCTTTGTCGCATTGCAACAATCGCAATGCCTAGCGACTACTGGAAAGCGGAGAGCACGCGTTTGAATTCGGTCTCGATTTCCTCCTCGACGCTTTCGAACTCTTCGGCGCTCAGACCGGTGCGTGGCAGCCGCTTTTCCCAGTCCGACCAGTAGAGGTCCTCTCCGGCGAGTCCTCTGCCGATCCTGCTGGCAAGGCCGTTTGCGAGGTTCAGCAGATTGATCAGCGGCCTGGATTGGGGGGCCTTGTCTGGCTCGTACTGGTATTGGATGGTATGAGTTGTTTCCTTGGAGAAGTTCCAGGTTTCGAGAATGAAGCCGGAGACGGTCGCGTTGGTGATACCGAAGTTGTTGGCCTCCCAGTCTAGCAGGGGCAGGGCCGACGTCTTGTTGTAGATCGGCGAGTCGTCTTTCTCTCTCGCGCAGTGGTCTATGATCATCTTGCCCATGTTGCGCAGGAGACCGAGCGTGTATGCCTCCTGCTCGTCCATGCCGGTTTTGCGGGCCAACGTTTCCATGGCGATGCCGCAGCAAAGCGAGTTTTCCCAAAGCTGGGAGGCTGAGACGTCGTAGCATCGACTGTCCTCGGTGAAGACCTCGGCGGCCGCCGCAATACCGACGAGACGAAACAGCTCGCGGAAACCGATACGGTCAATAGCCACATCAAGGGTGTCGACTGACATGCCCATGGAAAACATGGCGCTGTTGCTCAGGCGCAGGACGGAAGCGGTGAGGGCCGAGTCAGCGTTCACTAGCTCGGTTATATCGGCCAGCTCCGTATTGGGGTCGCGCATTAGCTCGCTTAGCTTGCCGAAGATGCGAGGCGAAGTCGGTAGTTTTTGGGCCGCAGCTTCGAGTTCCTTTGGAGAGATGCTGTTCATCGACGTCGGCATGATCTCTTCGGTATCGGAGCCACGAGGATCGACTGAAGGTTTCCCTTAGGATCCACTTGAAGTTTGATTCCGTCGTCCGATGATCGTCGCTCATGGCTTGCGATTTCGTTTTGCAAAGGGAGCTTGCCTTCCATGAGACAGATATGGCGGGAATCGCCCACTTTTCCAATTTCTTCCGCTGGATGGAGATGGCCGAGCATGCCTTTTTGAGCGAGCTGGGAATCGCTCCGGTGGTGCAGGATGGAGAGATGTTTTGGGGCTGGCCTCGAGTGCGCGCGAGTTGCGAGTACCATAGCCCGATTCGCTTTGGCGATCGCTTCGATTGCCATCTTTTCGTAAAGGAGATCAAGCAGAAGGCGGTCGTGTATTTCTTTCGCTTTCGCAAGATCGATCCGGACGGTTTGGTGACAGCTTTGGCCAAAGGCGAGATGACTTCAGTCTACGCGGGCTTCGACGTGCCGGCGCGTAGCATGCGAGCTCTCGACTTGCAGACTGCCTTGCTTGAGAAGATCGAGGAGGCTCCAGCCGAACTAATGAAGGAGGCTCGCCTCAAACGTCCTTGATGTCGGAGCGGCGGTCTTCCTGGTTTGCTTTTCTCAGTCTCCTAAGCGGCGGCAGTCTACTGTTTTGCGGATTGGCGTCGACTCTGGTTTCCGTCGCTATCTGGTCTCTCCTGGGTTTGACGGTGGGTTTGGTCCTTTGCGTCCACGGGGCTTTCGAATTGCGAATGAGGAGAGCTTTCCTCGGAGGCGAGACGGATCGGGCTTCCCGCAGACTAGCCTGGAATCAGATCGCGCTGGCGGGTTCGTTGAGCGGCTACTTTGGCTATCAGTTTTTCTCTATCGATCGGAGCGAGTTGACTGCAATGCTATATCGCGACCCGCTCAAGAGCTTGCTCGAACTGTATCCACCTGAGGTTGCCAGCACTCTAGTAAGGGATCTGCCGGGCTACGTTTCCATTGTGTACGGCGGGATCTGGTTTCTGGTCGTGGCGGGTTGCTTAGGTATGGCGATCTACTATCGTCGGTCCGGATCGTAGCGCGGATCCCGCAGAGCGGGACGGCGTCCGCGATTCGCCCTCATCATCCCCCTTCCTTATCTTCATCCTCATCCCAGGATGAAGAAGAGGATGGGAAACGTAGCAGACGCGGTCCCATTCTGCGGGATCCGCCCTACGTCTTTCGTCCGCGGGCCTGGATGATCTTCAGATGAGTGGCTTGGACCTTGCCGCGTTGGAACTTGTTGGCAGCGAGCTCGTTGAGCTTGTCCCAGTCTTCGTTGTCGGGGGTGAATTCCTCCCAGCTTTCGAAGCGGCCTGCCTGTTGGTGAAAGGTGAGCTTGTTGCCGTGGATGCGGGCCTCGATCTTGAGCTTGCCCAGTTCCGGGTCGCGTTTGCTCCATCCGATGGGTCGTGGCATGCCACAAGTTCAGTCCAGCCTCCGTTGCCAGGACAACGTCAAAATCCGATTCCGCCCGAAAACGCTGACCCGCCTAGCCGGCATTCGGACACGATTTCGCCTCAGATGAGCAGGCCGATGCATTTAATTCTCTAACGTTAGAGAATTAAATTGCATGGAGTGGAGGTGCGAAGGCGTTGTGAGGTGGCGTTTGAGGAGGCGTGGTTTGAAACAACGGGGTTGCTTGAGTGGAAGCGACTGGGACAATGGCTCGCGATGTGGGAATGGATCAAAGGAACTGGAGCATTTTGGTCGACTGCGGGCGAATACGGCTGGTCGGCTGCTAGCTGGGCGTTGTTGAGCCTGAGTGCGGCGATGGGCTTGCTGGGCGTGGTGATTCCTGTCATCCCGGGAGCAATTGTCCTCTTGGTGGGGGCTTTGCTTTTCCATTGGATGTCGCCGGGCTGGTTGAGCTGGTGGACGATTGGAGTTCTGGGGGCGATGGTTGTCTTGGACAGAGTAGTGGATTTTGTCGGCACCGCTGCCGGCACCAAATGGTTTGGCGGTACGAAATGGGGGATTTTTGGAGCTTTGACCGGAGGTTTGGTGGGCCTTTTCTTCGGTCCGTTTGGCTTGATATTTGGACCGGTGATCGGGGCGTTCGCCTTCGAGCTGGCATGGGCGAGACGGCATCCGAAGCAAGCAGCTCGCTCGGGACTGGGAGCTGGGGTTGGCTTTGGACTCTCGATGTTGGGTCGACTTGGCGTGTGTCTGCTAATGCTGGCGGCTTTGGGTGTGGATCTGTTTTGGTACTCAGGCTGAAGCGCGTTTCCGTCTAGATCACGGAAGGCTTCCGGCGAAGAGCAAAAAAGCGGCTCCGTTGGAACGGAGCCGCCTTGGAAAGAGTTGTTTGGATCCTGGGTCGAGCGTTCGACTACGAGGTCGGGACTTCCGCGATCGTCTTGAGGACGCGGGAGCAGATCTGGTATGGATCTCCTTGGGAGTTCGGTCGGCGGTCTTCGAGGTAGCCCTTGTAGGCGTCGTCTTTCACGAAGCTGTGCGGTACGCGGATGGATGCGCCGCGGTCGGCCACGCCCCAGGAGAACATGTCGATGGACTGGGTTTCGTGCAGACCGGTGAGGCGCATGTGGTTGTCGGGCCCGTAGGCGGCGATGTGCTCCTCGCGATTCTTTTCGAAGGCGTCCATGAGCTTGAGGAAGTAGTCCTTGCCGCCGACTTCGCGCATGTACTTCGTGGAGAAATTGCAGTGCATGCCGGAGCCGTTCCAGTCGCCCTGGAAGGGCTTGCAATGCCACTCGACGTCGACCTCGTACTTTTCGCAGAGGCGGAGAAGGAGGTAGCGGGCGACCCACATCTCGTCGGCGCAGCGCTTGGAACCCTTGCCGAAGATCTGGAATTCCCACTGGCCCTTGGCGACTTCGGCGTTGATGCCTTCGTGGTTGATGCCGGCGGCGAGACAGGCGTCGAGGTGCTCGTCTACGATTTCGCGGGCGATGCTGCCTACGTTGGTGTAGCCCACGCCGGTGTAGTATTCGCCTTGCGGGCTGGGATAGCCGTCTTCGGGCCAGCCGAGGGGGCGACCGTCTTGGTAGAGAAAGTACTCTTGCTCGAGTCCGAACCAGGCGTCCTCGTCGTCGAGGATGGTCGCGCGGTGGTTGCTGGGATGTGGAGTGACGCCGTCGGGCATCATGACTTCGCACATGACGATGTATGCGTTGTCGCCGCGCAGAGCGTCGGGGAAAAGCGCTACTGGCTTGAGCAAGCAGTCAGAGCTGCTGCCTTCCGCCTGCTGGGTCGAGCTGCCGTCGAATCCCCACATGGGGCAGTCCTCGAATGATTTGGGCGCTTCGCTTGCGATGCGGGTTTTTCCACGGAGATTTGGTACGGGCGTGTAGCCGTCTAGCCAAATGTACTCGAGCTTGAATTTTGCCATTAGATCTTAGGTTTTATTGTAGGGTTTGGAATGAGTCCCGAGTTCGTGGAGGATTGCAGGCATGCGTTTCCTTCCCCGGCGGGACGGAGCATCGAGAAAGCAAATGATGCGCCCGTTTTCAACCAATTTTACTTTTCCCTTTCAAATCATAGATTTGGCTCACACTTTTACCCGGAAAGCTCAAATTCGATCATGCGAGAGATCAAAGATACGCAAAGGGCTGTAGTCAGAATTGGCTACGATGGCAGGGTGCACAAGCGCTATCGGGGTCCGTTGGCCAAGGAACGCTACGAAAACGAGACCCGCGTGCTTAAGTACTTGCAGGACAAGGGCTGCTCTTTTGTTCCGCAGCTCTTGGAGGAGCGCCCGGAAGAGCTCTACATAGTCACGACCAACTGTGGGCATCCGGTTTCGCGGATCAATCCGGACAAGGAGAGGCACATCTTCCAGGAGCTGGAGAAGTGTGGGGTAAGGCACGGCGATCCTTTTGCTCGAAATATCACGTATAGTGGACATCTCGGCCGCTTTTGCGTGATCGATTTCGAGTTCGCCACGATTCTGGAGACGGGCGAAGGGTTGACTCAGGCAGAAGCGGAGGCGAAGCGACCCAAGGGAAATGAGCGAGAGCGGGAAAGTTGAATCCGAACCGGCTAGTGGTCAGCGTCTGCGCTGGAACGGCCTGACCCACCCTGGACGTTTCCGCAAGAACAACGAGGACGCTTTCCTGGCTCTGAATTTCGATGCCCAGGAGCTCCGCTATCTCGGCAAGAACGGAGATGCTGGCTGGGACAGAGGGGATTTCGTCTTCGCGGTGAGCGATGGTATGGGCGGGGCGAATGCTGGAGAGTTCGCCAGCCGCATCGCAGTGCAGAAAATCACGGAGCTATTGCCCAAGAGTTTTAGCTTGGATGCGATCGGAGTATCGCACGGCTTTGTGGACATCCTTCAGGAGCTCTTTCAGGGCATCCATGATGAGATGACCGACATGTCTCGCCACTACGAGGAGCTTCGCGGCATGGGCGCTACGCTTAGTTTGGGTTGGTTTTCGCCTGGTTGGCTGCACTTCTGTCATATTGGCGACAGCCGGATCTACTACTTGCCGGCTGCTGGAGGAATCAAGCAGCTCACTCATGACCACAGTCGCGTGGGCGAACTGCAACGCTCTGGAAAACTCAATGAGCGTGAGGCCCGCAACCATCCTGATCGTCACGTGTTGGACCAGGCTCTTGGTGGACAGACCGCCAGTATCCACCCGCAACTCGGTTCGGTTGGCATCGAGACAGGCGATCGTTTCCTGTTCTGTTCCGATGGCGTCAACCTGGGGGTTTGGGATCGTCGGATCGAGGAGCTCATGCGTCAACCGCCTGCTCGTTTCGCCGAGCTGGATCCCGCAAACCGATTGGTCACTGACTCCATGGAAGAGTCTGGTCGAGACAATCTGACGGCCGTGGTGGTGGAGGTCCTGTGAGCGAGTAGTTTTCGCGTTCTCACGAACGCGGCTACAATTCCTCCACGATCGCATTGCAGGATCTATTCTTCGCGGACGCGGGCTGATTGACTCCTGGGAACGCGGGCGGCTCGCCCGCAACTTCTATTGTACTTTCTAGAATGCGGGCGAGCCGCCCGCGTTCCCAGGAAGTCTACCGCACGATCATCTGGTCGACGGTCTTGCCTGCGGGTATCATGGGCAGAACGTGTTCGTCGTAAGGGGTGATGACGTCGAGCAGGAAGGCTTCTTTGCTGTCGATCATCTCCTGGACCGCGTCGCGGAGCTCGCTCTTCTTGTGCACTCGGCGGGCGGGTAGGCCGAAGCCATTGGCGATTGTCACATAATCTGGATACAGGGCATCGATGTTTTCCGGCGAGCCTATGTTGTTCTCGTCGCCTAGGATCGTGTTGCCGCGAACGCTGTTGTAGAAGCGATCTTCCCACTGGACCACCATGCCGAGATGCTGGTTGTTGAGTATCATGGCCTTGGCAGCGATCTTCTCGATCTTGGCGGTGGCTAGCTCCTGCACGTTCATGACGAAGGACCCGTCGCCGTCGATATCGACGACTTCGCGGTCCGGGCACGCGACCTTCGCCCCGAGGGCGGCTGGGTAGCCATAGCCCATGGAGCCGAGACCGAGCGAGGAAATGAGGCTGCGCGGGTGGTTGAAGTCGTAGAATTGGGCGGCGAACATCTGGTGCTGGCCGACTCCGGTAGTGATGATCGCCTCGCCGCCGGTGAGCTCGAAGAGGGTTTGCACGGCGTGCTGGGGCAGGATGTGCTCGTTTTCCTTGAAGGAGAATGGGTAGTCGCGCTTCCACTCGGCGCATTGCTGATGCCAGGCTTCGAGATTTGGTTTTCTGAAGCCTTTCGGTCCCATTAGCTCGAGCATGCGGCCGATGGCGTACTTGATGTCGGAGACGATCGGGTGGTGGACGATCTTGTTCTTGTTGTGCTCGGAGGGATCGACGTCGATGTGCACGATCTCCGCCTGTGGCGCGAATTTGGATACATCACCGGTGATACGGTCGTCGAAGCGGGCTCCGAAAGTGAGCAGCAAGTCGGACTGGTGTACGGCCCAGTTGCCGTAGGCGGAACCGTGCATGCCGAACCACTTGAGGGACAGCTCGTGGGTTTCGGGGAAGCTGCCGACGCCCATGAGGGTCGAGGCGGCGGGGATGCCAGTGCGTTCGACGAACTCGGAGAGTTCCTGGTGAGCCTCGGCGGAGACGATGCCGCCTCCGAAGTAGATCATGGGACGCTTGGCGTCTTCGATGAGGCGGAGGACGTTTTCCAGTTCGCGATCCGAGGCGTGAGCAGGGATTTTGGTCTCCCGATAGGGCACGTCGTCGGGCCATTCGGGCGTGATGGGGGCTTGCTGGATGTCTTTGGGGATGTCGATGACGACGGGTCCTGGGCGGCCGGTGGTGGCGATCTTGAAGGCTTCCTTCATGATGCGGGGGAGTTCGGTCACGTCGAGGACGAGGTAGGAGTGCTTGACCACGGGAAGGGTCATGCCGAAGAAGTCGGTTTCCTGGAAGGCGGCCTTGCCGATGAACTTGGAGTAGACTTGGCCGGTGATGCAGATCAGCGGGGTGCTATCCATGAAGGCGTCGGCGATGGCGGTCATGAGGTTGGTGGCGCCGGGACCGCTGGTGGCCATGCATACGCCGGGTCGACCGCTGGCGCGGGCATAGCCCTCTGCGGCGAAGGAGCCGCCTTGCTCGTGCCGAGGAAGGATGGTTCGGATGTCGCTCTTGCGCTTCGCGAGCGACTGGTGCATCTCGAGCGAGGCGCCGCCGGGATAGGCGAAGATGGTGTCGACACCTTCGCGTATCAGCGCTTCGACTACGACGTCGGCTCCGTTCATTTGCTGGGACTGGGAGTCGGTATTCGGGGTTGCGGGCGTCTGGCTGTCTGTTTCTGCGCTCATGGATTTTGCTTGGGAGAAAGGGACGCGTTTTTGCGAACGCGGCCATATGTCTTGTTGGAAAGAAGGTTGGTTGGGCTAGGAGGCGGCCTCGCTGATGGAGACGATCTTGCCGTCGGAGAGTTCTTCCTCCATCACGCCGATGTGGCGGAAGCGTTCGTAGCGGTTCTTTTCGAGCTGGTCGAGCGGGAGCGCCTTGAGCTTCGCGAGTTCCTCGCGCAGGGCGTCGCCGAGCTTCTTGGCTGCGGCGTCGGTGTCGTTGTGGGCTCCGCCGAGCGGTTCGCCGATGATCTTGTCTACGGCCCCGAGCTTGACGAGGTCGTTCCCGCTTAGCTTGAGGGCTTCGGCGGCTTGGGGAGCGTTGGCTCGATCCTTCCAGAGAATGGCGGCGCAGCCTTCGGGGGAGATGACGGAGTAGTAGGCGTTTTCGAGGATGAAGACGGTGTCGGCGACGGCGATGCCGAGCGCTCCGCCGGAGCCGCCTTCTCCGATGATAGTGGCGACAACAGGGGTTTGCAGGACGGACATTTCGCGCAGGTTGAGGGCGATGGCTTCCGATACGTGGCGCTCTTCGGAGCCTACGCCTGGGTAGGCGCCTGGGGTGTCGACGAAGGTGATGACCGGGAGGCTGAACTTCTCGGCCATTTTCATGAGGCGCAGGGCTTTGCGGTAGCCTTCGGGATTGGGCATGCCGAAGTTGCGCATGAGGTTTTCGCGGGTGTTGCGGCCCTTTTGCTGGGCAATGATCATGACGGCTTGCCCGTCGAGGAAGGCGGTGCCGCCGATGATGGAGCGGTCGTCGCGATAGGAGCGGTCGCCGTGCAGCTCCTGAAATCCGGTAAAGATGCGTTCGATGTAGTCGAGGGCGTAGGGGCGTTTGGGGTGGCGGGCGAGCTGGACGCGTTGCCAGGGGGAGAGGTTGGAGTAGATGGATTTCTTGGTCTCCGCGATCTTCTGTTCGATGGCGCGGATCTCCTTGGAAACGTCTATATTGTTCTCGTTTGACAGCTGGTGAAGGTTTTCCAGCTGCTCAATCAGTCCGCGAAGCGGCTGTTCGAAGTCGAGCACGTATTTCTTGTCCATAGGCCTTGCCGTGAAAAGGGGTGGAATCTGGGTGTTAGACTTGGAATGTCGAGGCTTAATGCGGGGGGCTCAGGGTGGGTTTCAAATCTCTTCGAGGTAGGGCCCGATCGCCGAGCGGGCCGCAAAGAATGGATCCTACAGTGTGGCTCCCGCGGTCGGCAGGACGATCGGGCCTTACCTCGAAAACCGGACAATCAGGAGCTTTCTGGATTTCCATCACTTCTAAAATACGACCGCGGGTTCAGGCGAGATCATCTTCGCCGGGGCTGGACTCTGGGTTGGTAAGCTGGTCTTTCCAGCCGGCCATGCGGGCTTGGGCGCCGAAGTGTTCGGCCTTTTCCTTGGAGCCTTTTTCGAGCCAGATACGGGAGAGGCTGGTGTTGACGAAGAGATCGTCTGGCCGGAGGGCGTGAGCTTTCTCGGCTGCCTCGAGAGCTTCGTCGTAGCGTTTTTCGGAGTAGTAGATTTCGCACAGGGCGTGCCAGGCTTCGAAGGCGTCGGGGCTGTCTTCGAGGGCGGCTTTGAGCTTGGCGATACCGGTCTCGGCTTCGCCCATGGTGAAGTCAAAGGTGGCATCTTCCACGATATTGGTGATGGCGGCTTGCTGGCGGTTTAGCATGGTGGGAGCGGGTCGGAAGATGTGGCTGGCAGTTCGGCGGGCTCGCCACGGGGCTATCCGAGGTCCTGGGACATTTAGCGGCGAAAGCTAGAGGGCGGCGTTGGATTTGTCAAAGGATGAGCATGGCGTCGCCGTAGCTGAGAAATCGATATTCACGTTTGATTGCTTCTGCGTAAATCTCTTTCAGCCAATCGATTCCGTCGGTTTGGCCAGGAGAGAGAAAGGCTGAAACGAGACAGAGCAAGGTGGACTTTGGTTGATGGAAGTTGGTCAGGAGAGCGTCGGTTCCTCGAAACTGGCTTGGCGGATGGATGAAGATGCTGGCTTCGTCTAGATGACGGCCAGGCTGGATGGCTTGGGCTTTGGCGAGATAGTCCTCGATAGAACGTACGCTGGTGGTGCCTACGCAAATGCGCCTTTTGCCAGGACTGTTGAGGAGGGCTTCTTGCGTGGCCTCCGGGATTTCGTAGACCTCGCGGTGGATCTGGTGGTCTTCGATTCGCTCAGACTCGAGGGGCTTGAAGGTACCCATGCCGACGTGGAGGACGAGATCGTGAAAGGTGGCTCCTTTGGTTTCGGCAGCGGCAACGACTTCCGGGGTGAAATGCAGGCCAGCAGTGGGAGCAGCGGCGGCGACGGACTTGTCGTTGGCCGCGTAGATGGTTTGATAGCGCTCCTTGTCGGCAGAGTCGCGGGCGTCGTCCGTATCGCGTTCGATGTAGGGCGGCAAGGGCATCTTGCCGAGGTCGCTCGCCATTTCGGCCACGCTCGAGTGCCGTTCCAGGTCGAAGTGGACTCGATACTCGGCGGTTTCCGACTTTTCGATAGCTTTCGCGGTGAAGTAGCCGGGCGAGGCGAAAGTGGAGCCTGGCGGGAGTCGTTTACCGGGTCGGAGGAGGGTCCACCACTGCGAACCGTCGGAGCTGGCGGGCCGCAGAAGAAGGCACTCGACGCGGCCTCCGGTGGGCCGCTTCGCGAAGAGTCGGGCGGGGAGGACTTTGGCTTTGTTGCGGAAGAGGAGGTCGCGCGATCCTAGATATTCGGGCAGGTCGTGGAAATGGCGGTGCTCGATTCGGCGTTCGGCGCGATGGACGACGAGCATGCGGGAAGCGTCGCGCTGGGCGGCTGGTTCCTGAGCGATGCGTTCTGGAGGGAGATCGTAGTCGAAGCGGTTGCTTTCCATTTAGTTGGGAGGTGGCGGTTTTAAGTGCGACGGAGTTTGGAAAGCCGCTACGGGACCGGTTTAAACCAGGTAGGGCCCGATCGCCGAGCGGGCCGCGAGGAATGGATCTTGCAAAGCGGCCGGCTCGGCGATCCAGCCCTACCTCGAACGAAGCTCGAGAAACTCTCTCGGCGACCCTGTTCCGCAGGAGAAATGGTGGTGGGAACAGGATTGGCTGCGTGAGACGCAGGTCCTTCGGACTCATGCTTCGCATGCCCCATCTGCGCTCGCGTTGCTCGCTCCGTCGAACCTTTCGGTTCTCATCCTGTTCCAATGACGTGTACTGAAAGAACTGGCGGCGAGACTTTCGCGGCGCTGTCCCGCTGAAGAAGTGGTGGTGGGAACAGGATTCGAACCTGTGTAGGGTTTCCCCAGCAGATTTACAGTCTGCCCTCGTTGGCCACTTGAGTATCCCACCGACCTTGGAAAGGCCGCATAGAGTTAGTCTTTCAAACTAAAGTTCAAGGGAAAATTTGAGAAAAGTCGGACTGGGTTTTAAGGCCTATTTTCGGGTTTTGCCTCGGTCGCTTATAGCATTCCGGACTCCTGGAAACTGTAGTAGCCTTCGCCTCTCGGGTCGTTGTGAGGCGCGCCTATTATCACATGGTCGATGAGCTTTATGGATACAGTTGCAGCGGCTTCGCGCAGCTGGCGGGTGACTTTGATGTCCGAGGCGCTGGGCAGAGGATCTCCGCTGGGGTGGTTGTGGGCGCAGATTATAGCGGCAGCTCCACTGCGAATGGCTTCTCGGTAGACCTCACGGGGGTGCACGAGGCTATTGTTAGCCGTGCCGGAAGTGACTTCGGAGAGCTTTGCGAGGCGGTTCTTGCTGTTGAGGCTGAGTACCCAGAATTTCTCTACGTCGAGGTTCTCAGCCTTGTGTCTCATAAACTCGAATACGACGTCCGGCCGGTCGAGCAGCGGCTGGGCGGCAGGGGAGCGATCGCGAATACGTCGGCAGAATTCCACTATGGTGACGAGTTGTAGAGCCTTGACCTTGCCTACGCCTTTAACTTGGCGAAATTCGTTGTCGCTCCATTTGAGTAGCCCTTGAAGGGAGCCAGCTTGCTGGAGTATCTCGGAAGCGACGCTCAGAACGTTGCGGCCCTTGCTGCCGCTGCGCAGGATCATGGCCAGCAGTTCGCCGTCGCTGAGGGAGTTTGGCCCGTGGGTTTCGAGGCGTTCTTGGGGGCGTTCGGTTACGGAGAGTTCGCTGAGCTTTGGGGTCTGGTAGGTAGAGGAAGCTGGCATGCTGCAGAGACAGTCAGCAATGCGGCGTGGCGGCAAGCGCCAGCCCTACAATTTTTTTGCGGGATCCGCGCTACTCTTTGCGACATTGCATCCGTGACGTTATCCTAGTTGAAGCGGCGTACGTAACCGTCGCGTCGCAAGCGTTCGAGGAAGCGGGTTTCGGATTCGCGGGCCATCTGGGAGATCAGGATGTCCTCGATGCGTTCGCGCACTTCGGCGAGCTCGAGGTAGCCTTCGGGGCGATACTCTTCGCAGTATAGGATGAATAGGTTGTTTCCGATGACGATGGGTTCGGAGTATTCGCCTTCTCGCAGGCTAAAGGCTTTTTCGCTGAGCGGCTCGATGAGGGAGCCTCGGGAAACCCAGCCCCAGTCTCCGCCTTTCTTGGCTTTGGCGTCGTTGCTGTACTTGGCGGCGAGCTCGTCGAAGGCAAAGCCGAGCTCCAGCTTTTCTATGACTTCCTCTGCTAGCTGGGTCAGCACGTCCTCGCTTTCGTCGGCGACTTTGGTGAAGCGGATCAGGCGGAGGCGCATGGCTTCTTCCTGGTGGAACTCCTGTTTGTAGTCCTCGTAGAATTTCTCGATCTTGACGGGGCTTACGACCGAAGCGTTTTGGCGCATCTTGCTTCGCATGTAGTTGACGATAATCTCTTCCTTTACCTGGACGCGGTACTCTTCCGGGGTCTTGCCGATGGATTGGAGGTACTCGAGAAAGAGGGGGCGCTTGCCGTCGAATCTCGTGATGATGGTTTCTTCGATTTCGTTGTCGACGAAGCTTGGCGGGATTTGTCCCTTGTCCTCATAGAACTGCTTCACAATCAGAACATCGTCGGTCATGTTCTGGATAATCTGGTCTTCCGCTTCTTCGATGAGCTGGCGGAACTTCCTGGGATCGCCTTTGGAGTCGGCTTGGATCTGCGGGAGAAAGGGCTGCAGTTCGCGACGAACTTCCTCCACGGTGATAATCTTCTGCTCGACGATCGCAGCGATGCTGTTGGCGAGCCGCGTGCCTCTCCTTTCGTTTTGAGCGAGTCCGCTGAATAGGGGTACGAGCAGGCTGATGAGTAACGCGTGAGTGAGCTTCATTTGCTTGGCAGGTGGATGGGATCGGTCAGCGACGGTTATCGGTGAGGTTTCGTAGGAAGACAATGACTTCATGCAGACGCTTCAAGGCATTACTGGACTGCAGGCGGGGAAATCGACTGCCGAGTTTGATGTACTCCGAAGTTTTGCCTCCGTAGTAGCGGCATTTGAGTCGATTGCCCTGGGATTCGACCGAATGCACTCTCTTCTGTTCCGCAAGGCAACGTATCTCGGTGAGCCTCAGCAGGGCCTCCACTTCCAGCGGAAACTTGCCGAATCGGTCTTCGATCGACTCGCGCAACTCCTTCACCTGGGCTGGCGTTTCGGCTAAGGCCAGCTTGCGGTAGATATCGATACGGAGACGGGTTTCGAGAATATAGCTGGCGGGGATACGGGCCTGCATGGGTTCGCAGTCGCCCTCCTTGAGGTCCGCTCGCTTCAGGGCCGTGTAGCCGTCTTCGTAGCGGTTGCCCGCCTGCATTTCTCCCTCGCCTTGGTAGATGAAGTCGAGCTTCACGTTCGCTCTCACATGGACGGCCGTAGCTTCGCCTTTCAGGCGCGAAATGCTCTGCTTCAGCAACTGGCAGTAGAGCTCGAAGCCTACGCCTACGATATGACCGCTCTGTTCGCTGCCCAGTAGATTGCCTGCGCCGCGCAGCTCCAGGTCGCGCATGGCCAGGCGGAATCCCGCCCCGAGCTGATTGTGCTGGCGAATGGCCTGCAGGCGCTTGCGGGCGATGTCCATCAGGCGTTTGTGCTTGTGCAGCAGCAGATAGGCGTAGGCCTGCCGCTTGAAGCGGCCAACCCGGCCGCGAAGCTGGTAGAGCTGGGAAAGCCCGAACCGGTCGGCCCCCTCTATGATGATGGTATTGCAGTTCGGAATATCCAAGCCGGACTCGATGATCGTAGTGCAGACGAGCATCTGGTAGCGTTGGTCGACGAAGTCGGTCATGACTCGTTCGAGCAGCTTCTCGTCCATCTGACCGTGTCCTACGCCGATGGATACGTCGGGCAACAGAGACTCCAGCTTTGCGGCAACCGTATCGATTGTTTGGACACGGTTGTGCAGATAGAAAACCTGACCGCCGCGTTCGATCTCGCGGCGAACGACCTCCACGACCAGCTTGTCGTCGTAGCTTTTCACTACGGTCTGGATCGGCTTGCGTTCCAGAGGAGCGGTCTCAATGACGCTCAGTTCGCGCGCTCCGGTCAATGCCATGTAGAGTGTGCGGGGGATTGGGGTGGCGCTCATGGTCAGGATGTCGACGGAGGATCTCCAATCCTTGAATACCTCCTTATGCTTGAGCCCGAAGCGCTGCTCCTCGTCGATGATGGCAAGGCCCAGGTCCTTGAACTGCACGTCCTTTTGCAGGATGCGGTGCGTGCCGATGAGGATGTCGACCTTCCCGGCCTTGGTGGCCTGCAGGATCTTCTTCACCTCGGCAGGCTTGCGGAAGCGACTGGCCAGTTCGACTACTATGGGGTAGCCAGCCATGCGATCGCGGAAGTTCAGGTAGTGCTGTTGGGCAAGCACGGTGGTGGGCACGAGGATGGCGACTTGCTTGCCGTCCATAACGGCCTTGAAGGCGGCCCGGATGGCGACTTCCGTCTTGCCGTAGCCTACGTCGCCGCAGACTAGGCGGTCCATCGGCTTAGGCTTCTCCATGTCCGCCTTCGTCTCCAAAATGGCCTTCATCTGGTCTGGAGTTTCCTTGAAGGGAAAGGAGCCTTCGAATTCGTTCTGCCATTCCGTATCTAGGGCGAAGGCATGGCCGCCTCCGGTGTCGCGCTGGGCTTGCAGGGCGAGCAGCTTGGCTGCCAGATCAAGGGTGGCACGCTCGGCTGCCTCGCGGGTTTTGGCCCAGCGATTCGAGCCGATGCGTCCGAGCTTCGGTCGAGCTTTGCTCAGGCCCACATAGCGGCTGATCAGGTGCGACTCCTGTAGTGGGATGTGCAGTACGACTTCCTCGTCGAATTCGAGCGAAAGCGCTTCGCGCATTTGCCCCTGCATATCCACTTTCGTGATACCGCGATACAGAGCAATGCCGTGCTGGAGGTGGACCACGAACTCGCCCTCCACGAGTTCGGCGAAGTCGAGCAGCTGGTCGACCTGGGATTGGCTGACGAGCGCCTTGGCTCGAGTCGGCGGCTTGCGGCCTCGGCGTCGCCCGAAGAGTTCGGTTTCGGTCACCAGAACGCAGCCCTTGCTGTCTTTCAAGACGGGCCAGTCGAGTTTGCCGAGCTTGGGTCGGAAGCGAAAGCGGAAACCTTGGTTCAGGTCTCCCTGCCAGAAGACGGGTTTCAGGTCTTGCAGGCTTTCGGATCCCTTGAGCATTTCGCCGATTCGGTTTCGATCGCTCTTGTTGGGCAGAACCATCACGACGAGTTCTCCGTCGCTTGACCATTTGGCGAGTTGCTTGAGAAATTGGATACGGGCCGATTGCTCGTCTGCCAAACGTTCGTCGGCGAGTTTGGCGTTGTCGGCAATGGGGCGATAGAAGGCGAGGGAATCGCCTTCGTAGATGATAGCCTCGGCGGTTTCGTTTTCGCTGCCTTCGAGATCGAGGTCGGAAAATGTTGTCCAGCTGTCTTGCTTCGCCGCCCGATCGTCGCGCAGCTGTACCCAAGACTTGGCGACGGAGGGGTCGCGATTGCTCTCCAGAATGTCCTCGGGCTCGATGAGCCCCCAATCGACGCGGTTTGGAAGGTGGTCGGCCATGCCGTTGGGGGCAGCCTCCATTTGGGCGTTGGGGGTGGCGTCGATTGCGATGCTGGGCACGGCGGCACCGGATCGCTGAGTCACTGGGTCTAATTCCTTGATGACCTCGATCTCGTCGCCGAAGAAATCGATGCGGTAAGGTCTGTCGGCGGAAATCGGATACACGTCGATGAGTCCGCCGCGTCGAGCGAACTGGCCTGGGGCCTCGCATAGGCTCTCGCAGTCGTAGTCGAGGGTTTCCAGCTTCGCGACCAGGCGTTCGAAGGGCTGGCTCTGGCCGGTTTCGAGAATCAGCTGGGAGGCTTCGAGGGCTTGTCGCGAAGGGACTGGCTGTGCCAGGGCCTGAGCGGTGGTGGTGATGACGAGCTTTTGGTTTTCGTCGCGCAGAGCGGCTAGGACTGCGATGCGCTCGCTGCCGGACTCGAACCGCGCGGCGGCATTTTCCTCCTCTTCAAGCTGACCGGATTCCGGAAGATGGAGGAAACGGGCAGTGGATTCGGGCCGGGCTTGTCGGTGAAAATAGGCGAAGTCCGCGTTCCACATCTCGGCGAGTCGGGAGTTTTTCGCGACTACGATCAGGACATCGCTCTCGCTGCCGTTTATCCAGTCTTCGACAACGGGCGGGATAGCCTCTTCGTTGACGCCGATGCGTTGCTGCCAGCGAGCCGTGTCGCTTGGCAGGAGGACTGGAGCGGCCTGGCTCATGCTGGAGAGGGCGGCGTGACTGAAGGCGAAGAGTTCTTCGTATTCTCGGGGAGCGCCTGCGTCCCGAAGCTCTTCATCGTTGTGAATCGGACTCTACCGGGTCCTGGAAATGCTCTAGCGCCTGTCGGGCGGCCTTTTCTTCCGCTTCCTTCTTGGTGCGGCCTTCGCCGTGGCCTTCGGGCTGTCCGGCGCAATAGACGGTTACGTGGAAGGTGCGATCCTGAGCCGAGCCGGTCTGGCCGGTCGTCTTGTAGACTATAGCGTTGTTGCCATGCAGCGGCTGGATGCGTTCCTGAAGCTTGCCTTTGGGGTTCGCTACGACGCCGTCCGGGGTGGCTGCCGTATCCAGATAGTTGTAGAGGGCTAGGATGATCTTGCGACTGGTTTCGAAGTCGGAGTCGAGATAGACGGCTCCGATGAGGGCTTCGAAAGCGTCGCCGAGGGCGGAGACGTTTTCCGCGACTCCGGACTTTCTGTCCTTGGGCTTGAGGATGAGGAATTCGCCGAGTCTGAGTTCGCGAGCGATTCGGGCCATATAGTCGCCTCGAGCGTAGCCGGAGCGCATCGAGGTGAGTTTGCCTTCGCGCAGGTTGGGGTGCTTTTCGTAGAGCTTTTCAGTGAGGACCAGCTGGATGACGGAATCCCCAAGGAATTCGAGCCGTTGGTTGTTTTTCAGCTGGTCCCTGGTGTTGAGCAGGAAGGATGGATGGGTGAGGCTTTGGGCGAGCAAGTGCTTGTCCTTGAAAGTATAGCCTAGGGAGCGTTCGAGCTGGCGAATGTGTTTGGCGGGGAGCTCGGTGGCCTTGCTGCCTCGGCGGGCCGACTTCCTGTCAGGGTTTCCCGACACGGATTTGATGAGGCGTTTCAGTTTAGAGGCGACCATGGGATGCTGGAAGACGGGCGCTATTTCTTCAGGCCGAAGCGCTTGATCAGCTCTTTGGCGAGCTTGCGGTAGGCGGTGGAGCCGGGATTGCTTTTGTCGTACTCGAAAATGGTCTGGCCGAAGGAGGGGGCTTCGCTGAGGCGAATGGTGCGGGGGATGACAGTTTCGAATATCTTGTCGGGCAGATTGCTGCGGACCTCCTCCACGACTTCGCGGGAGAGATTGGTGCGCACGTCGAACATGGTCATGATGATCCCGCCGACGTCCAGGCTGTCGTTGACCCCTGCTTCATGCAGTCGATCGACTACGGATAGAATCTGGCCGAGCCCTTCGAGCGCGAGATACTCGCACTGGAGCGCGACGAGGAGATGGTCCGCTGCGGCGAGACTGTTCATGGAGAGCATGCCGAGAGCGGGTGGGCAGTCGATGACGACGGCGCGGTACTTGCCGGAGTCGAAAAGGGGGGCAAGAGCAGTCTTGAGCTGGAGCAGATAGTCCTGGCGTTGGGCGAGTTCGATCTCGGCAGCGGCGAGATCGACTTCGGAGGGCAGGAGGAAAAGATGGGGGCGGCCGGTTTCCACTACCATTTCGAGAATCTCGCCTTCGTCGAGCAGCACGGGGTAGACGCTGCGGCCTTCCTGCTTTTCAATGCCGAGTCCACTGGTGGCGTTGGCCTGGGGATCGAGATCGATGAGCAAGGTCGTGACCTTTTGCTCTGCGAGGGCGGCGGCGAGGTTGACGGCGGTGGTGGTTTTGCCGACGCCGCCCTTCTGGTTGGCGATGGTGAAGACGGTGGATGCGGGCATGGGAGTTTTGGGGCTTTGTATGAGGCAATTTCGCTCGATGGCAAGTTTGAGCTAGTTAGACGGGACGGGCTGCTATGCAACGAGACGGCGCATCCAGATAATGGATGCGCCGTCTGTGAAAATTGGAGGCGTGGGCCGGAATCGAACCGGCGATAGAGCTTTTGCAGAGCTCGGCCTTACCACTTGGCTACCACGCCTGTATGCGAGAGGACGCAGACACTTGCGTTTCGCTTTCGAGTTTCAAGGAGAAACTTGCGCGAAGTTGACTCTTGGGTGTGTGTTCAAAGCGCCGCCTTGCGGGATCCGCGTTACGACGCAGGCGCGACCCGACACTAGTTGACGGCTTGGAAAAACAGGTGGTCGCCGATCACCGTGTTTGCCCGCATGCGGTGGCTCCAACTGGGGAGGCTGTCGCGGCGAGTGTAGTGGTCGGCTCCGTAGGTCACGTCGGCAAGATCGTGGGCATAGAGCTGGTCGACGATGCGCAGCGCCGTTTTCCAACTGCTGTCCCTAGAGGCTCGTCGGACGTGCCCGGCGTAGCCTTTACGACCAGTTTTTCCTGTCGTGGCGCTGTTCAAGGCGCTGAACGCGTAGGGCGTCTTGACGACGCGGATGAAGCGCGAGGCGTCGCGCTCGGCTCTGTTTGCGATTACCGAGGCGACGGCTTGCATGCCTAGTTCACCCTGGTTCGATGCTTCCAGCACGAGACAAGCGGCCACAATCTGGCGCTCCCAAGAGCTGGGTTGGTAGTTTTCAGCGATAGCTGCGCTTTGGCCGAGCAGAGCTATCGTCACTATATTGAGAAGTCTTTTCATCGTAAGCGATGGAGAGTCGGTTCCTGGAAAAAGGCGGGAGAATAGCGCGAGCGAAGCAGCATTGATATTCGCAGGCTCTTCTTTTCGTCATTCGTAGGAACTACGGATTCCGTGGGGGTTTCACTCCATTTTGGAGTGGGGCGCGTTTGCCTATCTCGGCGCCTTCGGAGTGCCGATCTACCACCATAACGCTGAGCGTTAGCTGATATGAAGAAGCCTTTCCGCATGGGTAGAAGACTCTATTTCGCTATCCCTTGCGGTCTGCTTTTGATGGCGCGATTGAAGCGATGGGAATCTAGAAAACCGTTTCGAGTTATTCGATTAGCGTTCAATACCCCGTCGCTTGGAGTGTGTTGAAAAAGTCGATCGAACCCTGGCGATATCGTAGCCTCGGTACTCACGAACGCGGCTACACTAGAAAGCCAGACTTTTTCAACACCCTCCTTGCTACGTGTTTACTGGTGGATCGTCTTCTCCGAAGACGATCTGGACGTCTTCGGAGAAGCCGTCCCACCTTTACTTAAAATAACCCGCCCTTTGGGGCGGGGATCTTTATTGGGCGCGCTCCTGGAATTCCGCTTCATTGAAAAGGTCCCTGAAAAAACTGTAGACGCCTGCCGGGCCATAGTTCTAGTTTAGAGAATAGCTTGAAGAGTCGGGGCGTAGCTTAGCCTGGTAAAGCGCTACGTTCGGGACGTAGAGATCGGAGGTTCGAATCCTCTCGCCCCGACCATGTTTGGAAATCCACCAGTTCGTTTGTCATACGCTTTGGCTGGATTTTGCAGCGGCTCCGGCATGTGAGAGGTATTGAACCGAAGGAGGTTCGACGGAGCGACGCGAAGATGGCCGAGCGAGAGCGAGTCGCGAAGCGATGATGCGCAGCATCAGCAATCCTCTCGCCCCGCAAGCGGGGCTCGGTACTCACGAACGCGGCTACGCTTACAAAGCTATCCTTTTTCAACACGCTCTTAGTAAAGCGCAGCCACTTCGTTTGCCGTTCTTTTGATCGTTTCCTTGAGTTCCTTTGGCGCTAGGACTTGGGCATTCGGTCCCCAGCTCAGTATCCAAGAAGTCACTTCGAGTAGACTTCCCAGGTCGAAGTGGATGACGATGGAGCCGTCTTTCCGGCTTTCTATTTTTTGCGAGGGATGCCAGGTGTTCTCCTCTATGTACTCGGATACTGGGGACTTGAAGCGTATCGAGACCTTGCGCTTTCCGGTTGGGGAGTAGATACCGAAGCTGCTGCCGAGATAGTCTTCGGGAGAAAACGATCCTGGAGTGGTGAAGCTCCTATCGCCGAGCTTCGCGGCGCTGGCCCTGTTCAACAGGAAGGTGCGGATGGCTTGGCGCTTTTCATCCCAGCCGATTGCATACCACTTTCCTAGAAAGTTGGTCAGATGATAGGGCAGAAGATTGCGAGTCTCCGCCTTTTTCGCGCCGAGCTTTTTATACTGGAAACTTATTTCGCGCTTTTCCAATGCGGCCTTTGTGAATTCCTGCAAAAGCGTCTCGTCCACTTCCGACAAGCGCCCGTGGCGAAAGGATATCGTCTCGCTGAGTTCAGTGAGATTTGCCGTAATCGTATCCGGCAAGCTGGCGGCGAGCTTGGCCAGGGCATTGGACAAGGGGCGTTCGAAGGGCGTGCCTTTGTAGTGATCCATAGCTTTTTGGGCTATGGAAAGGGCGAGCAGTTCGCCTTCGGAAATGTCTATCGTCGGCAGGCTATGAACTTCCCTGGTATAGAAGTAGCCGTGCCGATCGGGCTGATATTCGATCGGCAGCATCATGCGGTCTCGCATGAAATCGATGTCGCGGCTGATCGTTTTGGAGCTGACTTCCATCTCGCGAGCGAGCTTCGAGCAATTGGGGTAGGAGCCGCTTTTCAGCAGGTTGTGGATGCGCAGCATACGCTCTATCGCTGGGCGTTTGAGTGAATGAATCTGTTTGGATTGCGGCATATCTGGCAGTTTTTTGGCTGGGAGCTTTGCTGTAGGGGCGTGTTTTGGGGAGTTTTATCGGGCTATATCAAGGGATATCGGAGCAGCCTGTTTCTAAAGACAAGCTGTCTCCACATAGGTTGTAATACCAATTTTTGCGTTAGATATTCTGTTGGAATGCTAAAACTTTGAATATTTTTCGGTCTTATAGACATATTTTGGTTGAATTTAGCGAATTGTGATCTTTCGTAGCGAACGATGATCACTAATACACTCAAACAAATCGCTGACGCTAAGTCTAAGTTGGCCTCTCTTGAAAAGAAGGCCGCTGCTGAAATGGCGAGCAAACTATCCAGCCTGCATAAGGATCTTGGATTTGGTTCCCGCCAGGAACTGATTGCCGCTCTCAGCTCGCTTGGCAAGGCGCCTGGCAAGAAGCGTGGTCCTAAGCCCAAGAAGAAGGCTGTAAAAGCTGCCAAGAAGCCAGTCAAGGCTGCAAAGAAAGCTCCAGCAGTTAAGAAAAAGCGGGCTAAGCGTACACGCATTACCGACGAGCTTAAGGCCAAGGTGATTGCCGCAGTGAAGTCCGGTGAAAAGGGAGCGGCCGTTGCCAAGAAGTTTGGCATCTCCGTTCCTTCTCTGCAGAACATCAAGAAGGCTGCTGGTCTCACCAAGCCTCGTTCCTAGTTCTCTCTCTGGACTTCGGATTTCCGCCTTTCAAAGCCTGCCTCGCAATGAGGCAGGCTTTTTTTGCTCTATTGCCAGTGTCATGTTGCTCACAGATTTCGCTAACCGCAGCGCGGAGCTTTAGCCCGCATCCGCAGAGCCTTTAGAGCAATTGCCTCTGCTATGCGGGGCAGAGCCATTTAGGCTACGGCTCTTGTTATGCGGACGCGGGCTAAAGCTCCGCGCTACGACGCAAGCGTTACACAAAATCTACCGCCTAACCTCAGTAACGCTGCAAACTTGGATCGATCCGAGCTGCCCAATCATCTATGCCACCCGCGACGTTGATAGCCTCTTCAAAGCCGTTTTCTCGCAGAAAGCGCACGACTTGCATGCTGCGCCCGCCGTGATGGCAATGCACGAGCAAAGGCTTGTCTTTGGGAAGCTCCGCCAGGCGTTGCGGGATCTGGGCCATCGGGATATGCATCGAGCCGTCGATCATGCAGATATCACGTTCGTATTGTTCGCGTACGTCGAGCAGTGCCGCTTTGCTTGAGTCGATTTGCTTCTTCGTTTCCAGGACGTCGGTTTCCCAGGGCGTTTCTTCCGTATCGCTATCGTTCGCCTCGCTTGCGTTTTCGGAGGCGCGCGTTTCGCAGGTTTCCTGATAGGCGTCGGCTTCTATTTTCGTGATCGATGGATCTTTCCCGCATAGAGGACAGGCCTTATCGGGTTTGAGACTGAGCGTGCGAAAGCCCATGGACAGAGTATCAACGAATAGCAATCGTCCACGCAAAGACTGGCCGATGCCGGTAAGGTATTTTATAGCTTCCATGGCCTGAATGCTGCCGACAATGCCGCAAAGCGCGCCCATTACGCCTGCTTCGCCGCAGTTCGGCACGGTGCCTGGAGGTGGCGGATTCGGGAATAGACATCGGTAGCAAGGACCGTCTTCTGCGGGATCGAATAGGGATACTTGGCCTTCGAACTTGAATATGCTGCCATATACTAGCGGCTTGCGGGCAAAGTATGCTGCGTCGTTGTTGAGGTAGCGCGTGGCGAAATTGTCTGTGCCGTCGACGATGATATCGTATTGGGCGAAAAGATCGACGGCGTTGTCGACTTGCACGCCTTCGCGATGGAGGCGCAGCTCAACATGGGGATTTATCTCTTGGAGCGTTCCGCGAGCGGAGTCGGTCTTTCGTCTTTCGACATCCGATATGCCATGCAGGATCTGTCTCTGCAGATTGTGAAGTTCGACTTTGTCGAAGTCCGCGAGCCCGATCGTGCCCACGCCGGCGGCGGCTAGATACATGGCCACTGGACTGCCGAGTCCACCCGCTCCTACGATGAGGACTCTGGACTGCTTCAGGCGCTCCTGGCCGGCGACGCCCAGCTCCTCTAGAAGAATATGGCGCGAGTACCGGGCGAGCTCTTCGGAGCTGAGCGAAGGATTCGAGCTTGTTGACATGGCGACGAGTTTCTGGCGCCGCAGCTCCAGGAATCAAACGAATTTGGGGCGAAGCGGATAAGAGGCTTGCTTAGCCATTGACGAGCGAGGCGTTCTGCTGAATTTCCAAGGCCATGGCAAAACGATATGCAGTGATTATGGCAGGTGGAAAGGGCGAGCGCTTTTGGCCGGCGAGTCGACTGGCTCGTCCGAAGCACTTGCTTCCGATCGTGGGAGACAAGCCGATGCTGGCGCAGACTGTCGAGCGTCTTGGAGGTTCGCTGCCAGTGGAGAATGTCATCGTCATCACCAATATCGAGCAACTCGAGGGCGTGCGCGCGGTTTGCCCAATGTTGCCGGCCGAAAACGTAGTGGCGGAGCCTGTTGGACGCGACACCGCGGCTGCGGTGGGTTTGGCGATGCTGCTGGTAAAGCAACGCGATCCGGAGGCATCGCTCGCTATGCTGCCGGCCGACGCTTTCATACAGGATGCGGATTCCTTTCAAACTGCTCTGGATATTGCCTTTCAAGCTGCCGAGACCTCTCCAAGTCTCGTCACGATAGGCATACAGCCAACCGAACCGGCTACGGGTTATGGCTATATCCATCGAGGCCCGGTGGAGCGAGTGATCGGAAACCGGGATATTTTCGGGGTTCGCCAATTCAAGGAAAAGCCCGACCTCGAAACGGCCAAATGCTATTTGCAGAATGGCGAGTATTTCTGGAATGCGGGCATGTTCGTCTGGAAGGTTTCCACCATATCGGAGGCTCTGGCGGAATTCACGCCGGCGTTGAAGGCCGGTTTGGACGATATCGAGTCCGGCATGGCTTCCGGCCAGGACCTAGCTGAACTGCTCGATGAATTGTATCCGAAGCTCGAGAAGATATCGGTCGACTTCGCTGTTATGGAGAAGGCGAAAAACGTGCTGACGCTTGCTGCCACGTTCGATTGGGATGACGTAGGAGCTTGGCCTGCTATCGAACGTCATTTGCCGGCCGATCGCGCGGGCAATGTGAAGCAGGGCGGCGCCAAGTTCCTGAACTGCTCCAGTAACATAGTGGTTTCCGGCGACGATCACTTTGTAGCCTTGATCGGCGTGGAAGACTTGATCGTCGTGCATGTGGACGATGCCACACTGGTCTGCAAAAAGGATCAGGCTCAGAACATAAAGCAGATGGTCAAGAGCCTCGGCGAAGAAGAGGCTCTTCGCAAGTTGCTCTAGTTTCGTATCTCGAATGCCGTTTTTCTATTACCAGAACTGGCAAGAAGTGGCGCGGATCCCGCAGAGCGGGCCCGCTACCGCAATTCTCCGGCATCATCTCCTCTCCTCTTCTTCATCTTCATCCTCATCCCAGGATAAAGATGAGGATGAAGAAGAGGATGAGGATAAGAAACGTAATGGTCGCGGTCCCGCTCTGCGGGATCCGCGTTACTGATACTGGAAATCTATGCGTTGCATTGGCGTTGACTACGGGGAGAGGCGAGTAGGCGTCAGTTTTGGCGACGAGCTCGGCGTAGCCGTACCGCTGCCGGCTCTCACCAGTCCGACTGAACCCGAGCGACTTCAGGCCCTCGCGGAACTCGTCCGCCAGCGTCGCGCTACCGATCTCGTGTTTGGTTACCCGTACAACATGGACGGTTCCGTCGGTTTCAAGGCTAGGGAAGTCGATGCGTTTATAGAGAAGCTGAAACGCTATGTAGACCTGCCGACCCATCGCGTTGACGAGCGCCTCACCTCGCGTGAGGCATCGCGGGCCTTCCCGCCGGGTCGCGATGACGAGCTACGTCGTTCGGGCAAGATCGACTCGGTGGCTGCTACCCTTATTCTACAGGACTTCCTCAACCAGCATGTGGAGTTGCCCGACTACGACCCGTATTCGGAGGAGGAATACGAGCAATGAGGTGGAAGTGCGCCTGCGCCTACGATGGAACGGATTTCGCCGGCTGGCAGACGCAAGGCGAGCATGCTACGGTGCAGCAAGCGGTGGAGGAGGCTCTGGCCGAGATTCTCAAGAGCAAGGTTTCTATCCACGGCAGTGGCCGTACCGACGCTGGAGTGCATGCTTTCGAGCAAGTGTTTCACTTCGATTTCGACTGGCGCCACAGCGGGGCAAGTTTGTGTAGCGCCTTGGCCACCGTTTTGCCGCGCAGCATCCAAGCGCTTTTCGCGACCGAGGTAGACGAATCTTTCCATGCCCGCTTTTCCGCAGTCTCCAAGCGGTACCAATACAGGCTTCTGCTTGGCCAGGCGAATCCATTTCAATGGCCGTACTGTTGGCCAGTGACGGAGAACATAGATTTGAATCGAATTGCCGCGGCCTTGCCCTCGCTTTTGGGCGAACTCGATTTCGCTGCCTTTGCCTCGAATCGCGGCGTGGAGTACGAAAGCACAGTTCGCCATATGACGGATGCTCGCCTGTATCAAGAGGGCGACTACGTTTGTCTGAGTTTCGAGGCCAACGGCTTTCTCTATAAGATGGTCCGAAGCCTAGTAGGCGCCTTGGTGAATGTCGGTCTCGGTCGTCTGCCGGTGGAAGCCATGGGAGATTTGATCGCATCCGGAAAGCGGACTCCGCTCGTGCAGGTCGCTCCCGCTCGCGGGCTGTTTCTGCAGAAGGTGCTGTATTGAAACATCGTAGCGCGGAGCTTTCTAAGTTCGCATAAAATTGCATTTAATTATCCCTGTTTGAAAAAAGTCATAAATTCATATTGGATTTTTGCTATGTTCGAAAATTGGGAGCAGAGTACCGCGAAGTCGCATACCGTTCGTTTGCAAGACTATGAAAACCAAAGCCTTACGGATTCTTTGCACTCTCACGCCACCTACGAGCTGACTTTCGTTGCTCGCGGAACGGGAGAGTGGCAATGCGGTAGCGAAATAGGCGATTTCCGATCGGGATCCTTGGTCCTAATTCCGCCGCGTGTCTTGCATGCTTGGCGGTCCGAGGCGGTTGGAGTCTCCGGCGCAACGCTATGGTTTTCGGAAGCATGCTTGCCGGCCGCTTTGCTGAGGATTCCTGAGATGCGGAGGGTTGAGAATCTTCTATCCATGGCGGATAGTGGACTGGTTTTCAGGGTGCCCGACCGCGACCGCCTGAGTGCCAGGTTGCGCTCGGTCAGTCGGGCGAGCGGAGCGCTCCGTCTGGCCCGGCTCTATGCGGCTTTGGAGATGGTCGCTGGGTTCGAGAGGACGCAACTTTCAGATGGAAAGAAGCTTAGAGTAGAGCGAGAGTCTCGCATGCTCGCTCGATTCGCGACCGCCAAGCGTTTTATGGCGGAGAGGTTTCGCGGCAAACTGACGCGTCGCGAGGTGGCGGAGCAGGTGGGCATGGAGGAGGCTGCTTTCTCGCGTTTCTTCCACGCTGCAAGCGGCGTGACCTTTGCCGACTATCTGGGAAATCTGCGAGTTAGGCATGCCGCGCGGCTCTTGGGCAGCCGCCGCGACCTTTCGATCGAGCGCGTGTCGCGGGAAAGCGGTTTCGGAAACCTCAGCGCTTTTCATCGCCAGTTCAAAAGACGGATTGGCACTACGCCGGACGTCTATCGCCGGGCTGCCAATTCCGAACCGCTAGAACCTTGAGCTGCGGCGCGTTTTTGTTTGCGGGCGAAAAAGCCGGAGCCGATGTTCTGCGGCCTGAATTTCAAAACCTCGAACGCTATGGGAAAATCGTTATTCGAAAAAGTTTGGGATGCGCACACCGTTCGCTCCTTGTCGAACGGTCAGACGCAGTTGCTCATCGGCACCCACCTCATTCATGAAGTGACCAGTCCGCAGGCCTTTGGCATGCTGCGCGATCTCGGCCTGAAGGTCGCCTATCCGCATCGCACCTTCGCTACAGTCGACCACATCGTGCCGACCGATCAGCGCATCGAGCCTTTTGCCGACCCGTTGGCGGATGCGATGATCAAGGAGCTGCGCAAGAACTGCGAAGAGTTTGGCGTGACCTTCTTCGACATCCCCTCAGGCAAGCAGGGCATCGTGCACGTGGTTGGTCCCGAGCAAGGCATCACTCAGCCAGGTACCACGATTGCTTGCGGCGATTCTCACACTTCGACTCACGGGGCTTTCGGGGCGATCGCCTTTGGCATTGGCACCACCCAGATCCGCGATCTGCTCGCCACCCAGACTATGGCTCTGACCAAGCTGAAGGTTCGCCAAATCAAGGTGAACGGCAAGCTCGGCCCAGGCGTTTACGCGAAGGACGTCATTCTTCACATCATCCGACAGCTCGGCGTGAACGGCGGTACCGGCTACGCTTACGAATATGCTGGCGAGGTCTTCGAGAACTTCAGCATGGAGGAACGCATGACGGTCTGCAACATGTCGATCGAAGGCGGAGCCCGCGTCGGCTACGTCAACCCCGACGAAAAGACCTTCGCTTACCTCAAGGGTCGTCCTTACTCGCCGCAGGGCGCAGCGTGGGATGCTGCGGTGGAAAGCTGGAAGGCGGTCGCCAGCGATCCGGATTGCCAATACGACGACGTGGTGGAAATCGATGCGGCGGACATCGCTCCGACGGTTACCTGGGGCATCAACCCCGCTCAAGCGATCACCGTTCAGGAAAGCGTTCCCTCGGTGGATCAGGTTCCCGAAGACGAAAAGGCGATCACCGCCGAAGCCCTCGAGTACATGAAGCTCGCTCCTGGCCAGCCGATCAAGGGCACCAAGGTGGATGTCTGCTTCATTGGCTCCTGCACGAACGGCCGTCTCTCGGATTTCGAGGAAGCCGCGAAACACCTTGCCGGCCACCAGGTCGCTCCCGGCGTCAAAGCCATCGCCGTTCCCGGCTCGCAAGTGGTAGACGCGATTTGCAAGGAAAAGGGCATCGACCAGGTCTTTCGCGCCGCCGGCTTCGAATGGCGAGAGGCAGGCTGCTCGATGTGCCTGGCCATGAATCCCGACAAGCTGATCGGAGACCAGCTCAGCGCCAGCTCGAGCAACCGCAACTTCAAGGGCCGACAAGGCAGCCCGACCGGACGCACCGTTTTGATGAGTCCCGTTATGGTTGCCGCGGCGGCCATCAAGGGCGTGATCAGCGATTCCCGCGAGGTCTTCGACATCAAGGAAACCGCTGACGTCTAGCTGATTCTGAAACCGAAAAACGGATACGTACCAAAAATGTCTTTGCAGAAAATAACTGAAGTGAAGGGCCAGGGCATCTACGTCCCAGGCGACGAAATCGACACCGACCGCATCATTCCCGCGCGTTTCATGAAGTGCGTCACCTTCGACGGTCTCGGTGAGTACCTCTTCTACGACGTGCGCAAGAACGAGGACGGCAGCGACAAGCAGCACCCGCTCAACGACGAGCGCTTCAAGTCCGCCAGCATTCTGCTGACCGGGGCTAATTTCGGCTGCGGCAGCTCGCGCGAGCATGCTCCTCAAGCGATCTACCGCTACGGGTTTCGCGGCATCGTGGCCGAAAGCTACGCAGAGATCTTCTTCGGCAACTGCACTACGCTCGGCATCCCTTGCTTTGTCGTGACCAAGGACGACATCAAGTCGATCGCCGATGCCGTGGAGGCCGATCCGAGCGTCGAGATCGAGCTTGACGTGGCCAACGAACGCATCCGTTTCGGCGAGCAAAGCGTCACTGCCGTCGTGCGCGACACTGCCCGCAAGGCTCTGATCGCAGGCCGTTGGGACATGATCGGCGAACTGCGCGAGGCAGCGGACACTGTGTCCGAGGTTGTCGGCAAGCTTCCCTACATGTCCAAGTAGCGCCTCGAAAAATCCTCCTCCTAATCTTTCTCTTCCTCCTAATCCCGAGTCTGGGAGAAAGATTAAGATTAGGAGGAGAGAAAGGCGTGTTTTTCGCTGCGCTGTCGGCTGCCGCCTTGGTACTCACAAACGCGGCCATGATCGGTTGGCTTGCGGATCCGCTGCCACTGCCGTTTTTCTGTTGAACAAGCCCGACGCTTCGCAGTCCCTTGAAGGCGGTTCCGAAGGTTCGGGTACCCTTACGTTTTCACCGCCTCGATTCTTGATATGCTAGAAACGCTTAAAGACGCCGGAATTTTCGTCTATCCCCTGTCCCTCTGCTCGCTGGTCGGAGCCTTCATCATCTGCGAGCGTCTGTTTTCGCTTCGCCGCTCGGCCATCCTGCCGGATCATATCGTGGAAAGCGTCACCGCTGGCGACAAGATAGGGGTCAAGGATCCGTCCGCTCTCGGTCGCATTCTCAGCTACTGGAGCGAGCACGAAGCCGATTCGGTCGCGGTCAAGGCTTACGCCCGTTTGGAAGTCAATCGCATGGAGCGTGGCCTGGTCTTTCTGGAGATCATCGTCGGCGCGGCGCCGCTCCTCGGCCTGCTAGGTACCGTCACCGGACTGGTGTCCGTTTTCAGTAATGTTTCTCTGGATACGGGCTTGCCTGATCCGTCCGCCTTCTCCCAAGGCATCGCCCTCGCCATGAGCACCACCATCATCGGGCTTAGCGTGGCGATTCCTTGCCTTATCGCCAACAGCTACTTCCAGCGCCGTGTGGAGACTTTTGCCGTGCAGATCGAATCCCTGCTCGAGCAGATGGGTCTCAAGGGACTATGAGCCTGTTCGTCCGCAAGCGGCAGAAGGTCGTCATCAACATCATCCCGTTGATGGACGTGCTGACCATTCTCATCTTTTTCTTTCTCGTCAGCATGCAGTTCAAGGAGATGACGACCATGAATCTGACCCTGCCGAAGATCGAGACCGCCGGTAGGAACGAATTCAACGACAAGATCCAGATCAGCATCGACGAAGAAGGCCTCCTTTTCCTCGAAAGCAAGCCAGTCGAGCTCGACGAACTGAGTGCCATCCTCGCTCAGCTCTCCGCCGTTAGCAACGACATCCCCGTCCTCATCCGGGCCCACAACGTCACTCCGCTGCAGACCGTGACCGACGTCATGGATGCCTGCCGTCTAAACGGCCTCAGCAAGATCCGTCTCCAATCTCGCTAGCGCGGCCTGTCAGGCGTGGAATCTCGCAGTCCGCTGCGTCCAGCTTCAGCAAGCTCCCACATCGCGGCGTAAACGCTACCTGAAACCCTTTGCTTGCTGTGCAGTAACTCTGGTCAGGTGACCAGAGTTATTGCACAGGCGGAAGCGCGCTGACGGGCAACTGCGACGAAACTCGAGGCTTTTTCTGTCGATAACTGGAGAACGGCCGGCTGCCGTCCAGCAAGATGAAAATCGTCCAAGCGAAATTCGAAGAGACCATTCCCTATCAAAAGGGGGCAGTAGAAGGTGTCGTTGCGGCTCCCGCCTCGCTCGTGAGCTGGCATCCCTGGGTCGACCGCGTAAGTCTCTTCGAGGAGAAGGGCTTCCTGTACCGCCGCTCGCACATCATGGGAGGAGAGGTCGAGCTCATCGAAAAGTACTGGAAAGCCGACGAAGCGGATCAGAGCGTCTTCCACTTCCAGGCGGTGCAAGGCCTCTGGGCAGACCTCCGCTACCGCACCAAGATCGAACTCCGCGAAGCGGAGGAAGGCTGCCACATTACCTGGATGGGCCGCCTTGTGACGGATTCGGAAAGCGACGAAAAGGACCAGATGCTATCCTTCTATAAGGAAGGAATCGCCGGGCTCCTCGGTTTTCTAGGGGATAACTGAATCGCTTCCCGGGAACGCGGGCGACTCGCCCGCAGCAATCAGGATCATGCCAGTTGCGGGCGAGCCGCCCGCGTTCCCAGGAGTATATGCATCTCGCCAGAATCGCTGGCCACCACGGTCCGTTTCTCCCATTCTCCGTTCCTCCATGCCTCTCTACGACGCTCACTGCCACCTTCAAGACCCGCGTCTCGCCAGTCAGCTCGACACGCTTTCGGTCCGCTACGAATCGGCTGAGATCGCCGGCGTTGTAGTCAATGGCACTCGGGAAAGCGATTGGTCTCAAGTCGTCGAACTGACGGACCGCTTTCCCTTCGTGAAGCCTTCCTTTGGGCTGCATCCCTGGTTCGTCAACGAAGCCTCCGCCGATTGGAAGAATCGGCTTGAAGATCTTTGGGGGAAGTATCCAGAAAGTGGAGTCGGCGAGATCGGTCTCGACCGTTGGATCGAGGGTTACGACTTGGAGCGGCAGCTCGAAGCCTTCGATTGGCAGCTTCAGCAAGGCAAGATGCTCGATCGTCCCGTATCCATCCATTGCTTACGGGCCTGGGGCATACTGCTCGAGCGATTGCAGAAGGTTGGGGCGCCGGAGCGGGGTTTTCTGCTTCACTCCTACGGCGGTTCCCAGGAGTTGGTGAGGCCGCTTGCGGGGCTCGGAGCCTACTTCTCGATCTCCGCCTACTTCGCTCTCGACCGCAAGAAGAGCCAACACGCCGCCCTTCGCGCCATCCCGCTGGACCGCCTGCTCATAGAAACGGACGCTCCGGACATGCTAGGCCCGGATCGTTTTCGCAAGTTCGAGCTGGCCCAGGAGGATGGCGAAGCAATCAACCACCCAGCCAATCTTCCGGGAGTGTACGAATTCGTCGCCCAACTCCGGGCCATCCCATCAGGCGAATTGAGCGAAGCCGTCGCAGAAAACTGGAACCGTTTTTTCGCTCGCTAAGCGAGGTTGACGAGCCACTCGGTCTCGGAGTTGGCGGGGCGGTCGGCGCCGAGGAGCAGGTCGTAGGCTTGGCGGGCGTCGCCGACGCAGAAGACGGCCATGCCGCCGGCGATAGCGGCGGCGGCTCCGGCTAGGGCGTCTTCGACTACCAGGCAGTCTTTGGCGGGGACTCCGAGCTTCTTGGCGGCGAGCTGGAAGACTTCGGGGTCGGGCTTGCTTTTGGAGATCTGGTTTCCGTCGGCGATAGCTTCGAACGTATCCAGAAGTCCGATGCGTTCGAGAATCGTGGGAGCGTTCTTGCTGGAGGACCCGATGGCGAGCTTTACGCCGGCGGCTTTGAGGCCCGCTAAGGTCTCTGGGATGCCTGGCAGGATATCGGCGGGGGTGAGCTGCTTGAGGAGCTCTCTGTATACGTCGTTCTTGCGGGTGGCGAGTTCGACCTTTTCGTCTTCGTTGTAGGATCGGGTGGCCTTTTCGAGGATGATCTCGAGGCTTTGCATGCGGCTGACTCCACGCAGTCGGTTGTTGTCCTGGCGGTCGAAGGGGATGCCTTCCTGGTCGGCGACTTGCTTCCAGCCTTGATAGTGTAGTTCGTCGGTGGATACGATCACGCCGTCGAGATCGAAGATTACTGCTTTGTAGTCCATGTCGTCGGTCTAGGGAGTAGCGCCATTTGGGCGGGACATTTCGAAGAAGCCGTCGAGGCTGACGGGTATGCTGTCGGCGGCTTCGATCTCGCCGAACCACAGCTTTACGGCTGCTTTTTGCGAGGCGGGAGCATTGCTGTAGCAGTTCACGTAGTTGTGGACGTAGGGCATTTCGTAGAGCTTGAAGGGGTCGCCGAAGTTGGTGAAGACGACGCATGGGTGGTCGTTCCAGAAGCAGTCTCGCAGCGTGTCTTGTATGCCTTGGTCGAGCTTGTTCGCGCCGTAGCGGGGGAGGACGAACATGTTGAGGAAAACGGCATCGCTCTCGCTGGCCGCTTTCGCCGCTTCGTTGGCAGTGGGGTTGCGCAGGTGGGTGACTTGGTAGCCTCGCTTGGCAAGTTCTTCGTTGACGGTGTTGAGCTCGGAGATGGTGCCTCTGACCTTGGACTCGAGGCCGCAGGTGATGGTGAGGACCTTCGCTCCGGAGGGCAGGGAAAGGGGCAGGGTATTGCCCTCGTCGCGGACGATGTGGACGCTTCGTTCGCCGATCTGGTCGGACCAGAGCTGGTAAGTCTCAGTGTCGGGGGCGGGGATGGCGCGGGGCGTTTCGTCGAGGAGGCCGAGCTGGGCCTTTAGGGCGAGCACGTTTTTAGCGGCAGCGTCGAGGCGTTCTTGAGAGAGGAGCCCCTTGTCCAGGGCCTTTTCCATATTGGGCAGGTCACGCTGGGGATCGACCCAGAGAATGACGTCAGAGCCGGTTTCGACGTTTAGGGGGATTCGTTCTTCGCGGGGGTACCAGCTGGAGAAGCCGACCATGGGGATGGCGTCGGATACGATGACGCCTTGGAAGCCTAGCTCTTCGCGCAGCAGCTCGATCTGGAGCTTGCTGCTGAGGGTGGCGGGAGGCGGTCCGCGGAAGTCGTTTCCAGGATCCTTCCAGGGAAGGCCCATGTGGCCGGGCATGATGGACATGACGCCGGCGTCGATGACGGACTTCCAGATGCGGCCGTAGGTCTCGCGCCACTCTGTCTCGCTGAAGGAGTTTTGGGTGGTGCAGAGATGGGTGTCTCGGTCGTCGACGCCGTCTCCGGGGAAGTGCTTGGCGGTGGCGGCCATGAGACCTGTTTGCTGGGCTCCTCGGACGAAGGCGTTGGCGATGCGGATGATGCGTTCCGGGTCCTGTCCGAAGGTGCGGATGTTCATCATCGAGCTGAAGATGTTGTAGCAAGGATCGACAACGGGCCCGAAGGTCCAGTGGATACCGGCGTCGGCCCCCTCGATGGCGGTGGCCATGCCCATCTTTTCAGCGAGCTCTTGGGAATCGGCGGCGCCTACGGCGAGTTGCCAGGGGAAAAGCGTACAACCGGGGATGCGAGAGCCGGCTCCGTTGACCAGGTCGGCGTTGACGATGACGGGGATGGGGTTGTTGCGGTTGACGGTTTCGGTCATCCGCTGGCAGGCATCCTTTTGCTGATAGGCGTAGAAGAGGCTGCCGATGCTGTACTCTTCGACGATGGCCGCCATTTGCTCAGGCGTCCTGCTATCGGTCTTGATGCAGAAGGTCTGTCCAATCTTCTGCTTGTCGGTGAGGCTGGCGAAGAGCGAGTCGACGAGTTTGCGTTTATCTGGTGTGAGTCGGGAGTACATTTGAGAGAGAATCTAGGAGGGGCGGTCTCGGGCCGGAGAGAAAACGTATTTCAGTTCTCCCATAGCCGTTTGAATTTCGGTTGTGGGCAAGGGTTAGCTGACTAGTTTCAACGGGTTTAATGAATGTCTGGCCGATGTACCTGGAGATTCCGCTCCTCGAATCCAGTATGGCTAGCAGCTTGCGTTGACTACGAAAAAGTCCTTTTTGCCCTTATCCACTTGTTTCGAAAACGTTTTACCTCTTCCGAATCCTACCTGCCTGAATGAAACCGGAAAACGCTGCGACAGCGGCTTCAAAAGATACTACATCGGAACCGCTACCGCTATCGCAGAAGATCGCATATGGCATCGGCATGATACCTGCCAATGGCGGCAACCAAGGGGTGAAGAGCATCGCGATGCCGGTCTACGCCATTTTGCTGAAAGTCAATCCAGCGACGTTGGGCTTGGTCTTGGGTTTGATGCGGCTCTGGGACGCCATCCTGGATCCGGTCATGGGCAGGATCACCGACAATAGCCGGTCTCGATTTGGCCGACGCCGCCCTTTCATCATCCTGGGTTCGATTCTTTTTGGAGTATGCTATCCGTTTCTCTGGTGGGCTTCGCCTGAGTGGAGCGAATACGCCAAGGTGATATACTTCGTCTGCCTGTGCCTGATATTCTACGTCTGCTATACTGTTTTCCTGGTGCCTTGGAACGCTCTGTTCATGGAGTTGAGCAGCAACTACGAGGATCGATCTAGAATTCGGGCTTTCAACGTCTACGCAGGGAAACTCTATTTTTTCGTCTTCCCCTGGCTCATCCCCATTTCGCAGGGAGACTTGTTTGACGATCCGATCACGGGAGTGCGGGTAATGACAGGCATTGCTGGACTGGCCTTCCTGCTTTTCGGGGTCGTTTCGGGTTTCTTTACACAAGAACGCGCGCCTTTGCCGCAGGCTAGAGAAGAGAAGATATCCATCTTCAGGTCCTTGAAGGAATTCGGTCGGGATCCGGTATTCTGGAAACTCAAGGGCATCGGCCTGCTGGTTTTGCTCGGTTTGAACCTCGACGATTTTCTCGCTCAGTACGTTTCGGTGTTCTATATATTCGAAGGCGACTTGGAGGCCTCGTCCCGCGTAAGCGCTATCGGAGGAAACATAGGCCAGGTTGCCGGGGCGATCATGGCATTCGTTGTTTCGCAGTTTCTTGCGGACAAGGACAAACGGTTGATTCTAAAGTCCTGCCTGGCTCTCACTTTGGTCGGCGTGGTGTCTCAGTGGTGGTTGCTGACGCCCGACTACCCCTACCTGAAGATCATCGTCCATGTGTACATAGCTATAACGAATAGCGCGTTCTGGCTGCTCTACGGCGCTATGCAGCCGGAGTTCTGCGATCATGATGAACTTGCTACTGGCAAGCGCCGCCAAGGCATGTATTCCGCGGTTTCCAGCTGGCTGAACAAGGCCATGGTTTCCTCCGCTATAGGCATGTCGGGATTTCTCGTCATACTCTGCGGATTCGATAGGGAAGCGGGAGCCGATCAGAGCGACAGCACCTATACTTTGATGCGCCTAGCGATCATTATAGTTCCTTTCGTTTTCTTTTCGATAGCGATATGGTGCTGCTATCTATATCCGGTCGGACCTAAGGAAGCTCGGGCTATGGCGCAAGAACTCAAGCTCAGGCGCGAAACTTCCGCTTGAGCTGCAGAAGCCGACCAAGCAAAAGAACCCCTGAGAGATTGTACAAAAAGTCCAGCTCCTTCGCTTATTTGTGAACTTCGTCTGCTTGATGGCGAGCTGTTGAACACTTTCTAAAAGACATATTGTGAGTATCGTAAACCTAGACCTGAACCTTCCTAAGCGAGTTTTCCCTCATCGTTTCAATACGGTGATCGGCTCTGGCCATCTCGGGCTTGTTCTGCATGAACGGCTGATTCAGCACTTGCGAATGGCGCGAGAGGAGCTCGGCGTGGAATATTTGCGATGTCATGGGATTTTGAGCGAGGCGCTCGGCGTGTATTCCGAGTACGCAATAGACGAGACAATCGACGAAGATCTTGGTTTTGCTGCCGCGCATGAAGATGGAGAGTCGAGCGTTGCCAGGGTAGGGCGACGGATGAACTTCACTTTGTTGGATCAGGCCTTTGACCGCTTGTTGGAAATAGGAATAAAACCCTTTGTTGAGTTCGGTTTCATGCCCCAGGATCTCGCTTCGGGAGATCGAACCGTATTCTATTGGAAGGGCAATGTGACGCCGCCTAAGGACTACAAAATCTGGCGTGAACTAATCACGGCCATGATAGAGCATTGGGAGCGTCGCTATGGTCGCGAGGAGATGGAATCCTGGTACTACGAAGTCTGGAACGAGCCGAATCTATCGACCTTCTGGAGCGCGGACATGGCAGAGTACTACAAGCTCTATGCTACCACTGCTCATGCTGTCAAAGCGGTTAACTCGAACTATCGAGTGGGCGGCCCCGCGACGGCCGGTCGAGTGAATTCCTTTATTCCGGAGTTTCTGGAGTATTGCGAAAAGGAATCCGTTCCGGTGGATTTCGTCTCTTCGCATGCCTATCCGGTTGCGGAGGGCATCAAGCAGGGCGATTTCGCCTACAACAAACTACGGCCAGCGGATTTTCTGGCCAATCGTTTCGCCGAAATGAAGGCCGAGATAGAGGCGTCCGCTTTTCCTGGTCTTCCTCTTCATATCACGGAGTACAACAGCACGACTTCGTCTCGGCATCTGCTGCATGACCTGCCGACCAACGCGGCCTACCTAGCTAGGACTTTGAGTGACGCGGGCGACGCGGCGGAGAGTTTTTCCTATTGGACCGTATCCGATATCTTTTTGGAGGAGGGCATTCCGCCAGCTCCTTTCCACGGCGGTTACGGATTGATAACGACGCAGGGCATTCGCAAGCCAACTTTCCACCTCTTTAAAAGCTTCGCTCGTCTTGGCGATGAGCTGCTGTCGAAAGGAGAAGACCATATAGCCACTAGGTCGGATGGCGGCCGCATTGCTGGAATTCTCTGGAACGCTCGCATGTCGCAGAGCGCCGTTCGCAGGATCGATATAGTCGCTGCCAAGGCCGACTACACTTTGTTGAGCTGGGCAGTCGACGAGGAGAGGGGCAATCCTTACAAGACCTGGAAGGATCTCGGCTATCCGAGGTATCCGTCCAAGGAGCAATTGGCGTTCATCGACCAGTCCTCTAGTCCGCTTCAGCGCAGCCGAAGAGTTCAGGCCGACAACGGTCGTCTGAGTGTCGATATCGAGGTAGGAAAAAACGGATTCACCGCTTTCGAGTTGATCCCTTTGGTCGACGAAGCGGGATCGTACCGAGGCCTGGACGAATCGCTCTTGGACGCTCTCTGAGAAGCAGCGTGGCTTAGCATCTTCATCCTTTGACTCCGGTGTGGCGAGCTGTCTTGAGTAGAGCCATGAAGATCGATGCCGCAACCTTTCTGACCAGCGCCAAGGGCCTGGAGGATTGCCCTCGCTCGACCTTGCCCGAAGTGGCGTTTATCGGCCGTTCGAATGTGGGCAAGTCCTCTCTCGTCAACATGCTCGCCAAGCAGAAGGGCTTGGCCAAGGTGTCGAAAAAGCCGGGAGCTACCAAGCTGCTCAATTTCTTCGCCATGAACGGCTGGTGGACTCTGGTCGATCTGCCTGGCTACGGATTCGCCCAGGTTTCGAAGGGGAAGCAGGCCAGTTTCAACCAGGCAGTTAGCGAGTACCTTATGGGGCGCAAGCAGCTCAAGCTGGTCTGCGTCCTTGTCGACTCCCGCAGCGAACCTTTGGAGCTCGATCTGGCTTTCCTCAATTGGCTGGAGGACTGTCCAGCTCCTCATATCATCGTCTTCACGAAAACGGATGAAGTCCCCGAGCCGACCTGGCAGCGAAACATGGATATCTATCGAGAGACGCTTGCCGCCCTGGAGCTTCGCGTTCCAGACATCGTTCCCTCTTCCTCGGTGGATCGATCCGGTCGAGGTGTATTGATTCAGAGAATACAGAGTTTCCTGCCGAAAAGGCCGCGCAAAGGCTCGAGCAGCAGCATGCAGCTCAACTGGTTGAAGAAGACGAGGTAGCTCGCGTGGCTTGTTGACCGGCAGCCGCAATCGGGACGAGCCTGGCGAGCGTAGATCGACTTTCGGATATGTGGGAAGGTTTGCAGGTATGGCTTGAGCAAAACGAAGCCGTAGTCGTTTGGTCGGTCGCCATCAGCGCCGCTACTTTTGTCGGTTCGCTTGTGGCCGTTCCGATCGTTGTGATACGAATGCCGAGCGACTATTTTCTGCGGAATTCGCGAGCCGAGATGCCTCGGACGCTCTGGCAGCTAGTTCGTCGCGCGCTGAAGAACTTGCTGGGCGGCGTCTTGCTCGTCATGGGGCTGGCGATGCTGGTCCTCCCAGGACAAGGTCTGCTGACCATGCTGCTCGGCATCAGTTTGATCGACTTCCCGGGCAAGCGCTCCTTGCAGCTTCGTCTGCTGCGTTTCAGAGGAGTTCGGCGTTCCGTCGATTGGATGCGCCTTAGATCGCGAAAGCCGCCTCTGCAGATGCCGGAGGGCGAACGGCTTTGATGTAACGCTTTGAAAGGCAAGGGCGGAAGGGCTTTTTCACATCGTCTTTATCAGTGGCTGCGTCCGCTCTCTATAGCGATTGCTTTCCCAGACGATATCCGAAGGGACTTCCTCTCAGCAACGACCACTCGTGCCTGCTTCACTCGTCCAATCTCGATACCGCTCGAAGCTAGTTCCTTACCTGGAAGGCTCTTTGGTGGGGCTTCTGATCTTCGTGGCATCCGCCATCCTCATTGCGGCTTTGTACCGTCACAGCCGCCAGGCCCAGGTCAACTCCGTCCGGGCGGAGCTCGAGCGACTGGCTCGCCAGGCCGCGTCGTTCGTAGATCCGGAGATTCACCGAGGCCTTCGCGATCCGGCCCAAATGGAAACCGAAGAGTACGACCAAGCCACTCTTCCACTGGCCCGCTTCCACCGCTCCATCCCGGAGATAATCTACGTGTACACGATGATCAGGACCGAGGCGGGCGTGCAGTTCGTTTTGGACACCTCGAATCGCCCAGACTGGCTTGGATTCGATCGGGAGATGGAGCCATCCGCCTTGATGGACATCTACGAGGAAGCTAGTCCAATCATGATTGCGGCGCTTGAAAGCGGCATGGTCGCTACCGACGAAGAGCCCTACACGGACGAGTTCGGCACCTTCATCAGCGGATACGCTCCCATACGCCATGCTGACGGTCAGTTGGAAGGGATGGTAGGGGTGGACCTCGAGCTTTCCGCTTTCAACGAGCGCCTCGCGCCCGTCACCCGTGCGGCTTGGCGGGCCGGAGCCATGTCTCTCGCCATCGCGATTGTCGTCGGCTTTGGTCTCGCTTGCTTCCGACTGGCGGCCCGGGACCGCAAACGCAAGCTCGCCGTAGCCTGGATGGAGCTGGACCAGTCTAATTCCGAACTCCGGGAGGCCAAGGAAGTCGCCGAGTCTGCCGCTCTCGCCAAGACCCAGTTCCTCGCCACCATGAGCCACGAGATCCGCACTCCTTTGAACGGGCTGGTCGGCGTCCTTCACCTTCTCGAGGAGAGTCTGCCGGAGGGCAAGCGTCCCTTGCTGCGTACCGCTCTCAACTGTTCAGACGACCTTCTTCGCCTGATCGGCGATGTACTCGACCTTTCGAAGATCGAGGCAGGCAAGATGACCGTTGAAATCGAATCCGTCTCCCCCGAGCGCATTCTCGAGGGCCTGCGTTCCTTGCATGCTCCAGCGGCTCAAGAAAAGGGACTGGAGCTTCGTATCGATGCCTTGGATACTCAGAATCTAAACTGTCTTGCCGATCCGTTTCGCCTTCGCCAAGTCCTGACCAATCTGACGATGAACGCCGTGAAGTTCACCGAGCAGGGCTCCGTTACGCTCGGTCTTTCCACGACGGCCGATGGCAAGCGTCACCGTTTTTCCGTTACAGATACCGGCATCGGCATCGAGCCTGAGGTTCAGAACCGTCTCTTCCAGCCTTTCTCCCAGGCGAATTCCTCGACGACACGCCAGTACGGAGGCACTGGCCTTGGCCTCTCCATCTGCCGTCGTCTCGCGGCGCTGATGGATGGCGAGATCGGGGTGGACAGCGAGATCGGGCGCGGCTCGACATTCTGGATCGAACTTCCCACCACGGAAGAGCCGGAGTCGGTTTCGGAAGGCGCCACCGCCATTTCGATAGAGAACACTGGCGCCAGACTCCGGATTCTCCTCGTCGACGACAATCCGACCAATCGGCTCATCGGCTCCGAACTCCTCTGCCAGCGCTGCCATGTAGAGCCCGACCTTGCGGAAAACGGCAGCCAAGCCATGGAATTCCTGGCCGCCAACACCTACGACCTCGTGCTCATGGACTGCATGATGCCGGATATGGACGGCTACGAAGCGACCCGAGCGGTGCGAAACGGAAAAGCTGGGACCCACAATCGGGACGTCCCAATCGTGGCCCTCACAGCCAACGCCATGCTCGAGGACCGCCAAGCCTGTCTTGAGGCCGGTATGAACGACCACCTGTCCAAGCCCATCCTTCCCTCCGAACTTGCCCGCGTGCTGAAGGCCTGGGGGCCCCGTTCTCTCGAGATCGTTTCCCACAAGCCGGAAGAGCCGGCGGCGAAAATGGATACGGACTTCGATCCAGCCCGTTTGACCTCCCTTTACGGAGAAGATGGCGCCCTCATCGGGTCGTTGCTCGACACCTTCCTCGAATGCCTCGAGGAAACCATGGGACACCTCAACCAGGCTATCGCCGACACTGTAGATCCCGATCGCGTTCGCTTCTTCTCCCATCAGATGAAAGGCAGTGCGGCGGACTTCGGAGCCTATCGCCTATCCGAGCTTGCCGGACGCATCGAGGAGTTTTCGAAAGAAGGCCATGCTGCCGAAGCCCTCGATCTTCTCGACCAAGCCAACCAAGCCGCCCAGCGCTGCAAGGACGAAATCGTCCGCTACCAGGAGTCGATCGGCAGCTAGGCGTCAATCCGCTGCGCAATTAAAACTTCAACGTTGAAGTTTTAATTGCGCAGCAGCGGGCGGCGTCAGCGTTTCGTTGTGAGGCGCCTCTTCCTAGTTTCGTGTCATGCGTGAAACGTAGCGCGGATCCCGCAAAGCGGGACTGCGTCCGCGATTCGCCCTCATCATCCCCTTCCTCATCTTCATCCTCATCCCAGGATAAAGATGAGGATGAAGAAGATGATGAGGATAAGCAACGACGGGGACGCGGGCTTCAGGCTTCGCTCTTCGAGCTACGACCCGACTTCGAAAGCTCCGCGCTACTCTTTGCGACATTGCATCCGCGACACGACACTAGGCTTTCGAGCAAGCTCTAAGACAGTTCGAGCCGTAGCCGCTCTGCCGGCGGATGTTATAGAGAGTTTCAATAATGGTACCCTCGCTTCTCCGTTGTTTTACAGATAATTCGTTCGCGCTTCGGTTGAAAAGCGGATGGCCACCGATTTGTTGGAAGGGCGACCTCAGTTTAACCAGCCCGCTCTCCCGCTAATTCCTGCAAGCTATGACGACGACCGCGCCAAACGAAACGGAACATACCTTCCCCGATCATACCTTCCTCGTATCGAAAACGAACACCAGGGGTATCATCACCTACGCCAACACTACCTTCGTATCCATTTCTGGATACACGGAGAGCGAGCTGCTGAATCAGCCGCATCGCATGGTACGCCACCCGGACATGCCTCGCGCCGCCTTTCAGGACCTCTGGGACACTGTGCAAGGGGGACGGGAGTGGCACGGCATCGTGAAGAACCTTCGCAAGGACGGCGGCTACTACTGGGTCGATGCGACCGTCACCCCATCCTTCAACCAAGGAAAGATCGTTGGCTACATGTCCGTCAGGCGCAAACCGACCCGAGAGCAAATCGAAAAAGCCGTCAGCCTCTACGCTGACATGCGACAAGGAGAACTCGCTACAAGCTAAAACCCGTTATGTCACAAGCAACCACCGCACCTCCCTCCGCAGAGTCGGGCGCCCAGAGCGACGCCGCGCAAATCGAGTCGATTCAAGCTACTCTCGCCCAGATGGCGCAGGGCAACTTCGAGCTCCGCTTTACCAATCTCGAGCAGTACGGACAATTCGCCGCCATCTGCTCCGACATCAACGATTTGATCGACAAGGTCGAAACCTTCTTTCGCGAAGCCAATGGGCGCATGCGGGACTACGCCGAAGGCAGTTCGGACTGCAAGATCGACGAACGAGGATTCGACAAAGTCCTTCTCGAAACCACCCGGCTATTCAACCTCAACCTGCAAAACAGCGTCGAGGCCCGAGAACGGCAACGTTCTGTGAGCCAAGACCTGCAGGAGTCCGTTCGGCTCATGAACGAAAATGTCGGCCACCTGGAGACCAGCGCCAGCGAATTGGGCCGCAACTCCAGCGAGACCCTCGGCTCCGCTGAAGACGTGGACTCCAGCGCGAAGGAGGCAAACGCCCTCACTGACGATGCCGCCAGAGCATGCAAGGAACTCGCCACCGCGATAAACCAGATAGCTACTAGCATGCAGGAAGCCAACGCCGTCACCTTCGACGCGGTCGAGCTTTCGAACTCAGCCGCCGACAAGATGTCTGCCCTGCTTAGCTCTAGCGACCAGATCGGAGCGATGATAAAGCTGATCGAAGGCATTGCTCATCAGACCAACCTGCTAGCCCTCAACGCCCGTATCGAAGCCGCCCGCGCCGGAGAGGAGGGTAAGGGATTCGCCGTAGTGGCCAGCGAAGTCAAGAACCTCGCTTTCGAGTCCCGCAAGAATGCCAAGACCATATCGGGGCAGGTGGTTACCGTTCGCTCTCAAGCCGACGAGTCCTCGCACTCCATCCAGGCCATCAACAGCGTTATCGAGAAGATCAACACCATTGCCCAGTCGGTCGCCGCCGCGACCGAGCAGCAAAGCGCCGCGACCGAATCGATCTCCGGACTTATGCAGGATGTCGCTTCCGCTGCGGAAAAGATCGGCGTCGCTATCTCCACGGTGGCCGACAGCGCCCGAAAAAACACCGAACTCGCCCAAAACCTAGCCGAGCGGGTCAACCACCTGGGTCAGGTTTCCCAGTCCGTACAGGACCTGGCGGTCAAGCTGGATACCTGAGAGGCTGTCCGTAGCGCGGTCCCGTCCTGCGGGATCCGCGCTACGTTGCAGGCGTGACTCGACGTCAGCCCAAAACAATCATTCAATCCAATTTATGGATACGGACAGACTACGCCAAAGGGAGGTCTTCGGTGGCTTTGCAGTGTCTGTCGTGGAGATCGACTAGCTCCTGCAGTTGGGGGATGATCGTCTCCGGGCCGAAGCGGTCGATGTAGCTGCACGTGGCGTAGTCTTGGCAGGCTGCGTCGTATCGGGCGAGCCATGACTGGAAGGCTTCGCTTTGCTCGCCTCGACGAGGGAAGCTGTTAGGCGGTCGGCGCTGGCCGATGCGCCAGGGCTTGGGTGTCAAGCGGGCTCGAAAGGATTCCTGTTTGCGGGTGAGGCGGCGGTAGAGCGGGTCGGCTCCGAGTTGCTCGAAGATGCTGGCGGTCTCGTTGCTCAGCGGATCGAAGTGGTGACTGGTGAAGAGCAGGCGATAGCCGGCGCGGGTTTGGTAGAAACGAAATCCGTATCCAGGATTTTGAGACGCCCAGTCTCTCACCCGATTCGTCACTTGATCGTAGGGTTCGGCGAGGCGTTTCTTGCGGTAGGCGGGCGAGACGATGGTCCTGATAGCGCCGCCGATTCCGTTCGGCGGAAGTTCCGGCAAGTCGATATCGACGAAAAGCAGGCTCGAGACGTTGAGTACCAGAGCGCCATAGCGCACGCGGGTGACGATGGCGGCGGGTTGGGTATCGGCCGATTCCGCATCCGTATTGGCGGGCAGGCTGCTTACGATCTCTTCTCGGGGTGGCGTATCCAGATAGTCATACTCGTCGCGGCGTCGATTTGCCTTTTCGTAGCGGCCGGGGTCGGCGGCGATGGCGAGGAAGATCTTCTTGGCCCGCGCGTCGCCGAAGGCTTTGGCCTGTTTGTCGCTTTCGTCGGACCAGCCCCAGGCAGTGAATTCGGCGGGCTGTCCAGCGGGATCCACGCCTTTGAAGCTTCCTTTTTCCCAATATGGATAGATTCGCATGGCTCTACTCGCTGGCGGCGACGGGTTCTGCAACAGGGGAAGCGGCAAGGCGTTTTCTGCGGGCGACCACTGCATCGTGGGCCCGGACGATGGCGTCGAAGCGCTCCTCTGGTTCGCGGGCGATCATGGGACTCCAGATCCGGCGCAGGTCCCAGCCTTGGCCGCGCAGAATTTCCGTGCGGAAGTGCTCCCAGGCGATCGGGTCGGGCGTCTTGCGAAAGCGGTTGAAGTCGGTAAGCAGCCCGAGAGTGACGTCGTCGGGATCGCTTGGCGGCGCGAGGGCGGCGTCGACGCAGAATCCGTCGTTGCCCCAGTGGATAGTCGAGCTGATGCCAGGCTCTTCTTGCAGGCGGTAGCCGATCTCGGCCGCGAGCGCGCTTGGGTAGGCATTGGGCTGCGTCTGACACTGCGCTTCTTGGCTAGTCTCGTCTGCCGTGTAGGCGACGGGCGCGTTTTCGAACTGCTGAGCGACTTGCTCGGCATAGCGCAGATATGCGAAGAAGTGGGAGCTGCCGGGCGAGGCTTGGCTCGGCTCGGCGTGATACACGTTCTGCGGGATGGAGGTGAGCAAGTGGATGGCGATGCGGGCTCGTGTAACCAAAACATTGAGACGGCGCTCGCCGCCATACTGGGAGAGGGCTCCGAAGTTGCGGCGGAACTTGCCTTCGGCATCGAGGCCGAAAGTGGTGGAGACGATGATGTGGTCTCTTTCGTCCCCCTGCACGTTTTCGAGGTTGCGCACGAAGAGGCCTTCGAAGGAATCCGCGCCTCGCCGCTGCCGAGCCGTCTCGTAGAGCCTTTTGAATGACTGGTCCTCCTGAGCCTTCGCTTCGAGTCGTTCGATGATGAGATCGCGCTGGTTTATATTGAAGCAGGCCACGCCGATGCTTGGCGGCTCTGGCTCCTGCAGCAGCTCCGCAACGAGCTCGACGACGGCGTCGGCTTCCGCCGCGTTGATGCGGTTCTCGTAGAGGCCGTCCACGCGTCGCAGGCGGATGGGAGAGAGCGCCGCTCTATTTTGAGGGTGGCTGGGGATGGGCTGAAGCCGGTTTGCGTAGTAGTGTTCGTTGGAAAAGCCGATCAAGGCGGCGTCCTGAGAGCGGTAGTGCACGTCGAGAAAAGCTTCTTCGATATCGAGGTTGAGCGCAGCGGAGAGCAGGTCTTCCGCCTCGCTGATCTGCTGAGCGGCGAGTTCCTCCAGGCTTTCCGCCTCGCCGCCGTCGGAATCGATGATGCCGCTCTCGAAGAAGCGGGTGGGCGGCAGCTGTTTCGGATCGCCCGCGATGACGAGGCGGTTGCCGCGCAGCAGGATAGGCAAGGCCTCTTCCAGGCGGCATTGGCTGGCCTCGTCGAAGACGACCAGGTCGAAGATGGGCTTGCGGGGAAAGATCTGAGCGACCGTGGAGGGACTGGCCATCCAAACCGGGCAGAGGTCGAAAAGCGGATCGCCGCCCTCATGGCTTTCGCCTGCGGCGATCACCTGCCGAAGCTTTAGCGAGCGCTTGCCTCGCATGAACAGTCGGTTGCGCAGGCTGGCTCCGACCGGACTGACGCGGTTTTCGCCTTCGCCGAGCAAGCGCTGCCGCTGGCGGCTTTCCCACATATGGGCGATCGACTGGCGGGCTAGGACTTTCTTTTCGTCGAGACATTTGCCGTACTCCTCGAAGGCGGCGTCGATGCGAGCGGTGTCTATGCGCAGCAGCTCCGGCTCCTTCTTGAGGGCAGCTTGGATGGCGTTGCGCAGGGCGACCACGGTCAATTCGTTGAGCGCCGCTTCCCGCTCCAGCTCGTGCAGAGCGAGTCTTCGCGCGGCGGTAGAGATCGCTTCCGGGAGCTTCTCCAGCCCCTCCTGCATGCGGATAACGCCCTCGATGGTATGGGCATGCTGGGTCCAGGATTTGGCGAAAGGGAGGGCCTCGCCACCGGCCCGCAGTATTTGCTCGAAGTCGAGGAGACAGCTTGCAGTGAGGATCTGCTCCTCGCGAAGGGCTGTCATGAGATCGTGGATACGATCGGCTTGCTCGGCCGAGTGGCGGAGCGCCTGGGCTAGGTCTCGGAGCGTCTCGGAGTCGCCCTCTGCCCAGCAAGCTTGCAGGCAGGCGAGCAGGTCCGGCTCCTCCTCGGCGCATCGGAAGACGATATCAAGCAAGCGATCGCAGGCGCTCAAGGCGCGTTTGAGACCGGCATCGTCGGTGGGTTCGGGAGCTTCGTCCTCGAGAAAGCGCTGCAGGAAGTCGCTGGCCAGCCAACGAGCCTTGACGCCTCGGCAGAAGGCTAGGATCCGCAGGGCGTCTTCGGAACTCTCCAGGCCGAGTTGGCGAGCGACGGCAGCAGCGGCCCGCTTCTTGCGAATCTGCAGGAAGCCTAGGACCCGGCCTTTGCATTCCTGGTACTCGGACATGACGAGGGCGATTTCCTTGCACTCGGCCATGGTGGGCAGCTTGGAATCGAGCTGGAGAACGATCTCGCGGTCGAGCTCCACTTCAAGGAGCTCGCGCTTGTCCTCGCTGGGAGCGTTGTCGTCCATCTCGGTAAAGTCGGCATGTCCAGCGGCGCTAGCCCATTCGAGCAGGAGGGAGGGCGGGTCCTCGGCGAGGCGCTCGATATCGTCGGCTATGGCGCGGCGGCGTTCGGCTTGAGTGGGAAGCGGTTCCTCGGGGTCGAGCTTGCGCAGGGCTCCATCATGCTCGGTCGCAATGGGCAGGGCGGCCTTTTCCAGGGAGCGACTCAGGCTCCGGGTGACTTCGTCCACCGCTTCGGCCAAGAACTCCTTCGTCGAAAAGCTCTGCCGTACCGCGGCGGTCGAAGTCTGGAAAAAGGCTTCGAGCGAAAGGGCGACATTTTCGAAGAGAGGGTTCCGCGAAGGGTGGATCTCGCGGGCTCGGCGCAGGATCTCGCCGAGCTCGGTGCGGTTGGTTTCGATGAGGGCGCGATCCAGCTGCGGATGGTCTGCTACGTTGAGGGCTACTTCGGGATCGGAAATCCGACGGCAGGCCAGCCACTGACCTACGAGCGCGTGAAAGGAAACACCGTCCGAACCGCCGTCGTGCAGCAGGCGAAAATAGCCTTTCAGTTCGCGATCGAGTTCGCTGAGGCGCTGATTGAGAGACTGAAGCGTATCCGTGGGATCAGGACAAGGCGGGTGTTCCGCCAGGTACTCCAGTCGCTCGCGCATGCCGACGTAGAGCGGCCGCCTGTCTCGAGAGGGGTCGTGGATGACTCCGCAGAGGTGTCCCAGATCGCAGTGGTCGAGCCGGTACTTGACCACGTCGAGCGCGGTGCGTTTGTCGCAGACGAAAAGCGCGCGTTGCCCGCGGGCCAGGTGGTCGGCGATAATATTGGCGATGGTCTGGCTCTTGCCCGTGCCCGGCGGGCCGTGGATGACGAGGGCATCCGCGCGCCGAGCAGTTGTCACGGTGCGGGCCTGGCAGGGATCGACGGGGGCGATGGCGTGCTCGTCGTCAAAGGCCCGGCGACTGGCAGACTGGTCGGCAGGCTTGACTTCCGGCTCCTGTTCGGGAGGCAGGCCTTCGTTTAGCTGCAAGGCCTCGTGGCAGAGAAAGGAACGTACGGGACCCTGTAGCTCCGACTCGTTGCTGATCATGTGCTTCGTGTCGCGCAGCAGTCCGGCATTGGTCATCGGGAAGAGGCCAAGCGCGGCGCTCGGCAGCAGGGCGGGCTCGCTTGGAAGTCGGTTGGGCACGGGTATCGGATCTATGGATACGTCGAAGCCAAAAAGGGAATTCTTGTCCAGGCCCAGGCTTTGCGTGATGAATTCCAGGATGTGCGAGAATTCGCGCTGCGGATCCTTGCCGGTGTCGTCGTCGAAGAGTTCGGGTATCTCGCGACCGGTCTGCTGCTCCAGCCAGGCGAGCAAGGCGGGGTTTGGGATGAGCAGCTCCGCTCCATCTCCCGCGGCCCGGAGAGTGACGGAGGGCTTGGGACCGCGTTGGAGCCCGAGGTTCACCGGAATGAAGGCGACGGGGGCGAGCAAGCCTGTCTTGGCGTAACGTGGATTCAGACCCTCTTCAGCCGGCAGGGATACGAGAGGAAAGCCGAGAAAGAGGGCCTCCTCTCCGTGATCGTTATAGTAGTCCTGGGCATCGACCACGATATCCGCGAGCTGGGCCAAAACACTTCGCTGAGCGTCGAGGGCGCGGCGTGGGCGTTTGCCTGGCGGCTGGTTTTCGACTGCCTTTTCCCCGTCTGGATCGACGAGCGGTCGGACCGCCTTGGGATCGGCCGGCAGCGTGATCTTGCGAGCCGGGCCCAGCAGGGAAGGCAGGATCGCATCGACCGAAACTTGCTGTAGGGCAGCAAGTTGGCAGAGATCGATGCGTTGGCGGGAGTTATGGGGACGGGCGTTGAGACTCGGCCCTTTGCGTAGATTCGCATAGAGCCGTTGGAGCATGGATTCGAGGATCATGGCAGGATGTTGACCCGCGGATCCAGCTATGGTTCGATTCCGTAAACTAGGCGCCCAACGTTGCATGCTTGATTTACTAGAGCTGCGAACCGGTAAGCTGCTTGCAGGTTGTTAATCTTCTGTTCAGGTAGCTTGGTTTACGATGCCTCTATGAAACCCGACCTGTTTTTCTGGCCACCTTTTCTCCGATCGTGCGGCGTCGTTTCTCGCTGCTCGTCTTCTTTGCTGCTTGTCAGAGCTTGTTGAGCATATGAAGGCGCTGTTGGTGGAGGATACGATGATGCTTCGCAAGACGATCCGCGAGGCTCTGACCGAAGAGGGCTACGCTGTCGAGGTAGCTGTCGATGGGAAGGAGGCTATTGAGAAAGTTGAAGTGTCCGACTACGATATAATCATATTGGACGTGATGCTGCCCGGCCTCGATGGATTCTCGGCGCTGAAGGCGATAAGGAAGGTTGGGCAAACTCCGGTCATCATGCTGACCGCTCGCGACGCGATCAGCGATCGGGTCAAAGGCTTGGACTTGGGAGCCGACGACTACCTGACGAAGCCTTTCGATCTCGATGAGCTGATGGCCCGCCTGCGAGCCATCGCGCGCCGTAGAGGAGGAGATCGCTCTCCACATCTGGAGGTGGGTAAGGTTTCCCTGGATACGGCGGCTCGAAAGGCTTTTCTTAAAGGCGAAGAGATAAATCTCACCTCCCGAGAATACGTCATCCTCGAAACCTTGATACGGCAGCGGAACCAAGTGGTCTCGCGGGCCTTTCTGTACGAGCATCTTTATGTGGAAGACGAGACGACTCTCTCCAACGTGCTTGACGTATACATCTGGCGATTGCGTTCGAAGCTCGGCAAGGATTTCATAAAAACGCGGCGTGGATTCGGCTATATTGTGGAACAATAGAGAACTGTGGACAGAAATTCCATAAAGTGGCGTATACAGCGTTGGCATGGCCTGCTGTTGCTGGTCCTGGTCACGATTATGACGATCGGCTTCTTCCTTTACGAGAGGTCGCGCTTGCGGGAAAAGCTGACTGCGGAGCTGAGCTATACGGTCGGCGCCCTGATCCCTCGACTGATACCGCCTGGGGGCGGTCGGCGCGGGGGCGAGAAAGCTGCTCCCCGTCGCGATCATGATAGACTGGGTAGGGCGAATATTGCCGATTTTCTATTCGATCCGAAGGTTTACTACGCCGCTTGGCGGAGAGATCGTTCCGTTATCGATATGTCGGCCAATGCTCCTGCGGGCTTGGCCTACCCTGAGGGGTTTCCGTTGGCGGAAACTGTTGTCAGGGAGAGGGACGGATACCTTGAAGCGGTGCATGTCGTTCCGAGCAATAGGAGCTTGCTGGTCGGTTTTCCGCTCGAGGCGTTTGAAGCTTCGATGTGGGCTTTTGGGCTCAAGCTTTCGGCTGTCAGCGGAATTCTAATGTTTTTCGGGATAGGTGTCGGCTGGAGACTGCTTGATCGGGAGACGAGCAAGATAGCCGAGATGGCAGACGCTGCGGGGAGAATCGCCCACGGAAATCCGTCGGAAAGGATCTTGGCCAGCAATGCCGGAACCGAACTGGTTGAGCTGGCGGAAGTATTGAACGAGACCTTTGGTCGCCTGGAGAGGTCGTTTGAGCAGCAGGCGCGTTTCACGGCGGACGCTTCGCATGAGCTTCGAACTCCGCTTACCGCCATTCTCACGCGCTGCCAACTGACGTTGTCAAAGGATCGCGAGCCGGAGAAATACAGGGAAGCGTTGTCCGATACCCTCGATGCCGCTCAGCAGATGCGCAAGATCGTGGAATCCTTGTTGGAGTTGACCCGCATGGATTCGGGCGAGTCTCTCTTGGATTTGACGAAGCGCGATCTTGCGGGCGTGGTAGTCGACACAGTGAAGCTGCTGGAGCCTTTGCGAGAGAGTCGAAATATCGAGATAGAGACTGCTATGGAGCGGTTCGAGATCCTTATCGATTTCTCCAAGATCCAGCAGGTCTGCATCAACGTATTGGCGAATGCTCTCAAGTTTTCCCCGCCGGGCTCCAAAGTGAATATAAGCGTGTCGAAAACGGGCCATGAAGCCAGGCTGGTGATTGCGGACGAGGGATGCGGGATTCCGGAGAAGGACTTGCCCTATCTCTTCGATCGATTCTACCAGACGAATGATTCGCATCGTCGCTCGGAGAAGGGGACCGGCCTCGGTCTAGCGATTGCCAAAGCCATTGTAGTGGCCCATGGCGGCTCTATTCAGGCTTCGAATCGCGTCTCGGGCGGAGCCGTGTTTCGCGTGACGCTGCCCTGCGACCCGAGAAAGGCGGGGAGCTAGATAAATACGGGTGACGCTAGCGTCGTGTCATGCGTGAAACGTAGCGCGGAGCTTTAGCCCGCGTCCACATTGCAGGCTCTATTCTCCGATGGGGGCGTGGCTGCTCCCGGGGGGAATACCATTTGCTTTTTAGTGCTAAAAACCCGCGAAAAACTAGGGTGTTAATCCTAGGTTCAGGTTTGGCCAATAGAATGCGGCCATGTCCAGACCTTTCCTCTCCTCCGCTTTGCTCGGAGCGGCATCTTTATCTGTTGCCTTTCCGGCTCTTCTTTTCGCCGAGCTTACCTTGACCAAATCGAATGGCACATCTGGCAGCGCGTTTTCGCCTTCCTTCCTTGGCTCGACCGATTCGGTGGCGATCGTCGACGATTCGATCGAAGCCTTGAGAGGCCAGACCTTTGTCGCCAGAACGCCAGGGACGGAGCATGCTGGCTGGAACGTCAGTCGAGTATCGCTCTCCTTTAATGGGAGCGATGGCCCCCGCACGCTTTCCTCGGACGACATCTGGACAGTGACTCTCGTGGAATGGGAGCCGAACACCGATGGCAATGATGTTGCCGCTTGGCTCAACGGGACCTCTGAAGACGAGCTGGCTGGGTTTTCCAGTCCCAACATTCTGTTTCAGGACTCTGGTTCGTTCGCGACGGATACGACATACAGTACGATCGGCTTCCTGCGCTTCGAATTCGATGATTCGGCGGATTGCTTCGTCGAAGCGGGAAAGGCTTACGCGGTTTACTTTTCCTATGTCAATTCCGCTGGAGAGAGCTTCGTCGTGAGGGGCGGCGGAAACGAAAAGACGGAATCGGGAGTGATGCTTGTGCAAGCCGTCGACTCGACTCCCAGCATCGAAAGTGACAGCGACTTGTATGTTTGGATACATGGGGATGAATTTACTCCGACTGATGGGCGAGACTTGGCTCCGCGTTTCACTATGGGAGAGGACATCGTCCTGCCAAAGAATTGGGGCGACTATTCGGGGATTCAGGTGACGGACTTCAACCCCTTCAACGCTGGCCAGTCGCTGGTCGGGTACACTACGAGCAACGACAACAGTGGCCTCTTCAGCGTCCAGCCCGCAATTGATGAAACCGGCCGCTTGACCTTCGCAACGGCCCCAGACGCCTTCGGCATGGCGACCGTTTCGGTCTACGCGACCGACAGTGGAGCGACCAACAACCAATCGCCTTCACAGACTTTCCTCATAACCATACGGGACCGCGAGGCGCTGACCCATCGCGTGAACGCCGCCACGCCTGCCGCTCCTGAGGAGCAGGACGGAACGAGCTGGGCGACTGCTTTCGCCGACCTGCAGGACGCGCTCGCATCCTCGCTCACCAAAGACGAGATCTGGGTGGCGGCTGGCGTCTATTATCCGGACCAAGCGGAGGCCGGGATCGCCACGGTGACGGTCGACAGTCCAGAGGCTACTTTCGAACTGCTCTACGATGTCGAGGTATATGGAGGATTCGCTGGAAGCGAAACGCTGCGTTCGCAAAGGGATTCCCTGAAAAACGTGACCATTCTCTCGGGAGACGTGGATCATGAGACGAATCCGGATATAACGGAAAATGATATAGTCATTTCAAGCCCCCAGACTAATATCGTTGGCGAAAATGCTAGACTGGTTGTCGAAGGGCCGGCCAAAGAATATACGTTGCTCGACGGTTTCGTCATCACGGCGGGAAGCAATGACGACGTGAACGGAGTGGCAGGATTCAGTGGCGGCGGCGTGCTGCGAAGGTGCGTGATCCAAGGCAACTACAGCGCGAGGGTAGGAGGCGTGATGGCTTTCGAGTCGGACCTGACTTTCGTCGAGTGCGATTTCTATTCGAACACCGGGGGCAGCGTCGGAGCGATAGAAGCCTACGATACGAATTTGACGATGATCTCCTGTCGGGTTCAAGGAAACGAAGCGATATCCAATATAGCGAATCCCCCGGCCGGGGGGATCTTGATTACGCAGGGCAAGACGAAACTGGTGAACTGTCTCATCGCAGGGAACCGTGGAGCGAACACGGGAGGCTTGAGCGTTGCTTACAGCGAATTGGGCATCGACGAAGTCGCCCTTGAGAACTGTACCATTGTCGGAAATTTCGCCTATGGCTATGGATCCGATTTTCTCGATGATATTGGAGGCGTCAATGGAGGTTTCGTAAACAGTATCAAGTTGAGAAACACTATTGTTTGGGGAAACTATCCTGTCGATACTGCAGAGACGACCAGCCTCCTTTCAGAAAATCTGTCTTCAAGTCTGGTAGAGGGTCTCGATCTGGGTGGATCGAATTTCAACGGAACTTCACTGGCAAACGACCCGGCCTTCCTAGGACCCATTGATTTCGGCTCGGCGCCGACCACAGCAGGGATTTTTGCCCTCGATTCCGACTCGCCTATGATCGAGGCGGGCGATGCTTCCTTGCTCGGTAGTGATATTTTGGATATAGATGCAGACGACGATACGGACGAAGTCATTCCCTTCGATCTCGCGGGGACTGCTCGAGTGGTCGACGGGCTCGATGTCGGAGCTTTCGAATTCGGAGGTTTCGCGAGCCCGTTCGATTCGCTCGCCGCTTTTCGGGGCTACTACGGTCTGGCAAGAGACGGTTCCGACGACGACGCGGACTGGTCGGGAAACGGCCTGGCCAACCTCCTGTACTACGCCTTTTCGATTGGCGATTTGTACCAGACGGGGCTTTCCAAGGTGGACCTGAAAAGCGGTATTGCCGGACTTCCCTCCTTTCGCAAGATGGCGGGCGGCTCGGCTCTAGAGCTTGCCTACGTTCGCCTGAAAGAAGCTGAGAGCGAGCTCTCCTTCCGCATCGAGCGTAGTTTCGACCTCGATCTTTGGGAGAGCTTTTCGGATACTTCGACGGCCCAAACGATCACCGCTCTCAACGACCGCTACGAGTTTGTACTCGAAGAGTACCCGCTAGAATCAAGCGGCCAGGCCTTCTACCGCGTGGCGGTAGAGGTGAGGTGAAGATCGAACAGGCGTGCAAGCCGAAGTGCGCCGTAGCGCGGAGCTTTAGCCCGCGACCACGATTCGCCCTCATCATCCCCCTTCCTCATCTTCATCCTCATCCTAGGATAAAGATGAGGATAAAAAATGCGGACGCGGGCTAAAGCTCCGCGCTACCCTTTGCGACATCGCATCGATGACGCGACACTAGATCGAACCCACGCGGTACGTCGCGAGCGACGACCCTACATTCGAGATGCTTCTAGAGATTTAACAAAGTAGGCTCAGAACCTGCGACGGTCGCGGTCCCGCTCTGCGCATTGGCGTCAACTTAAGCCAAAAGGCGTTGTGCTGGAGGGCAATGCTCCGTCATTGCCGTGGAGCCTGCAGGGGAATAAACGCTGCGGCAACGACGGAGCGTTGCCCTCCAAATGA
>JANQRJ010000095.1 GCA_028284635.1 Pelagicoccus sp.
GTTGCCGCACCGGTTGTTCCCTCTGTAGGCTCCGCGGCAATGACGGAGCATTGCCCTCCAGCCCACCGCCTTTCGGCTTAAGTTGACGCCTATGCGCAGAGCGGGACCGCGTCCGCGTTGGTTTCTTGTCCTCATCATCTTCTTCATCCTCATCTTTATCCTGGGATGAGGATGAAGATGGGGAGAGGAGATGATGCGGGAGAATTGCGAACGCGGTCCCGCCCTGCGGGATCCGCGCTACATTCAAAGAGGCCTAGCCCTGACCGACTCGGGCGGCTTTTGTGGAGGCCTGCGCGCCGTCCCGCTTTCGCGGCCCGTTTTCCCAAAAAGCCTGGGCGAAGGCGGTTTTGTTTCCCGCTAGGAATTTTCGATAACACTCGGCGTCACGGCTAGGATCGGCCTTCGCTTTTTCTTTCTCGGAATTCATGACTATTATCGTTCGTATCGACCCCTAGTCGAATAACTGAAGTACAAGGACTTAGAGACTGCGGAGGCGCCTCCGCACATCCTCCTTGAAGCAGTCGACGTGCCGGATGGCGAATTCCTCTAGAGTTGGACCGTTTTTCTCGAAAATGGGTCCCAAATCCAGCGCCACGGTGAACGCAGCAGCCTGATCTACCGCATGGGAAGCAAAGTAAGTGGCATTCGCCTGCCTTCGGCCCAAGGTCGCTCGCACGTAGTCCTTCCCGCCCTGGACCTGGGACGCGAAAACCCCCAAGAGCTGGCCAGCCAGCTCCGGGTAGCGATCGACCGGCAGCATCACCTTGGCCGAGTCTTCAAGCCAGTCCAAGTCGCGCCAAACTTCGCAACCCAGGATCGTCTCCGGCCGCTTTTTCGGAGACAGCCGCCGGATCGCCTCGACGCAGCGCAAAAGGACCGCGACATGCGAGTCGTGCTTGTCGGCCGGATTGTGCAGATAAAGCGTATGGGGAACGCACGTCTCCAGCAGCTCGACCAGCTCGTCGACCAGAGCCTCGCAACGGGCGGAATCCTTAACCTGGGCGCTAGCGTAGTCCAGCTGGGCCTGAAACGAATAGCGACCCAACCGAGCCGCCTCTTCCTGCTCCAGAGCCCGCACGGCTTGCATCTGCTCGTCAGTGAAATCCTGATACGGTCCAGACCGAGCGCTGCCAGCGCCATCCGTCACCGTCACGCCGCCAAACCACAGCTCGTCAGATTCGTAGCAGCTCTCGATGCCGTGATAGGCGAAAATCTCCAGGTCATCCTGGTGGGCGCCGATAGCGAGATGCGTCACCCGCGCCAAGGCCGTAGCCCGATCCACTCCATCCGGTACGAAAAAACTTCCCATAGTTCAGCCCAGCGTAGCGCCTCCCCCAACTTCTGCCCTCCTGCTTCTGCCCTCCTGCTTCAAAAAAAGCCCGCTACGCGAAAAACGCGAAACGGGCCGAAAGTGTAGCCAAGCAAAGCAGGCGCCTAGAAGCCGTCCCGATAGCCGCCGCGACGATCTCCACCGCCACGACGATCTCCACCACGGTTGCCGCCGCGGAAACCACCGCCGCCACCGCCGCGATTGCCGCCGCGGAAGCCGCCACCGCCTTCGCGCGGGGCTCTGGGAGTCGCTTCGCGAACCGAAAGCTCGCGACCATCCAATTCCTGGCCGTTGAGGCCATCGATGGCTGCCCGAGCCTCGTCAGCGTTATCCATTGTCACGAAGCCAAAACCGCGCGAACGACCGGTCTCGCGATCAGTAATGATCTTCAGCTGAGAGACTGCGCCGAAACGCTCGAACGCATCTTGTAGATCGCCTTCAGTTGCACCGAAGGAGATGTTTCCTACGTATATTTCCATTATTTATTTCGTTGAAGCGTCGGAGTGATTTCTAAAACAGGCTAATTCTAACAGTGACGCTACAACCGGAACGTGCCCTGAGCCGCCGTTGGCACGACTCGAATATTAAACGAGGGCACAATTCACGGTTTCGCGAAATTTGCGAGCGGAAAAGTCACTACGCATCGCGTGAGAGCACGACTGAAAAGCGCGTAATCCTGGGCGAACCTCTATTAAGGTAGCCGATGGCCGGTCTCCTTACCCCGCCAACCGGATACGCCGCTCACCCCAAGTCGAATTTCAGCAACCCAACTGCGTATCCGTAGCGCGGAGCTTCAGCCCGCGTCCACGAAAGGGAGTAGAGCCTGCAATGCGTCCGCCAACCACCAGATCCGCGCCAAACCGCCACCCCCCTGCGCAAACAAAACTTCAACGTTGAAGTTTTGTTTGCGCAGGAGGTGGCTGCGGAGAATGGATCCTGCCAAGTGAAGAATCCTAGCCGGCGAGACGCTTTGGACACCCGCGCTGCTCGCCAATCAACCGCCTCTGTAGGAAACGGAAGCATTTTGCTTATCAAACGACCGAAGCCGCTATCGAAATCGCCGTATTCAAGAGGGACATACAGTTCACCGAATTCGCCGACGCCTCAAAACGAAGAGATCGTCGACCTCGGTGCAGGCTACCACTTCTAGACATTCCGCAAATGGTAGCCGATCTCGATAGAGATTGGACGCCAAAGTCTATCGACTGGACGATATCACTTCGTTCAGTACGGCCATCTGAAACGGCTCCATTCTCCAAATGCCCCGCAAGACAGAGCTTTCCCTCTGTCCGATCTTTCTAGTCCCGCTCGCCTTCTCGTATCCGTTTTCCACCGACCAGTTCCGAAGCGCTTCACTCGACGCCGAGAAAAGCTGGACCGGAAATCGACGGCATCTCCGGATGCCACCCTCTCTGTCAACGCCTTGCAAAAACTCGGTCGACTTGCTCTACTCCTACACAAGACCACCACTGCAGAAGTCGAATGAGCCAACCTCCACCCCCTCCACCGCCAGCCCCAAGCCCTGAGCGTCGCCCAGACCCAGGCCGACTCGTCCTTCGTTGGCATCGCGGAATCGGCCTCGCCCTCTCCGGCGTCTTTATTGTCGTCTGCGTCACCGGCATCCTGCTGAACCGCAGCCAGGAGCTAGGCCTGGATAGAAAGGTAGTATCAGCAAACTGGATATACGAATGGTACGATATCAAGCCCGAGGGCGAAGTCGCAAGCTACCGATTCAAAACCGGCTACCTTTCCTCGCTTGACGGGCGACTCTATTTCGATGATCGCAGTATCCTGCCTTTCGATACGCTCGTATCCGTAGTGGAGCTCAGACAGTTCATAGCCGCGGCCAGCAACGCGTCCATCGTCCTCATCAGCCCGCAAGGAGAGCTGGTCAAACAACTCGGCCCCGCCAATCTGCCCGGCGGAACCATCCTCGGTCTGCAAAGCGCCGACAGGGGAACCCTCACACTGAAAACCAGCCGAGGCGTCTTTCGCTCCGACTCGGACATTCTAGCCTGGCGACCCGACAAGTGGTACCCCACGCTGCCCACCATCGAACCCTCGCCAACGCCTCCCGAACTGGAAGCTGCCATCCTGCGCTCCTTCCGCGGCGAAGGGCTCACCTGGAGCCGAGTACTGCTCGACCTGCATTCCGGCCGTCTGTTCGGCGCCGCCGGCAAATGGATCGCCGACATCTCCGCCCTCGGCCTCATCCTGCTCGCCTTGACCGGCATCCTCTACACGACCAAGTACCTCAAGAAAGCACGAACAAACAGCCAAACGTAGCGCGGAGCTTTAGCCCGCGTCCGCAATGCAGGATCCATTCTCTGCCCTTCGACAGGCTCAGGTTCCGCGACGGACGCGGTCCCGCTCCTGCCGGATCCACGCTACGTTCAACCTATCAGCTTCGCCAGCTCCAGGCGGTTGATCTTCGCATTGTGGCGCACATCTACCGGGAAGGAACGCCACACGAAAAACTCATCGATCGCCTCGGTCACCGGACTGCTCGCCGCCAACTCGCGGACTTCAGCGAGCAAAGCAGTCTTCTCTTCACCGTTCTTTGGATACGATTCCGCTTCGGGCTCGACTACGATAGCAGGCGCTGTTTCTCCGTCCTTCGCATAGCGAACCAAGGCGCTGCGCCGCACTTTCGGGTGAAGATTGATCACGCCCTCGCAGCAGTCCGTGTAGAAAACCGCATCTCTTGTTACAACCCGCTCCGCTTTGCGGCCGCAGAACCAGAGCCAGCCCTCGGAATCAAAGTAGCCCAAGTCTCCCATCCGATGCCAAATCCGGTCGCCCTGCTCGATTTTCGAGAGCCGAGTTGGCTCCGGCAGGCGATCATAGGCTTTGGTCACGCTCGGGCCGGTCACTACGATTTCGCCAATCTCGCCGACCGGAAGCGGGTCATCCAAAGCCTCCAGGCCGAGAGCGTCCTCGCTTATCGCCAGGACGCGAACCTCGACCCCCGGCAAAGGCCGCCCAACGCAGGTGCCCTCCCCTTGCGCCGTACGTTCGACCGCGACTTCCAGTATTTCGTCGTCGGATACGGAAGAGACAGGCAGCACCTCAGTCGCCCCGTAAGGAGAATGGACCTGCCCTCCCACCAGAATGCCTTTGAACTCTCGCATAAGCGGCGGAGGCACCGGAGCGCCTGCCATCAGGATGCGCTTCAAGCTGGGCAGCTTGATGTCATGAGATCTGCAATACGCTCCGATTTTCGTCCACAGCGCCGGGGAACCAAAGGAATTGGTCACTTCGCACTGCCGAATAGCTTGCACGATCTTCGCTGGATCAACCGTGGCGGGTCGACTCGCGTCGATCTCCGGCACCACTGTGGTCATTCCCAGAGCGGGATTGAAAAGAGCGAAGATCGGCAGCATCGGCAAATCGACTTCTCCTGGCTGTATGGAATATTGGATACGAATTGCCTCCACCTGGGCCTCGAACATGCCATGCTCGTAGCGCACGCCCTTCGGAGCTCCCGTCGAGCCAGAAGTGAACAGTACCGCAGCCAAGTCGTCCGCCCGCGTCTCGGCTGCGACTGCCGATTCGCTTGAGCCAGGATCGGCGATCCGGTCCAAAGGTCCGCCAACTTTGATCTTCGCCCGCATGCCCTTGAAGGCGGAACGAAAGATCCGCGACACCCAGATCGCCAAGCCGATGCCGACCAGAAACTCAGGCTGAGAGCGACGCACGCAATTGAGAAAGCTCTTCAATCCCATTCCCGGATCGATCACGATCGGCACCGCGCCGATCTTGAAAAGAGCGAAACACAAGGCGATCAAAGGCAAGCCCGGCTTCACCATGAGCAAGACCGGCGAACCTAGGCCAACGCCCTGTTGCCGCAAGCGTCCGGCCCAAGCGTCCTGCTCCGCTGCGAGCTCGCGGAAACTCAGACTCAAGTAGTCGATCCGTCGATTCGCGTCACGCCCGCGCGGCACCATCAGAGCTGGCGTATCCGGCTGGGAAAGAGCCTTCTCGTCGAGGAAACGGGAGACGTTCACCAGCATTTCACCTTCCAATTTCATAGCATCCAGAATTCAACTACTTCAGATTCGCCAAGCACGGTTCGAGCAAGTCCCTTTGCCATTCCAGGAATCCGCTAAAGTCCTCCAGATCGCGAGCAAGCTGAGCGACCTGACTGCGCGTAGCGATAAGCGTCGGGTCGAAGCCAAAGTCAGTCGCAAGCTTGTCGCGGAAAGCCTTGATCGTGTCCTGCCGATCAAGCTCCTGCTGGGAAAGCGGAGCTCGACGCTCCGGGCGAGGAGGACGCTGAGGCAAGCTCTTCACGTCGCGGGTCACTCCGCGACGCAGAGCGTCCTTAAGTCCCTGGCGAGCGCGACGCTGGATCCCCATGGGCAGCCCCTCGAAGACGAACTCCCAGTTGCCTTCGGAAACTCCCTCGGCCAGAGCGATAATGAAATCGTTGCCCAGGACCTTGAATGGGGGGCGGTCAAGGCGCTTGGCCAGATTCTGCCGCCAATGCCAGAGTTCGTAGATCGCAGCCTGACCGCGATCATCCAGCCGGTCGGACTTCGCGATGCGCCAGGAGTTTTCGTCGTTCCTCGGAAAGCCCGTCTTGGCAATGCGTATCTGGTTTTCGCAACGCTGCCTCAGCCACTCGCCCCGATCCACCTCGTCGATGCGAGCCATCAGCCTGTCGCGCAGCTCGTGCAAATAGAGCACGTCCGTGGCGGCGTACTTCAGCATCTTCGGCGTGAGCGGGCGTTGCGACCAGTCGCTCTTCTGGCTGTCCTTCGGGATCTTGACCGAAAAGTGCTCCTCGAGCAGCGCCGCCAAGCCGATCCGCTTGATCCCAAGAAGCTGGGAAGCCAGCATCGAGTCGAAAAGGCTCGCCGCCTTGAAGCCGCAGAATTCCTCGAACAGACGCAGATCGAAATCGCTGCCGTGCATGATCAGATGCATCCCTGAGAGCAGCTCCCAGAAACGGTCCAGGTACAAGTCTGCCGTAACGTCGAGCAAGTAGATCGTCTCGTCGAAACGCAGCTGCAACAAGCAGAGCTTGGTCTCGAAATGATGCAAGTTGTCCGCCTCGCTGTCGAGAGCGACTTCGGACTGCTTGGCTAGATGCTCGCAAAGCTCGTCGAGCTCGGCCTGCTTGTCTATATATGTAAATTCTACGTCTTCCATTTTTGGATACATCAACGCTCCCAAGCTTCGAGAAAGCTCAAAATCAGCTGAGGCAGGTCCTCGCTGTAGCCACCTTCCAGAATCGCAGCTACCGGCGTTTCAATGCCGCCAAGCCACTGCCCCAAGGTGTGAAAGTCGTTCAATCCCAAGCTCATTTGCGTAATAGGGTCGTGTACATAGGCGTCGAATCCCGCAGACACAAGAACCAGTTCGGGCTCGAATTCCAGCAGCTCGTCCCACGAACGCTCCAGAATCGCCATGTGCTCCGCCGACGCTACAAACGGCGCAACAGGAAAATTCCGGCAATTGCCATGCGACTCCGCGCCAGTCCCTGGATAGCAAGGATGCTGGTGAGCCGAGACGTACAACACGCCCGGGACGTCCGACAGAATCGCCTCCGTCCCATTTCCATGATGGGCATCGAAATCCCAGATCGCCACTCGAGACACTCCGTCCCGCAGAGCCTGCAAGGCGCAGATCGCCACGCTGTTCAGGTAGCAGAACCCCATCGCCCGCTCCCGCTCCGCATGGTGCCCCGGCGGTCGCATCAATGAGAACGCCCCGTCTCTCGCCAAGGCAGCCCGAGTCGCCCCCAAGGCCGATCCCACTGTCAGCCGAGCCAGATGGTCGATACCCTCGTGATAGGCCGTGTCCGCATCGAAGTCCCTTGCCACCCGCAGGCGCTCCAGATGGGCCGCAGAGTGGGCCAGCAGCAAACTCGCCTCCGGAGCCTCCTCGACGCTCGGCCAAGCCCAATCCGAACGAGCAGCTCGAATCGCCGCCTCGGTAGACTCGACGCGAAAGCGAGCCTCCGGGTGCCCAGGAGTCTCGTAGCCCAAGCAACGCGCGTCTGAGAAGATCTTCACGCAAGCACGCTAGCCGCGCGGCACGTGAAGCCAAGACTTGAGAAATCGCATTGCCCAGCAGACAGACTTCCGCCATTTATAATCGCCGCGAGAGATAGCCACCCCACATTAATACAATCGCTTCAAGGCACCTCCGGGCGTGTTTCAAAGTGTCGCCCCGCCGAATATCGATCCCAGATGTGTAGCCGCGTTCGTGAGAACGCGGAGACTTTGGCTGCTACAACCAGTGGAACCGCGTTCTCACGAACGCGGCTACATCCGCAGGGCGTGACCTGGAGTAAACCTGGCGACACTCTAAAACACACCCGGCGCCTCCCACCTTTCCAATCAGCGTGACAAAAGGAATGCCGCACGCTAGCTCAATAAGTCGCCCTAACTGGAATTCCCTTTTCGGTTGTATCCAAAATTCGTTCACATATAGGCAAATTCGCGACACATGAGAACTCTAACCGTAAATCGATTACTCGCTCTGGCCGCCATAGCGCTAGCGATCAGCCTGCTTCCCGCTCACGCGAAAGCCGCGGAGAAACTAAAGCCTGGCGAGGGAATCGCCGTGCTCAGAGTGAAGAGCGACATCACCCGACTACATATAGTCTTCACAAGCGAGGACGGATCCCAGGCCTACAGGGTCATGCGAAGGAAATTCGGGAAGCTGACTTGCGCTTATCTTCCCGCTGGCCGCTACCGAATAGACTTCGTTGAATACGCAAGACGCAAGTCTTATATGCCTAGGTCCATGGAATTCGACGTGAAAGCCGGACGAGGAACCTACATTGGCAACCTCACGCACAGGCATAAATTGTTTCCCCCAGGCACTCACAGCGAGCGCTCTTCTTTTTCTATTTCCCTAGGCAAAGCTAAACCTCCAAGACACAAAGGCCCCTTCATCCAATACTCGAACTACGATTTTTTTTCCGAAGCTCTTGCTCAATTCGAAACTGAAGTTCCCGGCATCCCGCTAGATTCGCAGGTAACGGAAGTCCAGAACGCCCTCCCTGTTCTGGACCCCACATTCGGTTCCGCGGCAAATTGCCAGGAGGTCGCAGACCACTGCCTAGTCGCAATCACCGTAACAGTGGATGCGCCAAGGAATAAGCTTCCATTTCTTCCTCTCCACGGATTTAGCGATCTTCACATAGAGTTCCATGCTGATGGAGGGCCTAGACAGTTTTTTCCTAACGCGAATCCCCTGCGCCACAATAACCTCGACTTCCATGGCCGCATCTTGAAACGGACAACGATGAGGGAAGAAGGGCAACGCGGCTATGTTCTTCTCTATCGTCTACAGCCGGGACAATATTTCATACGAAATAGCGTCCTGAGATTCAAAGGGCTAGCCGGCGAAGGCTATCATATGCGTCCGTTTTTCCTGCCCTTCGAAGCAGAAGCCGGCAAGACGATCTATCTGGGCAACCTGCATGCGGTTTCCGTTAAGCAAAAGAAAAACCGCATCGGAGCAATATATCAAGTATCCGACCTCTGGGACCGAGACAAGAGGCTTCTTCAAGAACGGTACCCTCAATGCGATTTCGAGAAAGTCGAGATTCAGCTTCTAGATGCGAGCGAAATCGAGGGAAAGATCTTGGATATAGCAATCACCGAAGAAGACGATTGCTAAAGCTAGCCAGCTTGGGGAAACGCTACCAGTACCGACTCAAGGTCATCTGTAGGTAGCTGTCTCGACGAAGTGGATACAGGGGGTCTTCTTCTTCAATTCCTAGGGGCTTTTGCAGCTCTACCTCCAACTTGTAGAAGCGGCCAAGCCGACGCTCGAATTCCAAGCGAACGTTCGTGGAGCCGTTGTCCGCATCGACGAAGGCTCCCGCGATGAGACTGGTGTCGGCCTCGTCGTTCCAGGTAAGCCTGCCGCCGACGAACACGTCCCGATTAAAGGGGACCGGAGCGGAGCGGCCGCGCGAGTCGAGGTGGACCTCGCCCAACAGCCCGAGATCCAGAGCCGAGCCGCCAAGAGCGTAGAGCGTGTATTCGAAACCGCCCACCATTGCGGAATAGCGATCGCTGGCACTGTCTCTCGCGATGGCTTCCAGCTTCCAGAGCCAACCGCCTTTGGTCAGCTGCAGGTCCAGGCCGACTTGATCCATGAGCTCATAGTAAGGCCGCAAAACGGGCGTGCCTCCGTCACCAGACTGCAGAACAAGGCCGGGCTCCCGGTTCGTGCCACGAAAGTAGTGCAGTCCGATATCCACATCGCCAATGTAGTGTTTCCAGCGTAGAGCCAAGTCCAGCCGTTCATCTTCGCCGGAAGACTCGTAGATCGGATTGTCCGTATCCACCGCTAGACTACCACGCAAACGCCCTTCCACTCCCGGAAATGCGCGCTCGCGAAAGCCGGGCAGAAGAAACAGGCCGAAGTCTCCGAAATCGCTGACGTAGACGAAGTGGACCATGGGTTGGCCCAGCTTGTCCTCCCCATCGGGATTGGCAGCGAGATCGGTCTGGTTGATCGTGTCCACCAGATGCTGGGACTCCGCGACGCCCCAGAAGACCTTCGAAATGCCGATCCGCGTTTCCCAGTTCCCGTTCACCCAAAGCAGGGACAGCTCGCGGATATCGAAAAGCTCGCGCTCCTCGTCCTGCGAATCCAGTCGGAGGAAGGGGGAAAATTCGAACAGCAGCTCCGGCTTCTCCCACTCGTGAAAGAACTCGGGCTCGAACAGCAATGCGCCCGAAGGATCCGAATCCTGTCCGGCGTGCAACGGACGATCCTCGAAGATCCGCCCCTCCCCCGCGATATAGCCCGACCACTCCGCCGCCTGCGCGGCAAAAGGCGCGAGTGCCAAAGCCAGTCCCGCGCGCCACATGGCGCGACTAAAACGGTGTCCTGGTAGGGATCCCGACGAGTTCCCGACTTGTCTAGACCCGCACTGCAAGATCCTACACTGAGGCCCGCTCGGCGATCGGGCCCTACCTTTGCCTATCATAAGGCAAACTTGTAATCGCGCCCGGCGCCACATCGGGTCCATCTCTTCGACTACCGCGTGTTGCGCAGGCTGCGTTGATCGAAGTCGCGCTCGGTGAAGCCGTTTCCGAAGACGTAGTTCTTCCAGATCAGATCCGTTCGCTTGCCAGTCTGGTGGTTCACCATTTCCATTCGGTCTGCCCGCCAGTACCTGTTCAGATACTGTTGGTAGTCCAGGAAGACCAGCGTCTTGAGCAAGGCGTCCTTTCGATCGTAGAAGTCTATCTTCAGCGACCGGTACTCCTGCTTGTCAAACCAGACGACTTGTCGGGTGTATCCAGATTTCGGATCCACAGGATAGCGCTCGACCACAAAGCAATCCTGGCCTTCGTAGACCTCGTCCCTGATGTACCTGTAGGTGTACTTCTCCACCTCCTGGGACGAAAGGTCCTCGTAGGCGAATTCGCTGCCGACGAAGGGGCCGGACTTGTTGTTGGAGGAGATGCGCTTCACCCGAGACAAGGCCGGCAGATAGAGCCACTGGTCGTCCGGACCGACCCGATGAGTGAAGGACAGAAAGGCGGTGCCCTTGACGTCCCTCGGCCGGTCGAAGTGGATCAGGGTCTTGTCGCCATCGCCGCTGACTTCCAGCGTCTTCATCTTCATCTCGCGGTTGCTGCTTTCGCCGTGACGGTTCTGCAAGACCATCTCGAGCTCCGCGACGGAATCGCCGAATCCCGTGTCTCGCGCATCGGCTTCGCGGGCGATCTCGAGCCCACGCTCCTCAGGAGTGGACTGGGCGAAGCCGGCGACAGCCAGCAGCGACGCAAGTTGGAAAGCAAGGAATCTTCTCGTTTTCGTTTTCATGACATTCGTTGGGTTGGAATTCTGTGGAAAATGCGTGTCCAGCTATTCGCTGGAGGGCAACGCTCCGTCGTTGCCGTGGAGCCTACGGGGGAATAAACGTTGCGGCAACGACAGAGCGTTGCCCTCCAAAGGATGCTTCTTACGTTAAGTTGACGCATGTGCGCGGCTGCGGGATAAAGCCTTACCCTTTCATACGTGCACAGGCACTTCGTCAGGCGCTTCGACTTGAGGCGCCCTTTTCTTCCTCCGACGGTCCAGGCTCATCAGCAGGGCTGGCAGCAATATGAAGTCCGCTATCAAAGCCATCACGATTACGATAGCCGTGAGCTGCCCCATCCAGCTGTTCATGCGGAAGGACGAGAGACCGAGAATGGAGAAGCCGACCGCTAGCAGCAGCGTAGTGACGACCAGCGCCTTGCCCACGGTGCGAAACGCATAGCGAACCGCCGCCTCGCCGCCCAAACCTTTCTCGCGACGAGCCCGGAGATACTTGCTCAAAAAGTGGACCGAATCGTCGACCACAATGCCCAAGGTCATGCCCGAGACCATCGCCAGCGACAGCCCCATCTCGCCGTAAAGAGCGCTCCAGATCCCAAAGCCGAGCACCGCAGGCACGATATTGGGGATCAGGCTCAGGAGGCCGTAGCGCAAACTACGCAGCGCGATGGCGAGGAGAATCGAGATCGCGAGCACCGCGAAAAACGTGCCCCATAGCATGCTCTTTATATTCCGCTCCGAGATGTGGGCGAACATCACCGTCGGGCTCGCCGCCCTCACGTGCATGTACTCGGGAGCGTTCTCCTCAAGCCAGAGCTCGCCTTTATCGATCAAGCTGCGTAGTTGCTTCGTGGGCACATCCCTGGTCGTGATGGTCACGCGGGTGGCTGACTTGTCGACGTTGACCTGGTTGTTCAGGTCCAAGCCATACGGGAGCGAAAATTCGTAGAGCAACAGATACTGGGCAGCCAGCTCGCGACTGTCGGGAATCCGGTAGTAAGCAGGATCGTCGCCGTGCATGTTACGGTTCAATCGCTTCATCGTATCCGCGATCGTATTGACCTGCACCACGTCGGGATCATCGCGAAACCAGTCCGCGAAGCGGCCCAAGGTCCGCAAGTACTCGGGCTCGTTGATTCCGCCGCTTTCCGCCGCAGGGATCGAAAACTCGAAATTGTTCATCCCCGTCAGATTCTCCTCCGCATAGTCGGCATGCTGGCGAAATTCGAGCGACTCGTCGAAGTACTGGACCCACTGGTCATTCAAGTCGATGCGCGGAATGAGAAAGCCGAGAAAAGCCACCACCGCAATCGAACCGGCGAGAAAGGAGTGGCGGCGACGGGAAAGCAAAGCGCTCAGAGCGTCGAATACCGAACTATCCGCTTTGGCATGATCGGCGGCTTTCGCCTTGGCCCTGAAGGGAAACAGAGACATCACCGCCGGCAGAAAGAAGATAGAGGCCGCCCAGGCGATCATGACTCCGGTCGCCACCACATTGCCAAGATAGCGGAAGGGAGGCGAGTCGCTGAAATTCATACTCAGGAAACCCACCGCAGTAGTGATGCTGGTCAGCAATACCGGAGTGAAATTTATGCGGACGCTCTCGATCAAGGCAGCCCGCTTGTCGCGGCCCTGACGTAGCTCGCTGAAAAACGTGACCAATATATGCACGCTGTCCGCTACCGCCAGCGTCATGATCATGGTAGGCGCGCTCATGAGAGGGGCACTCAGGTTGAAGCCATACCAGCCCATCATGCCCATCGCTCCCAGTATCGAGATCATCAATACCGCACCAGCCGTAGCCGTAGCTAGAATGGAACGCAGCAAAATGGCCATGATCAGGAAGATGACCACGAACATCGGCATCATGACCGTGCCCATGTCCTTCAAGGATGACTCGGAAAACGCGTTGTTGAGCATCACCATGCCCGCCTTGCGGATCTCTATGTCCGGGTAGCGAATTGCAAACTCGTCCGCCAAGGCTCGCACCTCGTTCACCACTTCAGGCACTTCGGTCATGTCGTTGACGCCAGGCAAGCTTACGGTGACATTCACTCCCGTAGTATAGCCGTCCCCGTTTATCAGGCGATTGAACAGAGCAGGCTCGCTCTCGGCGGACCGGCGGATCGCTGCCAAGGCGCTCTCATCCAGCTTAAGATCCTCGGGCACCAGATCGTTCACGAAGATGTCGTCGCCATCCGCTACGGAATTCTGGAAATTCGAAATGGAATCCACCCGTCGCGTATATGGAATTTGCCAAGCCCGATCTCTATGCGACAGCCACTGAACCGCCTCGAGAAACTCCTCCTCGTAGATCGAATCCTTGCCAGCCGTCAGGATGAACATCACATTGTCATCCTTCGTATATATATTCTGCAGAGCATCGAAGGCCTGCAGTTGCGGATTATCCCCGGCGAAGAAAATCCGGTAGCTCGTCTCGAAGGTCACGCCGTTGCGCAAGCCTGCCAAAGCGAGCCCCGTTAGAATCACGGTGGCCAGGATCACCGCCCAGCGGTATCGTATCGCCTGTTCCGCCAACCGTACGATCCAGTTGGGGTCCTCCTTAGCAGGTCTTGTATTCATCAGTTGGATATTTGGCGAGGGTTAGAGGTTAGAGGCAAAGTACCAACCAGTTGGTACGCAAATTGGCCAAAAAAACTATTCTCCAGGGGCTAGGGCGTTTAGAAAGAACTCGGATCCCTGGGCTACCTTATGATAGCCGTCGACCGAACCGTGAGCCTTGAGGAGTCCGATGCAGCCCTCGCTCAAAGCGACAAAAGTAGTTGCCACGCTCGCCGGATCGATGTCGGCCCGAACATTGCCCGCCAGGATGCCGGCCCGGAGCGCCTTCTCTACCGCTTCCTCCCACTCCCGGTAGATGCTGCTCAGATAGCGGCGGAATTCGCCCTCCATGGAGGAAAGCTCCTGGGACAGATTGTTGAGCGGGCATCCCATGGTCACCAGTTCAGGGTCCTCCTCCAGCATAGGCCCGAAGCTATGCACGATGTCCTTCAGGTCCTTGATCGGATCCACCGAGCTGGACAGCGGCTCCACCCAGACCTGTCGAATCGACTCTCGAAGCGGCCCGTCGATCACCGCGTAGGCCAGCTCGTTCTTCCCCTTGAAATGGTGGAAAAGCGCCCCCTTGGTAATCCCCGCCCGTTCGACTATCAAGTTGATGCTGGTGCCGTTGAACGTGTTGACGTGGAACAGCTCCAAGGCTGCTTCCAGAATCTTGGCTCGGGTCGTCTCAGGTTGGCGAGTCGGTGACATGCTTCAAAAATCGAGAAGCACGAAAACCGACCAGTTGGTATGTAGTCAAGCAATAGTTTTCAAGTTTAGGAAAATCATCCACGACACGACAATTGATGAGATCCTCTTCGCCCCGAGGAGCGCCTGCGTCCATACAGCATGCAGGACGGATAAGCTCCCGAATATCCGAGCGCCTGAAATCGCTCCCATCCGAACCGGCAGCCCAGCCTGCTTCTCAAAAAAATGATTTTGCCCCTAATGATTTTGCTCCCTCTCCCCCAAAGCAGTTGCAGGAGCCTTTTTGCAAAATCATTTGGCGGCAAAATCATTATCCGGATCGACACGCCCAAGACACTGTTTTGATCCCGCACCTTTTCGCCCTAACAAGAAAAGAAGGATTATCACCGGAGCCAGCGCTCCCGCCAAATGGGCTTCCACCGCCACGATAAACGAGGCATCGCCCCAGCCGGAGGCGAACAGAGCCTCCCCCGTCAGCCACTCGAACGCCACCTTCGCCAGAAGCAGCATCCAACCCGCAGCCCCCAGCAAAACCATCCCCAGCCTTCCCTGCCTAAGCCCGGAACCAACCAACTCCAGCATCGCCAAGGCAAACAGGCCTACCGCCCAACCCGAAAGACCGCGATACCGCTCGAACTCCCCTCCGACTCGAAACAGCAAGTCCGTCAAAACCGTTGTTAAAAGAAGCGTCGCCAAAAACCGCCCTCGACACCGCGGTTCCAAAACGGCTCCCAGCAAAGCGAACATCGCCAAATCCCACACCAGGTGCCGAGCCCCCCAATGCCCCAGATGCCCCGTCACCCACCTCCAAAGCTCGCCACTACCCCAAAGGTCCGCTCGCCATTCCAACACTCCGCCCACCAGCGGATCGAAGACGTGGATCAGGACGGCGATCGCCGACAAGACGACGGTCAGTATCGGAATTTTGGTTACGAAACGCTTCATTCAACAAGTGCTGGCGGCGAGCGCGAACGCTCGTAGCCTGACACGCCTGCTCGGCGCTATTTCCTTATGTATCCTCGAGAGGTGTGCCAGTACCTCAAGATCACAACCAAAGCCTGCTTCTCTCTCACTTCATAGACGATTCGGTATGGCTTATGATGAAGTTCTCGAATCCTCTCATCTCCAAACTCGGGTACTATGTTTCCGGAGAAGGGAAACTTTTCGAGTATGTCGGTCTTGTCTACTAGCTCGATCCCGAAACTCTCAGCTCTTTCAGGTCTATCTTTTGCAATCTCGCTAACGGCGGCTTCTAGATCGTGGAGCGCTTGGGGCGAGAAGTCTACCGTGAAGCCCATTGCCTAACCATGCCCTTGACCGCAATTTTGGGAGTAGTCTGACCTCGTTCGGATGCTTCGAGCGCCTCTTGGACGCCGAGAATAAAATCCAACCTTTTCCTAATTTCTTCGACATCAACGTCATCGGGCAGGGCTTGGATTCTTTCGATCACCTTCTCTTTAGTGGTCATGATTCTGTTCTAAATCGTGCTGTAGCCTTTGGCAAGCTGTCCTTTTTCTTTCGCCGAACGCCAAAGCGATACGACAAAAGTTAGTACAGAGCACTAACCGGAACTGTATCCACTGATTCCTTAGGCATTCGTTTCGTCACCAGACTTACTTTCATTTTGCCCAGATCCTAAGCCCTCGCGACAACGCTAAGAAGAGATAATGGGATCGACGAAACTCGTACCAGCTACCTCGCTCGCTTGGTTAGGCTGGCTACTTCCTTCTTTTGGGTCTGATTGCCTTTCGAGCCTCAAGCGCTTCTACGATTAGCTTGCGAGCCATCGATGCGATTGGTCTGTCATCATCTTCGGCCAGAGACTGGATAATGGCGAGAAGCTCGTCATCGACCCTGACACCGATGGTCGTGTGTTTCTTTCCGTCGCTCATTTTGCTAGCGAAGCTAGCTTTTGAGCTTGCCAGTACGACGCTAATAAAGCTAGCTTAGCTAGCATATGATCAAAGGAATGGATGCAGAAACAATACGCCGCTATGCGGAAGCGAGGAAGAAGGTCGACGAGAACGCGGATCTGATCATCTGCATCGCCTCGGTCTTTTCGGTTTTCGAGGAGTGGCCGGATGACCGCATCGAGATCAGCCCCTTCGCCCTGGGCAAGCTCAACGACCTGATGACGCTCTACTCCTGCCGCATTCTATCGGCCCTGGAGGATTTCGCTTCCGCAAGGGACGCCAAGGACTTCGTGGAGAAACTAGAGGAAGGCGAGGGCAGCGAGGATTGTTAGTTTCCTTCAGCTATCGCAAGAGTATAGGAGTGTTTTTTGCCCCCTCATTTCATCTCATCAATTGGTCATGCGGGAGTGCTTGCTGATCACACCTTGTTCAACCTGGTCATTCATGAACGCTTCGCACATCGTCGAGGTCAGACGCGATGCTTGTCGCCGTTGTCCGCACCGTCTTATTGTTAGCATCTTTTATACTTCTTCCGATATAAGTGCGTATAGCTGGGAGATTCTGGTTTTTGGGCGTTTCTTACCGTGGAGAACCTTTCTTGTGAACGTGTTCATGAATAGTGATCTCGATATCCAGATCTTTGATTCGCTAGCAGGGGATATGAGAATCTCATCGATAAAATCGTAAAAATTGAAGACGGGAATGTTCAGTACTGAGCAATCAGCATTTGAAACTATGAATCGAAATTCGCTCTCAAAGCGGAAAGGCACCTTCTTCTTGAATAGCAGTGCATGAGGCTCAGAAACTGGGTTACGGGAAATCGTCGCCGCAGGCTCGTAATAGGCCTTTCCTCTCGTAGTTTCTAATTCTGGATTATGCTTAATGATCGAATCCAGAATCTTTCTAATTGTAGTTTTTATTCGAGCACCGCCAGACTTGCAGTACGCCTCCCACATCGCAGACGAACCATCTTTTTCTAACTCTTTCGACGCTGCTTCAAATTGAAAGTCATTGGTATATAAACGGCGGTCCTCTTGTTGTAGGGTCCAGCAAGAGCCCACGAAGCTAGACACCTCCTTCTCAAGTACTTTAGAGTATTTGGAGTGTCTTTGGAGGTGTTCGTACATTCCACCCTCAAAAGAATCAGGCCAGCTCCTTAGGCTGTTGAATCGGAGTATGTGAAACTCCATCAGGTAAAGGAACGCCTCAGTGGAGAGGTATTTGTATATGGGCGTGTCCAGATCGGTCGGAGGTGAGATCTCTGTGTGTTTGGCAACCATTTTTTTCTTTGCTAAAGCTAAGTGCAGGCGATGGCTGTGGAGCGGAGCGTAACAGGCATTGCCTGACACGCCATGTTAGAACCTTCATTTTTCATATTCCATTTGGATGAGAATTGCGACTGAATCTGATCCCGACACGTCGCCACAATCATGAGTAATCTCTTCGCTCCATCTTTCGATGATCGAACTTTTTTCAATCATCTCGAAATTTTCTTCCATATGTTTTGTTCCTTCTCCGAATGTTTCGCCGAAACTGGACAGCTCGTCGAAAAAGCGATCCCACTGTTTTTGGGGAAGTGATGCTGGAAGTAGTGAAAACTCAATTCTATCGTTCGGTTCGAAGTCAATCGTGACCAATGTTTCGGTCTGCCATTTCTCAACAATGTCGTTCCTTAGCAAATACAGGAAATCATCTTCTTGAGTGTAGCCACGTTCGGAAAGGTAATGAAGCACAGCACTCATCTTGATGTCTTTTTTCAGTAAAACGGTGAACGTCTCCTTTTCATGCACCTTTTCCAAATTCATTGTCTCTTCTAACGATGAGTGGAGACGCGGAGTAGGCGCAGCCTACGGAGTTGTCCTCCCACGACTTGTTATGGATTGCTTTAACGAACGTTCTTCGTCCAGAAGGCACACTATTACGTGTTCAGCCTGAATCTTTATTTTATTCAATTCTTCGATTTTCTTCGAAACAAACCCCTCCTCAAATGCATTTTGATGAGCGTCTACGAAGACGCTGTGAGCAACATCATTTCGATACTGCACAAGTTCTTTCAACCCCGTCAGCACCCACTTACTATTACAGTAAATCATAGCTTCGTCCACAAGCCTCCCTAGAGACCATTTTTCTAATTTAGAAGGATTGCGATCATATTGGAGTATGCCGTCTAATTCTTGGCGAGTGGCCTCGTAACAGAGCGACAAATATCTCTTCAGCAAAAATTCGATGTATTGAAAATCAGTCAGTAAGCGTCGACCAGAAGAGAAGAACTCATCTTCGCGTTTCCTTATTTCTTCTAATTTTCCCATAACAAGTTATTGTAGGATTTCCCACTATCATTCCAACAGGAGCTGCTAACTCAAGCGCTAAAGCACAGACATTACTTAGATCCAATCCGCTATCGTTACGGGAAGGCGGTTCATGACTTAAAGTAGTATCTGCCTGCAAACCATTGAGCTTCAACAGAGAGGGGAATTTTGACGGAATCCTTGAGAAGCGACCGACGCAAATGTGACGGTTGCGTGCCTGAAAAGATTTTTCCATCAACGGTCGCCTCATTGGGCGAAGCCGACCTAGTCCCGTGCATGCGGAATCTGGAGTCATCAGGACAAGAGCGGCATCAATGTCTGGTGAATCGAACGCGACTTAGGCGACTCGCAATACGCACAGCAAGGCTGTCTAGCCAAATGTCAAAGGCCACCGCTGTCCGGCGACCTTTGACATTTGGCACTCAATATTTCCAGCCTATCTACAAAGTCGATAAACACGCACATGGCTGGCGAATATCCTTCGGAAGTCGAAAACTCGCCTGTCCACGGGTTCATCTGCTGCATAAATGCTGGGGCAGCGAGGATCGCTTCAACCCAACGCCGCATCAGTTCCTTCAAGTCTGTAGATTTTCCGTAGTATTCAAACCATCGGGGAGCCCGTAACGCAGTGAGCGCCTGCGATGCGCCGCCCCAGGAATTGGACGGCAGTTCACGTACAAAGGTTGGGTCGCTCACGGCTATGGACGGCAAAGGATACGGTGGCCAGAATCCTTCCGGGTCCTTGATGTGTCGGGCATAGATACGCTCGAACATAGGTTGATCTACCACATGCTCGCATAGGACCCTCGTAAGAGCATCGCCACGAATACGGACAAAAGCTCCGTCGGAATCGACATCGTAAAAGCATTCGTCTTCGGGATCGTAGCAGTTTTCAATAATGAGTTTCCGTATCTCTTCGGCTTTCTCCCGCCACTTCGCTGCTTCATCAGTCTTGCCTAGACGCTCTGCCATTTCGGACAGAGCACGCCGCCCTCCGTAAACCGTCGCAGACAGATCCGGGGCAAGGTAAGGCAGTTTGCCAGCCTTGGGGCAGAGGGCTGCATCGTCGTTATGGCTTTTCTTTGGCAAGCCCTCAAACCTAGGGCTGTTGTCATGACCAGTGTCGAATTCGCAAAAGGCTTCGCAAAGACCAGTTCCTCGCGTGTTTCTGTGTTGGCCTAGCCAATGATCCCATCGGGCGCAGCAATCGTAGGCTAAAGCCAGAAAGGCTTCATCCCCTGTCAAATCGGCCGTTTCCAGAGCCGTTTTGGCAATCGGCACCACCATTTGGATTTGAGAAGCGCCGATGCGGTCGGCATGGATCCAACAAGGAAAGTAACCATCTTCCCGCTGGTGATAAAAAAAGACTTCGTGATTGGCCTTTGCGACCTCGGGGGCGTATCTGCCGTACACCAGCCCCTCCAGCGGTCCACACTCCAACCATATGCCTGGATAGTTGCCTCCCTCCACTAAGACAGGTTTCTCATATCCAAACACTTTCTTGGTGTTTTCTCCGAGACCATCCAAGGCCTCGCTGTACTTTTTCTCTATCGCAAGCGTGTCCATTTTGATTATTTTTCTTCAGCCGAGCGCTTAGGTAGCCTGCGCCGCCAAGCGTCAGGCTGACCTTTTTGCTATGCGATCATTTCGCACGATCAGTGGGTGGTATCCAGGTTAGAGATGAATGATGGAGAGATATCAGCACCTGGCCGTCGAGCTTATGATAGGCAAAGGTATAGTCAGCGCGGGTCGCATCTCCATTCTCGTTGACGAAGGTGTAGTGGCCCATGTCTTTATAGCCCATGCCGCCAGCCTTCAGGACAGGGCCGACGGCGCTTTGAAACTCTACATGTTTCCAGCCATGGTTTAGGAATCCACTGTCATGGGGGTAGTTCGCATTACCCCCTACGAAATAGGAACGCGCTCCCGCTTCATCGAGACGGATTACATCCGCCAAGGTCGGTTTAAACAGAAGCGGTTCATCGGGCAAACCAAAGTCATACAGTCCAAGAAGCGCTTCCACATCCTGCGCGATTATGGCTTTGGCCCACGCCCATTGAGCGTCGATCACTTCCGCTTTTGTCATCTTCTCAAATTTCTTCATTACTAATTCACATACAATAAAACTTTGTAGATCTGTCGATTCTCGTTTTTCACAGTTCATGCGGAACTTGAAAGCCATACACGTAGGTCAGTCGCGACGCGACTGACCGGAGTTGCATGAGCTGCTATGTTGGACATATATTTTTCTACTAGCTATGACAAATCGACTGATGCTCAAGCCCCGGAAGAAAACGAATGCTGAAAAGCTCATCGCAGCTACGTGATAAACTACTTCTGGAAACCTCCCGTCCCAGAAATCATCCTCTCCATAGCCGAGAGTGCCTGTTGAAGACGCCGTGTAGGAGAACCATGCTGCAAACAGCCTCAAGGCGTCTGGGAAAGTCGTAGAGATCATATAGAGTCCGAGAAGCGAGAAGAGCAGGAAGCTCAAATCCTCGATCTTTAGTCCTTCGATCTTTTCTTCTCCTTTGACTTCGACATTAGACAGTAACCAACTGCTAATTTTAGCGGACTTTCTGACCAATATGATTCCGAATATGAGAGGCGCAACGAATTGTGGAATCAAAGCGATTGATGCGTACCCGGCGACTTCGAATCCATCCTGCTGAAACGGCGCCATAACGAGAATCAGGACTTGCATACCCGAAACCAAGATAGCCGAAAATATAGAATAGAAGCCGATCAGGGAGATCGCTAGCGTGCTAAGCTTCTGGTAGTTCATTTTTTGGTCCAACGCCTAGGTGTGGAACGGAGAGCCCCGCAGTCGCTCGACGTTTCGCACAACTGCCTGCTTGGCATGTATTCGTTTTCGAAAGACGACATGCCTTTCGACTTCCTCGAAACCGATGTGCTTATGAAAAGAAATGCTGTATTCGTTTTCGATCAATGCATCTGAACCTACTTCGGAACAACCTTTCGACAAGAACCATTCATAGCTCTTTTCGACTAGTTCTTTTCCTAATCCTTCCATTCGACTTTTCTCACTCACGAAAACACCTTCGATGTAGCCAACAGGAGAACTCTCGCATCCATCGGAGTAATCCCGAGTCGATACCTCGATGAATCCATTTCCTTCCCTTTCTTCTGAGGTTGGATAAGAAATGAAGCAGTTTTCTCTCTCGGAATCGATGATCTTCAAACATTCAGCTCGGCTCTTTTCGAGCGAATGATGAAGCCACAGCCGAACACGCAGCTCCACCCATGAGTCCAGGTCTTTGGCTGTCGCTTCTTTGATCATCTTTTCTTTGCCAACGTCCGATTGGAGGTGATGGCAGTGGGGTGAAGCGCGACAGACATTCCTTTACACAATTGGTTCTGACTATTATTCTTCTAAATCGGTCGCAAATAGAAGCTGGTATCCATTGTTGTCTAAGAGTTTCATATCACGATTCCCATATTCTTGATTTTGTGGCGTCCATACGAACTCCGCTCCTCGATCTCTGAATTCCTCATAGAGTAAATCCACGTCATCGACCATGAAATATACCCCGCACTTCACTGCAACCTTCTCGAAATCTTCATAGTCTTCGTTGTAGTCTGGGTAGCTTTCGAAGAAAACTTTGTATCCATCTCTCCACACAGAGGCGAAAGGAGTTCCTTCTTCGACAACGAACTCAATCTTGAATCCGAGCCTATCACGATAGAATTCGGCGGTTTTCTTAACGTCTTTCACGATGAGCATCGTGGTAGCTGAGTCTAATGTAGTTTTGACACTCATTATTGGTTCATCAGCGTCGATTTGCGAAGGGATAGCAATTGATGTAAAAAACAAGAGTGAAAGGAGCGAAGTGACTGTAACGAATTGCATCCACAGAAAGATTGGAGCAGCATTTCATCTATCTGGGCGTTGAGGTCCGGCCCCATCACCTTCCATGACCTTGATGATATCAAGAATTTGGTCAACTACTTTGTCTGACTGCTGAGCTGCGTCGATAATAGTCCCAATTTTAGGAATGTCCCTTTTTGTTTCGTGCAGCTCTAGGATGAGAGACCGCTCCTCCTCAGTCGCTCCGAAATCGCTGGGATCAACTGAAATTCGCTTATCAATTCTTGCCATCATGGTTTCACAGTCAACATCTAGTATGAACACGCCATCGAGCAAATCTACAAATTTCGAGAAATTTCTGGAGCCACCACAAAAGAAGGTACAATCTTCGGCGTCACTATCGATATGCCTCTGTACCTTCTCAAGGTCCCAAATATGGTGGGCAGAACGCCACTTAGCTGATGGCTTTTCGGTATTCGGCGTTACAGGTTCGCCGGTCTCGGGGTCACCGCAATACGCGAGCTCGCGATCACCATGAATCACATGACACCCCCGCTTTTCCAGCTCGTTGCCCACCATCGTTTTACCTGCGCCAGATACGCCTTCTATGAGATAATTTCTTCTGCCCATCTCTATTCCAACGCAGAGGTGTCACGCGAAGGGAGCGGCAGCCCTCGGAGTTGTGACCACCGACTTGCTCGACCTAATTTTTATAAACATGCTTTCGATGACCAACCTTGACGACATGCACGACCAGCTTGTCATCGAAAACTTCGTAGATCACTCTATAACTCCCAATTCGAATTCGGTAGAGTTCTTCGCTGGTTAGCTTCTTCGATCCTTCTGGCCTTGGCTCATCGGTCAGTTTTTCAATTTTATCGAGGATTCTGAGAACTTCTTTCTTATGGATCCTTTTAAGATCTTTCCGGATCGAAGATGCAAATTCGAGGCTATATCGTGCCATCTTCCTTGAGCTGAGAAAGTAGTTCGTCGTAGCTGATCGTTTTCTCGTTTCGTCTGTCTTTCCAAGCGGAAATGTCTTCAATGTCCTCTCTGAGCACTGCTTTGAGCGCGTCATTCACGAGGTCAGACATGGACTGTCTGGTTTCCGCAGCCTTGATCCTCAACGCCTTATGTAGCGTGTCGTCTAAGTACAATGTCGCTTTGCTCATGGTTTGCCATTCTGGCGGCAAGACGCTAAAGCGTCAAGAAGTCCTTTCGAGTACGATTAAAACTGTGTCCTCTGACGGGCAGAGGTAGGGCCCGATCGCCGAGCGGGCCGCAGTGCGGATCTTGCCAGCGCACAGCGGACACGCGACCAGCGGATGGAATCTGCGGAGTTCCCGAGGAGAAGCTCAACCAGTCGCGTCCAACCGCCAAAAGGCCCCTCCATTGCCGGAAGCGCGCACCGAGTCTGCGACTCAACCATGGGTCAATGCCAACCTGCGGTTGGAAGGACTCTCTACTGTCTATTCTGCTTCGTTCTATTTAGATTCGCAAACGGAATGAACATTCCGGCTCCAACTTTTTGGTTTGGTCGCGAAACGAAACCATGGCTTTCGTAGAGACCTTCAACTCCCTTCGCTGAAAAGAGCCCGATGAAAGAGGCGTCATTTGCATGCTTTCGAATGTATTCGAGTAGCTCGTTCATTATCAACTTGGAGTATCCCTTGCCTCGATACTCTTCTCTAACAATTAGGTCTTGAACGTAAAAGAAAAGTCCACCGTCGCCAACGACACGCCCAAACCCTATAAGCGTTTCTTCCATCTCTAGACAAACGGTGAATAATGAGTTCGAGAGGGATCTTTCTGATACAGAGGAGCACTCTGGGTTGCGCCAACCTACGTGTCTGCGAATCGCATGGTACTCTTCAACGCTAGGAGTTCTAAACACGATTCTCGGATTCATCTTTTTTGCAGAGCGAAAAGCTCAGCCGTGTTGGCTTAAGCGCCTTGTTCTGCCAGCCTTTCATCTCTGGCTTTCTTCTTTCTGAAGTAATTGGGATTGACGACGAATTCGTATTTTAGTCCGTCTGGATCTAAGAAAAACGTAGCGTAGTATCCGTCACCATATTCTGGGCACTCGCAGGGAGGATCCTCGACAAAGCAGAGTCCTTCTTTCTCCAATGGAACCAGCACTCTTTCGTAGAGATTGTCGACGTCCTTTCGATCTTCAGCACAGAAAGCGATGTGATTATGCCTTCCTACTGCTCTTCCTTTTTCCTTCTCGTAAGTTTCGTCACCATGAGCTTGTACGATGCTGATCTCGTGCGGCGTACCCTCAAGCCATTGCTTCCATTCTTCAAACGCCCATTCTCCTTCGTAATCATAGCCTGCCCTCTCGTATCCCAGGTATTCAAACAAAGGACCATAGAATTTCGAAGAACGCTTTAGGTCAGAAACGTTGATATTCATATGATGCAGAAGGCCGCGATGAGGATTTGGTTTCATCTACTTTTGCAATGCGGCGCTGAGCCGCGTAGGGATTGGATCGTAGCGAACTTGTTCGCGCAGAGGCAAGCCCGGAGACGGATCTAGCGTTTTGTTGGCACTAGTTTGATTCTAGTTCTGCGACTCTTGTCTTTAGTTCTTCGTTCTCTTTTTTCAGATCGATCATGTAGAGGGTAAGCTCCTCGATTTTTTGCATCATGATCTTCTGAGCTTCGCCGACCGAAAGTCCTTCTGATTCGACAACGGCAGCAGATGGGACGTCAGGAAGGTGTCCGTGTTCTTCGATATGAGACTCTACTTCAGTGAGAGTTCTCAATCTGTAAGAGTCTTCGAATACAAAATCAGACCATCCTGTTTCAACAATAACTTCTTTTGCTCGGACCGTTCCATTCACCGCTAGTTTATGGGTTCCTGGATCAATCGTTCCAATGCCAACGTTTCCATTCGCAACATAGTGTGGCCCTGAACCATCGATCAGTAGGTTTCCACTTGAGGAAACATTACTATTAGAATCAAGCAACTTAGTCCAAGGTGACCATTCGGTGTCTCCATAGAAGGCTTCGCGAAATTGCAGTTTCCCATCATGCCCGAAATTCAACTGAGTCGTCTGATGGTTGTTGCGTCCGTAGATCTCAAGGACGGTCCCATAGGTTGTGGGACCTCCGCTATTATACGAATCCCAAAGGCGAATTGACATGGGTCCGATGTTTGTTCGCGGAGCGGATGAAAAGTCCATTTGTGCTAGAGGGAAGGAAATTGGGCTCCTAGAGTCTAAAAGTGTTACCCATTCGGACCATTCGGTTTCTCCATAAAATGCTTCTCTGAATTGTATTTTTCCGTTGTGCCCGAAATTCAATTGGGTGGTTTGATGTCCGCTGCGTCCGTATATCTCGAATACAGTACCATATTGGGTTGGTCCTCCACTATTGTACGAATCCCAGAGACGAATCGACATGGGACTCGTCGTCGTGCGAGGTGCTGCTGAAAAATCTTTCTGTTGTAGATTAAAGACTATTTCGTTTGTTTGTGCTAAGGCGAATGGCGAAATAATAGTCAGTGCGAGTGCTAGTTTGATTATTTTCATTTTGTTAAATCTTTTGCCAACAAGCTATTGTAGGATTTCTCGCTATCATTCCAACAGGAGCTGCTAGCTCAAGCTCGAAAAAACAGATATTACCTAGATCCAATCCTTTATCGTTCCAGACAGGTGGTTCATGACTTAATACATTATCTGCCAGCAGGCCATTGAGCTCTCGCAGAGAAGGGGAATCTTGGTACGGAATCCTTGAGAAGCGGTCGGCGCAAATCTGCACTGTCGGGTGTCTGAAAGACTTTTCAATCGATGGTCGCCTTATTGGGCGAAGCCAACCTAGTCCCGTGCATGCAGGACCATGACGAGAAAATGGCGCGGGCCTTTCCAGGTCGTTCCATCCGATCCGGCCCGCGCCACGGTTCTATCTCTCAAGCGAGCCGGCGTATTCGTCCGACTCCGTTCGATTCCTCCCTCCCCAAACGAAGTCGATCACCGGAATCGCGTTGAAAAGGCTTATGCCAAAGTGGTGGTCCGAATGGTCATCTCGGCGCGACTGGCGGACGGTGTGCGAATCCGTCTTGCGCCTACGTTCCGGCGGACGCTCGGGCGACTTCTCAGCTCGAGGACTGGCGAGCCGAGCTTCCTCCTCGCTGATCTGCCAGAAACTGGCGATCGAGTGATCGATGGAACTGGATGACGCGCCGCCCTGCACGTCGGCCCGAACTTGCTGACCTGCGCCGAGGGCGAAAATCGTTCCGGCGAAAGCCAAAGCCGCAACGACTCCCTTGGCCTTCGGGCCTTTGCGACTCCAGGCTCGCCAGACGAGGACGCCGGAAAGCGCCAGCAGGAACATCCACGGTTCGACCGCGCCTCCGCCACCACCACTGCCGAATGATGGGGCCTTCTTCGTGTACATCGGCTTGGCGGTGTCCACCCTGCGAGCGCCGCGGGACTGCGGGCTGGCTTGGGCGGCGACCTGCTCGACAGCAATGCGCTGCTGGTTGCGGCGCTGGATTCCGTGACGGGCGAAATCCTCGTCCGCCAGGGCGATCATCGACGTTTCGTCGGTCACGATCTGGTAGGCCACCCCGATGTCGCTCACCGCTTGCTCCGCTTCGCTGCTGTCCAGAAAGCCAGCCATTTGATTGAGCTGGATCTTCTGCACTTGGTCCAAGGCCCAAAGCCGCTCCAGCTCGGGATGAGCTACGCTGGTATCCGGAAACTCGATATCCGTGGAATAGATTTTCTCCTCGCCGCCGATACGGGCTATCAGGCGAACGGTGGCCGGACCGGCTTCTTCGTATCGACCGAACAGGATGAGCTGGTCGCCGTAGTGGACCTTGCCCAAGCGAAAGTCAGACACGTCAAAGGTCTTCACCCCCTCTATCGAAAGCTCGGCGTGATGCATGCTTTCGTAGGCGATCTTGTTTTTAGCGATGAGGATCTCGCCGATGATGTCGTCGCTATTGGAAACCGCTCGATAGTGGCCGCCGCTGGCTTCGCACATCAGGCGCATTAGCGGCCAATTGCTGCTGTTGCCGAGCAGGAAGCCGAAAAAACGCACGTCCTGGCTATGCAGCAGCTTGTAGAAGCGAGCCGGGTCAACGATGCCTTGGTTCGTCACCCCATCGGTAACGAGGACAAGGCTGGAGACGCGGTCCGCATCCATGCGGCGCAGCCCGAGTTCGATACCCTCATAGACGTTGGTGCCGCCGTTGGAACGAAGAGCGTCCAGATCGCGCAGCATCCTTTCGACGTTTTCAGGAGAGGCTGGTATCCAGTCTTTGGTCACATCCCAAGCCTGATCGTTGAAGGCCACGACGCGAAAACGGTCCTGAGGCCTGAGCTGGCCGATGGCCTTCTTCACGCCGGCGACCAGGGTATGCAGCTTGCCGCTCATGCTGCCGGAGACGTCGAGAACGAAGACGAAGTCCGAGCCCTGGACGAGCGGGGCGAGATCCACGCCGGGAGTCATGACCATCATGAAGGTGCCGGGCTTGTCCTCGTTTTCCCGATACGCGAGCATCTCGAGACGGCCAGGGAGATCGGGCTCGAGCATGTAGTAGAAGACGAAGTCCTGATCCAGCTGGGCGCCCGGCGAGGAAAAGCGGTAGCGCAGGGTCTGAGGATCGACAGTCTCGGTCGTTCCGGCGAAACCGGGGGTCCGAGTCCGGGCAACGGGCCAAGCTGACTTGAGTTCCACCTCGATGGAGAAGTCGGTCTGCACCACGTCGCCCAGCGTCCAGAAGGCTTCGGCTTCCTCGTCGGTGCCGCCTTCTTCGAGGCGGTAGGTATAGCGACCGACTCCGGTATCGATGGGCAGAGGCTCGTAGTAGAGGTAGCGCATGCGGACCTCGCCTTGGGCGGGCACGGGATAGACGTTGAATTCGAATTTCCGATACGAATCCTGCGACGCCTTGCCGACCTCATTGCCCTGGCTCTTCTCCTCCTCGTAGATGCGGTCGGCCTCCTCCTTGGTGACAACCTCGCCTTGCAGCACGCGTTCGCCTGCCCAGATGGTCAACTCGGAGAGAGCTCCGTTTTCGGGGACCGGAGCCTGGTAGATGGCTTCCAGCTCGACGGGGTTGGGATTCGAAAAGACCTGCTCGACCTCCGTGCGGGCAAAGCCGTTGTTGATGACCACGCGAACGTGGTGCGACTCCAGCGTCAAAGGTTGGTGGGTGGAACCAACTGGAGTGAGGATGCCCGCCGCGTGCGTGGCGGCAGGCAGAGTAACGAAGGCTAGCAGGCCAGTGATTCGGCTGAAAGTCCTCGCGAGTTTCGATTTTGTTTCTGCTTTCATGATAGACTGGGTTGAGAGGCCAGCCTATTCGCAGAGGGGGCGCCAAGTAGTGACGAAGAACTGTTTAGTTTTTGAAAATCAGATACTTATGATTTTATAATTGGATCAATGAATCTACAAACGGACATTTTTAGCCCACACTGACTAAGCGTTTTTTGATCAGGTTGTGGGAGCGTGCTCGCACGCGATAGCGATACAGGATCCGCATGCCTTCGCATGCAACCCTCTTCGCTATTCGAGCTACGCCGGTCAGGAGCACGCTCCCACCTCGCCTCAAACGCTCTAGTAGACGTCGCGGCCGTAGCGGCGCTCCTTGCTCATCTTCTTGACGTAGGCGGTGGCGTCTTCGGGACTCATGCCACCGTGTTCGGCGACGATGTCGATGAGGGCCTGGTTCACGTCCTTGGCCATGCGGGAGGCATCGCCGCAAACGTAGAAGTAGGCACCCTTGTCGAGCCAAGCCCAGATGTCCTTGCCGTTCTCTCGCATGCGGTCCTGAACGTAGATCTTCTGCGGTTGGTCGCGGCTGAAGGCGAGGTCGAGACGGGATAGGGCTCCGCTCTTGAGGTAGCTTTGCCACTCGGTCTGGTAGAGGAAGTCGTAGGTGTAGTGCTGATCGCCGAAGAAAAGCCAATTCTCGCCCTTGGCGCCGCTGGCTACACGCTCTTCGACAAAGGCGCGGAAGGGAGCGATGCCCGTGCCGGGGCCAACCATGATGATCGGAGTGTTCGGATCGGCGGGGAGTCGGAAGTTCTTATTGTGGTGAAAGTAAATGCCTGCGGTGGCGCCCTCGTCCCACATGTCGGCGATGAAGGTGGAGCAAACGCCCTTCTTGGCACGGCCGAAGGTCTCGTAGCGCACGGCGGCCACGGTGAGATGGACTTCGCCTGGATGGGCGGCGATGGAGGAAGCGATCGAGTAGAGGCGGGGCGAGAGCGGGCGAAGCAGGCGAACCCAGTCTCCGGCCCGCAGAGAGGAGGGATATTCCTTGATGAGGTCGACGACGTCGCGGCCCCAGGCCCATCCCTTGGTCTTCTCGCGATCCTCGGCGATCTCGAGCAACGCCTTGTGGTCGCACATCTTGGCGTACTTCTTGAGAATGACGGTATTGAGGGTGCGCAAGTCGAGACGGGAGCCGAGCAGCTCAGCGAAGGGAATAGACAGATCGTCGCCATGAGCCACGTTTTCGCGACCGTCGATGCGAGCGGTCTCGAGAAACTCTTCGACGAGATCGGGCGCGTTGCGGGGTACCACTCCGAGGGCGTCGCCGGGCTCGTAGGTGAGCCCAGAGCCTTCGAGGGAAATCTCGACATGCAGGGTTTCCTTGGCGGAGCCGGTGCCGTTGAGATTGATACGATTGAGCAACTTGGCGGGGAAGGGGTTGGACTTGCTGTAAACGGTGGCAACTTCGACCGGGACAATCGCCGGGGGGGCAGGGATCGCGGAACCGGAGGAAACGACGGGCTTGGCGATCTCGCCCAGCTTTTCGATCACACCGGTAGACCAGCGGGTGTAGGGCTCCTCGAATTCCACGTCGCACTCGACGAGGTCGTAGATGCGGTTGGCTCCGAGGGCGGCAAGGCGCTTGTCGAACTGCTTGCCCATCTCGTTGAACTGGGCGTAGGAGCTGTCGCCAAGCCCGAGAACGGAGTAGTTGATCCCGTCGAGCTTGGGAGCGCCCTCGGCCATGATGGCATCGTAGAAATCCTCCGCGCGGCTCGGCGGCTCGCCTTCGCCCCAAGTACTGACGAGCACGAACAGATTCTCGACCTTGGGCAAGTCGGCGAGCTTGGCGTCGGCCATATCCACGACCTTGGGAGCGAAACCAGCCTGAGCGGCCGAGGCTTTTAGACGGTCGGCAAGTCCTTCGGCATTGCCGGATTCGGAGCCAAAAAGAATGGTGAGCGGAGCGGAACCGGCGGCCGCGGATGCAACTGTGGCCGAACCCTGGCCAAAACCTTGATCGCCTGCGACCAGACCGGCGAAGAATCCTTTGAGCCAAGCTGCTTGCTGGGCGTTGGCGGAGCCGAGGATAGAGTTCAAGGCGGCGCCCTGCTCCGGAGCGAAAGGAGCGTCGCTTGGGATGAATTGGTTTGGCGTGTTGCTCATATGCGAATGCGAAAAGGGCCTCGACGCACGGCGACAGTTTCGCCACGCGGAGAATGGAAAAGTCGGAAGCGGGGCCGGCGCCAGAAACGAAATCCGAACGCCCGCACGACCGGCAGGAGCGCAGTACAAAGAGCGTCCCCATAAGTTTGGCAAGCATCTATTAAGACAGAGAAGCAGCAGAGGGCATAATCGAACCGATAAGAGCTCTTTCTCCACCCGACGCAAAATGCGCCCAAGAATGACGCTAGTGTCATGTCATGCGTGAAGTGTAGCGCGGATCCCGCAGGGCGCATTGGCGTCAAGAAACGCGCTTGGAGGCAGCCACCCCTTGCGCCAACGATGCCAAAGGTGGAGAACTCAGCCTCCTGTAGGCCAAACTGAGGTACGCCGTTACACCAGACCTCTGCCATTTAAAACGACAACGTTGAACAATAAAGCGGCAAGATTCTGGATACGAATACCTTGCGTAATTGGAGCTTTTAGTTGCCTCCGACGCCCCATTTGTCCCATCTCTTTCAATCACGCTTCAGACGAGCTTAAGTTGACGCCTATGCGCAGGGCGGGACCGCGTCCGCGATGGTTTCCCGCCCGTTTTTCGCTCCGCTGTCGGCTGCCGCCTCGGTACTCAAGAACGCGGCTACGGCGTTGGATCCTGCACGACGGGGACGCGGGCTAGAGTTCGAGATCGTGCCAGTTCTTGGTGAGAAAGAGGTGGCCTTTGACGCTCTCGACGAGCGGAGAATAGCTGGAAAGCGGACCGGCCTCCTCTTCGAGCGTACGCACCGAGACGCCCACGAAGGTCGCTGAGGACGCGCCACTCCTACGGGCAATCACTTCCAGCGGCGGATCTTTGGACACGACTACGACAGGCTCTACTTCGATGCGAGAATCCTTGAGCAATTCGCTCATGCCAGCCTCCGCCGCTTCGCGGCCCCCTTCGTCGCGAATGATGCGCAGAATGCGGATTCGCGCCTCGCGCCAGGCGCGGTTGCTCTGCATCAGGTAGGCCAAGGTTATCATCATCGAGCCATTGGCCCGTGCGGACCACCACACATCGACTACCGAATGAAGCTGTTCCTCCGGCACGTCCGCCTTGGCGTAGACGATGAGATTGGCCTCCATCTCGAGAGCCTGGCGCACGGTGTGGGGAAAGTCATGGTCGCGCAGCCAGCCGCTTCCCCACTCGATCATGAGCGTGTTGGGCTGGAGATTGCCGAGACCGGAACCTTGTAGAAGGGAGGTAACGCCTTGCTCGAAGTCCCTGGCGATGACGATCTTGGAAAAGGCGGACATCTTCTCGTCGCGGATTCGGTCGTCGATCTGCCGAGTGAGGGCCTTTTGCCGGTCGTTCGAAGTGGTCCAGTCTCCGATGATGATATGGGAGAGGAAGAGCACGCCCTTGTTGGCCTCCAGATAGCGGCCGAAACGAAGCAGGCTGCTGTTCTCCTTGAGATTGCTCATGAGCACCAGGATCGCCGGACGCCAGTTGCGCTGGTGCTGCCGCGAAGCGTAGAGCTTGAGCAGGCCCATGCGAGCCACGGCAAACCAGAAGCCGCTACGCATGTCTCCCCAAGCAGTGCGGTAGGAGCGTCGGGCGAGCACGGTGTAGGCAGCCACGATCAATACGATCGCAGCTAGGGTCGCCAAGGGGTTGAGCAACAGCATGATGCCGAAACAAGCGACTGCCCCAATCAACGAGATCGACCAGTGTACCCGAAAGGTCGGCCGATAGGTCGGATTGCCAGTCCAATTCTCCAGGGCCGCCACCAGGTTGACGGCTCCGTACGTCGCCAGGAAGAACATGGAAATCAGCGGGGCAATCAGGTTCAGGTCTCCAAACCACACGCAAACAAGCGCGACCGCAGCGCTCAAAGCCAAGGCAATCCGCGGCTCGCGTGCCGGACCATGGCCCTTGGCCAAGAACCTGGGCACCACCCGATCCTTCCCGAGAGCCTGCAAGGTACGCGGCGCCGCGATCAGACTCGCCAATGCCGAGGAAAGCGTCGCCGCCCAAAGCCCAGCAAGGATCAGCGGCGGAAACACCGATATGCTCTTCATTACCAAGCTGTTCTCGACCAGTTCATCGCGGTCGGAACCCACGGCCAGCCAGATCAACTGGGCCAGGTAGACCACGAACGTGAAGCCAACAGCCCACAGCGTACCTCTAGGAATCGCCTTGGTCGGATCCTTCAGGTCGCCCGACATACTCACGCCTGACATGATGCCCGTGACCGCCGGAAAAAAGATGGCGAACACGGTCCAAAACGAATGGCCCTCGCTGTAGGCCGGCTCCGTATTCGTCTGCCAGCCCTCAAGCGCCCGGAAGCCCACGAAGAACGAAAGCAGCGAAACTCCAAGAATCCCCAGGATTATATACTGCGTCTTGACCGCGACCCCCGCCCCGACCCAGGCCACCACGAAAATGGCTCCAAGCGTGATCAGCGAAAACGTCCGCGTATCCAGACCAGGAAACAAGTACTGCAGGGACTCCGTGAAACCCACGACGTAGAAGGCCACCGAAATCGCCTGGGCCAAGTAGAGCGGCAGCCCAATCGCCCCGCCAAACTCCAGCCCCAAACTGCGCGACACCAGAAAGTAGGCCCCGCCGCCCTGGGCCTTCGTATTCGTCGCGATCGCCGACAGCGACAGAGCCGAGATGAAGGTGACCGCATTGGCCAAGCAAAGCATGGCAATCGCCCCGAATAGGCCCGCGTTTCCGACCACCCACCCGGAACGCAAGAAAAGGATGACCCCGAGGATCGTAAGAACGTTCGGAACGAAGACGCCGCCAAACGTGCCGAATTTCTGAGCCTCTTTAGCCATAAAAGCTCGGAAGCTAAACGCCTCTCCTCATTGCGCAAGCGCGCGGAGGCAGCAAAACAAGCGCTCTCCCCCCAAGCCTCCGTCATTTAATTCTCCAACGTTGGAAAATTAAGCGCGGAAGTGGATTGGCGCATTTTCGTAACAATTCTCGTTGCCAACGCAGGGTAGCTACACCTTTTCTCTGGACGCCGCGAGTCCCCCGTCTCTCGGCTCCCCGTAATCGCAAAGTCCAGCCATGTCCACAACACTCCTGCTCCTCCTAAAGGTGCTAGGCGCGCTTGGCATCTTCATTTTCGGAATGAAGATGATGAGCGAGTCCATCCTCAAACTCTCCGGCGAAAAGCTCCGAGCCATCATGGGCTCGATGACCACCAACCGCTTCGCCGGCATCGCCACAGGATTCTTCATCACCTGCCTCGTGCAGTCCTCGTCCGCCACGACGGTGATGGTCGTGAGCTTCGTGCACGCTCAGCTGCTCAACCTCACCCAGGCTATCGGCGTCATCATGGGAGCCAACCTCGGCACCACCATCACCGCCTGGATCGTCACCCTCTTCGGCTTCAAGTTCAAGGTCACCGCCATCTCCATCCCCATCATCGGCATCGGCGTGGCAGCCAGCTTCTTCAAAACCTCCAAGATCCGCAACTTTGGCAACTTCCTCACCGGCTTCGGGCTGCTCTTCCTCGGTCTCGGGGAGCTGAAGAACTCCGTGCCCGACGTGCGCAGCAACGCCGAGCTCCTCGAGTGGCTGGCCAGCTTCTCCAACTACGGCTACGGCTCCATCCTCATCTTCATCGTCATCGGCACCCTCCTCACCATCACCGTACAGTCATCCTCCGCCGCCATGGCCATCACCCTCACCATGGCCAACCAAGGCTGGCTCAACTTCGAGCAATCCGCCGCCATCATCCTCGGCGAAAACATAGGCACCACCGTCACCGCCTTCCTTGCCTCCCTGCCCGCCAACGTCGCCGCCAAGCGAGCCGCCCGGGCCCACTTCATGTTCAACGTCCTCGGAGTCGTCTGGATGCTCGTCTTGATCTACCCCTTCAGCAACTTCGTCCACTGGCTCTACGACTTCACCACCAGCTTCCTCCCCTGGGAACGCTTCGAGAGCAACACCACCCTGACCAACAAGCTCGCCCTCTTCCACTCCACCTTCAACCTCGTCAACATCCTCCTGCTCGTCGCCTTCGTACCCCAAATCGCCCGCCTCGTCACCTGGATGGTGAAAGACAACGGCCAAGGCCTCAACCAGACCACCTACCGCTACCTGCGCAACTACACCCTCGGCGCAGGCGAGCTCAACTTCGAAGAAGCAAACCGGGCCATCAAACGCCTCGGCGACCTCACCCAGCAAATGTTCGGCGAGTTCATCGAAGTCTACCGCAATCCCGGCAAGGACATGTCCAAGATGGTCAAGCACCTCAACGCCCTCGAGAACGAAAGCAACGACCTAACCGACGAGCTCACCGAATACCTCATCCGCTGTACCTCCGACGAAGTCTCCGAAGACACCCGCAAGCAAGCCCACTCATTCCTGCGCGTCGCTTCCGAGCTCGAAGAGATATGCGACTGCTGCCACCGCATGACCAACCGAGCCGTACGCCGCTACAAGAAAGGCCGCCTCTCCTCCGAGCAAGCCGAGGAAGACGTCGTGCAGTTCGGCAATCTGGTCGACCGCTTCATCCAATTCTACACCGAACGCCTCACCTCGCAGGTATCCGCCGCAGACATGGAAATCGCCCTCGATTTCGAACAGACAATCAACCAGAAGCGCCGCGAGCTGCGCAAGCGCTCCGTGAGCCGCATGATGGAAAATCCGTCCAAAGTGAAGCCCGAACTCCTGTATATCGACATCGTGAATACATTCGAACGCATCGCCAATCACTCCCGCAACATCATGCAAAGCCTGCCCAAGGCCGCCTCGTAGCGCTTTCGAACCCGTAGCGCGGAGCTTCAGCCCGCGTCCGTCGAAGACCCTGGGCTTGCCGAAGGGCAGAGAATCGATCTTGCAATGCGGACGCGGGCTAAAGCTCCGCGCTACGAGAAGCGGCATCCTATGCGTAATACAACACTAAGGCTTGTTCTCCTCACCCGAGAAACCTAGCTCCAATAGATGCTTTTGGAAGTATTCGTCTACTAGTGATTCCAATATTTCTTGGCGATCAAAGGGCGCTTCTCGCAGCGCAATGATGCTCTCGTTTTCGAGAGTAGCTATAAGGTTTCTATGAAGCTCGACGCTAGAAATAATCAGGGCTTCGATCTTTCGCTCTTCATCGATCCTTCGCAACTCATCAGCTTCTTCTCCAATAAGGCCTAAAATCTCTGGCAACTCCGAAATAGAAGTGCCGATCAATGCCCTATCCTCTGCATCATTGCGGTTGATCAAAATGTGAGGAATAGAAGAGCTAGTTTCGGATTCCACCATCTTGATCGATGATATCTTCAGCTGCGCGTTGCTTTCTGGTGTGGAGTCCCGGTAGCAGCCGTAGATAGATACTAAAGAAACCACAAGGATCACAGTTCGAAGCAGAGAAAAGCTCTTCATTCTTCGCCCAAATAGTCGCAAGCCTTTCGGGTTCAAGAGTGAGTTAGGAGGATTCCGCGAAGCTCGCTACCTCGCCTGCAGAACCACCCCGCGAGCATTCCCCTCGGCAAACTGCGCTGCACAGCTTTCGACAAACTCGGCGAAATCCAGCGACGGCTCCTCGCCAAGAACGTCCAGCAAGCAATCCAGCTTGCGCGAACGACCTTGAGACTGATCGAACCAGCCTAGCAAAGCCTCATCGTCGCGAGCGACTTCCTTCAATTCTATCCAGTCGCTTCGCTGAGCAGCCGCCACCAGTTCGGGATCAAGCCAGTCGGCGAACGAAGCCCCCAGCTCCAGTAAAAAACGCTCCGCCTCTCCACCCTGACCCGCCGGGCAAGACATATCGACTCGAATAGCTCCAGACATCGGCACCATACTCTTACCCACTTGGCGCGCTTCAAGCGAGCGAGCCAGTCCCGAGCGCCCTTGGGCAGCATCCTGGGCATAGGCCTCGAAAAGAGTCGCGATCACCCGCAGCTGGGAAGCGCTCAAGCAAGAGCTTCCAACCGTCTGTGGCCAAAAAACGGTTACATGATCCAAACCATCCCTCGCATCGGAACGCTCTCTAACGAATCCAGGCTCCGGATACGTTGCCGGCTTGCCATGGCGCGGCTGTATGATCTTGCCCGAGCGTTCAGCCAAGGCTGCGACGGACTTGCGAACGTCCCGCAGCAAGGTGCGAGGCGTCAGGTCTCCCACTACAGTCACCTCAATGTAGCCGTTCTCTCGCAATTGCTGAAGCCAATTCACGAATTCCGAGTAGTTCAGTTCATCCAAGTCCTCTCGCTCAAAGGCATCGCGCAACCGAGCATCATCGCCAAACAGCAAGGCGTCGATCCGGCGAAACCACAGGCCGACCCCATCGCGCTCCAGCCATTCTTCAAGCCGAGTCACCTCCGCATCGAAATCCCTCTCCGAAATCCGGCCGGCGGAAATCCATGCGGAAATGGCCAACAGAAACTCGTACACATCCTCATTTCCCTCGCCCCGAGCTCGCCAAACCAACTGCCCCGCATCAAGCCTGACCGAAACGGTCGAAAGCCCCTTCTGTTCAAGAATGTCAAGCATGCTCGGAGGCGGCGAATCGATCGCCACCGTCATCCTCGACACCGCGAACGCCACCAGACTGCGCAGCGCCGGAGAGGCATCCGGCAAGTCCGTTAAACCGTTTCCGAGACTCAGAAGCATGCTCACGGAACCAGGTCTGTTCTCCGTCGGCACCACATTGAGACGCAAATTGTTCTGAAATACGTATCTAAACCCTTGATACGGTCCTATACTCACCCGTTCCGAAGACTCCACCATGCCATCTCTCGTTCCGCGGCTCTCCAGGTTCCACTCGGCCGCTACCCGTCCAGCCCGCCGCCAATCCGGACCATAAGACTTGCGAGCCGTCCTCAAAGCCTTGCTCAAAGCCTTCTCCGGAAGCCGGAAACCCTGCGGCAAAACCGCAGAAAAGCAGGCCTCTCTAGGTTGAAAAAGCTCGCGTTGCAGGTCCTCCAGCCGATTTGAGGTCAGTCCTCCCACCAGTTCGCCAAAGTAGGATTCGAAAGCCGGCCCTCGCCGGAAAGGCAGCCCCTGCCGCCAGCTCAAGACCAGCCTATCCGCCAGCAAGGGCGCGGTCTCGCGACCGCTCCACTCTACGTCCTCCGAACGTCGCAAATCGCCAAGACCGGCTTGCAAATCTTCGAGAGCGTTGTTTGGCAATCCGTATTCGGAAATTCGGTACATGGTCTCGTCCAAAGCGATTAGACTGTTCTGCAATCGTTGAAGCGAATCGCTCTTGCTGAGAACCAGCTGCAAACGACCTCCAGAAACGGTCAGGGCATCCTCGTCGAGGGCGTCGTCCCGAGCCGCCAACGACTGAGCATAGCGAGCCAGCAGATCAAACTCTCGATACCGCCGCTCCGCCGAGGGCGAATACAGGCTTCCAGACTCCAGCGCCAAGGCAAGCCGGGCCTCGCCCCATCCGCCTGGCAGAAAAACCCCGCCGATATCCCCGCTAGAGCGCAGCCGATCCGGCAAGTTTCCACCATCAGACGATACCGGAGCTCGAGCCGACAATCCGCCGAAAGTCTGTTTGAGCAAACCCTCCACTTCCGCGCTCTCCACCGCTCCGACAACGAAAAGCGTCATCAGCTCCGGCCTGTACCAGGCATCCCAAAAGGCCCTCAGCTCTTCCGGTCGCGTCGCTTGCAAGGAAGAGACGATCTCTTCAGATCCAAAATTCGAATACAAACTATCCCTGAAGAAAGTCGCGTTTATCTCAGCATCGCTCGCCTGGAAGAAATCTCTGTTCGAGCGAGCCTCTTCAACGAGCCGGTCGCGGGCTCGTTCGAAAACGCTCGCCTCGAAACTCAGCCCACCCGCGATATCCGAGACGTAGCGAATCGCATTCTCCAGCCCGCCGGGCGGGCTGTGGGCAAGGTCGAATTGGTAAACGGTGGAATCGATGGACCGATCCACGAAATCATCCCCCGGAACCCCCAACCCGTTTTCCAGGAACAAGGCGAGCAGCTGCTTCCGTTCGAACTGCCGCGTTTGCGCTGTCGCCATCCTCTCGATCAGACGCAACATCCCGACTCGGCCCCTCGGCTGCTGGGCGTAGCCCGCCGCCACCACAAACCGCAGACTCACCCGCTGCTCACCCAGCTCTGCAGGAATGATAGCATAGCGAAAGCCGTTGTCCAATTCCCCCCAAACCTCGCCCTCGGCCGGAGTTACGCCACGAGGAAGCATAGGCCAGGGAGGAGCAGCAGCAGTCGCAAAAGCCAAGCCGCAAAGGAGGCACGCGGAGATGAACGTGCCGCGAAAAGAGAATCTGGAAAGTCGCGCTTGCATGGGATGAACCCAGGCTCTGCTATTTGCTGGCGCAAGACAACACGTAAACGCGCGAAGCGAGGCTTCGCTCCGCAGCTTACGAGCTAGTAGCTGTTTAGTCCGTAGTCCGAAGTCGCAAACTTTGGACCTCCCTCCCAGAAGCTAGAACCCAGAACCCAAACAACCTAGCTCCGTCGATCCCGCCAGCTGCCGACACGCCTGCGATTTCGTCTCTGCTTTTTGAATACGGGCACAATCTCATCCTCCACGTATTCGAATGCGGCTTCCAAGCCACGTTTTTCGTAGACCTCGCCAATATTCGCCTCGACCTGAGTCGGCTGGCCAATAGCGGAGAGAAACTGGTTGCAGGTCATGTCCTTGAACGCCTGAGACCGCTGGTCCGGCATGATATCGCTTTGCCGCAGGATCCACTCGCGAGCGAATAGAGCCAGCACTGCATCGCCCACCCAGGCTTTCGTTCGTTTCTCGAGTTCGTCCATCGGTCCAAAGAGCGTGTTTGAATAAGTCGTTTTCAGCTCGGATGGCGAAGAAATGGACTTATTCAACACGCTTAAAAAGAAAAGCTAGGTCAGCAGCTCCCGCAAGATTTCGTTGCGCTCGAAACGGTCCCCGATCGCCTCGAAGGCCAGCAGCAAATCGCCCGCAGAACTCAGGCGAGGAAAGCGAATCTCAAGAAGGGTCCCGTCCAGGAAAATCTCCGCATCCATCCCCCCGATACGCGCCACGCAATACGCGCAGTCAGACGGGTAGTCCGCCTCGATGTCGCCACTCTCGTCGTCCTCAAGCGCATCGATCGTCGCCTCCACCGATACCTTGCCTCGCAAGCCGCAACGCAGGCGATCGAAACGCGAGCCGATCGCCGCATCGAAAACCTCCGACTCCAACAGATCGCGACTAGCCGCGCTCGTCAGGCTCGTCTCCAAAGAGTAGTTCGAAGGATCTTCCGCATCGAGCTCGTAGCGCAGCTCCAAGACGAAATCCCTCGTCTCCAGGCGAGCAAAGCCAGCACCGGCCTCAAGCGAGAGATCCCGACGCTTGTATCCAAAACTTCGACGCGAGGCCTGGAACAAAGCCTCCGCTTCCTCCACCAGCTCCTGCTCGCAAAGCTTTTCCAGAAAAGCCTGGGTAGCGGGGTTCGCCTGATCCGGGACTCGATGCCGCTTCTTGTCGAAAGCCGGCAGCTTGCGCACCTCGCCCCAAACCCTACCTACGAGAGCCAGCGAACGCGTCGCCCTGCCATTCTTCGCCTCCTCAGCCATAAACTTCCGACACGCAAGCCAGCGCTCCAGAGGTAGCAAGCCATTTTCGCAAAGCCCAGTCCCACAGGCTGTGTTTTAACGACAGTATCGTCTGGGCATTCCAAACTCTTTCGAGTTCGGCTACCCAAGCAAGGTTTGCAAAGGCGAAAGTAGCCGAACTCGAGAGAGTTTGGCACAGCGTCGAGACATAAAATTTGCAACGTTGCAAATTCCATGTCTCGACGCTTGGGGAATTGGGCACGGTTGAAAGCGTGTCTTGGCAGAGATCGCGAGGAGTTGAGAGCCTATCGGAATCCATGTTGCAAATACCTGCATTGCTGTCTGCTCGGCCCTTCGATTTCGCTCAGGGAGATGAGCGAGCAGGTCCTGCCTCACACAAGACAGAACACTCTTTCATTCGCACTCGCTCGCGCTTGCTTTGCGGTCAAAGGCATATAGTGGTTTGGCTGACGTTCGAGAATTTCAGATGAGCAATGGACCAAAACTCCCGCCGCGACGCGTCCTGATAACGGGCGTATCTGGTTTCGTAGGACTGAAACTGGCCAAGCGCCTGCTGGAACAAGGCTGCGAGGTCCGAGGCCTTTGCCGCGGCGAAAGACCGGATATCGAGCAGCTGGGAGTCGAAATGGTCTACGCGGATCTGGCCGACGCGGCGACGACGCGGGCCGCTTGCCAAGGTCGCGACACGGTTTTTCACGTTGCGGCGAAGGTAGGCATCTGGGGACGCCCTGCGGAGTTTCGCCAGGCAAACGTCGAGGGCACTCAAGCAGTCGTCAACGGCTGCCGCGACTTCGAGGTGAAGAAGCTGGTTTACACGAGCACTCCCAGCGTCGTTTTCAACGGTCGCAATCTCGCCGGAGCAGATGAATCCCTGCCCTACGGCGTGAATATCCCTTGTCCCTACCCGGCAACCAAAGCAATCGCGGAGAAGGCGGTGCTCGAAGCCCACGATCTGCCGCCGGGCCATCTCAAGACCGTTGCTTTGCGGCCCCATCTGATCTGGGGAGAGGGAGATCCGAATCTCGTGCCGCGTGTCTTGGAGAGAGCTCGGGCGGGTCGGCTACGCATCGTGGGCGACGGCAAGAACCGAGTTGACCTCACGCACGTGGAGAATGTGGTCGACGCCCACATCCTGGCCGAAGCAGCCTTGGACCGAAGCGAGAACAACCCCGGCGGCAAGGCGTATTTCATTTCCAACGACGAGCCCGTTCTGCTTTGGAGCTGGATCAATGAGCTGCTAGAAAGAAAAAGCGTATCCAAAATCCAACGCCATATCAGCCTAGACCGGGCTCGACGTATTGGAACGGTTCTCGAGTCCGTCTGGAGCCTGCTGCGACTGCGCGGCGAACCGCCTATGACTCGTTTCGTCGCCAGCGAACTTGCAAAGGACCATTGGTTCGACATCTCGGCAGCCAAGCGGGACCTCGGATATCGACCGCGCATCAGCATGGCGGAGGGTATGCTGAGCCTGTAGTCCTAGTCCTCCTCCCAATCCGGGGTTGAAATTGGGAGGAGGATTAAGATTAAGAGGAGGAGTAGGATTAAGCCACCATGCAACGCTACCTCTATATCGCCCGTCACGCTCACGCGCTCGACGATGCAGCAAGCGATGCGGAACGAGCCCTCAGCCCCAAAGGCTACAAGCAGATGGCTCGTCTAGCCAAAGGTCTCGACGCCAAAGAGCTTTTCCATCCGGAAACCGTTTGGCACAGCGGCTTGCTCAGAGCTCGCCAGACGGCGGAAACTCTGCTGGAGGGATTGCAGATCCATATCCCTCTCGCGCAAAAGGATGGCCTAGCTCCCTACGACGAACCCGCCGACATCGCAGACGAGCTCAACGCTCTCGACAAGGACTGCCTAGTCGTCGGCCATCAGCCAAACCTTTCGCTTCTCGCTTCATTGCTCTTGCTAGGCGGAGGAGCATTCCAAGGTATCGTCTTCGCCAAGGCGTCAGTCCTCTGCCTCAGCCGAATCAAGGTCGGCGCGCAGGCAACGCCCTGGCAGATAGAGTGGCACCTCAGCCACAAGTTCTTCAAACGGTGAAAATCGTTCTGACAGGAGCCTCCGGTCTGTTGGGCAGCGCCTTTGCCCGTAGCGCTTCGCGACGCGGCCACCATGTAGTGGGAGTCGTAGGACAGTTCGCTCACGATATCGCCGGACTTGAGGAAACCGCTCGAATCGATCTAAGGGCTCTCGATGCGGTGGAGGCGTTTGTCCTAGAGAGCTTCCCGGACGCGATCGTCAACTGCGCTGCGATCTCCGACCCAGGAGCTTGCCAGCAGGATCTCGCCACTTCCAGACGACTCAACGTCGAGTTGCCGGAAAAGCTCGCCCTGCTCTCGCGCCATCTGTTCGCCACCCTTGTCCACATATCCTCCGAGCAGGTGTTCGACGGGCACGTCGAGATCTACCTTCCCGATAGCCAGCCGTGTCCGCCGAACGAATACGCGAAGCAGAAGCTCGAATCCGAGAAACGAGTACACGATCTTGCGGCCGAGTTCGCCACCACGCTTCGCCTCCCCCTGCTCACCGGCAACAGTCCAAGCGGAGAACGTAGCTTCCACGAACGGCTTTTCCTAGCGTGGGAGCGAGGCGAGCCGACAAAGCTCTTTTCCGACGAAATCCGCCAGCCCTGCCTCTCCGACAACGCCGCCGACCTCATGGTCGAGCTTTGCGAGCGAAACGATCTCAAAGGCGTGCGCAACTGGGCAGGTGAGACCGCTCTCTCCCGCTACGAAATGGGGCAGGCGCTGCTGCGGCACTTCGGCCTACCCGAAACGCTAGTCGAAATCGCCACCCGAGGCGACGACCCGAAGTTCGCCCACCGTCAGCCCCGCCTCGCCTTCGATCTCAGCTCGCTCAGCGGGAAAACCAAGACTCAACCTCAAACCTATTCCGAACAACTCGACAGCCTCGTCGTACCCGCGCCACGCCGCCAGTGGTACAACGCCCTGTAGCAAGCGCGTTTACTTTGAAACGTTGGAGAATAAAACGCGCAGGAGCTGGCAGACTCGTTTGAGACGGCGCGTTTTAGCTCTTAACTTTTTCGCAACAGGTCCCAAGTTCTGCCCTAGCCTGAATTATTCATGATCTTTCTGTTGCACGTCTGTGACTACCGGACCGGGCTCGCAGCCGCTCATCACGAAATTCACGAATAATCCAAGCTAGACGTTTTTACCTCTCCGCACACGAAGCATGGATCACGCATTCCACGTCTTTCCCGACTCAGCCGCCACGGCCGCCGAGAATATGGCCATAGACTTCCTAATGCTGCAGCGGTACCAGCCCGCAGAGGCTATTCGCTTTCGCCACTACGATTGGAGTCGGCCCGCTTTCACTTTCGGACTTAGCCAACGCATGTCCTACGTAAAATCGGAAATCAGCGACCCTACTGCGGAACTCGTGCGGCGTCCAACTGGCGGCGGCGTGGTCGATCACCAGGACGACTGGACCTACGCGCTCGTCATCCCAGCCAGCCACCCGCTTTCCCGAGGCCAGCCGATAGAGACCTACCGATCCGTGCATCAATGCATGGTCGATGCCATGACGAGGCAAAACATCGAGGTGGAGCTGAACCTCAATGCTCCTGAAGACAACACGCCTAGCGTTTGCTTCAACAAGGCCGAGCTCTACGACGTGGTGCTGCACAACATGCCATCGAAGATCGCCGGAGCCGCCCAAAAGCGCTCTAAAAGCGGTTTCCTGATGCAAGGGTCGATCTGGAAGCCTTTGGTTAGCCACCTGGAATGGAATCGGTTTTACAACGATTTCGTAATCGAATTGGCCACTCTTATGGAAGCTCAGGTCGAATACATCAGTTCCCCGAGCTGGAAGCCCGACGAGGAGACCGCTCTGACCGACCAATTCGACTCCGACGACTGGAATCAGCGCCGCTAAAGCGCCGCAGCGCGGAGCCCCAGGATCCGTAGCTGCGTTCGTGAGTACCGAGGCGGCAGCCGACAGCGGAGCTAAAAACACGCAGGAGAGGACAAGCTCCGCGCTACGATCAGCGACAACCCATGTGTGACAGAACCCTAGAGGCTATCACCCGCTTGCTGTAGAATTCCTCAGCAAACCTGGCTGTCCATTAGGTTCGTCCGGCTAAACCCGCAGGCCTGAGGGTCGATTATTCCCAGCAGAGAACCCTTGTAGAAAAAGGGCCCTTTCATGCGTACCGCCGATCAACCAGATTCCAACGCCAGCTCAGCCGCAATCGAGCCTATCGAACGACCTCTAGTGCTCGTGGTTGACGACGACCGCATCACCCGTGGCCTCGTGAAGCGATTCCTGACCAAGGACGACCTCGAGTACGTAGGCATGGAGTCCGCGCCGGAAGCTCTGAAGTTCCTCGAAACGCAAAAGGCCGACATCATTCTTTCGGACATCAACATGCCGGACATGGACGGCATCGAGTTTTGCAAAAGCGTACGCAAGACGCAGCTCCTAAAGGACCTGCCCGTCATATTCTTCACCGGACTGCAGGACATGGAGACCATGGGGCGAGCCTTCGATGCCGGAGCCAACGACTACGTCGTCAAGCCCCTCAGAGAAACCGAAGTCATTAGCCGTACTCGCCGCCACATCCGCGAGTACCACCGCAAACGCGAAGCGGCCTGCAAGATCAAGAGTCTCAACCAGCAGAACGAGACCAAGAACCGCATCCTCGGAGTCGCGTCGCACGACTTGCGCAATCCCATCGTCTCGATCCGCGGCCTTTCTCAGTTCCTCAAGTCGCAGCAGTTCGGCGAGCTCAACGAAGGCCAGAGCAAGATCGTCGATTCCATCAGGGAAGCCAGCGAAACCATGCTCTCGCTCGTCGAGGACCTGCTCGACATCTCCAAGATCGAGTCCAACCAGATCAGCCTCGACTGCGCCCAACTCGACGCCCGCGAGCTCGCCGAGCAAGCGATCACTTTGCACCAGCCCACGGCGCAGCGAAAGGACATCACTCTGGAACTGGTCGAACACGCCACGGGAGCCACCATTTTCGCCGACAAGAAGCTCGTCACGCGCGTCATCGACAACCTGATGACCAACGCCATCAAATTCACCTATCCGGAGACCGCCGTCTCTATCGTGCTGGACGCCGGCGAAAAGCAGGTGACGATCGCCGTCGAAGACGAGGGGCCTGGCATCCCCAAAGGCGAGTTCGACAAGCTGTTCAAGGAGTTCAGCCGCACTTCGAACCTGCCCACCGGAGGCGAATCCTCCAGCGGCATCGGCCTGTTCGTCTCCAGCCAGATCATGCAAAGCCTCGGCGCCGAAATCCATGCCGAGAATCGAGAGAAAAAAGGCGCCCGATTCGTCATGACTTTTCAACGTCCCGAATAATGGAATACCACCAGATCACAGCTCTCGTAGCAGACGACGAATCCCACCTCAGGATGTTCGTGAGGCTGCTGCTGAACAAGATAGGCATCACCGACATCCACGAGGCCCGCAGCGGACTGGAAGCAATCGAAGGTTTCGCCAAGCACCAGCCCGACCTCATCGTGATGGACATCAACATGCCCAGCATGACCGGCCTCGAAGCGCTCGCCGAAATCCAGAGTCTCGGAGGCGATCCCGTCACCATCATGATGACCGCCGTCTCCACCCGCGACGCGGTCGAGGAAAGCAAGCACAAGGGAGCCTCCTACTACATTCTCAAAACGCAAACCCCGGATGCCATCGAAGCCGCCATCCGCAAGGTCATCGACGCCAAGATAGTCCCCCAATCCCAGCCGCAGCCATGACTCCAAACGAAGACACTCCGACCCCAAAGCCGAAAACCATACGCAGCCTCGAAGACCGAGTCGTGCGCTACGACTTCACCGAGATGCAGGAGCAGCTCCAGTTCGAGTTCAACATCACCAACAAAAGCAGCGCCCTGGTCAGCCAGGAAAGCATAGGCGACTTCTTCGATCTGGAGGACAACGACAATGGTAGAAACTAAGTCCGACAAATTCATAGAGCTGCTCACCGAGTCCGGCGAGGTCGAGGCCACCCTGCTCGGCTCCCTGGTGAGTCGCAACAAGGACAACCACGGAGCCATCCTCACTGAGCTCATCGACAAGGGCATCATGAAGCGCGACGCCGCGGGCGAGCTCTGGGCCACCGCCATCGGCTACACCTACGTCAACCCGCTCAACATCGCCATCCCGCCCGGAGCCGACTTCGAAATTCCCCAGGAGATGGCCAAGCGCATCAACGCCATCGCCCTGTACGAATTCGACGGCCACATCACCATGGCGATGGAGGACCCCACCAACCAGCCTCTCATCGACTCTCTCGAGAAGTACCTGCTCAAGAAGGTCAGCCCCGCCTTCGCCATCCCCGAGGACATAACCCAGGCCATCGAGCTGCACTACAAGTCCGACACCTCCTTCGACGCCGCCCTGCGCGAGCTCGAAGCCTTCACCCTGGGCGAGGCGAACGTCGCAGGCGAAAAAGACGCCCTCCTGAGGCTCGTCGAGTCCAACGCTCTGGTCGAGATGACCAACCAGATCTTCGTCGCAGCCTTCCGACAGAAGGCCAGCGACATCCACATCGAGGCCCACAAAGGCTACGGCACGGTGCGCCTGCGCGTCGACGGCCACCTGCGCGACCTCGTCTCTCTGCCCGAACAACTCCACAGGGCCCTCATCGTACGCATCAAGTTCATCTCCGAACTCGACATCGCCGACACCCGCCTCCCCCAGGACGGACGCTTCAACCTCGAGATCGGCACCTATAGCCAAGACTTCCGCCTATCCACCCTGCCCGGACTGCACGGCGAAAAGGCCGTAATCCGCCTCCTCGGCCAGGCAGGATCCAAAGGCCTGCCCAACTTCGACGAGCTCATGTTCGCCCGCAGCAACCTGCTGCGCTTCCGCCACGCTGTGGCGAAGCCAAACGGCGTATTCATCGTCACCGGCCCTACCGGTTCCGGCAAGACTACTACGCTGTATTCGGCGCTCGACTACCTCAACGACCGCGACCGCAACATCATGACCATCGAGGACCCCGTCGAATACCAGTTGCCCGGCGTCAACCACTTCGAGGTCAAGCACAAGATCGAGCTCGACTTCAACCGCGTATTGAGAGCTGCACTACGTCAGGATCCGGACGTGATTCTGGTGGGCGAGGTTCGCGACGCCGAAACCGCCAAAATAGCAGTCGAGGCCGCCCTCACCGGCCACATGGTGCTCACCACTCTGCACACCAACAACGCCATCCAGGCCATCACCCGACTCATCGAAATGGGCGTCGATCCCTACATGCTCGCCCCCGCTCTCAACGGCGTCATGTCCCAGCGACTCGTCGGAAAGATCTGCGAAAGCTGCAAGGAATCGTATCAGCCCAAGGAAGACATCCTGCTCAAGTACTTCGAGAAGGACAGCATCCCCGGCATGCCCACCTTCTACCGGGGCAAAGGCTGCCCCCACTGCCACAAGACCGGCTTCGCTGGCCGACTCGGCGTGCACGAGATCGTCGAAGTCTCCGAGGAGCTGCGCGACCTGATAGGCAAGCGCGCCCCGCTCAACGACATGCAGCGCACCGCCAACGAGCTCGGCTTCGTCTCCCTGCGCGCCGACGCCCTGAAGAAAGCCATGCTCGGCCTCACCACGCTAGAGGAAGTCGAACGCATCACCGTCCCCGAGTACAAGACGGACTAGGGAAGGCGTTTAGGCTGTAGCTGTTTAGACTGTAGGGCGAAGCCAGCTGGAGACATCCGTAGCCGCGTTCGTGAGAACGCGGGAAACCACACGGACGCCGCGCCGCCTAGTGGCTCGTCTCGAGCTTCTTGCCTTTGGGCTGCCCGATCTCCACTAGCAGTTGCTCAAACCAATCCTGTTCGGTATCAAAGGGCTTGCCGCCAGCGATGCGATCGAACTCGCAGGCCCGCAGAATATCGCGGTTGTTCTCGTCGTGGCCGATCACGCCGCTCTCGCCGGCAAAAGCTGCTTCGACTGCCTTGTCCGTGCAGCTTTTGATCAAATTGAGATCCTTCGCGTTGGCCGCAGCAGCGCGCGAGTAGTATCCACTTTTCTGAACAAGCACCTTCTCCGCTCCGATCTTTTCCTTGAACTGCTTGGCGAAATAGGCCCCGGGGTTGATGAAATCCAACTGCACGTGGCCGAACGCGTCGCGGACGATCTCCTCGCCCGCCGCCTCCTTCTGGGCCACGATCGCATCCACGCCCGCGCCCTCGGAGAGGAAGATGTTGACCGCATCGTGTTCGTCCAGCTGCTTGCGCAGGCGAACCGCCTCCGACTCCAGATCGATATCCAGCTCCGGCACGTACACCGCATGCACGTCGTGCCGCTCACGGGAGAGTCCTATTTCCGGCACCCAATACCGACACTTCTGGCGACGGTGGTATTCAAAAGCCGTATACGCGGCCAGCCAGCCGCAATGGCGGCCCATCACCTCATGCACGATTAGCATGCGCGGGCTGGAGTTGTGCTCCGCCACCACGTTCTCGAAGTAGTTGGCCCCGTGTTCCGCTGCAGTGTAGGCACCGAGGGATTGGCGGATTGGATACACGTCGTTGTCGATCGTCTTCGGCAAACCGATCACGCGCAACGCGTAATCGTTTTTCGCCAAGTAGGCCGCCAGGTCAGCCGCCGCAGTATTCGTATCGTCGCCGCCGATGGTGTGCAGCACGTCCACGCCGTCCTTGACCAGTTGGTCAGCCGCGACCTTCTGCGGGTCCTCGCCCTCCTTCACCAGTCCACGCTTCACGCAGTCGGCCACATTGGTCAGCTTGACACGGCTGTTGCCGATCGGGCTGCCGCCGAAGAGGTGAAGATTGCCCGCCTGCCTGCGCACCTCCGGAGTCACTTCATAATGCAGGCCCTTGAGCAAACCGTAGTAGCCGTTCTTGTAGCAGATGATCTCCACGTCCGGATCGATCTCCGAATAACGCTGGATCAGACCACCAATTGCCGAGGACAGACAAGGCGCCAAACCGCCCGCTGTGAGAATGCCAACTTTCTTTACCTTCATAGCTAAATTCTAGGAGAGCCGCATCGCTAGAGGACTTTTTCATCGATGACAAGAAATCGAGAACGACATCGCCACTCACGCATATCTGGCCGGAGCTTTTCTACCTCTCAGCCTGACAAGGCATCGCCAAGTCTCTGTGAAAAGCGCCTCACATCGTTCGGATGCTCGAAAGAGCTCCCTCGCACGTCTGGGACATAGCCAGCGCAACCTTGCGTATCTCCATGTTCGCGGACCACTTGCCAGCCATCGGCGAAGCATACGGAAAAGGCTTCACCGTACCGCCCCGGAGTTCTGCAGACGCGAAAACAAACTACTCTACTGGGCGATGGACGCGTGCTCGAAAATGTAGCGCTTCAGCTCAGCCTCTTGCCTCGGAGAGCGGCGAACCTTCTTGAAGTCAGCTTCGGAGGGGGAGTTTTCGATCACAGGGACCTCACAGAGATCGAAGGCACGAGAATCCGCATTCTCGTTCATGCTGTTATAGATCTTCGAAATCTCGACTAGCTGTTCTTCACTCATGCGGCCGGCCATGCTTGGAGTATCGACTGAAAAGCTGCGACCCTAAACGGAGAGAGCGGTTCAGGCGGACCCTTCGACAAGCTGCAAAAAATGTTCGTAGCTTTGCTCCAATTGCAAGCGGAAATCGACCTGCTCCCTTAGAAACGCGAGCAACGCGATAAAATCGACTTTAACCTGATCCGCGTCTTCGGCATCTCCGAGAAGCCCTGCTCTGTTGGAGTCTATCGAAAGAACCCCAATCGAGTTGCCAGTTTGAGAATCGCTCAGAAGCGGGCACTGGGCAATGAACTGAATTCTCTCTTTCTGGCACTCGGTGTAGTGGACGCAATCCTTCTTGCCGAGGCAATTGTCGATGATGATCGGCTTGGGAGAATGGGAATTGAACGCCTTCACCACTACCGTGCGTTTGTTGGGATCGCTCTGGTTGATCCTAAAGTAGTCCCTGTATTCGGAGAGATTCGGGTTTTCGATCCTGCCAAGATCCTGGTCGGAAGGCCCAACACACGAGCCGGTAACCTCCAGGTGCTCACCATCGTCGTCAGGCACGAAAATCGCCACTCTGAGACTGTAGGCGCCTTCGAGTCCTCGCGATTCGAGAAACGTTTTGATCGAGTCGTAGACCATTCGCGCCAGAGGATGAAGTTGAGCTCTCGGATCCAGGAACTCGCGACAAAAAGCGAGCTTCTCGTCTGGTCCTGAAAACGCGGGTCTGTCTTCCAGCAGCTTCGTAAGCCGACAAAGCTTCGTCTTGATCGCCTGCTCCACTTTGGCAACCCCCATGCAAACCATTTTCAGTCGATCCGACTTCGCCTTTAGGCTCGCCAAACAGCCATTCAGCTTCTGGGCGACGCTTCGCTGGCTCTTGATATCGCAAATCGAAAGCGACACGCACAATCCAAGCAAAACGCCAGAAACCACCATGTAAGGCCTCGCATCCGAAGAATCGGGAGATTCGAACAAGTCGCCGATCCTGCTCTTGAGGCTCTCAGCCAAGTCATCGTCAGCGACCAAGTAGATGACCGAAACGTCATTCAGCAGCGTCTCGACCTGCTGATGCTTGCGATCCTGATCGCCAAATAGGATCTCACTGAAATCGATCTCATCGATCAGATAGGCCACCAAGCCTCCCGAAATCCAAAGGAAAATAAAGATGACGAGACTTGCTCTTTCGCTCGACTCCTTGAAATCGGCGAGCCAACGAGATGCTCTCGGCCAAAAGATGGCAATCAGGACTAAAACCAGAATCGGGCCGAGAAAGAACAAGAGATCGTACATCTGTCAAAGGAGCGAAATGGGAGGAAAAGGAACGACAACCTACTGACGCTACTTAGCCAGGAATAGCAAGCAATTACACTTATACGTACAAGACGTGCCCAGACCCTTTCTAGAACGCCCACGAAAACAGGGAACACGGACTCAACGTCTACGTCTCGCTCGCAAGCTTCGCCTCGCTCAAGCCAGGGTTCGCCAGACGAGCAGGCAAACAAAAAGCCTCAGTCGAATCGCAGGGATGCCGCTCCCGGTCCTAAGACGTCACCCCTGCGTCGACACGACAAACGGGATAACCAGCGAGGCCGGCACCGGCAGGCCGTCCTTCAAAGCGGGAGTGAAGCGCCACTGCATGGCGGCGGTCAGGCAGGGCTTGGCGAGCTGGCGGCGCGAGCTTTCCTTGAGCTTGGCGCCGACCACTTCGCCGGCAGCGTCAATCTGCACGAGCACTAGGGCGTAGCCTCCCTCGCGAGCCTGGCGACGACCGAACTTGGGCTTGGGTGTGGAAACGGCGACAGGCAGGCGATCGACGAGCTCGGCATTCGAACGCACGTCGCCGCCGTTGAAGACGAGAGGCAGGCTGGCGCGAATGGCGGTAGGACGACCATCGCGATAGACCGGTCGGAATCGCCATTGGGCGACCGCGTCGCGCGAAAAGGCTCCCAATTCGATGTCGCTGGCGTAGGCGATCGCGGACTCGCTAACCGCGCCATTCTCGTTAATCTCGAGCTTGAGCACGACTTCGCCAGGACGCGATCTCAGTTCGGCAGGCAACACGACTTGGGCCCCTCGGGGCAGACGGGGCGCTACTAGGTCTGGAGACTCTGGCTCGAGTTCGCCGAGCAGGGCCACCCCAGAACCAGAGTCATTGCCGTCCAATCGATCCTCTCCAGCCTCAAGCTGCTGGCCGTTGAAAATGAAGGGGATATTTACCCGAGCCGACATCGGCAGGCCGCTTCTGAGAGCAGGTTCCAGAGTCCAATCGAGCACCTCCTTCCGGGCGAAGAGAGCCAACTCGAGGTCGGTGGCGGAATTGATCTCGGCGTCCAACACCTTCCCTCGCTCGTCCACCTTCATGGTGAGGGTGGCTTCGCCAGAGCGGCCTTCGAGGCTCGCAGGAAGGCTCATAGTCAATCGGCCTGGCAGACGCGGAGGCGAAATCCGGTCGTCGAATTCGAGGGAGACGATGACGTTGCAGCCCGTGGGCTTTCTACCGAGCTGGGCTGGGATGAAAGAATAGTTCGCCATCGCTTCCCGAAGCCAAAGCTGGCCGTTTTTGGTGTCTCCTTCGATAACCTCGCCATCAATCAGCGAGCCGGATCGATCGATCTCCAACCGCAGGATCGAACGCCGAATCTCCAGGGCCGAGGGATCCACCGGCATGGCCAGAGCACTGCGGACACGCGGCATTTCGAAGCCATCCAACCGACTCGACTCGACTCCGAGACGCAGAAAGCCTCGATCAACCTGCACGTCTAGCAGGAGCATCCCAGCAGTCGCCATCCTGCCTTGCCGAGCCGGAGAAAACTTCCAGCTAGGCAGAATGCGTTGAAGATGGCGGGCCAAAGTTTCGCTAGTGGACGAAAGAATGCGGCTTCGCGTGTAGCCGCCCGTCTCGTCGATCAAGAGCATCAACTCCACCGAGCCTGACTCGCTCCAGACCCTCTGCGGAAGCTCGATCAAGCTGAGGCTCTCGATAGAGGGCTCAGCATCGGCAGACGCAAGAACGAGCGGAACAAGAACGCAAAAGGCGGAAAAGAGAACGGGCTCCGCGAGGCGTCGAATCGATATACGAAGATTCATTTTGAGCAATGGTTGAGGCCGGCAAATAACTCATAGCGGGCGAAAAAACGCCCTTAAGCGCCAGCGTGATAGCGAGCTCTGGTCAGTTTTTTGTAAAAACACAAGAGCGTCCTGCCCCCCTTAAGTGCAGTCACTATCAGGCTGTGGCCTTGACGAAAACCCGAGTTGATGCGGGGGAGAGAAAGCCAGCTCTCTAGTTTGTCGCGTTTGGTAGCACGGATGCCGCTAAGCGGCATCCGCTCTATGACTGGCCAAACGAGATAGCCCTACTCGCCGAGTTTCTTGTCGAGCAAGCCCTTGAGAAGATCGGCGGGCTTGTCGCCGACCTCGCCTTCCAGGCCAAGCTTCTTACCAGCTTCGTCTAGCAGCTTTTTCTTGCCAGCAGATACGAGCAGCCTCTGTAGAGCGTTGGACTCGAGTTTCACGCCAGGGCTGTCAAGCGGGCCCCTGATATTCAGCGGCAGGGTGATGCCATCGAGGTCGACTGGATTGCCGCCTACGCGGGCTACAGCGCCATCGAAAGTAACCTGGGCAACCAAGTCGTTTTCCAGAGCTCCGATCAATCCGCTAATGTCGATATCCATCGTCCCTCCAGAGATGACAGGTTCGCCAGAATTCTTCAGGGATGCGGCGAATCCATCTACTGGATACGCTTTCAAAAACATAGCGACTTCGTTGCTGCCAGTGCCACTCGCTCCGCCGAGGGAGAGCTTAGCACTCAGTCGATCGTCCTCGGAATCGAGGCTGAGCATGGGTGGAGCTGCCACCAAGCCGGGATGGGTGGAAAGGTCCGAGCCGATGATGTCGAGCTCGATCCCGCCGAGATAGGGAGCATCGACTCCTTTCGCTTCGAAGCGGTGTATCCAGAAAGTGGGGCTGCCTTCGGTAAGAAAATCGGCCTTCACGTTCGCGTATCCCGAGGATTGGATACGGCTATTGAGTTGCTCTTCCCAACTGATCGACTCCTCCTTTGGAGCGTCGCCCGCCGTCAATTTGGCAAGCCAGCGCTTGGCCTGAGCGAGGCGCTTCTTCCAGATATCGGCGTTTTCCAGCACGCTGCCTAGATCGTCGAAGTCAGGCAGCTCGATTTTCCGGTCAGTCTGAGGCGGTGGGCCGATCCGTTTGCCAGGGTTCTCGCGACGCTGCCCAGTGGCAGCATCCTCTACGATAAGCTGGTCGACGGAAAAGCGTTTTCGCAGCAAGTCAGCGGTATTGAGGTCGGCCACGATACGCTTGCCTTCGAAAACATTCGTATCCAGTTCCTGGGGATCCGCCATAGCAAGCCCGAGAACCTCAAGCTTGCTCTCCCCCAATTTCAGATTCACGGCTTCCAGATCTACTGTGGCGCCATTGACCGTCTCCAAGTTCGACTTGGCAAGCGAGGTCAGCATCGGGCCTGAGAGCCAGCTCAGTCCGAAATAACCGACCGCGACAAGTACGAGAACAAGCCCCACGCCCCAGATACGAAAGGGGTTGCCAATCCTTTTCGCCATAAGCTCCTCGTAGGTTTTCCTACCTCTGCCACTGCCGAGGAAGACGAACTTCATCACCTTGACCCACTTTTTCGTGGAATACCTCTGCAAGCGTTCCGAGTTCTCGGAAGCCTCCGCCATTTTGCGACGGTAGCTGTTGATGCTGCGAGATAGAAAAGAGCCAAGGGCCAGGCCTAGCAATAGCGCCACCGGCTGCCCACCGGCCGCCACGTAGTAGTCGAGTCCTGAATACGCTGTCACCGGAGCGTTTATCAGAGCTTTGAAGAGCCCCTGAGTGGGACCTTCCAGAAGGATTCGCCCGATAGCGAATAACACGGGAAGCGAGAGCAGGAAAACGAGCTTGCCGAGCAGGAACACCAAGCCTGCCAGGAAAAGATTGGCATTTAGGATCAGAAGCAGAAAGGTCCACAAGACGACGAGACCAGGAGCTTGAGCGAAGCCGGGGAGGAATCCCAGCAGGGAGCCAAGTACGCAGGCAGCGTAGATTTGAAATGGCGTGGCCTTGCCGCGGACGAGGGAACCGATTTTGCGAGTGATGATCATAGGACGAATTGGGTGTAGGACAGGGAGCGAAGCTTCGACAGGCTCTATCGAATCCAGTGCCCCAAATACCAGTATCCCCGTTTATCCAAGTCAAAGCCGTAGCAGAGGTTTTTCTAAAAGTAAGCCCCCTACAGCCGATCTCCGTGATATGAAAAAACGTGCGTTTCTCGCCATCGCTACCGCCGCCCTGCTGACTCTCTCATACGGGTGCGTGGCAACGATCCCCGTCAAGGCCGCCACCAAAGGAGCGAAGCTTGGAGTCAAGACCGCGAAAGCCGGGGTGAAAACGACTGTCAAAGCTGGAGCGGCCGTCATCCCCGACAGCGACGAGAAGAAGGACTGAGCAGCCAGCGGAATGCTCGCCCTACGCGGAGCGGAAATCTACTCGCCGACTCGAACGGTAATCGTGATCTCTTCCGAGATCAAAGCCGGATCGTGCGGAATGTGCAGCTTGTCGCCCAAGATCAGCTGAAGTCGGTGTTCGCCTTCCGGCAGCGTTAGCTCGGCTTCCGTCTGACCTTTCCCGAAATGGATCAGCTTGTCGCTCATGGGCATAGGCAGATCCATTGCCGGCAGCTCGTCGGCGTTGATCAAAATATGATGATGACCGGTGCCCGGAATATCGACTCCTGCAGGAGCGACTCCCATTCCTTTAAGACCAAACCGGACTGTAAAAGTCGTTCCCACTATATCGCCATCAACCGGCGATATTATATAAACTTCGGCCCCGGGAACAGACGGCGTACGCTCCAAAGCCTGGAGTGAAACGGTCGCGCAAAAAAACATTAAAAAGAATGCGACGGCATTGAAGATGTATTTCATACGCACAGCCTTCCCACTACCGAATGGAATGTCAAACAGGTGATCGCAGCTCTCAATTGCTCGCAAGAAACATGAGTACATGGACGTGTCGAAGTCCGGGTAAGCACTTATATTATAGTAACTTATTCAGGACTTTCTTAGAAGCAGAGCGGGGAAACTGCGTCACGATATCTTTTCATTAAACATCTTTCCAGCGGGCACGCCCTATGCTCTAACCGATCCAAACCAACCATGAATTTTCGAACCCAAAACAGCTTCGCAATCCACTCTCGCCAGCGACGCGACGAGCTACCCCATTGCATCGGGACCACGGCTCGACCTGGAGATCGACAATTGAGCTAGCGGCATCACGCGCCATGCGGAACTTCGAAGAGCGATTGCCAAACCAAGCCGAACGAAGTCGAGCATTTCGGCCTTTTCCATCAACCAACCACTCTCACTCACAGGAAGAAATGAATGCATACAAAGCATCCTCCCCAATCACACCTTCAGTCCTAGTCACCGAACGACTCGCAATGAGAACACCTCGACTCGAGGACGCCTACGCTCTACGTGACCTCGCCCGGGCCGACAAGACTTTCGCCCAAGCGACGGTGGGTGACGTGCCAAACTCGCTTGAAAGCGCCTGCACTGCTATCGCTCGCATGCTCGAAGACCGCGCCAACGGCACCGGAGCCTGGTGGGTCGTTGTCGAAAAAGACAGCCTGCGCATCGTCGGCCTCACCGGCTACAGCGACCGGACCCCCGGTCTCGGACTCGTAAACGCTCTCGCCACAGACGTCATGGGCAAAGGCTACGCCCGCGAAACCATCGAAGCGCTCCTCAATCTCGACCCGCTTCGCGACCTGCTCCGTCAAGCAGACAAGAAGATCGCAGACGACATAGCCGAGCCGGACGAGCCCGCCGCCCGCTGGTACTGGCGCAGCAAAACGAGCAACCAAGGCAGCTCCCGTCAGCCGCAGCGCTGCGCCTGACTCTACTTAGCTAAATGATATTTGCAGGGCTGGCGCTTGCCGCCACGCCGCGTAGGTTCGAACTCTTCTCTGCCTTTCAACGACACGGCGGCAAATGCTAGCCATGCAAACCATCTAACCAAGGAGAACTGAAGCGCGGCAGGCCAACACTCTCCACGCTGTAGCCGATCTCGACAGAGATTGGACAGCTTTCATGCAATCCGGAAAGCGAAACACGCGGAGAGTTTTGTAGACAAATTCCCCAAGATCGCCTTTCTCTCAGCTCCCACTTCCGGGATCCCATATGAAGAAAGCGCTTATAACCGGCATCACTGGCCAAGATGGTTCCTACCTCGCCGAGCTCCTGCTCTCCAAAGGCTACGAAGTGCACGGCATCATCCGACGCGCATCAACCTTCAACACAGATCGGATCGACCATCTCTACCAAGACCCTCACGTCAACGGCGTGAAGCTCTTCCTCCACTACGGGGACCTCGCCGACTCCGTGCAGATGGTAAAGCTGCTTTACGACCTTCAGCCAGACGAAATCTACAATCTCGGCGCTCAAAGCCATGTGCGCGTCTCCTTCGATATTCCCGAATACACCGGAGACGTCGTTGGAATCGGTTCGGTCCGTATTCTCGAGGCCATCCGAGAAGCCGACCTCGTCAAAAAGACCCGCTACTACCAAGCCTCCTCCTCCGAGATGTACGGCAAGGTCCAAGAAGTCCCGCAAACCGAAGCGACCCCTTTCTGGCCTCGCTCCCCTTACGGCTGCGCCAAGATGTACGCCCACTGGCTCACCGTAAACTACCGCGAGTCCTACGACCTGTTCGCCTGCTCCGGCATTCTCTTCAACCACGAGTCCCCCCGCCGAGGCGAAACCTTCGTCACTCGCAAAATCACCCGAGCCGCCACCCGCATCAAAATGGGACTTCAAGACAAGCTTTACCTTGGCAACCTCGACGCCCAACGCGACTGGGGCTACGCCAAAGAGTACGTCGAAATGATGTGGCTCATGCTCCAGCAGGACCAGCCAGACGACTACGTAGTCGCTACCAACGAGACCCACTCCGTCAAGGAATTCGTCCAGGAAACCTTCGCCCTCCTAGACCTCGACTGGGAAAAATACGTCGAATACGATAAACGCTACGAACGCCCTGCCGAAGTCGATCTCCTTATCGGCAACCCCGCCAAAGCCCGCAAGCAGCTCGGCTGGGAACCCAAGGTCAAGTTCAAGGAGCTCGTCAAGATCATGACCGAAGCCGACCTCAAACTCGCCCAAGACGAAGCCAAAATCAAAGCGGCCCTCGCCTAGCGTAGGTTTGAATTGTCAGGATCCGCTACGCGGATATAGATCGGCCAAGGCCGGAAAGGCTTCCAACACAGCCAACCCATCTTTCGAACCTAACGCCGCGAAGCGGCGCCTACGTGACCGAAGGTCGCCCTGAAAAAACCGCAACCATTCCATACTGTGATCAAAGATCCCCTCACCTCTAAAATAATTTCAATTTGCCACGATGTTCACGCCGAACTCGGTCACGGTTTCAACGAAAAGATCTTCGAAAACAGCCTAGCTATCGCTCTGCGACAAGAAGGGTTCGAAGCCAAACAGCAAAGCCCTATTTCAGTATCATTCAGAGGCCACATTGTCGGAGAGTTCTTCGCTGATATTCTCGTCGAAAACAGCGTTATCCTCGAACTGAAGGCTCTAGAATCGCTACGTCCCGAACATCAAGCCCAGCTCATAAACTACCTAAAAGCTACAGGTCACCAAACCGGCCTTCTCCTCAACTTCGGAGCCCCGAAACTCGAGGTCCGGAGAGCCTTCCATCCCAAAACCTAACGCCGCAAAACGGCACCTGTGCCCCGCATCGCGGGACCCTGACAAATGACTCCATCGTCAAAGATCTACATAGCCGGCCATCGAGGCATGGTCGGCTCCGCCATTATCCGCTACCTCCAGTCCCTCAGCTACCAAAACCTGATCACTGCCACCTCCGCCGAACTCGACCTAACCCGCCAGGCCGACGTCGAAGCCTTCTTTCAAACTGAAAAGCCCGAAGCCGTCATCATGGCCGCCGCCAAGGTAGGCGGCATCCATGCGAACAGTACATATCCAGCCGACTTCGGCTACCAGAACCTAGCCATCGCCACCAACACCATACACGCCGCCTACCAGTCAAGCGTATCCAGATTTCTCTTCCTAGGCTCCTCCTGCATCTATCCCAAACTCGCCCCCCAGCCCCTCCACGAAGACAGCCTACTGACTGCGCCGCTCGAGCCAACCAACGAAGCCTATGCTATCGCCAAGATCGCCGGCCTCAAGCTCTGCCAATACTACCGCCAGCAGCACGGAGTCCTCTACCACTCCCTCATGCCCACCAACCTCTACGGTCCAGGCGACAACTACCACCCCGAAAACTCTCACCTCCTGCCCGCCCTCATACGCCGCTTCCACGAGGCAAAGGAAGCCAACGCCCCCCAAGTCGCCATCTGGGGCTCCGGCACTCCCCGACGCGAACTCATGCATGCCGACGATCTCGCCGAAGCCGCCATATTCGCCCTCCAACTACCAGACCCGCCCAATCTCCTCAACGCCGGCACCGGCGTTGAGCACTCCATCCGCCAAATCGCCGAACTCGTCGCCGACACCATCGGCTACACCGGCCAAATCGTCACCGACCCCAGCAAACCCGACGGCACTCCCCGCAAGCTCATGGACGTCTCCCGCCTCCGCGACCTAGGCTGGACCGCCAAAATCCCGCTCGAAGAAGGCATCAGGAAAACCTACCCCATCTTCCTCGAAGAACAGCAACGCGGCACCCTCCGCTCGAGATAGGTCGCAACCCGCTACAAGTGAACACAAGTCTCCCCTGACAACCTCCCCAAACCTAGAACCCAGAACCCCAAACACCCAACTCCCCCTTCACCACCCTCTCAAGCCCCTCGCGCAGCGAAGTCTTCGGCTCCCAGCCCAGGGTCGAGCGGATCTTGTCGATATTCGCATGCGTCGCCATCTGGTCTCCAGAGCGAGCAGGCACGACATTGATCTTCGCCTTCCTGCCCATGATTTCCTCCACCGTTCGGATCGCCTCTCCAGTCGTCACGCTCCGATCCGTGCCAAGATTGAAAATCTCTCCCGCTGCCCTGCTCCAATTCGCCAGCGTAACCAGAATTCCATCACAGACATCGCCCACGTAGGTGAACGATCGCCGGTGTTCCTCGCTTCCCTCGAACAACGAGAACTCCTCCCCCAGCCCAATCGCTCGAATCAGTCTCGGAAACAGCTTCTCTGGCCGCTCCCGTTCCCCGTAAACCGAAAACAGCCGCAACGAGCATGCCGAAAGCGCGCCGTCGCGATGTGCTCGCATCGCCTCCGACTCCGCCGCAAGCTTGCTCTCCCCATACCAAGAAGCCGGCTTCGGTTCAGTCGTCTCCGCATCCATCGCGCGGATACCGTAGACCGAAGACGAAGAAACATTCACGAATCGACCCACCCCCGCAGCCCGAGCCGACTCAAGCAAACGCCGTGTCGCCAGAATGTTGTTACGCTCATAGTCCTCCTTTCTCGTAGCAGCCGAAATCCCAGGTTGCCCGGCTAGATGGACCACCGCATCTATCCCAGCCAAAGCCGCCCCCAAACCATCCGCAGCCAAATCCAGTTCGTGGATACGAATGCCCTCCTTCGCCAGCGCAGCCTCCGTCCCCCGCTTGATCGCAGGCGAATAGTAGGAATCAAAAGAATCCAGCCCCGAAACCCGAAAGCCACTCTCCACCAACTTCAAACAAAGGCTCGACCCAATGAAGCCAGCCGCACCCGTAACCAAAACTCTCATTCGACCCCGAAAAAGCTCATAGCCCCCAAGCATGGCAAAGCAAATTAACAGGCCCCGCTCGCATCCTCAGTCGTAAAGCACCTCGCTCACTGCAAAAAGTCCAGTCATTGGTCAGCTGACAATAGTACTTCAGACCACAACGACTTCAGCCTCCGAGAGTCGTCCTACCGAACCAGAGACTCCGCGTCGCTCAGAAACTCGCACCTCTCCTCTCGTAAAGCGAACTCTGTGCCCTACCTCCTACGAGCAAAACACCCAATGCAGGACACCTACGTGGCCAAAGGCCACCCCGACAATCCCCCCAGGACCCAACACCCAGAGTCCCAAATTCGGACTTCAGATTTAGTACCTCACCCCTCTAAAACGATCATGTTTGCGAGGGTTTCTTTCCTAAACATCTTCAGCCTACGGCTTATTGGCCTCCGGCTCTGCCGACTCAGGATTCCGTCTTAACAACCTTTCCCGCGTCCACCTCGACCTCGACCGACCGACTTAGAAACTCGACTAATACCCGAATCCGGTTCTTCGCAGGAAGGAGCTCGCTTACCACCCCTGAACTACCTACAAAAAGCTTCCCAGCAAACTCGACCGCATCGCCCACCTTCACCGCTGCATCCAATCTAGCAGCCCTCTCCATCTCTTCACAAAGCTCCTGCAGCTCGCCAATCACCTCATCCCCAACCACCGGATACCTCTCCCCTAAACGCACGAAGCCTGACACCCCCCGAGCATAGCTCACCTTGCGCAACTCCAAGCTGAGATCCAGCCTAGCGAAAAGGTATCCAGGAAACAAAGGCTCCATCGCCAAGCGAACCACTCCCCGCAACCGCCGCTTCACGCGAGCCAACGGCAGGAAACAGTCCACTCCCAGTTCATCGCTCAAACAGGCCAAAGCCACCTGCTCGCTGCGCACCTTCGACTTCAGGCAATACCAATTCATCTTTGCCAGCCAACGAACACTCATTGCCTCCCGCAGTCCACCCCATTTCACCAAGTGATCTTTCCCTGAGAAGATTTTGTTCATTTTTTCTTGAACAAATCGAACCTCAAGCTAACCACAACCTCGATCCTACCCTCCGCAAACTTCCCGGCAGACGATCGAAGCAACTCACAGCCGCTTACCTACACCCAGAAGGCCTCAGCAAAGCTTTCCGCTGAACAGCCAATGGCGGCAGCGTTTCTTCGAACGACGAAGAGATTCCGATTTTAGATCTGCAATCTTCTGCCGAGGCTCCAGCCTACGCAAGAGCAGCGCGACCAAACATTTCCAATCAATTGGCAAGTAACACACAGCCAGCCATTTCAAACTTGGAGAGAGAGCTTATCGCCTTCTTCGTAAACGCCGCCCAAGCCTTCGGTCTGCCAAAGTCCTACGGCGAAATCTACGGCCTCTATTTCGCCAGCGAACAGCCCCTCGCACTCGACGATGTTATAGAACGCCTTCAAATCAGCAAAGGCTCCGCCAGCCAAGGCATCCGTTTTCTCAAGGAAATCAACGCCCTCAACACCGTCTACCAGCCAGGCAATCGCAAGGACTACCACACGGCCGAAATGAGCCTGAGGCGCATCGCGGACGGATTTCTTCGACAACGTATCACCCCTCAACTCAAGGACGGAAACCAACGGCTCGCGCATCTGAGAAAGGAATACACCGACAAAGAATTGGGGTGCATAAAAGACAAGCTCAATAATATCGAAGCATGGTCTAAGAAGGCCAACTTGATCCTTCCTGTTGTATCTAAATTTTTAGGGCCAAAAAAGGAAACCTCAATCGTCTAGCCCAATCCACATTAGAACTAAATGCGTATCAGCGAAAATCGCAACGCAACTCAATACATAACCTTTATAGATATAATGGCTAAACACTACAGGCTTACAGAGAAAACAGGATATCAACAGGAATTCACATTATTTCAACTTAATCCCGTCAAGGTGGTCAAACGCCTGGGCTAAAAGGCTCAAATTATTGGCATACAGCTTGGGGTGCTTTTATTCAATGCCCGTGTGCGATTAGCCTACAAAACCCCAACTAAGAGACCTCTGATATTCCTCTATAGCCAGAATTTAGCTCCGTATAGTCAATGAATATATTTTTAACAGGGGGATGTGGATACATTGGTAGCCACGTCTGCAAGCAGCTAAGCGAACGACATCACGAAGTGACAGTGTTCGATAATCTGAGCACAGGATCTAAACAAGCGCTGATAAATGGAGAACGTCTAATACAAGGAGACTTAGCAAATCCAGCCGAAATTGCAGACGCCCTCAAATCCCAACGCTTCGAGGCCATCATGCACTTCGCGGCATCAATCAGCGTCAATGAGTCAGTCGAGGATCCTCTAAAATATTATACGAATAACACTCGGAATACTCTAAATCTGATTGAACAAGCGCAAAACCTAGGAATTGGTATATTTATTTTTTCAAGCACCGCCGCAGTCTATGGAGAAATCGAAAGAGGCATAGCAACCGAAGAAGATCCCACAAATCCGATAAACCCATACGGATGGTCGAAATTGATGAGCGAAAGGCTCATCAGGGATAGCTACGCAAACGGGAAATACGCAATACTTAGATACTTCAATGTCGCGGGAGCCGACCCCTCTGGGCGAATAGGGCAACGCAACCCGAACGCGCAGCATTTGCTTAAAGCTTGCATGAAAGCTGCGATAGGGTCCAACGACAGCGTCAGCATCTACGGAACGGACTACAACACTTCCGACGGCACAGGCGTCAGAGACTATATTCATGTCCACGATCTAGCTAAAGCGCATATATGCGCTTTGGAATATCTCTCGCGAGGAGGAAAAAGCGACATATTCAACATTGGCTACGGGAACGGCCAAAGCGTCAAGGAAATGATCTCTACCGTAAAGGAGGTGACCGGAATAGATTTCCAAGTAAATCGATGCCCTCGCAGACCGGGAGATCCAGCAATGATGATTTCGAACGCCGAAAAGGCCCGACTCAAGCTCGAATGGGAAAGCGATTACGACGATCTAAGAGCAATAGTGCGGCATTCTTGGGACTGGGAACGAAAACTTAACGCTTAAGAATTTATCTAAACACGTAATCATGCAAATTCAGGTCGGAAACAAAACAATATCATACGATTCTCCTTGCTTCATCATCGCCGAAGGCTGCGACAACCACCTGGGCGACCTGGAAGTCGCCAAGGAGATGGCCAAGCAGGCAAAGCTTGCTGGAGCCGATGCCATCAAGTTCCAGCATCATCTCCCCGACGCCGAAATGCTGCCAGACACCCCCATGTCGAGCAACATGGAAGAGCCTTTGTACGATTTCTTGAAGAAATATGCCCTGAAGCTCGACGAGCACAAAACGCTCATGGAATTTTGCCAGGAAATCGGCATCCAATACATGTGCACGCCTTTCAGCTACAAAGCGGCCGAAGAGATGGCGTCCATCGGGCTAAAAGTGGCGAAAATCGGCTCGGGCGAAATGACGGATATTCCCAGTCTCGTCAAAATGGCAACAGCGCTGAAATTGCCGCTCATCGTGTCCACAGGCATGAGTTCCTTCGAGGAAATCGATCAAACTTACCAAGCGCTTATCGCCACAGGCACGCCCTTGGCCTTCACCAATTGCGTATCCGAATATCCCCCAGTCTACGAAGATGTCAATCTGGGCGTCATCACCGCGATGATCGAGCGTTACCCTAAAGCCATCATCGGACACAGCGACCATACTCCAGACATCTACACTTGCTTCGCTGCAGCCACTCTAGGCGCCAAGATCATCGAAAAGCACGTCATTCTCGACAAACGCCAACCCGGTCCCGACCAATCCGTTTCCATCGATTTCCAGGAGCTCGCTCAACTGGTGGACGGCGTTCGCAAAATCGAAGCCGCGCTTGGAAACGAAAAGAAAGTGCATACCAAGGAGCAGGAGATTCGCAAATGGGCGTTCCGGAGCATCGTATCCAATCGAAAGATCGAGAAAGGCGAGACCATTTCCGGTGACGATATTTGGTCTAAGCGCCCGGGAACCGGCATACCATCCCGCTTTCGCGATGATATAATTGGCCGAGTCGCTCAGCGCGACATCGAGGAAAACGTCCTGCTCAAGTGGTCCGATCTCGACGGCAATCCGATAACCTGAAGCGAACCAAGTGGAACAAAAAAAACTCAAACTGCTTTTCCTTACAGGCTCGCGCGGCGAATGGGGATACATTCGCCCCATATTGCGATTAATCGATCAGTCCGAAGACTTCGAATACTCGCTTGCGGTGACCAATATGCATCTTCTGCCCTCCTTCGGCCAAGCGGAAAACGAGATCGTGGCGGATGGGTTCGAAATCAAGCATCGTCTCTACATGGCTCTCGACGGCTACAACCACGTTTCGATGGTCAAGTCGATAGGAGTGCTGCTATGCTCCATGGCGGACATCCTGGCCAACGAAAAACCCGATTGGATCATTCTCGCAGGAGACCGCGGCGAACAAATGACCGGAGCTCTCGCGGGAGCTTTTTCCTACGTACCTGTAGCCCATATTCAAGCGGGAGAGCGCTCCGGAAACATCGATGGCATGACTCGTCACGCCATCGGCAAATACGCTCACCTGCACTTTGCCGCAAACCAGGATGCCGCCGACCGCCTGACGAAGCTCGGCGAGCAAGAATTCCGCGTTCACAATGTAGGAGCTCCGCAGCTCGATGAACTCCGCACGGGAGAAATCACGCCTCTTGAAGAATTAGCCGATCGCTTCGGCATCGATCTGAGCTCGCCCTACCTTCTCTTCGTCCAACATCCCGTTACGGAAGATTTCGAAAGGGCGGAAGAGCAAGTCGAAATAGCGCTGAAGGCCCTTCAAAAGATCGAGCTGCCGAAGATCGCCATTTTGCCCAACAATGATGCGGGCTCCCAATCGATCCGAGAAGGCATCAGCAAGTTCAGAACCGGCCGCTTTGACGTTTTCGCCAACCTGGCCCGCCGAGACTATTTAGGGCTGCTCAAAAATGCCTCGTGCATAGTCGGCAACTCCAGCTCCGGATTGCTCGAAGCCCCCACGTTCGCTACGCCAGCCGTCAACATCGGCCGCAGGCAAGCCGACCGCGTGCAAGGCGCCAATGTCATCAACTCCAGCTTCGACGAAGGCAATATAGTAGCCTGTATTCAAAAGGCTCTGTCAGACGATTTTCAAAACCAGCTCAGAGAAAACTGCGTGAATCCCTATGGCGATGGCCATTCCTCGGAACGCATTCTCAACTTACTCAAAGGCACAAGAGTTGACGACGCTCTTCTTGTAAAACGACTCACATACTAACCACCGTCCCATCTGTAAAAATGAGTGACTATAGCAAGTTCTGCGTCGATGAGGATCAGTCTATTCTCTCGGCAATCGCCCAAATTCAAAAAAGCAGCTGCCGTTGCGTGCTCGTCAGAAATGCCGAACGGAAGATAACGGCAGTACTAAGCGAAGGCGATATTCTAAGAGCTATCCTCAACGGGACTGATTTACACGCGCCCCTCGCCAACGCCGCCAATCCAAGCTTCAAGTACCTGCAAGGCGCCGATGCGAGCATCCAAGAAACCATTCCCCTATTCAAGCAAGGCATAACTATTGTCCCCATTCTAGACAACAAATTCGACCTTCTGCAAGTTATCACCATATTCGATCTCCTCGAACAACAGCTATGAAAAATTTCCAAACAAATATAGCTTCAAACGCCACTTTCGAACTCGGAGCATTCAGAAAGCTCCGGGAAATTCTCGGAAGCCTCGGACATTCCAAGCCCGCCGTGCTCATCGACGAAGGTTTCGCGAAAACCGAACTTTGGGAAGAGGTCCGTTCCGATCTCGAGAGCAACCTCATCAAAGACCTTTTCGTTTTCGAAAACAACGGAAGCCAAGAGCCCACTTACAATTACCTCAGAGAAGTCGTTGCCCAATTCCGCCGCTATTCCTTCGACTCGCTGGTAGGCATTGGAGGGGGGAGCGCTATGGACACGGCAAAAGCCGTCGCCGCCTTGCAGACCAACCCCGGAGACCCTATCGAGTACCGCGGATTTGACCAGCTAACCGCTCCCCCCGTTCCAACAATCCTAGTACCAACGACGGCAGGCACCGGCAGCGAAGCCTCCTTTAACGCATCCTTTGTCGATACGGATTCCCGCCGAAAAATGGGAATCAACGGCCGCCACATGTTCGCCAAACACGCGATCATCGACCCTGAGACCACTCTAAGCTGCCCTTACAAGCCTGCCCTCGGAGCCGCAGTGGATGCATTCGTTCATGCTATCGAAGGCTTCGTATGCAAAGGAAGCAACCCAGTATCGGACGCCCTCGCTATCGACGCTATCTCTCGCATCGCAAAAGCTCTTCCTTCTCTAAAACACGACCCAAGCAATCTAGATGCCCGAATGAATCTCCTCATTGGAGCCCACTTCGGCGGCATTATTCAGATGAATTCCGGATCGGGCATCGCTGCCGCGATCTCCTATCCCCTCAGCGCGTACTACAAGGCGCCCCATGGTATCGGAGGTGGCATGTTCAGCCTCTCGGTCGTCAAGTTTAACATCGACGCCGGCTACTATAAATACGCGAAACTCGCTCCACATATAGGAGTCGGCTCCCCTTCCTCGTCCGACAAGGAAAACTCTCTCGCCGTTTGGGGACATCTCTCAAATCTGTGGAGCGATCTGGACGTGCCTCGATCCCTCAGGGATTTTGGCATAGATCCGTCTGAACGCGAAACGGTCCTCGAAAGAATGAAAACGCAACAACCCGCATTCGACCAGAACGCCATCGACTTCACTGTCGATAAAGATCTTCCCGCATTGATGGAACCCTTTTTCCGCTGATAGCGAAACCGACATGGAAACAAAGGCAAACTGGCTTGAGTACTGGGTGAACCCGGAGACCTGGGATTTCCGAGGAGATTTCGAAGGCATGTATCGCGACTTCGATGATCCTTGGCGATGCAATGAGGCAACGAACGACATTCGACGCGACATATGCCTATTTTATCTTTTCCGAGACCGCCGATATCAAAACATCCTGGACATCGGTTGCGGTCTCGGAGCTTTCACCGAGAAAATTCGGAAAACCAACGGCGCAGGCAGCATCACCGGAATAGACATATCGCAAACCGCGATCAGCAAGGCGATTCAAGCCTATCCCCAATGTCACTTCAAGCAATCCGACATATGCAAGGAAGACCTTCCTGCTACGGAAAAAGGATACGATTTGATTATGATATCCGAAGTTCTCTGGTACATTCTTCCAAACCTGCAAGACGTATTCGGAAAAGCGAGAGACGCCTTGACTGAAGATGGCCGCTTTTTCGTGGAGCTTTATTACCCCCAAGAGCAAAATTACGGGAAAGAATATCTAACGGAGCGATCCGAACTTATCGAACGCTACCTCATTCCATCGCAATTTAAAGTGGAACGTGAAATCGTGGACTACCTTACCGATGGATACGTTCAAATGCTAACCTTAACCAAATAGCCCACATGCCCGGATTTGAACTTGTAGGACAAGAAGAACGCGACGCCGTTTTAGAAATTTTCGACCAAAGCGGAGGTTGTCTATTCGCTCACGGCTTTCACCAAATACGTAACGGTCGCTTCCGCGTACGCGAATTCGAAGCCGCTTTCGCGGAGAAACTCGGATGCTCGCATGCCCAAGCAGTCTCCTCGGGAACCATGGCGCTCGTTGCCGGGCTCAAGGCCCTGGATGTGAACCCCGGCGATGAAGTGATTACTCAATCCTTCGTTTTCGTCGCCTGCGTAGAAGCCATCATCGCCATCGGAGCCGTCCCAGTCATCGTTGACATCGACGATACTTTCAATATGGATCCTACAGCTCTCGAAGCGGCCATCACCGATAGGACAAAGGCCATCATGCCCGTGCACATGCTCGGCAATCCAGCCGACATGACAAGAATTTCGCAGATCGCAAAAAATCATGATCTGCCTATTTTGGAGGATGCCTGCGAGGCTTTGGGAGCGAAGTACCGTGGCCAATACTGCGGCACCCTCGGAGACGCAGGGGTATTTAGTTTGGATTTTCAAAAAACTATTGTCGCGGGAGAAGGCGGAGTCGTCGTTACCAATAATGACCGTATTGCGAAATATTGCCGCGAGTACCATGACCACGGTCATGAAAATAATCCTGACGTTCCCAGAGGATGCGATACTCGCACCATTCCCGGCCTCAATATTCGCATCACCGAAATGCAGGCTGCCGTTGCAAGCGCCCAGTTGAAGAAACTTGATACTATCGTAAATATCAATCGAAGGCACAAGTCCATCATCATGGACGCAATCGGCGACTTAGAGTGTATCCAAATGAGACGACTAACCGACGAAGATGAATTAGGAGATACTATCATTTTCAGTTTCGAAAACGCCATGCAAACACGAAAATTCCTGCAACTCTACACGGAGTCAGGGTATTTCACAAAAAACATTCCAGATGCCATAGACTGGCATTTCTCCGGAACATGGAATCACATGTTCAAAGATGTCCCCGCCTATAAAGACAGCTGGGGAGAACAATGGACGAAAAGCGCGAAACTCCTCGCACGCTCGGTCTCCTTACCCATTTTTCTGAAAACTCCCGAAGATCAACTCACGCAAATGGCCCAAGATGTCAAAAAATTCGTCTTGGAATCCATCTGAAAAATGAACCTCGGAATCATCACCGCCCGGAATAATTCCAAAGGTATTCCAGGCAAGAACATGATCGATCTAGGCGACAAACCCTTGATCGAACATACTTTTATCGCCGCAGCGGAATCGCAACGCCTAGACAGAGTCATACTAACCACAGATATAGATGCAGCCATTGAACTCGCCAAAACTGAATACCCAAAAATTGAAGCGCCCTTCAAAAGAGCTCCCCAACTTTCTACAGACGAAGCAAGTCAAGCAGATGTTGTACTAGATGTTCTTAACCACCTAGAAAGGCAGGAAGGGGTGGCCCCTGACTATTTCGTTCTCCTCCAGCCCACTGCGCCCTTCAGGACTAGTCTCGAAATCGACAATTCGATAGACTACTTCGAGAAGAACAACGGGAACAGCCTCATAGGCGTGACCGAAGTTCTGCACCATCCCGCTGACTATATCATTCGCTCAGGAGGACCGACCAATGAAATCAGCTATCCGTTTCGCAAAGAGGAGTGGCAAAGGAGACAAGACTTCCCCAAGGTCTTTTTCAACACAGGGAGCATCTATATCACCGCCACTCACCTATTGACAGACGAAGGTAAATTCTACGATGAAAACAGCCTGCTTTTCGAGCTGAGCGAGCCCAATCTCATCGATATTGACACTCAATTCGACCTGGAATTAGCGAGGGGCTACTTCGATACGATCGGAAATCGGACCCGCTGATGAAAGAAATTTACCTATCCGAAATCGATGATGATTTCGAACCCGATTCGGATATTCTCATCAGCGCCTCATGCCTCGTTAGCAAAGTCTGTAAGTACGAAAAAATAAAAGAGTACCAATTTGTTCCGTTTCCATTCAAAGAGGCAAAAGAAATCGAATCCGCGTCAAGAATCGTATCGGAAAATACTGAATATGAAATCAGACGCCTCGCTCCACTCTTAAACGCTCGAAATGACACAGAGCATTCACTAACGTTTTGGAGGATTTTACTCACTCCATGGCTAAACTATATCCTCACTTCCCTCCTAGAAAAGGAATCTAGAGTCAAACAGCTCCTCTCTAGATATAAGCATCAAAACTATAAAATACGCCTGCTAAAGATCAACTCCAACTGGAAATTTCAACAAACATCAGATATATGGTCAGCCGGATCGCGCTTCCACCACTGGCTGTATAGCGAAATTATCTCTAAATCCATTCCACGGGCCTGGCTTGTAGAAGTAGAACAAGCAGAACTTCTGGACGATGTAAACCCAGTTCAAGCTTCGGATTTCAAAAGCAAGCTCAAAAATTGGTTGAGAAGATCATGCAGATTTTCGGGTGCCAAGGGGACGAATTGGATCGAAAACATAACGTTCTCCATGCTTCTCTCCGCCAAAAGGAGATGCATCAACAGTCCTCCAGCAACAGAACAGCCCTTGCCAGTCAGGCACGATTGGATCTTCGACATTGATTCAACAATAGAAAAAACTCTTCCCAGGTCGCTCGTGAACCTTCGATGCTATGACTATCTATCTATCAGACCTAAAAGCGGAAAATTAAATATACTTTGCCATGGCATTAGACATGACGAACTTCAGCAAGCTCGACTTGCTTGGCGAGCTGAAAACGGGGAAAAACTAGTCGGGTCTCAGCATGGAGGAGGATATGGCACGCTATCAAAAGTTCAACATTTTGAAGAAACCGAATACAAACTTGACCAGTTTATAACCTGGGGCTGGACTCAAAACAAAACTAACGCAGTTCCTCTACCCAGTCCATATCTTTCAAAAATCCAAGATAAGCACTCGGAATCTACACAAGACATCCTTTTGATTGGAACCTTTGCTTCAGCATACACTTTCCGAATCGCCACGGAAACACACGATGAAGAATCGCTCGCCTACCTAGAAGATCGCATTCAGTTCCTGAAAGAGCTCAACCCTGGTATCTACAACAAAATAAAACATCGCCCATACCCCAAAAACAATTATAGCTTTGATGATAAAACATTTGTCGAAGAGCGTTTTCCTGATATAAAATTATCTCATGGCCCTTTGCCCTCCCAGTTGCTTCAGTGTAAAGCCGCCGTCATCGATCACCCAGGCACGTCTCTTCATGAATGCACCGCTTCCAATACGCCTTTCATCGCGTTCTGGAAAAAGGAAAGTTTCTGCCTCTGCGATGATGTAAAATCAATTTTCGAGCAACTTAGTCTCGCAAAAGTCTTTCACGACAATCCTATTCAAGCCGCTCATCACTTAAACAAAGTTGCTTCGGACATAAATGAATGGTGGAAAAATAGAGACACTGTACTCGCAGTAGCAGAATTTCGCAAATACCATGCGCTCACATCACGGCATTGGCATTACCATTGGTTGCGGCATATTTTTAAGCTAAACTAAAAGCGACACCCACACCGATTGAACCTCGAATCACAAACAGCAACCTGAAACATATATTGTAACACAACATGCGTGAGACACAATCAAATTACAAAGTAGCAATCATCGGATGCGGAAGAGTCTCGAAAAACCATTGGGGACCGATCAACGATATCGAAGGCTTCGAACTAGCGAGCATCTGCGACTTGCAACCAGAAAGAGGCCAACCCCTCGCCGATAAGTTGAGCGTTCCATTTTATCGCGACTACGACACGATGCTCCAGGAAAGGCCCGCCGATATCGTTTGCGTGCTAACGCCAAGCGGCATGCATCCTCACCACGTGATAGACATTATCGAAAAATACGGTACGCACATAGTCGTAGAAAAGCCTATGGCACTAAGCCAAAGCGATCTCGTCCGAATGCGAAATGCCGCGGAGAAAGCGAAGGTAAAAATCTTCCCCATCTATCAAAATCGATACAATAAGGCCGTCCAACGAGTACGTCTAGATCTGTCGGAAGGAAGACTCGGCAAAATCGCCTTGGGGACCGTTAGGTTAAGATGGTGCCGGCCGCAGCCCTACTATGACCGAGACCCATGGCGGGGAACTTGGGCGATGGACGGAGGAGCCCTGACTAACCAAGGAATTCACTATATCGACCTGCTGCAATATCTTGCCGGAAAAGTCGAATCGGTCTCCGCGAAAATGGCGACGCAGTTCGTGGACGTCGAAGTGGAAGACACCTTCGTGGCCACAGTTAAGTTTCTTTCGGGGGCCTTAGGAGTCATTGAAGTGACTACTGCATCGCGACCGGATGACTTCGAGGCCTCTATCTCCATTCTCGCCGAAAAGGGTACGGCCATCCTCGGGGGCCTGGCCTGCAATCAGCTCGACTGCTATACGCTCGACACAACGGCAGAGACTGAATGTTCGGTCGAAATTCCTGACGCCTACGGATTCGGTCACTGGGATTTCTTCAGAGACGTTCTCGAAGATCTGGACGGCGGCAAGCCTCACCCCATCTCGTTTGAAACCGGATGCGACGCCATCAACCTGCTAAACGCTCTCTATAGATCCGCCGAAGAAGGTCGCGAAGTCTTCATAAACGAAAAGCTAGCTTCCAAACGGTTGGGCGAAGAGAACGCGGATCTAAAAGCGATCTATCTAGCGGAGGCTACGCAAGCCTGACCGCAAACCGAACTAAGACTATGGAATTGGAAAACAAAGTAGCGCTGGTTACCGGCGCAGCGGGTTTCATCGGGTCTCATTTAACGAAAAGGCTGCTCTCGCAAGGCTGCCAAGTCTTCGCAACAGATAATCTAGCCACGGGATCCAGGAGCAATATTCCAAATGGTTGCCAATTTATCGAATTGGATCTTTCCAGACCGGACTTTGTCAAGCGACTGCCTAGCCAGCAATTCGATTTCGTTTGCCACTTAGCAGCTCAATCCTCCGGTCCCGCATCGGCCCAGATGCCCCATGCGGACCTGCAGGCCAACGCCTCATCTACCTTGCTACTCTCGCGTTGGTGCATCCAAAACGCAATCAAGCGCTTCGTCTACGCCAGCTCCATGGCGATCTACGGAAATCAAGAGAAACTCCCCGCCAACGAAGAAAGCGTATGCAAACCTATATCCTACTACGGAATCTCGAAGCTAACTTCGGAAAACATGCTACGCATTGCTCAATCCGAAGGGCTGGAAAGCACATGCTTCAGAATGTTCAGCGTATACGGTCCAGGACAAAATCTAGCGAATCGAAAACAAGGGATGCTAAGCATTTTTTTAGCCTATCTCCTCGAAGGCGTACCCGTACCCGTGACGGGAACCTTGGATAGATTTCGCGATTTCGTGTATATCGAGGACGTCATTGACGCCTGGATCTCCGCTCTCAAGATGCCAAGAACGCCAAGACTGGCCTACAATCTCGGATCCGGTGAACCAACTGCAGTGAAGAAACTGCTTCGCTTGCTTATATCCGCCCTTGGGTTGCCTGCCGATCATGAAATCTTGGCGCAAGAGAACTCCGCTTCCGATCAATTCGGCCTGTACGCTGACATAAACGCAGCGAGGGAGGATCTCGAATGGACGCCTCAGACGAAATTCTCTGACGGAATTACCAAAATGGTGGAATGGGCGAAAACCGAATTCTCCAGAGATTGAAAACCCAGAACAGTCGACTCCCAAAAAAATGACGCCAAAACCGAACCCGCATGTCCTAAAAATCAACAGAGCTCCTCAAGGGATGGAAGGACGCAACGCGAATATCTGCCTAGACCGAAACGAAAGGTATACGCCCTTTGATGAAAGCATATTCAATCGTATGGTTTCCCGGCTAACGCCGCACGACTTCTGCTCGTACCCAGACACTTCGCCTCTTCTGCATGCCTTGGCTAAAACGAACAAGATAGACAGAGACTGCATCTATCTCACCAACGGATCAGATTCCGCGCTCAGGCTGCTTTTTCAAGCCTATGCTCAAAAAGACAGAGAACTCGTTTGCCGAAACCCGACCTACGCGATGACCTCGATCTACGGGGAGATCGCGAATGCCAAAGTTCGTTCGATCGAATACGACGAGAATCGCAAAGTATCTCTGGCCACTCTATTGGAAGCTCTGGAGAACGATCCGACGATGATGGTCCTAGCGAATCCCGATCAACCAACGGGAGCGACAATTGAAGAAGACGATCTGCTCGCCCTTTGCAAAGCGACCAACGAAAAAGGCGTTTTACTAGTCATCGACGAAGCCTACTATCCATTTCACCCCCTAAGCGCAGCAAACTATATCCATCAATTCGACAACCTCGCCGTCACTCGGACTTTTTCGAAATGGGGCGGTCTCGCTGGGCTTAGACTTGGATATCTGCTAAGCAATCCGCAAATTATAAATACCGTTCAGAAAGTTAGAGGGTCGCATGAGGTAAACTCCGTAGCCGCTAAAATGGCGCAATACATATTGGAGCATCCTGAAGTCACAGACGAATATGTATCTACGATCGAAGCGTCGCGAGCTAAACTGAGAGAGTTCGCCCAGAGCCGCAATCTGGGGTTTCCGTCATGTCCCGCCAATTTTCAATTGGTGGAATTCGAAAGCCAAGATCAAGCAATAGCTGCCGCAAACGCTCTGGAAGAAGAGAATATCCTCGTACGATCCGGTTTCAAGGAAACCTCCGTAGCAAAGTGCATTCGAATCACATTGGATACCGAAGATATCATCGGCAAGCTTATAGACATTCTAGTACGGTTTCTGACTAAGCATCAACCTATGCATTAATAAAACTATGCCGCAAAATATCGAATACAAGTCATCCGAAATCAAAGATTTCTACTCGACGCAAAGAACCGCATGGAAACAATTCTATCCGTCTGAAAGAAAAGTATTCGAGCGAACGCTCGAAGGTTTCGGCGCGGACGCGAAAGTCCTGGATGTCGGCTGCGCCGCAGGCGGCTTGGGGAGAGCCTTGCATCAGCGATTCCAAATTAGCGACTACACTGGCATCGATATCAACAAGGAAGTCATCGAATTCGCGAAATCGGCCCCCTTTCCCGACGGGCTAAACGCGCGATTCGAGCACGGCGACATTATCAGCGACGATTGCGAAATCGGAAAATCTCAATACGACGCGACGATCGCTCTTGGTTGCGCAGATTGGAATCTGCACCCGGAAGCCATTGTCAATTCTTGCTGGAACCTCGTCAAGCCGGGAGGACAATTGATCATCTCGCTACGGCTGACACCGGAAGCTGGAGTAAATGACATATCAAGAAGTTATCAATATATAAATTTTTCCGAAGATAAAGACGTCTCTTCCAAAGAGATCGCAAACTATGTCATCCTAAACATTGCCCAGGCACTAAAAATTATAGAAAAACTTCAACCTTCAGAGGTATACGGATACGGCTATTGGGGGTCTCCATCCACCACTGCAGTAACTCTATACGACCAAATCGTATTCGGCGTTTTCAGTATCAGCAAACCAATAGCTGAAAATACTTCATCGGCTTCCTGCCTTTTGGAGCTACCTCTCGATCTCTTTACAAGAACCGACTCGTGACAGCCATTACGGACAAACGCAAGCTAAGCGTCTTTCACTCGCTTTTGCGTTCCACTGACTATCGATTCCATTTCCTGGATGTCGGCTCTGGTGGAAGCTTGAAGTATCCGTGGACGCTTTTACCAGCGGAAAAACTGGATAAAATAGACTTCGATCCGGAGATCGAAGGCGACGATGCCGTGTGCATCTCCGATCGTTCATGCAATAGAACCTTCTATGTCGCAAAGAATCCTCGAGCCTCCTCTCTCCATCTGCCAAATCCGAAGTTCGTCGAGCGATTTGGAATGGAAGGCCTGAATCCGGCGAAGGAACTATCGGTTCGCTGCGCGAGCTTGGATCATTTGCTCGGCGAAAAAGGTCATCCCGTCGATCTGATGGATATCAATACGGAAGGGCATGATTTTCACGTATTGAAAGGGGCGACAGAAACCTTCCAGAGCGGCTCGGTTATGCTTCTGAAGATCGAATTCGAATTGACCAAAGCCTGGCAAGGGCAAGGATTCTTCTCGGACATCGATAGCATACTAAGATCTTGGAACTACGAAATTATCGACATAGACGTCTCTAGCATTCGACCGAAAGTGGCGAAAAAGATATCATACGCGGGAGAACCCGCCTGGGGAAAAGCCTGGTATGCTCCTCGAATAGATGCCTTGAAACTGTTTTCTCGAAACAGCGATGATCCGAGTACCTACCTGAAGAAAGCAGCCGCCCTCTACTCTCTTTTCAATGCTCCAGCTAGGGCGATTGAGATCGTTCGCGACAATCAGGACGTCTTTGGGCAAACATTTGCGAATCAATTTCAAGCATCTGTCGAACATGCATACCGATTCAATCGCCTCGAGTCATTGCTCGACAAACTTAAATCAACGATAACGCGGAGACTGACACGCGTTTAGAAAAGATAAACTCTATCAACACGATGAAAAGCAAAATTATCTGCGCCTTGCTGCTGGGAAGAGAGGGATCTTCTGGATTTCCTGGCAAAAACATATACCCAGTCCTAGGACGGCCAATGGTAACCTACCCGCTAGTGACCGCCCAGGCCTGCCCCAGCGTCGACCGCGTCTATGTCTCTACCGACTCTCCCAGCCTTAAGGAGATAGGAACTAGTTTAAACTGCTATATTATTGATAGGCCGCAACACCTCGCGAGCAAAACCGCTTTGGGCGAACACGCCTATGTCCACGGATACGAAACGATCAGAGAAGAATTGGCGAAGGAGAATCTGGAATTGGAACTCCTGTTGTTGCTTTTCGCGAACGCCCCTACCTTTACTCCCCAAATCGTCGAACAAGGAATCGCCGCTCTACGAGAGAACTCCAGCATAGATTCGGCCGTATCCGTATCCAGCTACAACATGTGGAGCCCTCTGAGGGCCCGCAAGATCAATGCCGACGGTCTGCTCGATCCCTTCGTGCCATTCGAGACATTCGGAGATCCAAAAACTCTCAATTGCGACCGCGATTCGCAAGGCGATGTCTGGTTCGCGGATATGGGTATTTCTATAGTTAGGCCGAAATGTCTTGAGAATCTGGACGCTGGTCTTCTTCCACAGAAATGGATGGGGCAAAAAATCTATCCGCTAAAACAGTGGGGAGGGCTGGATGTTGACGAACCGTGGCAGGTCCCGACAGTCGAAGCATGGCTACAGGCTCACGATATCGAGAAACTCTTTCAAATCTCGCGAACTGAGTGGAGGCATTTCTACGATTCGGAAAAAACTGTCATTTCGTCTCTAGATCTGGCATCGAATTCCAGGGTTTTAGATGTTGGCTTCGATCCAGGTGGCTTAGGACTCGCGCTAAAGGAACGATTCGGAATCGAGCAATACAGCTTCGTCCAAACCGACGACCAAAAGGCGAATGAAGCGACAATCATCAATCCAAATGCAAGTCGCATCGACCTAGATCTTCAAGCGATAGGCAATGACATCGGAACCTACGACGCCGTGTTCTCGCTTTCCTCTTCGGATGAGCCAGACTACCTGGATAGCTGCATCGCAAACGCGTTCAAGCTAGTCAAAGAGGGAGGAAGTCTCGTATTTAGCTGCAGACTGACTGAGACGGAAACCGTCGCGGACAGCGAAAGATCATACCAGCTTTCCTACAACGCCAAAGGTGACGAGATAAGAGCCCCGTACAATGTATATGGCATTCGCGAACTAATAGAAAAGCTCTTCCAATTCAAACCTGGCGAAATATTTTGCTACGGCTACTCCGGAAAGCCGAACTCCACTGTTCACTCGCGCTTCAAAACGGTCTGCTTTGCCGTTTTCGCGATCAGAAAAAGGGTCGGCCCGACAATAGGAGAACCGAAATTGGAGCTACGCCTTCCCAACCAGCTGCTCAAAGCCGGACAGCTACAGAGCATCTGAGTTCTCATGAAGGCATGACGAGCGTAGATCTCGACAATTTGACGCCAAGCGAGAATCGATTGCTAAACTCGCTCGGAATGACGATTCGACGCGATTTCGTCCAGTTCGTCGCCGCGCTAGGCAGAGGCAAATGGAACGACGAATATTGGTCTCTAAGCAGCTTAGCGAGCCGCGATATATACCTGAGTCCGCTATTCGAGCGCTGTTGCAAGCTCGCTTTCGTAAAGCATGCGCTCGAAAACTCCGACCGACCGCTGAACGTGCGAACTCGCGATCCAGCCCTGGCCAGGGCTCTGCGACGCTACGCGATGAAATACGGCAGTCTAGTGGTAGCCAGCCGTGTTTCGCTAGGACGCCGAATCGCCAATCGACTGTGCTCCATTAGGCATTGGGCGATCTCCACCTTTCTAATTTCGCAAAGAATGCTGGCGCGAAAGCCAGATCAAGCGAAGCGACTGCTAGAATCGCATGAGCGTATAACCCTTCTGGATACATTTGTTCTCAATTCGAGCGGAGCAGGATCCATTCAACAGGGCGATTACAGCGATCGATACTACACTGGATTGACCAGCATAGTTAGCGACAACGTTCGCTCCGAGCTTATCTACTTGCCTACATTCATCGGGTTCAAAGACATGTTCGAAGCTTTCAAAAAAGCGCGAACCTCAAAGGCCCGCTTCTTGCTCGTTGACGATCTCCTAAGACCTCGAGACTACCTATCGACGATATTCTACGCTCCGTTAAGGCGACTTTTCCATAGATTTCCTAATCTAGAATTTCTCGATTTCGATACTCGCGACATCGTCCGCGACGAACAACGGGGAAAATGCGCCCACCATTCCGTACAACAAGCTACATTGAACCTCAAATTTGCCAGACGTCTCGCAAAATATAGGAATCGCATTAGATGTCTGGTCGAATGGAACGAAAATCAAGTCATCGACAAAGGGCTAATATTAGGATTTAGCCGCTTTCTGCCCGATTCGAAAGTCGTTGCCTACAAATCGTATCCCATCGCGGAGAGCTATTTGATGCATCTCAGTCCGACAAAAGAAGAGAGACTGCACAGTCTTAGTCCCGCTGAAGTCGCCGTTATTGGAAAGGGCTACATAAAAACCGCAAAGGAATTCGACCCAGATCTGAAAGTCATTACAGCACCGGCTCTAAGATTTCAATACATTTGGTCAGAAAAAAGGCCAAGAGCGAATCAATCTCAGATTAGCATTCTCGTCGCTCTTCCCATTCCGGAGTATGAGAATCTTGCGATTCTGGAAGTGCTGCAAGATTCCTTAAGAAGGTTCAATAAAGATAATGCAAAACAGGAAATCGCGTTCCGTCTTAAACCCCACCCTACCCACAACAAAAAATATATTAGAAGTCTTCTAAAGGGAAGTTGGCCTCCTGCATTCGAAGTAATAGAAGGCGATATTCTTTCCGCTTACGATCAATCTGACATTTTCATCTCGAACACTTCAAGCGCCTGTATAGAAGCGATCGCCAGAGGGATTCCGACTATAGTGATAGGCGAACATAGCGGAATGACCCAATGCCCCATTCCGGAAGATGTCCCCAAAGATATCTGGTCCTTATGTTACACTAAGGATGAGGTCATAGCTTCAATAACGCAATTTGTCTCGAAAAAGCGAACGAGCCGCTCTCAAGCGACCACACACACGCACCGCGATCTCTTAAATCGCTACTTTGAACCCGTCACAAAGGAGGCCGTCTACAAATTACTGTCTCTCGAGCAGCCTCCTACAGACCCGGTCCACGCAAACGCAGACGAGTCGACTACCGCATAGCCCCAAAAGCCTCGCTCTCCGTGCCAGCAACATTTAACGATATAAGTCTATTCCAGCCGAAGACGATCCATGGAACATTCCCTGTTTAAGCGCTTTTCCGCCCGAATCACGGCTAATCTCTTCATTTTGCCTTTGAACATACTATCGCAGGCTCTCGTTCCTCGTATGCTAGGTCCAGTGATGTATGGAAACTACAGCTTTCTTGTCAGCACTTTTGAGCATTTCGTAGGTTTCTTCGACTCGGGTCTCTCGCAATGCCTATTTAACAAGACCACTCAAAACCCAAGCAACTCGCAGTGGCGTTACTATTTTTGGAGAATCTTTCTGGTTTTATCAGCCTCTTCTATCGCCTTAACAACCGTTGCTATATTTTCTTCTTTGCGTAACGACATATGGCCCGATCAAAAGAACATATGGATTTACTTCGGCCTTCTCTTCGCTCTAAATCAATGGCTCGTAAAGGTGCTCACGCAGCTGTTAGACGCTTATGCCCTCACAATCACAGGCGAATTCGCAAAGGTACTTCAAAAGGTCGTCGCCGTTTTGTTTCTGGTCGCCTTGTACTATTCGGAACGAAATCGCCTGGAAGAGTACTTTGTTTATCAAATATCTGCAGGCCTCCTTCTTGTTGGCATGTATATTTTCATATTCGAACGATCTGGACGACGCGCCTTTCCCTCCAGAGTTAAAAATATCGACAGTTCGAAAAACTACTTCAGCGCCTACATAAAATACTCGAAGCCCATTTTTGTCTACTCTGGAGTAGGAGCAATAGTTGGCATTCTTGATCGATGGATGCTCCAAAACTTCGCCGGAGCGCACCAGCAAAGCTATTTCGGCATCGCTTTCCAAATCAGCGCGATCAGTTTTCTCATAACAAAGTCAATGACCCAACTCTTCGGACGGGAGGTTGCCAAAGCTCACGGTAACGGTGACATCGAGCAGATACGACAACTGTTTCGCAAGCTTCTTCCCACATTCTATACGATTACCGCGTATTTTTGCATCTTTGTCTCGTCGGAAGCGGAATCAATAGGCCTTCTTTTCGGAGGAGAAAAGTTCGTAAACGCAACACCAGTCATCGCCCTCATGGCCCTCTGCCCTATACATCAAACCTACGGTCAACTCTGTGGGTCATTCTATTTTGCCACTTCGCAAACGAAAGCGTATCAGAATATCGGCGTAGTTTCTCTAGTACTTGGTCTAATCGCCGCGTTTTTTCTCATCGCTCCCTCCGAATTACATGGGCTCGAACTGGGCTCAAAAGGCCTCGCGGCCAAATGGCTAGGGTCGCAACTGATATCCGTAAACGCTTTACTCTTTTTTGCTACGCGCTTTTTGAAAATTAGATTTCTTCCCTTCCTCATCCATCAAGCCGTTCTTTTAGCATGGCTTTATCTGTTTGCTCAAGCGAGCTCATCGCTCGTAAACCTTACAAGTCCACTTCCCCTACTAATAGAATTTCTACTCAAAGGCATTCTCTACACTGCCTTGGCAATATCCTCGATATTGATATGGCCAAAACTGGTAGGACCATTAGTCCGACGAGACGAAATTCTAATTTTAATCAGAAGATTCTACGATAAGCTAATAGCTATTCTAAAAATAAGACCATAGCACATTGCGATAGCGCCGAAATTCGTTTCAAAGCAAAATCGTATCTATCAACATCGATAAGGAACTCCATTAAGCCATGTTGTTGCTTTGCGAAAAACAGGCAACGACAGTCGCATACGTCTAGTGCTTAAGTTCCCGCAAACTCGCTTGAAAAATGCCTATTCGGAAAAAGACAATAGAACAAATAAAAAGTCTTAAAGCAATTATAGCTTTCACTTTCCTTTTCGGCGTTTTCATCGGAAAGATCATACCCAACCACAGCGAATTATTTACTTTCGCTTATCAAGCATACAGAAATTTATTGCAATCGAAGTCCGTCGGTCTGAGCGGATACCAAAATCTCCAGATTAGTGAATCAATAAAGGCCGAGCTGAATGATCGAAAGATCGAAGTCAGAGAGCCTCATAGAGTTAGGACTAAACTTTTTAGTCATCCACCCATTGGATCCCCTGAATTGGAAAAGCACCCCTATGCCAATTTCTATTTAGAAGCTGAAGCTCACTTCAACTCGAGCCTAGCGATCAAAAGGGGACTGGGTCAACGAGAGGCACATTGGACGGAGGCCATGAAACGACCTCGCGAAGAACGGCTGAAGGACTTCAAAAGATCGCTCGGATACCACGAGAAAATTCCACCCAGATGCGAGCTGCGATTTAAAAAACGATTGAGCGATCGAAACGGCGCGCCCATCGAGGAACTATCTCTTACGGGAAGATTCGGAGCGACCTTCAAAGTCCTCAAGTCCCTCCCCGGAGAGAAATCCAATGGCGTGCTGATCGCGCTTCATGGCAGGAACTCCAGTCCAGACTTTGTGATGGGCGTATCGAAAAGCAACGATTATTCTAGGGCCTTTGGAGAGTTCTGGAACAAAAAAGGCTTCGAGGTCTATGCTCCTCAAATCGACTGGGGTCTAAACGATCACGCAATTCAGTTCAACTACTCCAGCGTTGGTGTCGATATCGCTACGATAATAGATCTAATCCTCTACATCAAAAGCATTGATCCTAAAGATTCTATAATTATAGCAGGGATAAGCTATGGAGCCCACCTCGCGGAATTTGTCGGAGCAATATCAGACGAAATCTCCACCATTATTTCAATAGGAGGAATCGCAAGAGGCGACTACTTTGACAGGTTACAAGCTGGCGTCATAAAAGCAAACCCCCGGCGACCCGCGTCTCTTTCCTATTTGCCTCCAGAATTCTATTTCCACTACAGTGGATTAGGATTAATCAGACTCATTGCTCCAAAGAACCTAGTTCTTTCCGTAGGAACCCACGATTGGGGAGAAGAGAAATTCTCACTAATTTTTGATGCTATTGACTACTATTATCAAATCGGAAGCGCTCGCTACCTCAGTCTCAATATATTCAAGGGTTACCACGAATCAGATCCAGAGGGAGAGTACATTGCCTACAAAAACTTAGGCAGGTAACGAAATGATGCAAAAACTGAGAGAAGCAATATCATCATTCGTTCATTCGGCATCTTTGATCAAGGCAAAAAGCCTAATTCCCATATGGATTGCGCTATCCTTTTATTCCACAGGAAGATTCGGCTTCCTCAACGCGATCGGACTTAGGCGCGAGCTGCAGATTGCTCTACTATCATTTGTTGTAATAATACCATTTACGCAAAAAATTCGGATCCACGAAATATCGCGCAGTCATCTTTTTTGGATCATTGGACTACTCACCCTCACCTATCCGCTTTACCCCTCATTCTTACTCGTCGGCTTAGTCAATTTTTTATTCACATTAGCGGTTATTGTTTTCCTTCACTCCGCATCTCGAATCGAAATCAGAAGGATATGCAAATACTTTGCCAATATCGCTTGTTTTTTTTCGCTACTTGGCTGCATTCAATTTGTAATATATGCATTTCACCCTGATTTATTTTACAATCTGGATCGACCATATGAATCCAGCACAGGCTCTAAAGACATAACTCTCTCTCACCCGGTTCAATGGTTGGGATTTGTAGTGCCAGACACTTATGAGCTCTTTGGATTCGAAATGGTGAGATTTTTCAGCTTTGCCAGCGAGCCATCTAACACCATTCCCTCAATCCTGTTCCCAGGATTGATTGGGGCACTGCTCTACCCCAATCAAAAACTGAGGATCTTTATCATATTTTTCTTTGGAGTCATTCTCGCCCACTCCGGCTCCATTTTACTCGGCCTTGGCATAGGCATGATTCTGTTTTCGTACCTAACTATAGTTAAAACTCTAGGATTTTTCTCAAAAAATCCGGCAATTCACAGCCTTATTTTGCTATTCGTTTACCTGATTGGCTTGTATGCTCTCTCTCAACTCGAGGTAGCAAAGGTCGTAGATGAACTAACAACTCGATCCGAGGCACTGTCAAACGTTTCGGATATCGGAACTCGCAAACACCACTCCGCCACAGTTCGTTTTTCAGGTTTCAAAGATAGCGCTATGCAAATAATCAGAGAGCCTCTGGGTTCCGGTTTTGGATACGAAATCCTTGGATCCAATGGTATGCTCCTAAAGCTAGGGCTTTACAACGGATTCATCTCGATGGCGATTTTCGTCGCCTTTTTATATTATTTAGTGAAAGACGCCATTCGATATTTCTTTGAACAATCAAACTTATTCCAGAGAGGCATTCTCTGCATGCTTACCGGTTTAGTATTTATGATCGCATTCTTTACATCTCATGGCTGGTTTACGCCAATCGGAATCGGATGTCTTATTCTAGCAAAGAAAATCCTTCAGCCAGATTTTCAAACTAAACGCGTGGCTTCGATGAATCAGTCGACCATCCCTGGCAGTAGCGTCTAGCAGGCAAGGTGAAGCAGCAGATTCAAAATTCCAGGATCTCATCCACAAGACGCAATGAAATGCTTGTTCTCAAGCAGAGAGCAATAAAACGTATCGACTTTGCGATACTCGTGGCTCTCCAACTTGGGATCAAACTCACGCATTCAAAGTGGAATCAATTTATTGGTAAACTACGCGAATCTCACAAAGGATCCAAAAAGCGTCTGAAACGCGTGTCAAACGCGAAGATCCAGTTGAAGGCGGACTCGATCATGCGACCGACGAAGCTTGGCAGTCCACTACCCGAATACGCCCTCCCTCCGCATTCTTCGGATGTCGAAAACCTATTCTTTCAACATCGGTGGCTCTTTCTGATCGAAGGAGACCTTTCCTCTCCTGAGGCAAATCAAAAAAAGAGTAGCAAAATCGAGGCTTGGATCGCCTCCCAACCGGAAAAAGGAAGTCCCATTTGGGAAGCTTACAGTTGCAGCGAACGCATCGCTAATCTCGTAAACTGGATTTCTTTTATTCCAAGAAAACAATCGAGCTCCCTCATCTCGGAATCAATCCGTGATTTTATAGACGAAACAATCCAGTGGCTTCTAGAACGCATCGAATTTTACGGTTCCAACACAAACAATCATATACTAAACAATGCTCGAGCTCTCATACTGGGCGGAATGTTCAACGGAAATGTCGAAGCAGTTAATGTTGGGGCACGCATCTGCGATCAGTTTGTCGATGACCTAATCCAGTCGGAAGGTTTTTGTCGCGAGCGTTCCAGCCATTATCATCTTCTGCTTCTGTCCTGGCTTTGCGATATTGAACGCGTCTTATCCCAGGCGGGTCTAGAACGGCTCGAAGCGTTCTCCAAAATTAGTTCCGCCAAATCGAGAGCAACGCTTGCAGCGCAAGAATTGACCAACTCTAAAGGGAAACTCGCGATTTTGATCGGCGACATATCTCCAGATCAGTCACCAGATCAAACGACAGAAGTCCTTAAAAATTTTCATAAGATAGAACTCCAGACATCCGAGCTAAGGAATGGAGCTTATTCCTTGGACGATTGGCATTTTATTCAGATATCCGACAGCAAAGTTATTCTCAATTGGCCGAAGAGTTTTCCTCCCAAGTTTCCAACGCACGAACACTGCGACCTGACAAGCTTCACTTGGACAAAAGACGATGAACCCCTTCTGGTGGATCGGGGGCGTTCCAGGTACTCCAAAGACGGTTCTCGTTTCAAAGAAGCATGGATGCATAGCTGCCCCACTGTAAACGGGTGCAGTCCCGGCTGCGAATCGCTAGCGCAATCCAGCAACTACTTCCCTCTACCATACGCTAAAACTCGTATTCGGCCAGCTGTCGCCCATGAAGATGCGCTTACAGTCGAGCACAACGGCTTCCAACGAGCAACTCCAGTGGAATTTCACAGTCGCGAAATAGCCTTGACGCAAAACGCGGTGCGTATTCGCGACTCATTTAGAGGGCAAGGCGCAGTGGAAATCGAATTCTACTGGCAACTCGCAACAGAATTTAAACCAGTCGACACGCGAAGATTCCAATCTTCGTCAGGAAGCGAGCTCGTCATCCAAATCTTCGCTGAGAACTCAGATCTCGCTATACTTCAGCTGGGTCCGGACGAGGGTGTTGAGCATTGCGCGCAATATGGAAAAGAGGAGCCAGCCTATGCATGGAAGGTCAGCGCAAAGACGTCTCTTCCATGCGAAATCAAAACAGTCATTACGCGAAAAACATGTGCGGAATAGCAGCTCTTATGAACTTCGACCACACTCCGGTCGATACGAATCAACTCGATGAGCTAACGCATCTGATGGCCCACCGAGGCCGCGATTGCCATCAAACGCAAATCGGCTCAACGCATCCGGGGCAATTGCAGACCGTTTCTCAAAAGGCGAATATCGGACTCGGGCATCGGCGTCTGTCCGTTCTCGATCTTTCTGCCGGAGCAAATCAACCTATGAGCGATATCGAAGGCAATTCGTGGATCGTATACAATGGAGAGATTTTTAACTACAAGGAACTCCGAAGAGAGCTAATCGAACTCGGATCCAAATTTCGGACTCAAGGCGATACGGAGGTTATCCTCGAAGCCTATCGCCATTGGGGAACGAAATGCCTCGAGCGCTTTAATGGAATGTTCGCATTCGCTCTGTGGGACGAAAAAGAGAATCATCTCTTCTGCGCTCGTGATCCCATCGGGATAAAACCCCTCTACCTCGCTCGCTCCAGCAAGCAGATCGTCATCGCGTCCGAATCTTGGCCCATTGCAAAAACACTTCGGATGCCCATCAGCGAAAGAGCTGTCGCATCTTACTTCTCATGCATGTATATCCCAGGAAAATGGAGTCTATTCCGAGGCATTGAAAAGCTCTCCCCTGGCCACTTCATGATCGTCAAAAGCAACGGCGACAATAAAATCCTACCTTACTGGTCGCTGAAGAACATTGGCGAGAAAACGAACCCCATAAACGCTGAAACGGACTTGCTTGCTTGCGTGGATCGAGCTGTAAAATGGCAATTGCGTAGCGACGTGCCCGTTGGAGCGCTTCTGTCCGGAGGGCTCGACAGCTCGCTTATCGTACAGCGAGCCTACGAACAAGGACAGCGACTACACACCTTCAGCATCGGATACGAAGGACACGATAGCGAATTGCCGTACGCGCGACAAATCGCGAAAAGATGCCGCAGCTTCCATCACGAGCGCAACGTTCAAATCGATTCCGTTATCGACGTAATTGACGAAGCTCTGTCGCATTGTTCGGAACCTGTAGGCGATTCAGCCATTGCTCCTACCTACTTGCTTTCAAAGCTAGCGGCCGAGGAGGGCGTTAAAGTGCTTCTTAATGGCACGGGCGGAGACGAGATTTTCGGGGGCTACAACCGCTACATTGCTTTATCCAATATGCGAAGATTTTCCGAAGCCATGCCCTTGTGGCTTCGAGAAGCTGGAGCGAAAATTATCGAAGGTTTTGCTCCTTTGCTTTCTCACCGCCTCAGAAACCCCGGGTTGGATATGGCCTTCAGCGCAGGCGGCAGTCCGCCGCTATACACCGCCATAGCAAAAAGCCTTGGTGGCGCGAACTGGCATTTAAAGCAACTTATCTCAGACGCGCTCCCCCCACCAAAGCCTCAACTATCCCAGACCGGCCAGCGAATGCTCTTCGACTTCGGCGTCTACGCTCCCGACGAGCTACTCGTTCTGCTCGATCAAATGACAATGGCGCACACCGTAGAGGGAAGAGTCCCGCTTATGGACATCGATCTCGCGCAAACAGCCTTTGAATTGCATCCCAAACTCCACGTTTCAAAAACGCAAACGAAAGTCGCAATGAAGCGCATGTGCGAGTCCTTTTTTGGAAACGATTTTATCTACCGAAAAAAACAAGGGTTTGGAGGTCCAGTACGCCTATGGGCAAAATGCCATCGAGACAAAATCATTCGGGCTATCGAAGAAGCGGTGGGCCTTTTGCCGATAAGCCGACCTTCAATAGCTCCTTGGCTGCGCAAAGACCGACCAAACGAATCTCCAGCCTTCCTGAGAGATCTCTATATGTTGTACAGTCTCGCCTCGTGGAGACTGACGCATAACTGAACATGCTCGATCCTCTCGTCAGCATAGTCATTCCAACCCACAACCGTCCTGAGATGCTTCGAAGGGCGGTTCGCTCCGCGCAAGACCAGACTTACTCGAACATCGAGATCATCATTGTCGACGACGCTTCATTCCCTTCTGCAGCCGACGCGGTCAAATCGCTCCAGAAAACGGACTCCCGCATCCGCTGCATTCGAAACCCCCGAAGTCTTGGAGGCGCAGGGGCGAGAAACGTCGGCATCGGGCGCGCGCGAGGCAAATACATCGCCTTTCTTGACGATGACGACATCTGGAAAGCAGAGAAGACAAGTAGACAAGTAGAGGCGCTCGAAAAGTCTCAAGGCGACGCATGCAGTTGCGGCTTTTTCTTCAGGCGTTTCGGCTGCTCGAGAAGTCGTTATATTCCGAGCAAAGCGCCCAGTTTCGAGAATCTTCTTGCATCCAACTTCTTAGGTGGAGCGAGCGTCTGCATGGCAAGCAAAAGAGCCCTTGAAGCAATTCGCGGATTCGATACAGGGCTGCGGAGCGGGCAAGACTGGGATCTATGGCTCAGACTAGCCAAGATAGGGCGCATCGAATTAGTGCCCGACGCGCTTCTCGAATATGACGCCCATTTCGGAATTCGAATCAGTACAAACATGAGAGGTAAGATTTCCGGCAGTCGCAAAATCTACTTCAAATACCGAAAGTTGATGAACAAGGAATGTCGAAAAAATCACATAGGCATGATCTTGTTCTACAAATCCCGCATGCCAGACAATGGATGCGAAGAACGCATCCGTCTTCTCTATAAGGCGACCTCACTAGTTAATTCGCGCTTAGCTATTACTATGACAGCGAGCGGCCTGCTACGCTTGGCACTTCCGCCTGAATTAAATAGCGACCTAAAAAACATTATATAACTTAGCCGTGCAAATCCTGCAAATCGGAGCGATCCCCCCCCCTGTCAATGGCATTGCCGTCCACTTAAGAAGGTTGTGCCTCTTGTGCCAAGATACGAATGTTGGCGTCACTGCCTTCAATCCTTACCCGTCCAACGAAAAAGCTCCGTCTTTTTCCTTCGCAACGAAATTCGCTAGCAAGAACAAGCTTGTCGCGATGACTCAACTACTTAAGGAGGTTGCGTTGAGCAAAGCGGAAATCGTCCATCTGCATGCGTCGCGCATGGGCAATTTCCTCAAAATCGCTCCCTTCTATCTCGCGCTGGGGAAGCGAAAAAAGCATGTCATCACGCTACATGGCTCTTTCACCCACAGCTTCGAAAGATCCCGCTCTAGGACTCGAACCAAAATGCTGTCAACCCTCAGGGGATTCTCGCATATCATCGTTACCAACTACCTGCAAAAGCAACTTCTCGTAGAAAACGGCATAATGGAGAATCGGATATCGATTATTCCCGCCTTTCTCCCCCTTTCCGCATCGGAGATCAACTCCGCGGTCAGGGATCCGCAAATCGCAGACCTGATAGCGAGCAAACGCAGGATCATCGTCGCCTCGGGATCCCTCGAGCCCGTCTACGGTCTCGTCCCCTTGATCAAAGCCGTTAAGAAAATGAAAACGGCAAGCGACTCCTTCGCCTTAGTTATTGCAAGCTACCACAGACGCGATCCGATGTATGGAGAAGAAGTAATTCGCCTAGCCAAAGAGCTCGACCACGTGAAGATCTTCTTCGACCTCAACGAATCGGACTTCGCGACGCTCTTGACGCATTCCCATATTTTCGCGCGGCCCACCTATGAGGACGGAGACTCCATCGCCCTCCGGGAAGCAATCTACTACCAAAATCAAATCGCCGCAAGCGATGTGGTCCCTCGACCCCAAGGCGCGCTTCTATTCAGGATGGACACCCCATCCTCGATCGCCACCAGACTTGACGAAGCGCTTCAGAGCCCCACCCATGGCATCTGCGCCGCCGCCTCTGACAACTTCGCCGCAATTAGGGCAATCTACCACAAGCTCTCAGCCTCGCAATCGAGTCGATGAATTCCTTCGAAAAATTCGTATACGATACCGTCAAGCGTTATCCTAAGCTTAAGTTTTTTCTTAGAGACGCCTATCAGCAATGCTTCGATCTTCTGCCAGTTAAAGCTGAACTATCAGCATATCCCATCACTGCGCGGAAAAACTGCTTTTTCGGATTTCACGACCATACTCCATTTTCGCCAGACAATAAGAAACTCCTCGCAGGACGCTTCGACATTCCACTTCGCATGCCGACAGCAAGCGACCGACTAGAGGTCGGCTATTTCGATGGCGCCAATTTCGAAAACTTCAACCCGGTATCGACAACCAAGGCATGGAATTGGCACCAAGGAGCGAAAATGCAATGGGTTGGGCCGCAGAATACCCTTTCCTTCAACGACCACGAAAACGGCGAGAACGTAGCTAAGCTTTTCAATCTCGAATCGGGGATCCTGCAAACCTTGCCTGCGGCCATCAGCGCGATCAGCAAAGATGGAAAATTCGCTATCGGGTACAGCTTCGCTCGCGTCCAACGCTACATGCCTGGATACGGATACGAACATCCAACCAGCGAAGCCGAACTAGAAAAACCGATCCCGAAACAAAGCGGCATCTATGTCATTGACATGGAAACGCTCGAAAAAAGAGATCTGTTTTCCATAGACGATATCGTGGCGCTCGACAAGCGAAAGTCCGCTGAACATTGTCACCACTTTCTCAGCCACGCTTTGTTCTCGCCGTCAGGCAAACGATTCGCCTTTCTGCATCGCTGGGTAACCAATGATGTTCGCAACCGAAAATCCACGCTATTTACAAGCGACTTGAGCGGGACGGACATCCGCATCTATCCGACCGACGAAATGGCCTCACACCTAGGCTGGAGGGACGAGAATCACCTTCTCGCCTATTGCCGCACGCCTAAGCGGGGAGACCGCTATGTCCTCTTCGATGATCGCAACCCCGAGGAATACGAAATCATCGGAGCCGATTCCTTCAGCTCGGACGGACATCCCTCTTACGACCCCAGCGGACGTTGGTTCGTCACAGACACCTATCCAGATAGAACACGCCGATGCTCATTAATTCTATTCGACCAGCTGAGAAGCGAAAAACATCTCATAGCCAAACTGAAATCACCCAAGAAATTCGCGACAACAGATCCTTCCCGACACTGGCAATGCGACCTTCACCCCCGTTGGGATCGTTTGGGGAAGTACATATGCTTTGATTCGACGTATACAGGCGAAAGAGCGCTATGCACTATTCACTTGGATGACGACTTGATCGATGACGTGCGCAATCTGAAAGCAATTCTCTGAAAATACTATACATATATCAATATTTCGGCACCAATAAAGGCTCGTGGAGTTCCCGTTCCCACGAAATGTGCAGACGATGGGTTTTGGAAGGGCATAAGGTGACCGTCCTGACAACAATTTACGACAAGTCGGATCTCAATCAGAACGAATTCGTGAAAACCCATTGGATCGACGGCATCGAAGTCATTGCCTTCAATGTCCGCATGTCCAATAAGGATTCCTTTGCCAAACGCATTTCGACTTTTCTCCTGTTCGCGCTCCATTCAAGCGCGCATACGCTGACGCGCGAGTACGACCTAATCCTATCTTCATCCGGCCCTATTACCACCGGGATTCCGGGACTTCTAGCGAAATTCCTGAAAAACGCTTGCTTCGCCTTTGAAGTAAGAGACCTATGGCCCGAGGGAGCCGTGCAGCTAGACAAGCTCAAGAATCCCTTGGCGATTAAAGCAGCCACTCTGCTGGCAAAGCTCTGCTATCTTCATTCCAATGGCATCGTCGCTCTCTCCTCTGGAATGAAAGACTGGATACGGGATCGCTACAAGCACTCTCCCATACTCATTGCGCCCAACGCTTCAGACAACGCCTTCTTTTCACGTTTTGATGCTCCTGCCTCATCAAGCAAACCCAATACGATCATCTACGCCGGTACGATTGGCGCGATGGATGGCTGCTCCGCCATCATCGACGCCGCAAAAGCTGCGGAAGAAAAGAAACTCGATCATCTGAAGTTTCGGATTATCGGCGACGGAAACGAACGCGAGGCGCTGGAAAAGCAGTCTCAAGCCTACCGGCTCGAAAATATCGCATTCGTGGGCCTGCAAAAGAAAAGCAGCGTCGCCCGAGCGCTCAAGTCGGCCTTGTGCTCAATCTATACCATCAGAGACCGACCTGCCCTTCGCACCGGATCGCCCAACAAAATGTTCGACTCCTTCGCCGCAAGCTGTCCCGTCATTCATAATTCAGGCGGATGGATAAAGACGCTTACGGACGAGCATGAATGCGGATTCTTTTTCAAACCGGAAAACCCCGAAGAGCTTGTTCACCACGCCAATCGCCTATACCACGACGAAGCGCTTCGCCAAAAAGCTTCAATACAAGCGAAGTGGGCCGCCACTACCCTATTCGACCGCGACACGGTCTCTCGCGAACTGCTCAAGTTTCTGAAAGCGATTTTCCAGCGCTCGGATGCCTGCAAGCCACGCCAAATCGTCTAATCGCATATGAATGTTCTTGTAACTGGCGCAAGCGGGTGGGTGGGCGGCCAAATCGCACGCGAGCTCGCCGAAAACGCCCGCGCCTACAGCTCTCTGGGCAGAAGCCGCTCTAACGATTTCGTCGCTGATCTATCCGAAGAGCTCGAATCCACGCTAATTGAACAGATCCGAAACCATAAATTCGACGCCGTCATCCATAGCGCGGGACTCGCTCACGAACCTAAAGAAACAGTCGAATTAAGTCGCCAATTCGAACGCGTCAATGTTGATGGAACTCGCCGCATCCTGGAACTATGCGAAGCGGCATCCATACCGAGAATCACCTATATCAGTTCCATTGCAGCCTACCAATGGACGAACGAACCAGCTCTTGAGTCCGCTAGCGCTCGTCCTAAAACCGAATACGCCAGAACAAAGCTAGAAGGAGAATCGCTCGTCTCGCAATCCAAGCTCGATTGGAGAATCGCTCGTCTCGCAACCGTCTTCGGGACGGGCGACAAGGCCAACTTCCTCCAATTGGCGAAAGCTCTCAAAAACAGACGATTCTTCATTCCGAGCGACGGTTCGGCCCGCAAAAGCCTCATCCCAGTTGAAGTCGCCGCAAAGCTCGTCGTCCTCCTAGCGACCTGCGAAAGGCCGACTCACCGCCTGTTGAATCTCGCCCTTCCTTCTTCGGTTTCCCTCAAGGAAATCTGTCATGCTTTCTCCTCGAGCTGCCAGTTCCCAATGCCAATCTCCCTGCCTTTACCTCTCCTTAGGACGTTGGCCCGATGCGGGAATTTCATCGATCGCTTCACGCAATTTCCTTTGAACACCGTCACTCTCAACAAACTGACTCAATCCACGTGCGTAGACGTGTCTCGAATGGAAAACAATTTTCCGGAAATTCGTTTTCCTAGCTTTCTCGAATCACTAGAAAAGCATTCGGACTACTACAAATCAGCCTAATCCAGCAACGCATGTCCGTAATCCTCTACGCCTTTACCGCCAACCTCATTTGGGGACTGCTTGCAATTCCTTGGTACATTAACGTCGCCAAGCGCAAACAAATCGTCGATGTTCCCAATCATCGCAGCTCCCACACCAAGATCACCCCTAGAGGAGGAGGCATTTTCCTTGTCATAGGATCGCTCTCGGTCGCTCTGTTTCTCGGCGCCAAAGAGAGCAATTCAAGCCATCTGCTGTGGATCGCATCATCTGCATGCATCGCCTTTCTCGGTTTTGCTGACGATTTGAGACCGCTTCCTTCAAGGATAAGGCTGGCGATACAAACCCTGCCAATCGTCATCCTCTTCCTGTTTCACTACAGCTCTACAAACATGCTGCCCCCGTCAACTATCGGCTTCCTGCAAAGCCTGGCAGACAACCTAGCCATAGCGACTTTAGCAATTTCCATTTGGATCTTGGGATGTCTCAATATTTATAATTTTATGGATGGAATAGACGGTTTAGCATGCCTACAAGGCATAGCGGCTACTATTGCCTGGGGAACCATAGCCTATCTATCGCAAAACGAATTTCTTCTCATCGTGGCATCGGTCCTAGGCGGGGGGCTAGTAGCGTTTTTAACTCACAACTGGGCCCCAGCCAAAATATTCATGGGGGACTGCGCAAGCAGTTTTTTGGGATTTTGCTTCGCCACTTTCCCCATAATCCACGCCCTACACGCGGGATCCGATCTCTGGCAGGGTATCAACCTGACGGTATTGTGCCTATTCCCATTTCTCTTCGATGGCAGTTTCACGCTACTGAGACGCATCTCCAAAAAGGAAGATATTTTCAAAGCGCATAGAACCCATCTATATCAACGATGGACGCTTCACTGGGCATCAAAGCTGCAAACCGACAGCCAAACCGACAGCCATCGATACGTTTCCGCGATCTACGGACTATGGGCTCTTACTGGATCCGCATGCTCCGTATCCGTTTATCAAAATTACACTTCGCTCTCTATCGCCTATATCACAGTATCTATCCCAGCAGCAATCCTACTGGTTCATTCGAGAAAATTCCCCAACTAGCACGCTAGTCGCGAACACAGGCTAATCCTGCAAGAGATGAATATGTTGCGTCTCAAAAGAATCACAAACACAACTTCCTTTCTCCCCGAAATAGACGCTTTGCGTTTCGTCGCGATTATGCCGGTATTCCTTCTGCACCTAGGTACTTACTTAATCGAGCACTCGGGAGCAAGCTACGATCAAGAAGAGTTGAACGGCAATTTGCTTTACAATTCAAGATCGTTTTTCCAAATCGGCGTCCCTCTATTCTACGCAATTAGCGGATTTATTCTCAGTCTCCCCTTCATAAACGTAAACAAGCCCGCGCCAAAATACAAAAAGTATGTCGTAAGACGGCTAACCCGGCTCGAACCTCCCTATCTCTTGTGCATGATTGCCTGCTTTTTAGGGCATATCCTTTTTTTTGGGGCCGACATGTACGACTACCTAGCTCATTTGGCGGCAAGTCTGACTTATACTCACAATATCGTTTACGGACATTGGAGCGCGATCAACCCCGTAGCATGGACTTTGGAAATCGAAGTCCAGTTCTACCTAATCGCTCCCTTTCTGGTCAGCATGCTCAACAAGCTTCAGCAGAATGCGAGATACATAACAATATCGCTGTCGATCGGCGCCTTCATCGCAATCGAAACATACGGCAGCTCGTACTTGAGCGCATTTCATCTAGATCGCACTATACTCACAAAGCTTCACTATTTCCTTATCGGCATATTGCTATGCTATTTCCACAGAGAACGTCCGTGGAATACTCGTCCCAAAAGCTTCTTCTGGGACATCGTTGCTTTATTAGCCCTACCATTGATAAATTTGCACTACTGGATTCCAGTTCATCCTCTCTTAGACAAAACTGCATTTGTGCTGAGTATATCCCTAATAATCGTTTCCTCTTTCTGCGGAATCGTGGCAAACAAAGTAGCTCGAAATCCAATAATTTTCACCTGGGGAGGAATGTGCTATTCGATTTATCTCTTTCATTATATTCTGATACATCTTTTTGGGAAATTCACAAGTCAATTGCACCAAAGCGGGGTCTTCACGATCGATTTCATCTTCCACCTTGGTACAACGGGTGTAGCTACTATGCTTGCTTGCACAATCTACTATATTTTTCTCGAAAGACCATGTATGGACCCTCAATGGCCTAAAAAGCTCAAAAATGCCCTAGGGTTATCTTATAACAAGGCTGAAACCGAACCAGGCTGATTTCAACTAGGCGTAGCTAAAATCAACTACTCCTAAAACGATCAAAACCTTTGCCTCCTTGATCCTATCTTGGTTTTGATACGATAGATCCTTTTCTAAAACTCATTTCCCCCACAAAATGCAAGCTTAGTTGCCAAAAAGCCCTGGCTGGAAGCACGCCAAAAAATGATTTTCATGCCTCCCCGCACACCTCTTATACCACTTACGAAAAAGTTTGAGTATATTCTAACGAGCAGAGGTGTTCGCTGAAGAGCGTATCCAGCTCTTGCCGAATAAGAAGGTCACCAACCTCGGGTAGTCGCGATAGTCGCAAAGCAGTTCGCCGAACAATTGGTCGAGGCACTCGATCAAGGACCACAGCTTGTTGGAGACGAAGTCTTGTGCACAGTCCCAAAGCTTCTCGACGGGATTGAGCTCCAGACTGTACGGGAGAAGTGCCACCACATGCACTCCGACGGGCACCTCCTCGTGATCCGAGCTCTTCCGCCCCATCCCAGACCACCTCGCACTCATGGTCTAGATACGTCTTCTTGATCTCCAGCAGGAACACCTCGGTCCAATCCAGGCGTACGCTTCGCGTCTACAGGAACATGCAGCTCCCTTTTACCAGGGTCAATGGCCTCGTAACAGTAGCTCCACTGGCAGCAGCTGAGCAAGTGCTTGACGTCAGCGTCCTGCATCTGCGCAGGTTGGGCAGGCACCCGTAGCAGCTTCGTAGGCGAAACACACGATGCGCTGAGATCAGCACCAGTCCAACGGCGGAGCCTTGAGGCCAGCCAGCAGCACCGTGCGGCAGCGAAGTTTCGACCAAATCTGGATTCGGACTTCTTTAGAGCCCGGCACACAGCCCGCAGTGATGAGGTTCGATCACCCCTGTCGGTAAACGGGCGTCGTCGTATTTGCACATCAATGACGCCTCCAGGTCATCCTTGCGATAGCAGTCTAACCACCTTCGAACGGCAGGACCTATGAAAGCAGCGATAGACAACTCTGCTATCGGACTACTTTTGCTTGGAACAGTCAACCACCTATCCTGGCACCTCCTAAGCAGACCCAAACCAACAAAGCAGGTCTCTTCTCCTTTTCGCAATTTTTTTCGCCTTTTAGTGGCCAAACACTTTTCAGTCTTAAATAGTCCGCTTTTCGATTCCCAATCCTTCCCAATGAAGCTCTCCCGCATACTTATTCTAGCCCTCGCCTGCCTGCTTAATCTCGCTCCCACCCAAGCGCAAACCCTCACTCCTGAACAGCAGGCTAAACTCAACGCTCTACCACCAGATCTTAGAGCTCAAGCCCTAGCTGAGTTGGAGAAATTCCAAGCCGCCAACCGGCCAGCTTCCCAGCGACTGGAGCAGCCTGAAATCGTCAGACGACGCCAGGTCGACGAGCGAAGCGAAGTGGAAGACGTCTTCGAGGAATCCACCGATCTGGGCGCTACCGAGGAGAAGTCCGAGGAGAGGTCGATCGATCAGGAGCTCAAGCAGTTCGGCTACGACCTCTTCGCAGGATCGCCGACCACCTTCGCCCCCGCCACGGATATTCCAGTGCCGGTTAACTACATCGTCGGTCCTGGAGACGAGATTCGCATTCAGTTCTTCGGACAGGAGAGCGCCTCCTACGACCTCTACGTCAGCCGCGAAGGAGTGCTCAACATCCCGGACCTCGGACCAATGCAGGTAACCGGCCTCAGCTTCAATGAGCTGAAGACGGAGATCAGTCGGCGCGTAACAGATCAAATGATTGGCGTGCAGGCCTTCGTTTCGATGGGCGAGCTGCGTTCGATACGCATATTCGTCCTTGGCGACGCTCAGCAACCTGGAGCATACACCGTTAGCTCGCTGTCTACCATCATCCACGCGCTCTACGTAAGCGGAGGCGTACGCCCTATCGGCAGCCTGCGCAACATTCAGCTAAAAAGGGCTGGCGAAACCGTTACGGTCCTTGACCTATACAACCTACTACTGCGGGGCGATACCTCAAATGACGCCCAACTTCAGCCGGGAGATGTCATATTCATCCCGCCAGTCGGCCCTCTCGTCGGTGTCTCGGGAGAGGTCAAGCGCCCAGCTATCTACGAACTGGTAGGCGGCGAATCGATCGACGACGCCGTAGAACTGGCCGGCGGATACACGGCTAAAGCCTATCCAGCGCTGTCACAGGTCGAGCGCATCGCGCCCACTGGAGGGAAGGAGATTCTCGACATCGATCTTACAGCCGCCACAGCCGAAACGACGAGGGTCCGAAACGGCGATACTATCCGCGTATACTCCACGCTGGATCGTTTCGACAACTTCGTGCGCCTCGAAGGCGCCGTGGAACGTCCAGGAGACTACCAATGGCTGAACGGAATGCGCGTCTCCGACATCATTCCCTCCCGCGAGCTTCTGCTCTCGGATGCCGACCTAAACTACTCCCTCGTCGTATCCAAAAGCGCGATAACGGGGAAAATCTCCACTCGTTCCTTCAGTCTGGAAGCATTACTCCAGGGTCGCGGCGAGAACCTCAGGCTGCAAAAAGAGGATCGCATCCTCATCTTCAAGGACATCGGAGCAATGCTGAATGAGGAAGAAGAAACAGAAGAGTTCACGACGAAACGCGGCTTGAGCAACGACGAAGACAGCGACGATGTGGCCGACCAGCTTGCCATCCGTGAGACGCCGGAACGCGTCCAAGCCGCCGAAGCCGCAAGGGAAGGCCTCAGGGAAGTCATTGATGCCCTCAGAATTCAAGGCACAAGCGCTGATCCACAACGCATCGTGGAAATCAGCGGCAGAGTGCGCTACCCGGGTGATTACCCTCTCGACGACAACATGCGCGTCTCCGACCTGATCCGAGCGGCAGGAGGCTTCACCGAAGATGCATACACCCTCGAGGCTGAGCTGCTGCGGTTCGTAGACAATGGCAAGACCGAAAGGGAATCGTTACTGCTACCCGTCGACCTCTCCTCCATGGAGTCAAGTAAGGCGCTCGATCTGGAGCTTACTTCTTTCGATCAGCTGCTCGTCAAGCGCATCCCCGAATGGGCCGAGCGCGAGGAAATCGTTATCGAAGGCGAGGTCCGTTTTCCCGGCACCTACGTCATCGAACGTGGCGAAAGCGTCGCCCGGATCATCGAACGAGCCGGAGGTCTGACCGAGCTGGCATACCCACAGGCTGCTGTCTTCCTGCGCGAATCGCTTCGACAGGCAGAGGCGGAGCAGATCAAGAAGCTCCGCGAACGCCTCAAAGAAGACATTAGCGCAGCGCGGCTACAGGCCGACAAGTTCGATAGCGCCACAGTGGAGACCGCCGAAGGTCTCCTCACTCAGCTCGAAGGCACAGAGGCAGTCGGACGACTGGTCATCGATCTTCCAAAGATCCTGGAGGACGATCCATCGCTTCCAGACTTGCGCGCCCTCGGCGGAGACAAACTCGTCATCCCGCAAAAGCCCCAATCGGTAACCGTTATCGGAAGCGTAAACTATCCTACTTCCCATATCCATCAGCCCACTCTGCAACGCGACGCCTATATAGCGTCCTCCGGAGGATTTCTCAAAAACGCCGACAAAAAACGCACCTACGTCGTGCGAGCCAACGGACAGGTCGTGACGGATTCGCGATCTCGCTTCTTCCCGCGGAGCGGCCTTGAAATCTATCCAGGCGACACCATCGTAGTGCCATTGGACGTCGATCGCATGCGTCCGCTTCGCTACTGGGCGGAAATCAGCCAGATCGTATATCAAATAGCCCTCGGCGTAGCAGCTGTGAATTCACTATAGCGACGATGTCGCTATAGTGAATTGAAGATTGATAATTGAATACCGAGCAACGCGACACTTGAGAAGCAAAGCGACGAAACATTGAATTTCCGTAGACTGAACGAGTGAGTCTATTTTTAACCGCAGAGTACGCTGAGATCGCAGAGATATGATATCTAAAAAACTAACAGAAGAAATTATCGGGTCTGCAATCGAGGTCCACCAAGAATTAGGACCTGGACTCTTGGAATCAAGCTACGAAAGGTGCCTCGTACATGAATTGACCTTAAGAGGAATCAAAGCAGAACGGCAGAAGATTCAACCGATCTACTACAAGGGTCTCGAAATAGACGAGGGATATCGTATCGACATACTGGTCGAAGACAAGATCGTCCTAGAACTCAAGGCTGTCGACTCGCTTAACAATGTCCACAAAGCTCAGCTCCTCACGTATCTGAAGCTTTCAGGATGCACACTTGGATATCTTATCAATTTTAACGTACTCCTGCTCAAGGACGGCCTAATCAGAGTAGCCAATAATTTCAAAGACTAGATCTCAGCGACCTCCGCGTACTCTGCGGTTAAAAATTTTCAATTACCCTCCAATGAGCGAAGCGAATCAACAGCCTCCACAATACTATCCACCGCATCCATACTATCAGGAAGAAGACGAGCTTTCGCTCATCGATCTTTGGAATATCGTCTGGAAACGGAAATGGCTCTGGCTGACGTTAGGGCCTTTGGTGGGTGTTATCGGAATCTTCTACGCTCTCTCGCAACCGGAAATATACAGAGCAGAGGCAACACTCGCACCTGCGAGCGAGGAGGACGGCAGCGGTGGACTGGCAGCGCTTGCCGGTCAATTTGGTGGGCTGGCTTCTATCGCTGGCATCGACCTTGGCAACAGCGGCGGAATAGAAACTGCCATGGCCACTCTGAAATCGCGCCGTTTTTTGGTCCCGTTTCTGTATACCGAGGAATACCTGAAAGTGCTGTTTCCGGACGAATGGGACGAACAAGCTAAAGCCTGGACTATCAGCAAGCCTTTCCGAGACGAAACCAACAGACCCACAAAACAGGAAGCCTACCAACGTTTTACCGGAGGAGTTCTCGACGTTTCCGAAGACAAGAAAACCGGTATTGTCACGCTCGCGATAGAATTGGAAGATCCCAACGTGGCCGCCAAATGGACAAACGAACTGACACGTCGAATCAACGAAACGCTTCGCTCAGAAGCCCGCAAAGAGACGGAAACGAGCCTCGACTTCCTAAGGGAGCAGCTGCAGAAGACGCAGATTCTTGAAATACGACAGTCCTTTTATGCACTGATTGAATCGCAAACCCAAAAAGCGATGCTGGCCAATGCAAAGGAAGACTACGCCTTCAAGGTTATAGATCCAGCTGTGGCTCCAGAAAAACGGGTTCGACCAAAACGCACTTTAATCGTCGTCGCCGCTGGGATATTGGGAGGATTTCTGGGCATCTTTCTCTGCTTCGTCAGTCACTTCATAGAAATGGCGAAGAAGGAGGAAAAATTGAAAGACTACGCCTGATAAATTAGGCAAATTTATAGCCAGCCATGATTCGTAGCGCGGAGCTTCAGCCCGCGACTGTGATCAATAGTCGGATCTTACGGTGATCACGGGCTGAAGCTCCGCGCTACTCGAACAAACGTACTTTGAGGCTAAAACCTTGTCCCCTTCAACCCACCCTTTCGTCGAAAGCAACGACTTTCGCGTCGTCGAGGCGAACCCCATCCTTACGATAGGAGCTGCCGACCGCCTGGTGAGCATGAGCCCAGTTCGGGGCCGACAAATCAGGAACATACTCGGGTACGAAGGTCTGAATCTTTCGCTTGAGTCTGTTGTAGTCAGAGGTGCGTAACAACGGAGCAAGCTCCTTAAGAAAACTACGAACTTCGCCCTCGCTCGCCCGCTTTCCGGTGAATCGAAAAATCTTCTGATTATCCGTCTTCTCGAGCGTCTCAAGCTCATGCTGCAACTCTTCGTAGAGCTTTTCACCTGGACGCAATCCCGTGAAGGCGATTTCTATATCCTCCTTCAAACGAAGACCGCTGAGCTCAACCATCTGCTTGGCAAGATCGTAAATCCGAACCGGCTCACCCATATCCAAAACGAAAATCTCTCCACCTGCTGCATCGACCGAGCATTCCAGAACCAAGCCGACCGCCTCGGACACTGTCATGAAATAACGCGTGATTTCCGGATGGGTCACCGTTACAGGACCGCCTGATTCGATCTGACGCTTGAAGGTTGGTATGACACTGCCCGACGATCCGAGAACGTTGCCGAAACGCACTGCAACGAACTGCGTGATTTGCGAGCTGTCTTGCACCGACTGCAGGAAAATCTCCGCGAGACGCTTGGAAACTCCCATCACATTGGTCGGATTCACTGCCTTGTCGGTCGAAATGAAGACGAAACGCTCCACCTCATGTTTGATAGCGAGGTCCGCGAGCAAGGCAGTGCCGAAAGTGTTGTTTCGAATAGCTTCCCCCGGCTGGTGTTCCATCATCGGCACATGCTTGTGAGCGGCCGCATGGAAAACCACGTTTGGCAGAAAACCGCCCATCAGAAAATCCATACGGGCTTCGTCCGTAACATCGCCGACGAAGGCGTGCGATGGAATATCGGGAAACTCGGAACGGATCCTTTGCTCCGTCTGGAAAAGCAAATACTCGGCTCGCTCCACCATCACGATCAAGCTCGGCCCACATTCCGCAATCTGCCTGCAAAGCTCCGCGCCAATCGTCCCACCAGCTCCCGTAATCATGACTACCCTACTCCTGATGCCGCCAAGCACTTTTTTCGAATGAAGTTTTACGGCCGAGCGACCCAACAGATCTTCGATCTTCACTGGACGGATCCTGTCGACGCGCTTCCGACCCGAGATCAGCTCATCCCAGGAAGGCACGATTTCGACCGTTAGCTGGCGATGAGCGGCAAACTCCGTTATCTCGCGAATCTTGCTAGGCTTGGCGGTAGGCATCGCTACCACGATCTTGTCTACGCCAGAAGCCGACTTGGACTTGAAGAAACGCTCAAGGGACGGATAGACCCGCAGGGCATGCAGGTGTTTGTTCCACTTACTGGAATCGTCATCGACGAAAGCCACCGGCAACAAGGCGTTTCGCTTACGGGCCAACAAATGGGCGGAAAGGGCAGCTCCAGTCTGTCCCGCCCCATAAATCACGACCCTGCTTGGACCTTGATCGGACAGCGCTTGGACCCCGGCATTTCGCTCGCGGTAGATGCGAAGCGAAGTCCGAAACACGCAAAGCAAACTGACCGAGAAGAAGAAATCCAACAGGATCGCCGACTTGGACGCCAGCAAACCGTAGTCCGAGTAAAAGGAGACCACGAAAAACAGCACCGCCGAAGCTCCTACCGCCGCTGCCAAACGATAGAGGTCAGGCAAACGGAAAAAAGTGAGCAGGCCGCGAAACTGCCCAAACGCAAGCATCGCCAGTATCTTGATCGGAACGACCCACCAGACGCTGCTCAACACCAAGCCAATCGATCGGTCGCTTATCGTGAAATTGTCTCTAAACTCGAAAGCCAAAAAAAGGCTCAGAGAGAATAATCCGGCATAAATCGCGCCTATCAGCGCCAAGCGACGAAATCGGGGAGTCCTTTGGGATTTTTCCACGTTCATAGAGAAGGAGTCTGTGTCCGGCCATTTCCCATCCGAAAATGGGAATGCGAGAGCCGCTTTATGATAAGTTTCTTAGCCATCTGAATCAGCAATTTTGCAATCGCCTATCTGGTAACCATTAGGAAAGAAACGAGTATTGAGATTTGGCAAGTCATATCGCGCCATTACGGATAGTCCTGATCGTAGTTTCCGTTTCGTCAAACTGCGAGGCAACGACGAATACGAGGAAAAGCTTGGCACCGGGAAGCAGCCCTGCAAAACACGAGCTTCAGGCTTCGCTCTTCGAGCTGCAATCCGACCTCGAAAGCTCCTCGTCGCGAAAAAAACGCTGCGCCACTCCCGGCGAGACTTCCTGGGCGAAACGCAGGGCTGACTTCTGGCCATTGTCGCCCAGCACCGCATGCCGAAATCTCTCGCGCTCCACATCATCCGCAAAATCGAGCCCGATCAGAGCCCGACCCACACGTTCGCCTGTGTAGTTGTAGTTGAAGTACACGATGCTAGCGTTCTTGCACTGCTCCTGCAAAAAATCCCTCAAGGCGCCTGCCCGCTCAGGAAACTCGATGCGAGCGAACAGCGGTCGAACCAACGCATCCGCCTCGAACCGGATCACGCGAAACTCCACATCCTCCTGACCCGTCGCATCTTCGAACACTATCCCCGCTTCGCGTAAACTACGCTCGAAAGCGTCGATCAACAGCGGCATGGCATCGACCCCGATCACAGGAGCGGCCCTTTCCCCACCGACAACGCCATGCTGGAACTCCACGATGTTCATCCCCTCGGGAAAACGCTCCAGCAGTCCAAGCAGACTGCCAGCCTTCTCCGAAATGGAAAAGCGATAGTACTTGCGACGCGCCGAGCCAATACCAGCATGACGCACTATCCAGGCTAACTGTCCAAAGTCCATGTTGCCGCCGCAACAGACGGTCAGAATCCGCTTACCCCGACAAGCATCCCGCTCCTTCATCCAAGCCGCTAGCCCCATCGCGCCGGCAGGCTCCGGGATGATACGCCGCTTTTCCCAAAGCAACTGGATGCCTGCGCAGACTTCCTCGTTCGTCACGGAAGCAAACCGGTCTATCAGCTTGCCGCAAAACCGGCTCGTCAAGTCTCCGGCCCGCTTCACCGCCGTGCCATCGCAAAACACGTCAACATAATCCAGCGTGACTGGCCTTCCAGCGCGCACTGCCGCAGCCATGGACGCCTGATCGACACCCTCCACGCCGACAATTTCTATATCAGGGTAGTAGCGTTTCAGCCAACACGCCACGCCAGCGGCCATGCCACCCCCGCCAATTTGCAGGTAAGCCCTGTCAAAGACGCCTTGGCCAGACATGACGATCTCGTCTGCCAAAGTACCCTGCCCCGCCATGACCGCCAGATCGTCGTAGGGGTGGATGTAGGGCCGTCCCGAATCCTCCGATACGCGATGGGCCCGTTCCGAGGCAGCATCATAAGAATCGCCGACAAGTACGACCTCCACATTCGCTCCTCCAATAGCCCGCACCGCATCCTGCTTCATCTGTGGTGTCGAACGCGGCATGAAGATCGCAGCGGTAGTGCCAAGTTTGCCGGCCGCCAAAGCCACGCCCTGAGCATGGTTGCCCGCAGACGCGCAAACCACGCCGCGAGCCAGTTCCTCGAGCGAGAGAAGCTTCATCCGGTTATAGGCGCCACGCCACTTGTAAGCATGGATCGGAGACAGGTCTTCGCGCTTGACGTAGACCGTCTCGTCCGGATCCAGCTCCAGACGCTGGAGCGGAGTCGGTTCCGACGCCTCATAGACTCGCTGCCGAGCCGCCAAGGTCTCGTTGAAAAGGTCCTCCAAGCTCGGATACATGCAGACTAGCGGTAGAAGGATCCCCAGATGCTCATGAAAAGAGCAGTCCCGATCCAGGCGGAAATCGCGGCAAACATGCCCACCTCGGGGACGAATATGAGAATCCCAGCCGCGACCACTGAAGCGAAAATGACCGGCAAAACGACAGTGCGAGTTAGATTGGTTTTCGGCGGCTCTTCATCCATGGAAGACAACCGTAGCGGCGATCCGACGAATCCGAAGCCTAAAGATTCGACGATTCACAACGTAGCGCGGAGCTTCAGCCCGCGTCCGCGTTGTTTCTTATCCTCATCATCTTCTTTATCCTCATCTTTATCTTGGGATGAGGAAAGGGGATGATGGAGGGGGCGAATCGCGGACGCGGGCTGAAGCTCCGCGCTACGGGGAACAGCCTGATGCTACCCCTCGAACAATCGCTCGATATCTCTACGGTCTCGCTTCGTCGGTCTACCCTGACCCGCATCCCGCTTGAGGATGGCTTGCGCAAGCGTCTCGCGACGCGCTTCGAAACGCTCGGGCGGAGTCAGGTCCTCCATGTACTCAGGCACGGCTTTCGCTCCCACTCGCCTAAGCAAGAGGCCCGTCACTCGCAACTCTCGCAAGACATCGTCCTTGCTTACCTGGACGAGCTCTCCCACTCGCACGGGACGCGATGGTTTGAGGCGTTCCTCTCCAATGCGAACCTTTCCTCCCCGGCAAGCCTCCGCCGCCTGGCCACGCGTCTTGAAAAGACGCACCGCCCATAGCCATCGGTCGATTCGAACCTTTTCTAGAGTCTCCTGCATCGTCCAAAGAAAGACTGCGCAACCGACTCGCGAGAGCAACTCGGGACAAACCCCAGACAGGCCAAGCTTTCCCAAACTCGCAGCGCTATCACTCCATTCTGCTATTCTGGCGTCCCACTCGAGCGTAGGCGAAGGCCGCCCAGTTCAGAGATTATTTTTCTTCCCTAATGCCATCCCCCGGCCCAAGAATTGACGAACCCGACGCCCGTGCTCCGTTCGACTCAAAAACACCACTATCCTCGCGTCGATGTCATAAATCCGCTCTGCATCGCGGCCCTCGCCCTCATCGGCGTTTTCTACATCTATAGCGCCCAAGCTTTCATAGGGGGTTCGCAGTGGAAAAGCCAGATCGTCTGGATCGTCATCGGAGGCGCGGCGTACGTGGCGGTGTCGCTCGCCAACTACGCCATTTTCATGAAGTACAGCCACTGGCTGTGGCTGCTGGCAACCACGCTGCTCGCCCTCGTCATCTGGAGTCCGCTAGGCGAATCCCGCTTCGGGGCCACCCGGTGGCTCAACCTCGGCTTCTACACCTTCCAGCCAGTCGAAATCGCCAAGCTCGCCTGCCTCGTCATCGGCGCCAGCATCCTTACCCGTTCCGAGGTAGGCGACGTAAAGGATTCGCTCCAAGTGCTTGCTAAAATGGCCCTTGCGATTTCCGTGCCGTTCATCTTGATCCTCTGGCAGCCCGATCTCGGATCGGCCCTCGTAATCCCGTTTTTCGTGTTCGCCCAACTATACGCCTCAAATCTTTCCAAGAAATTCTTTACCACCGGCCTGCTTATTTTCGGGGCCCTGGTGGGAGCCATCTTAATCGACAACCACAATTACGTTAAATTTCTCGATGAAAACGGCATCAGTCCAAACGACATCGATCGCCGCTACCAGGTCACAACCTGGTTCCCATTAGAAGACTATCAAAGAAATCGCATCCTAACCTTCGTGAATCCCGACAAGGCCGACCCTCGCGGCACCGGCTGGAATCGGGAGCAATCAATTATATCAGTCGCCTCGGGCGGAGCGTTCGGCAAAGGCTGGACGCAAGGCTCACAGGCTCAACTTGGCTACCTGCCACGGTCGGTAGCCCATAACGACTTCATCTTCTCCGTCCTCGCGGAAGAAGCCGGCTTTCTAGGAAGCGTAGTCGTGATCTCCCTATTCGGAATATTGCTAGGAAACTGCCTGCGCATCGCGGGCATGGCCAAGGACCGCTTTGGCACGCTGCTCGCCATCGGCGTCGCGGCGATGTTTTCCGTCCATATTTTCGTGAACATCGCAATGACCATAGGACTCATGCCGATCACAGGACTGCCGCTCCCGTTCTTAAGTCATGGAGGCACCTTCGTGGTGAGCTGCTGCATCCTCCAGGGATTGGTACAAAGCGTCTATCGCTTTCGAAAGGATTTCTAGACAACGAAATTCAACGACGAGAAACGACAACCCTTTGGCCGACAAGACCCTCTAGGAAAAGCGCTCAAGCACCTCGGACGCCTCCTGTAGCAACACACAGGAAACGCGCAGAATGAGCGACCAAGAACAAGACACCAACAACCAAAACAACGACTCTCAAAGCAAGCTAGACCAGGAGCTTCGCAAGCCGCCCAAAAGGCAAAAGGCGGAACCCGTCGACCAGGACCGCCTCAGATCCGAGGCCAAGAAAAGAGCCAAGAAACGGCCGTTGATCACCAAGATCATCGACACCTTCAAGAAGGAGACCCGCCCCTACCGCGAGCTCATCATCAATTCCGAGCCACTCGAAACCCGAGTAGGTCAGCTCGTAGACGGCATCCTCGACAAGTTCGACATCGAGCGGCGCCACAGCGCCCAGCGCATCGTAGGCGGCATCTTCAAAGGCCGCATCAAGAACCTCGATCCCGGCCTAAAGGCCGCCTTCGTCGACATTGGCATGCCCAAGAACGCCTTCCTCCACTACTGGGACATCCAGCCGCAGGAAGCCGACTCCTCCATCGAAGTCGTGCGCGTCAACCGCTCCTCGAAAAAGAAGCAGGCCAAGAAAATTCCCCTCAAGGAAATCCCAAACCACTACCCCATCGGCACCGAGATCGTCATCCAGATCACCAAAGGTCCCATCGGCACCAAAGGCCCCCGCAGCACCACAAACCTGTCGATCCCAGGACGCTTCATCGTACTCGTCCCCCATTCCGACCAATGCGGCATCTCCCGCAAGATCGAGGACAACAAGGAACGCCAGCGCCTCAAGAAGATCATCCGCGACCTCACCATCCCCGAGGGCATGGGCATCATCGTGCGCACCGCCGGAGAAGGCAAAAAGGCCCGCTACTTCGTGCGCGACCTGCATATCCTCCTCCAAACCTGGGAAAAGATTCAGAAGAAAATCGATAGCGCCAAGGCCCCCAGCTGCCTCTACAAGGAGCCCGACCTCGCCGAGCGCACCGTGCGCGACTTCCTCACCGAAGACATCGATCGCGTCCTCATCGACAACCCAGACGACCACGCGGCCACCTCCGAGATGGTGGCCCAGATCTCAAAGCGCTCCACCAGCAAGATCCAGCTCTACCAAGACAGCATCCCCATCTTCGAGCGATACAACATCGAGAAGCAGATCGAGCAGACCTTCCAGCGCGAGGTCCCCCTGCCCTCCGGCGGCGCCATCGTCATCGAGGAGACCGAGGCCCTCATCGCCATCGATGTCAACACCGGCTCCCACAAGAACAAGGGCAAGGAAAACGATACCATCTACCAGGTAAACTGCGAGGCAGCCGACGAAGTCGCCCGCCAGATTCGCCTGCGCAACATCGGCGGACTTATCATCATCGACTTCATAGACATGAAGCAGCGGCGCCACCGCAACGCCATCCACGCCCGAATGCGCGAAGCCATGGCAGCCGATAAGGCCAAGACCCACATCCTGCCCATATCCCCCCTGGGCATCATGCAAATGACTCGCCAACGCATGCAGGAATCCGTCTCATCCGGCCTTTACACCGACTGCCCCTACTGTCGCGGCAAAGGCATCGTAAAATCCGCTACCACCGTATCCGTCGAACTCCAACGCAAGCTCTCCGGCATCGTCCGCCGCGCCCGGGCTCGACAGCCGGATCTGGCCAAGGCCATAGTGCTGCGCATCCTCGTCAACCCCTCCATCATCGACCGCCTCCGCGAAGAGGACGCCGACCTGCTCATCAGCTTGGAGAAGGACTACAACGCCCAGCTCACCTTCCGAGCCGACCCGAACTTCCACGTCGAAAACTATCGCGTCATCGACGTCGAGACCGGAGCCGCCTACGGCTAGGAAAGACCGGAGCCAGAACCCATTTCAGCGAAAGCTGGCGACGTTTCGTCGCCAGCTTTTTTGCATCCAGCAGCAAGGCCAATAGGTTGTTGAGTAGGTCCGGTTTTCTAGAGCATTTTCGTTTGTTCAGTCGCATTTTCAGAGGGTGGTGCGGCTTCTCCGAAGCCGCATACGCGTGCACAGTGGAACGCAAATCGGTTGTTCCCGATTCAGATCGGGACCGACCCACC
>JANQRJ010000028.1 GCA_028284635.1 Pelagicoccus sp.
CCGATTTGCGTCCCAATGTGCACGCGTATGCGTTCCCGACTTCGGTCGGGACCGCACCACCCTCCGAAAATGCGACTGAACAAACGAAAAATGCTCTAGTTGTTGGTGTTTATCGGTGTCTTCTATTGGGGAGAAGAATGACGCATAAGCCTATTGATGGATGTCGCAATTCGTAGCGCGGATCCCGCAAAGCGGGACCGCGACCGCGATCTCCCCTGATCATCCCCCTCCTCATCTTCATCCTCATCCCAGGATAAAGATGAGGATGAAGAAGATGATGAGGATAAGCAACGAAGCGGACGCGGTCTCGCTCCGCGCATAGGCGTCAACCTGAGGTAAGAAGCATCATTAGGAGGGCAACGCTTCGTCGTTGCCGCACCGGTTATTCCCCCTGTAGGCTCCGCGGTCCCGCAGTCGCGGGAGAGCATTGCCCTCCAGCGCAACACGTTTAGGCTTAAGTTGATGCCAATGCGCTTTGCGGGATCCGCGCTACGCTACAAGCGGGATTCGATTCTTCTAGCGAAGAGGCTTAGTTGCCATCTTCGGCGGCGAGGGCTACGATGCGAGCTATGTCGCAGATCAAGCCGATGCGGCCATTGCCGAGGACGGTGGAGCCGGAGAAGACGCGGTTTCGGTTGCTGGCCCAGCCGAGAGACTTAAGGACTGTCTGGTGGTTGCCGATGACTTCGTCGACGACTAGGCCGAGACGCTGGCCTTCGATTTCCACTATCACGACCTTTTCGATATCCGGTCTCTTCGAAGTGTATCCAAATACTGGACGCAGTGAGAGGAAGGGGACCATTTTTTGTCTGAGCTCGACGAGGTTTCTTTGATTGCCGGCCTCGCGTTGCTCTTGGGTGAGTTCGATAGTTTCCTGCACTGCGTTGAGCGGAATGACGTATTGGTCTTCCTCTATTTGCACGAGCAGTCCTTCTATAATCGCGAGCGTGAGTGGAAGGCTGAGCTCGAAGGTGGATCCTTTTCCCGGAGCGCTGCGCAGTTCGACGGTTCCGCGGAGGCGTTCGATCTGCTTTCTGACTGCGTCTAGGCCTACGCCGCGTCCCGATATCTGGGATATGCTTTTGGCGGTAGAGAGTCCGGGCTGGAATATCAGCTGGAGGGCCTCGTCGTCGCTTATCTCTTGGCCTTCCTGCAGCAGGCCGTTCTGGATGGCTTTGGCCCGCACTCTAGCTACGTCGATTCCTTTGCCGTCGTCGGCGATCTCGATGCGCACGTAGTCGCCGTTTTGCTCTGCGGAGAGGCGAATGGTTCCTTCCGGCGGCTTGCCTAGATCGGTTCGCTGTTCGGGCGTTTCTATGCCGTGATCGATGCAGTTGCGAATCAGGTGTACCAGGGGGTCTTTCAGGCAGTCGATCACGCTTTTGTCTACACAGGTTTCGCCGCCTTCTATTTCCAGGCGAATCTGTTTTCCGAGATCGCGGGAAAGGTCGCGGCAGAGTCTTTTGAAGCGGTCGAAGGTGTCCCCGATGGGGGTTGTGCGCACGTCGAGGGCGAGGTCGCGCAGGGAAAGGGTGAGTCGCTCGAGTCCTTCGGAGGCGCTCTCGAGCTCCGGTGGCAGCTGGGACAGGCTTTTGCAGGCGCTGCTCAGCTGGGACTTCAGGATGACCAGCTCGCCAACCATGTCGACGAAGAGGTCGATCTTGTCGGATGCTACTTTGAGCGTCTCTGACTCTTTGCTGACGGTTTTTACTTCGGTGCTTTTTCCCTCGGAGCTTTCTTTCGGTGGAGGCGCTGCGGCGCTTTGCTTCTTCTCGATCTTGGGCTTGACGGGAGAGAAGAGGAAGGCGTCGAAGAGGGCGCTCTCCGTGGCGTTTGCGCTCTTGAGGTTGAGAGCCCACGAACCTACGAGCTGGGCGTTGCTGTCGGGGCTGGGCTGGGATACGATATCGACTTGGCCGAGGGTCGACAGTTCGTCGAGAAGGGCGTGCAGGGCCTGGTTGTCGAAGCTGGCATCCGCGCCTGTATCGAAGGTCAGGATCCAGTCTTGGGGTTCCGGCTCGCTGACGGCTTCCGCTTGGTCTGGCTCTTGGAGGTCGGCCTTTTCGTTGTGGAGGGTTTCGATTTCCAGATAGCATTCGTCGATGGCGAAGGCGAAGCAGTCCTCGATGGCGGACTGATTGGTCTCGCCTTGCAGTTCGATCTCCCAGCTTAGATAGGCCGTTTCCGCGTCGAGAGCGTCGAGAGGGGGGATCTTGTCTGGATTGGCTTCGATCCGGCACTCGCCCAGGGCCTTTAGGTCGTCGAGGTATGTGAGTGGATCGTGGCCGAAATGGAAGAACTCGGGGTGTGGGGCGAAGCGAATGCGAAAGGTTTTGGTTGGGTCTTCAAGGTCCGCCTTTTCCGTATCAGCGGAGCCGCCTTCCGGATGGTCTGCCACCATGCGTTCGCGGAGCTTTTCGAGCGCGCCTGTCTCGCTGGAGAGCGCTTCCTCCGCTCCGGCGAGGTAGCGATCGACGAGGTCCTTTATCTGGAGGGTGGCGTCGATGAGTTCCGAGTCGACCTCGATGTGGCCGTCGCGGATTTGCGAATACACGCTTTCGACTTCGTGCAGGAATTCCGAAAGCTCGGCGTATCCGCTGGTCGCTCCCGATCCCTTGAGCGTATGCAGGCTGCGGAAGACGCGGTCGATCAAGCCTGCATCCTGGCCGACCGTTTCGAGTTCGAGCAAAGAGCTCTCCAATTCCTCGAGCAGCTCTTGGGCTTCGGAACGGAAGATCGCTCTGAGTTTGGCGATTATGGGATCGTCTGTCATGGAAGGGACGCCTTTGGGACCGAGCTGGATGAGTGGGTCAGTTCAACGGGCATAGCTTGCGGGCGATATCCTGCAGCTTGGGCGGATCGAAGGGCTTGACGATCCAGCCGGTGGCCCCGGCTTTCTTGCCTGCCATCTTCTTTTCGTTTTGCGACTCGGTGGTGAGCATCACGATCGGGGTGAAGCGGTAGCGCGTGTCTTGGCGGATTTTCGTTATAAACGAGATGCCGTCCATGCGCGGCATGTTGAGATCGGTTAGGATAAGATCGACCCGCTGCTTTTGGCATGCCTGGAAGCCGGTGGTTCCATCGTCCGCTGTCAGTACGTTGTAGCCACTCGGTTCGAGGGCCAGCTTCACGAGCTCGCGTATGCTTCTCGAATCGTCGATGGTTATCACTGTCTTTTTCATTTCCGTTTGGTCCTGTTGCTTTCCTTGTTGAGCGTTTCGAATGGGTCTGGGAGGGCCGCCCGGGCGAAGCTTTTCCGCCATGCCTCGTTTTTCTCTTCTACGCAGGCCTCCTCGTAGGAGAGACTGCTGGCGTAGAGGATTTGCAGGGCGGTGGTATCCAAGGCTTCGAGTTCCTGGCATCGAATGCGCAGGCGGTTCGCGTTCGAACGTCTGTCTTGCAGGGCGGCGCAGAGATCTGCGGCTTCGGCTATGCCGATGCGTCCTGCAAGGGAGAGAGTCACCCAGTTCCGCGTGGCGGAGCTTCTGACGCTGAACGGCGATTTCATAGGGTGGTTTTGGCGGCGCTTGGCTGGTCGTTGCCGGTTTGCTCGACTTGCTTGAGATAGGCCTCGATGGCTGGAATGGTCTCTTCGTAGGTCGCTAGAAGAGTTGGGTGGAGGGATTCGTAGTCGGCGAATGCCTTCGCCCTAAGCTTCTGGAGGGCCTCGTTGCATAGATCTCCGAGGCGTTTCCATCCGACCATATAGGCGGCGCCTTTGAGCCCGTGAACGACGGGGATCAGCGTTTCGTCGTCCTTCGAAAGGCTTGCCGCCTGGATTTCCTGCAGACTGTTGTCGATATCGAGGCGGAGGGCTTCGATGCAGTCGTTCAGGTTTCTGACCGCGTCTTTCGGGGGCTGCTCGGATACGAGCGACTCCAGATGGGCGAGGTCGAGGATGTCTCCCGGCTTTTCCGCTTTTCCCTCGGTTTCGGCGGGAGCTGGCGATGGCTCTCTATTGTCGAATATCGAGTGGATGCAGTCCGCTATTTTCTTGAGGTTCACTGGCTTGGCCAGGTAGCCGTCCATGCCGGCCTCGAGGCAGGCGTTTTTCGTGGCTTCGTCAGCTCTGGCGGTAAGGGCTACGATAGCCGGCAGGCCATGGTCTGGTGGCGAATCCAGCAGTTGGCCGAAGGCGGTCATTCCGTCGAGATCCGGCATCTGCAGGTCGAGGAGCACTAGATCGTATTGATTTTTGGATACAAGGTCGAGAAAGTCCTGCCCGCCGGTGGCGAAGTTCGCTTGATAGCCAAGCTGGTTGAGGATCACCTTGATGACTTTCCTGTTGCTCTCGATGTCGTCGACCGAAAGGATGCTGAGGGGTATGTCCTTGGCGAGCTGCGACTTTTCTGTCTTTCGCCCTTGCCCTTCTCGCTGGGCGTTCGCGGTTGGGAGCTTTACGATGGCGTTTTTGAGGGCGCCTAGCAGGGCCCGAGGCAGTGGATTCAGGCCGATGCTGTTCTTTGACTGGGCGGCGCTTTCTCCATGCCATAGCACCGGAGGGCAGTCCTGTGTCTTCGAGAGCTCGGCGACTATGGACTCGTGTTCGGTCGACGCGACGAGCGTATCGGGTCTGGGCGTAAGCGATTCCGCCAGCTCGCGCGGGTGGATATTGACGAGCTCCATTGAATTCGCCTTGGCGATGTATCCAAGAAGCTGATGCAGAGAAGTGGATTTGACGGTCGTGGCGATCCGCTTCGAAGCGAGGGTCGAGCAGCGGAGCGTGTCGTATATCAAGGTCTGTGGTTCGACGGCCTCGAAAACGAGGTTGAAGCGGAACTCGGTACCGCGGCCAAGGATGCTGCTTGCAGTGATGGTTCCGCCTAGTCGCTCGACGATTTTCTTGGAGATAGCTAGGCCGAGCCCGGCACCTCCATAGCGTCTGCCGTTGGAACTATCGACTTGGAAGAAGGGCTCGAAGATTCGCTCGATGCTCTCCTCGGCGATACCCGCGCCGGTATCTATGATGCGAAATTCCATCTCGACTTGGTTTTCGCTATTGGCCTTTCCATCGACTTCGAGTCTGACGTATCCGCATTGCGTATACTTGATGGCGTTTTCGGTGAGGTTTATGAGGACCTGCTTGAGTCGCGTCGGGTCGGTGCGAATGGTTCCCGGCAGATTGGGCGAGAAGTCGAATTGCACCTCGATCTGCTTGCCGGACACTGTGTTGGCAGAGCTTTGCAGCACGTCGCTGAGCAGTTCGAGCAGATCGGTCTCCACGTTTTCGGGCTCGGCCTTGCTAGTGGGGTGGTAGGTCAGGCGAAGCAGGTCTTCGATCAGCTTCAGCAGGTGTTCGCCGCTGCGGTTTATATATTCTATGGAAGTCCTTACGTCGTCCGAGATGGACTGTTCGCGTATGACGGATGCCAGGCCGAGAATGGTGTTCAAGGGCGTGCGCAGCTCGTGGCTCATTGTGGCTAGGAAGTTCGACTTCGCCTCGTCCGCCGCCTTTGCCTTGCTGCAGGCTTCCTGCAGTTCGATCTCGCGTTGTCGCAGCTGAGTGATGTCCTCCTTTACGGCCACGTAGTTGACGATGCGGCCATTCTCGTCGTGTATGGGGGAGATGGTCGCGTGTTCCCAGAAGGGCTTGCCTGACTTCTTGAGGTTGTGAAACTGTCCGACCCATGGGTTTCCGCTGCTGATGGTTTCCCAAAGCGTTTGATAGTATTCCTTTTCCTGCGTTCGGGCGTTGAGGATATTGGGAGACTTTCCGATCGCCTCTTCGCTGCTGTATTCGGTGATGCATTCGAAGGCTGGGTTGACGTATTCTATAATGCCTTGCTCGTCGGTTATGAGAATGGAAACCGAGGCTTGCTCGACTGCTCGCTCCAGGAGGCGAACTCGATGCTGCAAGGGGCGGACTTCCGCATCGTTGCTGTCGGCCCAATTGACAAGGCGGCTTCCTAGGCGACGAGCGAGGTCCTTTATTGCGTGCGTGAGTTTGTTCATTGGATTCCGGTTGTCTAGAATAGCTCGAGCGTCCCTGCTTCTGTTTCAAGAGAGGCTGCTGCGACTTCCGTAACAGATTGACGATGGATGTTGCGTTCGACTTGGGAGGTATAGCGGCGCTCGTGGGTTTCCAGGGCCCTCTCGCTCTCTTTCGAAGGGGTCCACTTTGTTCCAAGCACATTCAGGCAGCGGTTTTCGATTTCATCTAGCGCGGAGCGCGCCGGCCCGAAGTCGCGGTCGATTTCATGCGGGAAAGTTATCTGCTGGTCGAGGGATTGGACCTTTCTGCCCGTAGCTAGATAGTCGCGATTCATTGTATGCGACGACTCCAGCATGTTCTTGACGAGCAGGCCCAATCTGGCGTCCGTGTCCGCAGTGAGGCTTACCAGCGTCTCTTGCTCGGCTTCCAGCTGCTGCAGTTGCTGTTGCGACGCGTCCTGAGATTCGCTGAAGGATTTCAGCGCGTCGCTTAGCAGGTGGGTAAGCTTGTTGCTCGTGCTTTCGTTGGCCGCGACCACGCTGTTGGTCTCCTGGGCCAATCGTTCCAGGGCGCCGCCTGACTCGAGGCGAGCGGCGGCGACTTGGGCATTGAGGGCGGTAAGCCGAATGTCCTGCTGCCGGGTGTTTATCTCCTTGGTGAAGGTGTTGATGACTCTATGTATATTCTGATCGAGCGCGGCGATTCGGTTGTGAATCGTGTGCGAGGCTGCTACGACCTCCGTCAGGTCGGCGATCTGTTCGCCAAAAGTGGATACGAAGGAGTCTTGGCCGAAGTGCCGATTGAGCTGGGACTCGAGTTTGCCCATAAGCTCCATGATATCGCTCGATTGCTTGATGGCGTCTCGTATCCCTTGAAGGGATTGCTCTCCCGCCTGGCGTATCTCGTCTTCGGCGGCCTGGAGCTGTCGTGCCTGCACTCTGCTTGAAAGGAGGATCGCTTCGGTCTTTCCGGAGCCGCTTTTCCTGGCGATCGCCTTGAGGTCGGCGAAGCCGTCTGCGACGTGTTCCAATTGCTGCCTTACGATGTCCTGAGACTGCAGGCTTACTATGATTGGGTTGAGGGAGTCCAGCAGTTTGCTGGTCGAGGCGATAATGGTCTGGCAGTAGCCCGAGCAAGGGGCGAGCTCTACTTCGATAGTATATAGTTCGTCGCGGAGAGTATCGAGTCGTTCTTCCAGGCTTCCTCCCGATCTCGAGATTTTCGACTTCCATGAGGAGCGCTGCCGGGCGGCTTCGGCCAGGACATCCTGGAGTTCTCGGAAGCTCTTTTCGATCATCTCGGTCATCGTTTGATCGATCCCCCGAAAGTCGTTGGCGACGGTCATGAAAATGCCTTTCTGATCGTCCTGGCAGCGCGCCGATTCGATGGAAAAGCCTACTGCAAGGCAGCGGAAGATGACGCAGTTTTTCTCGTATTCCGATCGCACTGAATCGCAGGTGCGTAGGAGATTGTCGATGGCCTCGAACTGCAAGCCCAGGGCGTAGTCGAGTCCGATGCTTGCGTGCACGAGTTCTATGGCTCGTTTGCCTACTTCGAATGCAGCTTGAAACGCGTTGTCGCTGGAGGAGCCGTCGAGCTCGCCCAGCAGGTTCTCCGCTTGAACGGCAATGGATTGCATATTGCTCTGAACGGAGCCGACGCTGTGAGAGAGCTCTACGAATTCATGGTCGGTAGTCTGTCCAAAGCTCAATAGCTTGTCGCTGAAAGTATCGATCGCTTCCACTCTATCGACGAGGTCCTTGGGCAGCCCCATGCCGACGCGGGAGCGTATCCACCAGACGGGTTCGAAAGCGAGAGAACGGCGCGAAGCTTTGGACAGGCTCTTCACCTAGTTGGGTCCTCCGATGGCGTTCCCTACGACTCGGGCGAGGTCCTTGGGAAGCACGGGTTTGTTCAGGATTTCGAATACATCCAAACTCGACAGGTCGCTTGCTCCGTACCTTTCCGACTCGGAGGTGATCACTACGACATGAGGCATGTTCGCCTTTTTGGCGCCTATCATTTGCAGCAGCGAACGTCCGTCGCCGTTGGGCATAAGCAGATCGAGCAGTACCAGATCGATTCGCTGTTTTTCTATCACCTGCCAGGCCTCTTGCGCATTGGTGGCTTCGACTGTCTCGTAGCCGAGATTGCGAATGAGGTTCTTGTGGTAGATGCGTACGCTTGAGAAGTCGTCGACGACGAGTATGGTCTTCATTTTGCTTGTTTTTGGAGTAGTCTATTAGTGCGGGCGAGCGCTGCCGAGGGGAGGTCGTTCAGCGGTAAAACCTTGTGGATGCCTCCTTTGGCGATTGCCGCTTTGGGCATGCCGAAGACCACGCTCGTCTGTTCGTCCTGAGCGAATAGAGTTGCCCCGGCCTCCTTCATATCCAGGCATCCCTGGGCGCCGTCGTCTCCCATGCCGGTCATTATAACGCCGACCGCATTGGAACCGGCATGATAGGCGGTTGAGCGGAACAGAACATCCACGGAGGGCCGGTGGCGATTGACGAGGGGTCCTTCCTTTATGGATACGCGGTAGCGCGCGCCGCTGCGCTTCAGGGCCATGTGCTTGCCGCCGGGCGCTATCAGGGCTTGGCCTTGCAGGAGGGATTGGCCATCGCTGGCTTCCTCGACATTGATACGGCAGACTTGGTTCAAGCGCTTTGCAAAGGGTGCGGTGAAGTGAGCGGGCATGTGCTGAACGATCAGGATTCCGGGACAGTCTTCAGGCATCTGCTGCAGGAATGAGAGAAGGGCCTCCGTACCGCCGGTGGAGGCTCCTATGACGATAATCTTGTCCGTCGTCTCGCGAAGAGCGTGGCTCTTTTCCGCCGGTATGAAATCGTTTATCGAGCGCTTCTTGGATGGAGATCTCGAACGGCGTGAAACGTTCGCTTTCGCCGCGGCTCGAACGACGTCGCAGAGCCTTTCCTTGGATTCGAAGAGGAAGTCGTGGGTGCCGAGTTTCGGCTTTGCCACGATGTCGACCGCTCCGAGCTCTAGGGCGTTCATCGCCGCATCCGCTCCCTCCTGAGCCAAGCTCGAGCAGACCACTACAGGCAATGGATGCTGGCTCATCAGCTTTTTCAGGAAGGTGAGTCCGTCCATGCGCGGCATCTCGAGATCGAGAGTGATCACGTCTGGTACCTGTTGCTTGATCAGTTCCGCAGCGTGATAGGGATTGGAGGCTTTGCCGATGACTTCGATGCCTTTGGCTTCCGTGAAGATATCATCCAGGGCTGCGCGTACTACTGCGGAATCATCAATGATAAGGACTTTTGTGGGTGGCATGCTCGACTCTCGAGTGGAGGGTTTGCGAATCGCGGACAGCGCTTGGCTTGCCTTTACGTCGCGATGGCGGTTGCTACGGATTCTTCTCCCGTGCTTAGAACTGCGTTTTCGTCGTCGGTGAGAATCAGTTCGATGTCTAGTATGATGATAAACTGTTCGTCGCGCTTGCCCATACCGAGTATGAGGTCGTTGCGCCATTTCATGCCGATGGATGGAGACTCGTTTATCTCCGAGGGCTCGAGCTCGATGACTTCGTGCACCGAATCGGCGAGCCCGCCTACGATTGCGGAGACGCCGTCGATCATCAGCTCAAGTACGATGATGCGAGTGGCGTTCGTATCCGGAGTGGCGGGGAGGCCGAACTTCTTCCTCAAGTCGATAACGGGGATCGAGTTGCCGCGTACGTTGACGACTCCGCGCATATAGTCGGGAGCAGTGGGAACTCGGGTCACGTGGGTTACGTCTAGCACTTCTCGAGCTTTGGAAACGCCTATGGCGAAAAGCTCGTCTCCTAGCTTGAAGGTTACGTAGCGGCTTGTTTGCTGAATCTCTTTCGCGCTCATGTGTGGGCTGGGTTGAAGATCTTTTTCGCTGGGTTCCGATACGCCGGAAGGGCTAGTTCCAGACATCCTCGTCGTGGCCGAGATCTAGTCCGACACCGCTGCTTTCCAGGCGGTTGGCAGCTTCGGGCTCGGTTTGCGTGGGGACAGGAGTCTGGGGGAGTGAGGTTTTTCTTTTCACTACAGATGTATTCCCGTCCTTGAAGAAGGATATGGCTTGGCGCAGCTGGTCGGACTGTTCGGCAAGTCGTTCGGACGAGGAAGCCATCTCGTCAGCGGAGCTCGAGTTGTGCTGGATCACTTTGTCCAGCTCGCGGATTGCCTCGTTGATCTGCTCCGCCCCGCGGTCCTGTTCGTCGCAACTGGCGGCGATTTCCTTCACTAGATCGGCGGTGCGGCGAATGTCGGGAACCAGCTTCTCGAGCATGGCTCCTGCGTTTTCCGCGATCTCCACGCTGTTGGCCGACAGGGAGCTGATCTCGCCCGCTGCCGTTTGGCTCCTTTCCGCGAGCTTGCGTACTTCCGAAGCGACGACGGCGAAGCCTTTGCCGTGGTCGCCGGCTCTTGCCGCTTCGATAGCCGCGTTGAGGGCAAGCAGATCGGTCTGCCGGGCTATTTCCTCGATGATGGAGATCTTCTCGGCAATATCCTTCATGGCCTGTACGGTTTCGTTTACCGAAGAACCAGCCTCGAGCGTATCCTGGGCGGCTTTGGTCGATATGCGGTCCGTCTCGCGGGCGTTCTCGCTGCTTTGGCGAATCGTTGCGGTAGTCTCCTCCATGGAAGCGGATACTTCCTCGACGGACGCGGCCTGTTGGGTTGCTCCGCTGGAAATCTTTTGAGCGGTTGTGGTCTGATTTTCGCTTCCCGAGGCCACGATTTCCGAGGACTCGCGAACCTCTCCTACTATCTTGCGCAGATTCGAGACCATCTCGCGCAAGGCGATTCCAAGCGTGTCCTTTTCCGAAGACAGGTTGACGTCGTGGCTTAGGTCGCCTTTGGCGATCTTGAGCGCGAGATTGGCTTTTCCTTCGAGAGCTTTCGCCATTTGGTTAGCCGTTTCCGCTAGCTTTCCAATCTCATCGTTCGAGCGAACCGATACTCGTGTTGTCAGGTCGCCGATCGATATCTCGCTGAGCCCTTTGACCAGAGAGTTAATAGGCCCGATAATGCCTCTGATGGTAAAGAATGCCAGAGAGCCTGCGAGTAGCACTGCGATTACGAGGCCTGCTTTCAGGATGTAACTCGCGTTTGCAAGCGATTCGCTTTCCTCGTTGCTGAGATCTTGAGCCGATTCCAATCCTTCGTTCGCGAACTTTCGAGCGCTTGTCAGAACAGTGTCGCCTGCGGTGTTGCGCTCCTTGCCGAGCTGATTCCGCTTTATCCAGTTTTCGTAGAGATCCCTCATCGCATTCTGATAGGCGGTCGCGGAGTTCTGACAGTTTTCTATCCGCTTGATGTCGATGGCGTCTCTGGTGATCGGACGCATCTTTTCTAGAATACTGGAGATGTCTGCGAAGTGGGTGTCCGCTTCCTTGATAAGCTCGGGATTGCGTTCCGCTTGAGCTCGCCAAGCCGATAGCCGGATTGCATTGCCCGTATTGATTATGTCCGTTGCTAGGCCAATCTTCTTTACTCTTTCGACGAGTCCATTGGCGTCCTTTCCGGCGTTGATCTCTTGCTTTATATTGAGATTCTGTTTGGACAGAAAGTCTAAGTTCGCTTCCATGAAGATCTTAGCGGCTTCATCCATTTTGTTGCGGGCGGTCGCTATTCCTTCGTTGACGAGAACGGTCTCGTCGAGAAGGGAGGAGTACAGATCAAGCTGCTTCGACGCTGTTCTTATCAGGCTTTTCGTCTCTGCGTTCGACGATTTTTCAGCCATGCGTTTCGACCTTTCGACGGCCTCTCGCGTGTCGGAGAGGTGAGAGCGTCCTTGTTGCAAGAACGTCTTATCTTCGGTATAACCATACGCTCTATTGTTATACATTGCAAGGAACGCATTGCGCTCCAGTTCGTTGGCCGATCTGACTTTCGGTACCTCGAGTTCCGCGAGATCGAGAGCGATCTCCCTTACGGATCCCATTTTAACGATGGCTAGGGATCCGATAGCGATGGCGATAGCGATGACCGCTCCAAATCCGAGACTGATTCTTGTTGCTAGGTTTATTGATTTCATGGATGTTGCGATTGAGCTTCATGGATGCTTTGGAGGAACAGGCGATTCGATACGATTGCTGGACGGATCTGAAAAACGGTGGTTGGCGCGAATTGCTTTAAGTAGTTTTAGGCAATTTACTCTTAATTGTAATTGAGAGCGTTGTGTTATTTGAGCTTTATAACTTAGGGTTTGGTGGGTTGCTTTTTTTGTAAAAATACGTTTGTTTCACTATTGTTACGATAATCGTTGGAAACTGAATATCTATCCCTGGAAGAACGTTGGGGTTCTCTCCTCAGGGCATGTTGGTTTATTCCTTTGTCTAGGGTGTTTTCTGGGTTCTCCGGACTCGCTTCATTCGAAATACCCCGCTAACGCGGAGCGTTAGTCGACCGGTAGGTCGAGGGCTTGCCCCGGGGATCTTTATTGAAGCGAATTTTTTGCGAAAGAGATCTCGTTCGGGAAATCGAATGCTTCAGGTTGGGATTCCTGCCATGCCCTTCTGAGCTGTATGTCGGAATTCTGAAACTGCTTTTTTACGCTAGGCCTCTGTCCAGATCGAATCTGCTTGTTGAGAGATTCTTATAGAAGCGCTTGGATTTGGGAAATCAGGCGATCCATTTGTAAATGGAATTATATATCAATGAACCTATGGTCCCTTTTATGTAAAAAAGGGCTGTAGGCTGTCGCTCATGACACGGCGTAGTTCGAAGAACGAAGACCATGAACTCAGCCGAATGGCGACGTGTCGAGTCGATCTGCAAGGCTTTTCACTTTCGAGGTAGGGCCGGATCGCCGAGCGGGCCGCATTGCAGGATCCATTCTTCGCGGCCCGCTCGGCGATCGGGCCCTACCTTGGAAACCGATCTTCAAACGGCTTTCTGGATTCCCATCGCTTTGAAACGTGCCCTGCTGGGCGCTCCTTCGCGAAGGGCGTTCGTCAAACCGTCAGCGGGATGCGAAACGCCGTCATTCTTCGCGTGGCATCAGTAGCGGTAGTCGGCTCCGTCGCGGCTGAGTTGGGCCTCGGCTTCCCATGCAGCGAGCTTGGCTGCCATAGTCTTGGCGAGGTCTGGGCGCTCTTCGATCACGTCGTTGTTTTCGGATGGATCTTCCGCTAGGTTGTAGAGTTCGAAAACGTCCTTGTTCTTGGGGCGGATCAGTTTCCAATCGCCCTCGATATAGGCGATCCCCTGTTCGCCAGAGGCTAGACGCATATATCCGGAGACGATTCCATTCGCCCGAGAAGCCTGTCTTCCTTCTAAGGCGTGTCGGAAGCTTTGTCCGTCGAGAGGAATCGACCGGGCGCTTTCGGGCATGCTCCATCCCGCGATGTCGACGACGGTGGGCAGGTAGTCCACGGTTCCTGTCGGCGAGGCGTTTTTCGAGCCTGGCGCGATTTTTCCTGGCCACTCGACCAGGGACGGTACGCGGATTCCACCGTCGTAGTGCCAATGCTTCGAGGCGCGGAGCGGGCCGTTCGAGGCGATGCCGTCGGCTACTTCCTTGCCTGAGGCTCCATTGTCGCTCGTGAAGAAGAGCACGGTGTCTTGCGCTATGCCTAAATCGAGCAACTCGTGGCGAAGGCGGCCGATCTGCTCGTCCATCGCCGTGATCGCTCCGAAGTAGTGGCGCTGTCTTTCGTCTTGGATATCCGAATACATGGCCAAGTATTCGGGTCCGGCGACCACTGGCTCGTGGGGCGTATGGAACCATACTATTGCTAGAAACGCTTCGCCGCGCTCGTTGGTCGAACGGATGAAAGGAATGACGCGGTCCATGATGATGCGGCTGTCGTCGCCTTCGAGGTTTTCGGTCACTCGCTTTCCATTCTGCAGGTAGGGGAAGCCTCTGTTCCAGGGGTCTCCTTTCTCGCGGCCCCAAATTTTCCAGGGAGCGATTGTCGGATCCCATGTCGGCACGGCGCTTGTGGTCGCGAAGGTGACGTCGAAGCCGTGAAAACGCGGCGGCGAATAGTGTCCCCGATCACGGGGGCGGTCGTGTTCCAGCCAGCCTAGGTGCCACTTGCCGAAGAATCCCGTCGCGTATCCGTTATCCTTAGCGGCCTCTGCAATGGTGTATTCGCCGACTCGCAAGCCAGCGGTGTGGGCCGCGAGGATGCCCGATCTGTAGGGGTGTCGGCCCGTCAATACTGAAGCCCGCGTTGGCGAACATATGGACGATGCCGTGTAGAATCGCGTGAGTTCGAGTCCATTCTCCGCCATGGAGTCCAAGTGAGGGGTGCGGATCGCTTCGTTGCCGTGAAATCCGACGTCGCCCCACCCGAGATCGTCTGCCATCATCAGAATGACGTTCGGCTTCTCCGAGCCAAAGGCGGCGGAGGCGAGGATGCCGCAAGCGATCAGGCTGCCTATCAAGCGGCGTTTGGAGCGAGATGAAGCGCGCATAGCGAAAAGGTTGTTATTGGTTGGCAGGCAGGCTTTTAGCGAAGGCGTTTTCGAGCAAGGGCTGTTTTGCGTTCCCTTTGCGTGGGCGCGCTTCCGTCGTCAGCCGACGCGGTCCTTCTGGAAGGAAACCTTGAGAGCCAGCAGTACTAGAAATGCGGATACGAGGTAGACAAGTCCAAGGGCGGAGATGCCTTGGCTGAGGGTGAAGGTTTCCTTTACCCAACCCAAGGCGATGGGGGAAAGGGCGCCGACGATGAAGGCGAAGGAAAGCATGAGGCCAGTGCCGCTGGAGCGGTACTTCGGCTCGATAACGTCGAAGAGGGCGGCGAAGAGATTGGAGTCGTAGACGCCGCGGAAAAAGCCGAAGCCGGCCAGGGCGAAATAGCAGAGGACCAGGCTTTCGGTGGCGCCCATCCAGACGATGAAGGGGAAACCGAAAAAGAGTCCGCCGAACTCGAACCACATGCGTGCGGAGGCGAAGCGTTCGCTTAGCTTGTCGGATAGCTTGCCGGCGGCGAGAACGCCCACGTAGGCGAGCAGGTGGTGGTAGAACATGGAGTTGAAACCGGCGCTGGAGAGGCTGAGGTCGAATTTTTCGAAGAGCAAGGTGGGCATCCAGGTGAGGTAGCCTATGTGGACGAATATCATGCCGCCGAAGGCGAGCCCGAGGAGGATGAGCGTGGGCTTGGCGAGGGTGTTCCTGAGGACCTCGCCAACGGGGATGCGAGGAGTTTCGGCGGGGACGTTAACCGCTACGTTGGCCGCTTCGGCGTCTTCGCGATCGTTGCGCAGTCGGACGATCAGGAGGACGGCCCAAATGACACCGGCGATTCCGAAGGTATAGAAGGCGGCCCGCCAGCCGAAGGTTTCGCCGATCCAGGCGGCGAGGAAGCCGCTGACGACGACGCCGGTGTAGTTAGCCGTCTGGTGGATGGCCATGGCTTGGGCCCGGCTTTTGGTGTGGTACTGGCCGATTAGCGAATTGGCGGCCGGGTAGTAGAAGGCTTCTCCAGCTCCGGTGGCTACGCTGCGGAAGAAGATGAGGAGGAGCAATCCATGACTCACTCCCGTGAATACGGTGCCTATGCTGAAGGTGGCGAGGCTGAGAATGACGACCCACTTTTTCTGGAAGGCATCGCCTGCATATCCGGCGAAGGGAACAAGGATGCCATAGAGGAAAGTGAAGATAGTGGCCACCAGCCCTAGCTGGAGGTCGCTCAGGCCAAGGTCGGCTCGGATGAGAGGGAGCACGGAGTTGAAGATCTGGCGGTCGCCTTGGTTGAGAAAGAAGGCGAACCAGAGGAGGATGATGAGTTCCCAGCGATAGAAGGGAGAAAGGGCTTTGGCGGGTTTAGGGGCGTCTTGCGGCATTTTGAGTGAGGCTGTTTGGATGGAGAGGAGGGATTGGCTGCTTCAGGCGCCGAACGGGGGCGCAGTTCGACGTCGTCCAGAGTATGACAATGACTGTGGGAGCGTGCTCGTCACGCGATAGCAATGCAGGATCAAGGCTCTGCTTTCGCGTGACGAGCACGCTCCCACATCAGGAAAGTGATAATAAATCTCCCATAAGTTAACCGACCGGTTTCATAATTCGTCGCATCTCGTTCCGTAATAGTTCTAATATCAGTTACTTGCACGACCAGAGACCAAGTTCGATATCCTCACATTTTGTTAGAATTGGAAGGCGGAGAATTTTTAACCGCGAATGGACGCGAATACACACGAATCAAAGCTTCAAATGAGAAATCATTCGTGTTTATTCGCGTCCATGACTGTGTCGCTTTGCTCGGTACGCGGTTACTCTTACTCTTGTTTTTGAAACATTAGGGTTAAGGCAGTGGGTCCATCGCGTTTTTTCTGAAAGAATATGGCTAGGCGCGCGTGTTTGCGCATCGATGCGGAACTAGGTCCTGATGGAATTCGAAATAATGATTTTGCTCAAAATGATTTTGCCAGAATCTCACCTAGTCTTGGACAGAAGTGGAGAAAGCAAAATCATTAGGGGCAAAATCATTGTTTCGAAAAGCGACTGGATCGGAAGCGATCAGTCTTCTCTAAATCGGATATATTATATTTATAGTGGTTTTGGGTATAGCTGAGGAAGGCGGTCGGTTTGGTCACTGCGGCAGTGACATGCCGCCATCGATGGCGAGGGTGGCGCCGTTGATATAGCGACCAGCGGGGCTGCAAAGGAGCAGGGCGGCGCCGGCGCAGTCTTCGGATTCGGCGAAGAAACCGACTGGTATCTTGGAGCGCACTAGCTTGGCGTAGTCGGGGTTGCTGAGCGCCTCTTCGTTGCGGTCGGTTACGAAGACTCCGGGCGAAAGGTTGTTTACGGTAACGCCTTTTGGGCCGAACTGGCGAGCAAGGTTTTCGACTAGATTCTTCTGGGCGGATTTCATCGCGGCGTATACGCTGAAGAGGGGATGGGGAAGCGACTCCTGTACGCTTCCGATGCAGAGAACGCGGCCCCAGCCTTTGTCTAGCATGGGTGGGCTCAGTTTCTGGACGAGCTGGTAGTTGGCCGTGAAGTTCGTCTGCACCTGCCAGTCGATGTCCTCGCTTTCGACGTCGCAAAAGGCTTTGCGCGTCTGTACGGCTGAATTCAATACGAGAATGTCCGGTTCTGGCGAGTGTTCGGACAGACGGGCTTGTATCTGTTCGCTCGCGTCCTTTGCGGACATGTCTTGATATATTACCCTCGTATCCGGATCCCGCTCGCGGGCTTCGCGGAGAGTGGCTTGGGCCTGTTCGCTGGACGAACGGCCGTGAAGGACGACTCGGGCGCCGTGCTCCTGCAATGCCATGGCGATGGCCTTGCCAATGCCACGAGTGGACCCGGTCACGAAAGCGGTCTTGCCCGCTAGGTTGAAACGTTCTGAGGGGGTATTGGGCATGGGTTAAGGGGCTTGGCTGCGGAATCTAGTGTCACACGTTTGATGCGATATCGCAAAGAGTGGCGCGGAGCTTTAGCCCGCGTCCGCGGAGAATAGAACCTGCAATGCGGACGCGGGCTAAAGCTCCGCGCTACGTTCCAAGCGTGATACGAAACTGGGATTGTGGAACATTTCCTCAGAAGTATCCGCCTTTCTTTACGATTTCCTTTATTGTTTCGCCGTTCTTCACCCAGCCGAAAATCTTTTGCTCGTTGGCTCGGATTTCCTCGGCGCGGATCAATACGTCGTACGCGATTTCTCGCGGAACGCAGAGCGCGCCATCTATATCGGCGAATATGAGGTCGCCGGGACGAATGAGCGCTTCGCCGATTTTGACGGGAAGTTGGTAGTGCGTGATTTGGCAGCGGCCGAGCGAGCCGTTTGGAATGCGGTACTTGTAGTAGACGGGAAAGTCCGCATCGAGGATCTGACGCGTGTCGCGGATGCCGCCGTCGATGCACGCGGCTCGCACGCCCATCTTCTTTGCCGTGGCGGTCATGACGCCGCCCCAGAGCGTTGCATGCTGGTCGTTCGTCGTATCCCAGACGATGAAGGCGTTGGGCGTCATCTCGTCGAGCATCTGCGTGCGGTATTCCATTTCGCCTTCGATGCGAGTGTTGGGGGAACTTTTCACAGTGAAGGCGAAGCCGGCCACGGTGTCGGCGTCCCTTAGCGGCTTGACGTGTCCGGGAAGCGATTGCTCCAACAGGCAGAATTCGCGCATGACGTCGCTTATCGCGCCGGTATACAGCTGTTCGTACCGTTCCAGCAGTTCGGTTTCCGGGATAGGGAACTTCGTATCCGGAATGCGCTGACGCTGTTCGGTTAGTTTTTCGAGGCGCATCATGCTGACCTCGGCTTTATAATCGTCTATAGACATAGTTTCAGTTTTTGCGAATCGAGTAAGTTCTACTGATCAAATTGCTAGGGCGTCGGGATCGTCCTGGTTTGCCCGCAGGGCCTTTTGGAAGGCTTTGTCGATGGCGAGAAGCTCGCGGGCAATCGCGTTCTTTCGGTCGGATTCGAAGTCGGCAGAGGAGCCGAGGACTGTGACGGCTGCGGCTACTCTTCCATTGATCCAGTGGAGGGGGGCGGAGGCGGTGTTGACGTGCGGATTGGTGATGCCGATGTCGAAGGCGAATCCGTTTGTCCGCGCCGATCGGATGCGTTCGAGGACGTCGAATTCGTTTTGTCGTTTCCAATAGTGCTCTGGCGCCCGCTTGAGAATGCGCCTGATCTCGTTGTCGCCCAGATCGCTCATCAGGCATGAGCCGGAGGAGCCGGTGGCGAGGTGGAAGCGTACGCTCCTCTTGGAGAACACGCCGTCGGGCTTGGGCGAGTTGATGGTGAAGAAGGAGAAGGCTTCCTCACCTTGGCGGACTGTCAGCTTGGCCGTAAGCTGGAGGCGTTCGACGAGTCCGAGCAGGCTTTCGGACAGGGTCGAGACGATGAATGCCCGGGCCTGCTTTCCGTCTAGCTTTGCCGCCAGATCGGGATTGGCCTTGTAGACGCTTGATTCGTCGACCTGCAGCCATCCCATCTCGCGAAAGGTGCTGACGATGCGATAGCAGGAAGCGTAGGAAAGCTTGTGCCGCTCGGCGAGGGCCTTGACGGAGATCTTCTCCTGGCCCGTCGCGATGTCCTCGAAAAGGGTCAAGGCGTTGGCTAGAAAACGATGGGTAGGGGGTTGCATGGTTCTTGAATGACTCTGGCAACAGCTTGCGACGATTGTTGGCGATCGCAACTGGAGGGGAGAAAAAGCTATCCTATTTAGAATACTTTTCCGATGGTCTTCGCGATTAAGATTGGTACGCCTTTCGCTCGTCCTAATAGCGTAACCATCACTATGATACGCCTCATCATTATGCCCTTGTTCGTCGTCACGAGCATCCTAGGCGCCGCGGTCCAGGAGTACGGCCCAGTGCCTGTCCGGCCTCCCGCTGCCGATCGCATCGACGCCATTGCCTCTATGCTCGACGAAGCCGACAGCTTCAGGCAGTACGAACACGCCGAATTTTGGGCCGCCACCGCACAACTACCGGGCATGGAGGAGGTCATGGCGGAAGCCGAAGCCGCCACCCAGCTGCCCGACGCAGACCTCGAAGAATTCGAGCGACTGCACCGCCGCTTTCTGCAAGACGGAAACCGCAGCGAATGGGAAGCCTTCATCCGACCTTTCCGGCGAAGCCTGCGACCCCTTGTACTAGCCGAGTGCATTGAGCGTTCCGGGCGTTTCCTGCCCGTCATCGAAGCCCGTATCGCCGACCAGTTGCGCTGGCCGACCTGGGTCGCCAGCGCCCACGACCGGAGCGGCAAAAACCTCAGCGGAGAGATCGTGCAAGTCGACCTTTACGCCGCAATCCAGGCAGCGGAGATTGCAGCCAGCCTGCTCATCCTAGAAGACCAAATCGACCCCCAGCTCGCGGCGGATGCTCGAACCGAGCTGCGCCGCCGTATCCTCGGGCCATTTCGCCGCGAACTCGAAGGCCGCCAGGAGGCGAGCCGTTGGCTCACTGCCAGCCACAACTGGAGTGCCGTATGCATGAAGGGCATCGCTTTCGTGGCCATCGTCGCCAGCGAAACCCCGCACGACCGAGCCTGGCACTTCGCCGCCATCGAAGACCGCATCGAGAACTTCCTCTCCGGTTTCGAGAGCGACGGACTTTGTACCGAAGGCGTTGGGTATTGGGACTACGGGTACGGCCGTTTTATCATGCTCTCCGAGCTGCTGCGCCGGGCCACTGGTGGCGGCATCGACCTCTTCGCTCGGCCGCAGTCGATCAGCGCCGCCCGCTTTCCCTTCGCAATGGAGATGAGCCCCGGACGCTATCCCGCCTTCGGAGACTGCGACCTGAACATAGTCCCTTCCCCTGCCTGGATGTGGTACATCGACCGTCGCCTCGGACTCGAGTTCGTTGATCCCGCTGGCATCTACACCGACTGGCAACAGGTGCCGGGTCTCGCCGGCCAGCTCCTCTTCCTCGACACCCAAGCCTTTCCTCAGGCAGACGTTCAACTCGACAAAGCAGCCGCCCGACTCTGGCAAGACCCGCTGAGAGGGTACTTTCCGGTGGGCGATATCTTCGTCGTGCGCAGCGCCGCCCAAGGCTCCCTCGCCGCCTCCATAAAGGGACGCCACAACGACGACCACCACAACCACAACGACGTCGGCAGCTTCGTCGTCTCCCTCGACGGCGTCCCGCTGCTCTGCGATCCCGGCCGCGAATTCTACAACGCCAAGTCCTTCAATCCCGAATACCGCTACCAAAGCCCCGTCTACAACAGTTACGGCCATCCCGTGCCAGTAGTCGCTGGACAACTACAGGGAACCGGTCGCGAATTCCGAGCCGAGGTCGTCCAGCGCAAAACCTCCAAGCGCCGCGACCGCATCGTCCTCGACCTGATCCAAGCCTACTCAGTCCCAAGCCTGCAAGCCCTCACCCGCACCCTCGAATTCGACCGCAAGAAGTCGTGTGTCACCGTCGCCGACTCCGTATCTTTCACCCAGCCCGAAAGCTTCGAAACCGCTCTCATCACCTACGGCCAAATCCAGCGCGACGGCTCTACTCTCACCTTTTCCGATCAAGGCCAGACTCTCGTAGTGACCGTTTCCATCGACGGAGCCGAACCCGTCTTCAACGAGACTGTCCTCGATGCCGACTGGCTCGACAGATGGCCCAATAAGCTACCCGGTCCCCCAACCCGCATCGGCATCGCTTGCGACCGCCCCGTCCAGAACGCGGTCGTTCGCCTGGATATCCGAGTTTCCGAAAAGCAGCCCAGCGCCCGCCGTCCCTAGTTCGCCAACGCTCACTGCCAGCAAGCCCTCCGCAGGCCCTCGCGAGCCTGCCTGCGGCCCGACACCATCCGCGTTTGGAACCACCAGACCCGCCTGCACGACCAAGTGCCCGACGTCATCACCCTGTCCTAGCATCTTCGCGAGAACGGCTACCGCGCGGAAGGCATCGGCACTCCCGGTCCTATCGTCGAACACCAAGCTACAGCTTAACATCGAACTCGAACATACGGTGCCAAGCTGGAGCTTGGCGTTCCCAGAAGCTCGAAAGGCGAAACCTTGGAACGCTTCCCAAGCGGCCGCTAGGGCATGCTTTTATACTAAAAACCGTCACAAATTTAAGGTTTCGAACGGCAGCTCTAACGGAGGGCAACGCTTCGTCGTTGCCGCAACTAGTGTCGCGTCATCGATGCGATGTCGCAAAGGGTAGCGCGTAGCTTTAGCCCGCGTCCGCATTTTTTATCCTCATCCTCTTCTTCATCCTCATCTTTATCCTAGGATGAGGATGAAGATGAGGAAGGGGATGATGAGGGCGAATCGCGGACGCGGGCTAAAGCTCCGCGCTACGTTTCACGCATGACACGACACTAGGAGGCATAGCGGCAATGACGGAGCATTGCCCTCCAATTTCAGGAATATTAAATTTGTGATGAAGCGTGGTATAGTCGCGTCCGGAACGCGGGCGTATCGAGTTCTCACTCCGATGAGGCTTGGTCCTTTCCGGGGGACTGGAGTTCGCCGTTCCAGAAAGTGGGCTTGGCAGGGTCGTAGTCGGGATTGGGGTCGAGGGGCTGGACTCCGTGTCGATCTTTCCACTCGTTGAGCTTCTGGAAGAGCTGGTCGCGGAGCTGCGGTCGTTTTTCGGCGAGATTGTCGCTTTCGCCGGGATCTTTCGAGAGATCGTAAAGCTCGGGAACAGGGTTCTCGAGAAGGTGGAGCAGTTTCCAATTGCCTTGGCGCAGGGCGCTGCTCGGTTCGCCGTAGGGATTGGCGGTATAGTGAGGATAGTGGAAGTAGATAGTGCGGTTTTCGAGGGAGCTGTCGCGCTGGCGAGTCAGGGCAGTGAGGAGGGAGTATCCGTCCAGTTCGATGTTTTCCGGTAGGGGCAGGCCGGCGACGTCGAGGAAGGTGGGGAAGAGATCGTCAGCGACAGTCAGGCCGTCGTTTGTCGTGCCTGGCTGGATACGGCCGGGCCATTGGAAGATGAGAGGAGTGCGGATGCCGCCTTCGAGCAGTTCCCCTTTGCCGCCGCGCAGAGGGGCGTTGGTGGTCTGCGGTTCGCGACCGCCGTTGTCCGAAAGGAAGACGATCAAAGTGTTCTCTTCCATCCCTGCTGTTCTAATATGATCGAGCAAGCGGCCGATGGCGCTGTCCATGTGCTCGTGCATGGCCGCGTAGGTGGCGGAGTCGGGGATCTCCTCAGGGAGGCCCTGCTGGCGGTATTTGTCTACGAGGCTTTCCTTGGCCAGCACGGGCGTGTGCACGATGTGAGTGGAGAAGAAAAGAAACCAGGGCTTGTTTGCGTCTTGGCTCTCTAGCCATTCGATAGCTCGGTCGGCGAAGTGTTCGGTGATGAATTGGCGGTCGGGCTGGTCGTGACGGCTGAATTTGCGGACCTGGCGTTGGTCCTTTTCCACGAAGTAGTTGTCCGTGTTGCCGGTTGCTATCATATAGCTGTATTCAAATCCTTGATGCTCCGGGTGGTGAATCGGGTCTTCGCCGACATGCCATTTGCCGACGAGAGCAGTCCGGTAGCCGCCATCGCGCAGCGCTTCTGCGACGGTGTATTCGGCAAGGGAGAGGTGATCGGGAAAGGGATGTTCAAGCAGGGCGGGATTTTCCGTCTTTTCGGACCAACCAGGTATCCAGTTCGTAACGCCGGATCGTATGGGGTTGCGACCTGTGAGCAAGGCGGCGCGGGTCGGCGAACAAACTGGGTAGACGTAGGCATTGGTCCATTTCATGCCGTTTTCCGCAAGCCGGTCGATGTGAGGCGTCTTCCATGGCTTGTCGCCATAGCTGCTTAGGCCGTAGACCGACATGTCGTCGACGAGAAGGAGCAGAATGTTGGGTTTGGACTCCGGGGACTGTTCGGCGTTGGAGCCGACTGTTGCGACGAGTAGGAAAAGGGTGCTGATCAGGATGTTTTTCATGGGGCTGAATATAAGATAAAAGTATCGATATTTTATAGGGAAGTTCCGAATGGATCGCAATATCGACTCGCTAAAGTTATCCTATTTAGCCCACGTGGACAAATTAAATCAGCTCGTTGATTTCAGCCGATGTGAATAGCCAGGGTTTGATTGTAGGGGCTTTTCAAAGTGGGGTGAATTCTGCAAGCTGTTTGAAGACTGGTCTCCAAGGTAGGGCCCGATCGCCGAGCGGGCCGTGGAGACTGGATCCTACAACGGGGCCCGCTCGGCGATCGGGCCCTACCTCGAAACGAGCCTTTTTTCGTGCCGCGCTATCCTATTCGGGATAGCTTTAGAGACGACCTGCTTGTGGTTTTCGTCAAGTAGCATGATTTTCAAGATGCTTCCTAAAACGGTAGTGGTATCTATACAATGCTCCCCCGAAAATCACCATACGCCGATTGGTTCGAGGTTGAGGTGCTGCCCCATGAATCCTTGCTGCGTTCGTGGATCGCGAAGCGCTTTGGCGGCTACTGCGAGGTGGATGATGTGGTGCAGGAATCCTATTCCCGGGTTTTGCGGGCGAAGATGCGGGGATCGGTTCGAGCTCCTAAAGCTCTGCTTTTCACGACAGCTCGAAATATCGCGTTGGATATTTTGCGTAAGAAGAAGAAAATTCCCTTCGAAACGATGGCGAATGACGAGCTCACGGATGTCTTGGATGATTGCGAGGCGGTCGAGGAAGCGGTAGCCCGCGACCAGGAGCTCGAGGTTTTGACCGAAGCGGTGCAGGCCTTGCCTGACCGATGTCGCCGCGTCTTCACGCTGCGGAAGGTGGATGGCTTGTCCCAACCCGAGATTGCAAGGGAGCTGGGCATCAGTGTTCACACTGTCTCAGCTCAGCTCACGACGGGTGCGCGCAAGTGCTCGACGTACGTGCGTAAGAAACTGGCGAAAGAGCACAGGTAAGGGACGGTTGGTGTCATATCATGCTTGCAGCATAGCGCGGTACCCCTGCGGGGTCTGTAGTACTGCATTTGCGATGCTCTTAGCGGGCCTAATGAGGATGGATAAAAAATATGATATTCGTCTAGTGTATTGTGGAAACTCGTTCGTCAGAGAACTCGGAAGGTTTCCGCTTTCATGCCCCCCTATCATTTCATACGCTATCGGCTCTGCCCCAGCCGCTGCGCTTCGGGAGTCGTCTCTAGGCGCTGTGCAAAAGTCTGCGAGCGCGGTCGTGTACTTGGGAGTAGAGTAAAAGGAGAAACTGGCAAGATTTGCTGCGCCCATCGCGTCGCGGCGGGATGTCGTTCCGGTTTGGTTGCCGTTGGGAAAAGGGGCATATCCGCGAACCAACTCCGTATGAGGCCAGTTATGCTGCTTGGTGGGAGACGCCTTCTATTCGATGCTGGAGGGCACCCTGCTCGAGGCCGTCCGGGATAGCGAAAGCGAACCATGCTCTATCGTTCGCAGGGCTGAAGGCGAAAGCTGCAAAAAGCCAAGTTCTGCACTCTCTTTCACAAACTCGACAAACCAGATATAGAATATTTCGATGAACAGACTTTATATTGAATTTAAACTCCTAAAGGCTTCGCGGGTTGCGTTGTCTACGTTGGTCCTGGGCGTCGGCTTCGACGCGTTTGCTCAGGAAGACGATGAAGATAGTCTCTTCCAGCTCTCTCCTTTCGTCGTGGAATCGAGCGATTCCGAAGGCTATCGCGCCGCATCGACGCTCGCGGGCACGCGACTCAAGACCGAACTCAAGGACTTGGCGACTTCGATCTCAGTCCTAACGGACGAATTTCTCGAAGACACGGGATCCACCGACTTGGAAGACGTGCTGGTCTACTCGACCGGTTTTGAGGTTGGCGGCACGGGCGGCAACTACTCGGCGGCGAACGCTACCGGGAACGGATTCGACAACGAGACCGCTCAATTGGACAACCTAGTAGTGACCAGGGTTCGCGGCTTGGCGGGAGCGACTCAGACGCGCAACTATTTCATCTCTCCCGGGATCCCGGCGGATGCTTATAACGTCGAGCGAATCGTCCTGAACCGCGGCCCGAATGCGGTGCTTTTCGGACTCGGATCGCCAGGCGGGGTGGTGAATACGCAAACGCTGAGACCCATGTCGGTCGACAGCAACGAGGTAGCCTTGCAGTTCGATCAGTTTGGCAGTCAACGCTACACTCTCGACGTCAACCGAGTCTTTGCCGAAGAGAAGTTTTCCATTCGTGTGGCCGCGTTGTACGAAGACGAGAAGTTCGAGCAGGAGCAGGCGTTCAACCGAGATCGACGCTTCTATGCGATTGCCCAATACAAGCCTTTCGAGCGAACGACTATAAGGGCGAGCTTCGAAGACGGGTCGATCGATTCCAACAATCCGCGCAACATACCGCCGGTGGATCTCGTCACCCGCTGGTTTCAAACGGATAAGCCAAGCCAGAACGGCCAGACCGATGGAATCACCAATGTGAACCGCACGGAGCTTTCCACCCTCGGAGATTGGTTTCAAAATATCGGACTTCGCGTGGATGCGTCGACGGGAGCGTCCGCCGGAGATGCCGTGAGGGGCTTGCAGGACCAGCGTGGCGTGTCCGGCGCCTTCGGCGCGTTCATGGGTACTCCAGCCCTGGAGGATACGCGAAATCGGCTTTCATTCTATCCGCGAGACTTGCCTGACGGCTCGGGCACCTATGAGGACCGTTTGCTGGCCCGCGAGGGCGTTCGCCTGAACGAGCTGAATTGGAGCTTCACGCCGGTCTTTACCGATCGCTCTCTATTCGACTATCGCGAAATCCTGATCGACGGAGATACGAAACGCGAAGAAGCCGACCTCAGAACGTATAACGTCTCGTTCGAGCAGCTTTTCCTGGACGGGGATCTCGGTATCGAGCTGAGCTACGACGAGCAGGGCTACGATCGCTTCCGCGTCGATGGCATCAATCCTGGAAACCAGCGTTCGAATGCCATCTACGTCGACGCGACAACCGTGGAGCCAGACGGCAGGAACAACGAGAACTTCAGTCGCCCGGTGATCCTCAGCTCGCCGCGGTTCAATCGGAATTGGAACGAGAACAGTTCGACGCGCGCGACCGCGTTCTACAATGTGGACTTCGCGGAAAAGCTGGACGGAAGACTGGGCGAGATTCTAGGCAAGCACTCGTTCACAGCCTTGTATAGCAGTCTGACCCAGGATTCCAAGAATGGGACTGGTCGTCCCTACGTGGTAGACGAGACCACGACCTTCTTGGCCAACCGTCAGCCGGGCAACCTTGGCCACGATCAAAACAGGCTCTCGGTAGTGTATTATCTCGGCGATCGGCTCGAGGATGCGACGGATCCGACACAGGCGAATATCACGACGGGCATGGCTGGGCAGATTCCCCAATCGTTCCCCGCCACCATCCATACCCATAGAACGGATACCTTCACGCCGCATACCGTGCTTCTCAGTCCGGATGCATATACGGGCGCCGACCTAAACCGTACGGAAGTCGACTCGGCGGCCTTTATTTGGCAAGGTCGGCTGTTTGGCGACAACGTCATACCAATGGTCGGCTGGCGGCGAGACAATGCGGAAACCTTCCGCAATGGCAACCCGCCGTTGACGCCGACGCGTCTCGTGGTCATCGATCACCCGGATTTCGTTCTGCCGGACGAGGCCGACACCAGTATCGACGATTTGGAGACATGGACCTATGGACTGGTGATTCATACGCCCCAGTTTATCGATGAAATCCTGCCTGCGGGAATGGAGTTGAGTTTCCACTACAACGAGTCGGAGAATTTCCAGCCATCATCCCAACGCTTCAACATCCTGGGAGAGAATCTCGCAGCGCCGGGAGGCACGACCGAGGAGTACGGCTTCACGCTTTCCATGTTCGAAGGCAAATTCGACGTTCGGGCCACTTGGTATGAAACCGGTTTGGTTAATCAGAACAACTCCCAGCTTTCAGGTTTGGACGGCACGATTCTTGCCGACGAGCGCCGCTTTGCGGAAGCCTGGTTGAACGACGATGTGGGGAATCCGCGCGACGCGCAGGCCGCCTATACGCGCCCGATCCAGGAGTTTCTCGATTTCGTGAACTGGGAAGAGACGCTGGTCAACGGAGTTTGGACTGTGACCACGGATGCTCCCAACATCGTTTCAACGCAGGATGCCGTGTCTAAAGGCTTCGAGTTGGACCTTGTATACAATCCGACGAAGAACTGGCGAATTCTCTTCAATGCGGCCCAGCAGGAAGCGGTGCAGAGCGGAATCGGAGAGGACTACGAGGAGTACTTCGCCCGGAGAAACGCAACGCTCTGGAAGAATCCCGTCATGCAGGACTTCCGTTTCCAAGGTTTGAATACCGTAGAGAATTCCTCCTTGATATTCGACCTCAGGCTGAAGAATGCCCAGCTTACCAATGGAAGGCAATCGGATGAGCTTCGGGAATGGAGATGGAATCTCGTCACCAATTACGCCTTCGACGAGGACTCCGCTCTGAAGGGCTTCTCGGTGGGCGGCGCCCTACGTTGGCAGGACGAATCGATTCTCGGCTATCCGGTGATAGAGAATCCGAACGATCCGGGCGACTTCATACAGAATATCAACGCCCCTCTGTTCGGGTCGACCGAGACGAACGTAGACCTCTGGCTAGCGTATCGTCGGCAGTTGAACGACGACGTCGTTATGAATGTTCGGCTCAACGTGCGCAACGTGACGAGCGACGAGGGATTGATCCCTTTGTATATCAATCCCAACGGTCAGGCGTCGATCTTCCGCATGGAGCAGCCGCGCTTGTTCCAACTGCGGACTTCGTTCGAGTTTTAGGGGGCGTTTGAAAAAGTCGATCGACAGCTACGATTTTGTAGCCGCGTCCTATTTATGGAGGCGGGCGGAACGATTCCCGTCCGCCTCTTCGAAAACCGATGCGAGACCGCTCGTATACCGGAAACGGTTGTATATATTATGAATTCGAAATTAGCAGCCCCTCTTCTTCTATCCGTTTCGTTTGCCTGTGGAAGCATCGTAGCCGCGCAGGCGGGTGATGCGTTTCCCGTCGTCCAGGAAAGCAAAAGCGTTTTCGAGCATTTCATTACGCGCGATGGGGATCGCCTGATGGAGGGCAACGAGGAATTCCGCTTCGCCGGAGCGAATATGCCTGGCTTGTCGTTGCCCTATGACTACACCTTGAGACTTCCAGATCGCTTGGCGCTACCCACCGTGTGGGAGCAGTCGGATGGGTTGAAGACGGCTGTGCAAATGAATGCTCGGGTGGTCCGCTTGTGGAATCTCGCTATGCGAGGGCCGGATGACGATTGGATGGATTGGGCTTATGTGCAAGGCCCAGGAAGGTTCAGCGAAGAGGCTTTCAAGACGCTGGACAATTTGCTGGCTCTCGCGAATCGATATAGGATCCGCATTATCTTCTCGCTAGGCGCGGAGCGAGGCGACTATTTGGGCGGGGTCGGCGAGTACTCGGCATGGCGCGGCAAGGATCGCTCCGAGTTCTACACGGACGAACAGCTCAAGAACGACTACAAGGCTACCCTTCGCTATGTGGTGAACCGCCGCAACACGGTTACGGGCCAGCTGTATCGCGACGACAAGGCGATTCTCGCTTGGCAGCTTGGCAACGAGTTGCGAACGGCTCCGTTGGATTGGGAGGCGGAGATGGCTTCCTTTCTCAAGAGTATGGACCCGAACCATCTCGTCATGGCAGGTAATGACGATCGCGTGCCAGACGACCCGCCCGATGATTTGGATATCTTGGTCCGACACTACTACGGGTTGGATTGGGAGGAGGAGGTCCGCAAGGATTGGGCCATAGCCAAGGGGAAGCGTCCCTTCATCGTCGGCGAGTACGGCCTGGAAAAGGACATCGGGCTGATGCGGCGCTTTCATGAGGAAGTCTATCGGAATGGCGCCTCTGGGTCTTTGATTTGGAGCATCTATTTTCATCATCGCTTCGGGGGATTCTATTGGCATCAGATCTTCACCCGTCCGAGCATTGGCTCCTTTCACTGGCCGGGCTTCGCTTCGGGGGCAGCCCATAACGAGAGAGGCATGCTGCATGTCCTGCGCGAATACGGCTTTCGAATGGAGGGCTTGGAGGTGCCGGATATGCCGGTACCGGAAAAACCATCCCTGCTGCCCATGACGGGGGATCTGCCTTTATTGACATGGCGGGGCTCGGCGGGCGCGAGCGGCTACGATATCGAGCGTTCGGAAAGCGCGTCGGGACCGTGGAAGCTCGTCGCCCAAGACGTCTCTGACGCCAGCGTCGCCTACCGACCCTTGTACGCCGACAGTTCCGCGGAGCTGGGACGCGACTACTTCTATCGAGTTCGGGCGCGAAACAGTTCCGGCGTGTCCGAGCCGTCTGGGCCTCTAGGGCCTTTGCGCTTTCGGGCCAAGGTCTTGGTGGACGAGTTTCATGATCTGCAGAGGGCTGAGGAGCATTCGAAAGGCCTGAGAATCGACAACAGCTACAATGGCGTATACGCGGAATACCTTTTCCGGTGCGAAGGAAAGGAGGGCGACTTTTTGCTCTACAAGACGCCGGGGGCGGCCAGCGCGTTGAGGCTTTGGGCTTTTTATTCCGATGCGAGCCGCCCGCCGAGGATTTCCGTATCCACAGGAAAAGGACAATGGAAGTCGGTTGCGCTGAATGAGGTGAGCGCGACGAAGCTGCAATCCTTCGAAAAGGTAAGGCAGCTTAGAGGTATGAAACGGACCTTGGTCGAGTATGAAGGAAGTCTGCCGACAGGATCGCATGAGGTCCGAATCGATTGGCAGGGGGCCATGAAGCTCGATCGGATGGAAATAGAGTACGGGGAATGATGAACCCTCTCTAGGGGGCGGACACTGCCTTTGAAACGCATTCACGCCACCTCTAACTCTATTTCGTTAAACTATATTTGTAGGGCCGGCGCTTGCCGCCGCGCCGCAGAGGATGGATCAAACCAACGCGGCGCGGCGGCAAGCG
>JANQRJ010000040.1 GCA_028284635.1 Pelagicoccus sp.
ATGCTCCGTCATTGCCGCGGAGCCTACAGAGGGAACAACCGGTGCGGCAACGACGGAGCGTTGCCCTCCAAAGGATGCTTCTTACGTTAAGTTGACGCCTATGCGCATTTGCGGGACGAGCGGGCCCTACCTCGAAACGAATTCACGTCATCTTGAAAGGCGCGCTTCTATTCCAGTCCGGAGAGAAAGCCTCGAATGGCTGCCCAGTAGGTAGGGCCGGCGACGGCGATGAGGTCGTTGTGGCCCGCTTCGTCTATCCACAATGTCTTCACATCCTGGGCTCCGACAAGGGCCGCTAGCTCTTCAGCATGATCGAAAGGCACGAGACCATCTTGCCTTCCGTGGATGATCAGAGTCGGACAAGCGACCTGGGAAGCCTTTCTGTCGTTGCGAAACTTGTCGGCGGGCAGCCACTTGAGTGGGAAGTAGATGCGAAACAAGCTGAGGAAGGTCGACTCGAGAATCAGCCCCGCCGCCGGACGCTGCGAGGCTAGCTCGACAGCCACTCCGCCACCGAGAGAGCGACCGTGGAAGACGACGGAATCTTCCGCAACGCCGAGCTTGGCGATTGCGTAGTCAAGTACCTCTCCCGCGTCGGCGTAGAGATTCGCCTCGCTTGGCTTGCCTTCGGAAAGGCCGTAGCCTCGGTAGTCGAAACTGAGGGCGTTCACGCCTTGCACCCGATAGTTGTTCAGGATGAATTCCACGTGGCCAAGGTCCTCCGCGTTGCCGTGAAAATAGAACACGGTACGCTTGGCCTTTGGAACCGGACCCCAATAGACGGCCAACCTCGTTCCGTCGCTTGCTTCTATAGTGAAGATCGAATCCCCCTCTTCGTAGCTCGCGGGCCCGGGAACAAAGAGATTCTGCGAACTCACCTGCCAGGCGAACAGATAGAAAAAGACGATGCAGGAGACTGCTAGCGCCAAGACGCTGTTCAAGCCGTTGCGACGCTCGCGTTTTCTCATTTGTCGCAGGGCGGATCGTCAGGATCGACGCTAGGTTTTGCCAAACGGGCCACTAGCTCTAGATTGCTAAGCGCCGGCCCTACATTCCTAGCTGTTCCAACCATCTAGTTAAGTAGAGTTAGAACAGTTCCCTCACCGCTTCGAGCAAGAGAGCTCGCGGGACCTCCTGCTCGGAACGGTCCGCCATGTTCCGAATTTTCACTACATCTTTGGCGAGTTCCTCGGAACCGTAGACCAGGGCGAATCTAGCGCCAGCCGCGCTGGCTGCCTTGAACTGCTTGCCGAAGTTCGGCAGCTTCATGGGGTATTCCACGCTGTACCCAGCCTGGCGCAGCAAAGCGATATCGGAGAGCGCAGTCTTCTTCTCCTCCTCGCCGCCGAGGACGACATAGCAGTCCAATGTATCCAAAAACTGGGGCATTTTCCCACGCGCCTTCAAAAGCTCCATGAGTACCACGTCGCCCATGCCAAAACCGACCGCCGGTATTTCCGGACCGCCCATCTTTTCGACCAACTCGTCGTAGCGACCTCCGCCCGCCAAGGCTCGAAACTCGTTCTTCCGGTCGAATGCCTCGAAAACGAAGCCCGTGTAATAGGCAAGCCCGCGCACGATGCTAAGATCGATTTTAGCGAACGCGCCAAAGCCCATGGCGCCGATTCCCTCGATCACAGTAGACCAGTCGTCGAGCCGGGCCTTCAACCGTTTGGCAGCCTGCTCCGACAGACCCGAACCAGTGGAGGCGAAGCATGCCTTCACCGCTTCCAACGAATCCAAGGCAAGAAAGCCATCGATGCTCGCCTTGAGCTTAGCAGCGCCCTCGCCCGCAATATCTGAGAGATGAGCGAGAAGCTTGGCCGTATCCAACCTCTCCCATTTGTCGACGACGCCAAGAATCTCGAGAGCTACCTCGCCCTCGTAGCCAAGAAGCTCCAAGTAGAGCAGCCACAGGTCGCGATCGCTAAGCCGAATGTAGAAGTCCTCTTCGGTCAGGCCGAAACCAAGCAAGGTTTGGATGAGCAATCCGATCAGCTCCACTTCGGCAGCAGGTCCGGATTCGCCCAGGATATCGACATTCAACTGGGTGAAGCAGCGAAGCCGGCCCTTCTGAGGCTTTTCGTAGCGGAAATTGTCGCCGATGCTAAACCACTTCACCGGACGCTTCAATCCGTTCGCCCGTGCCGCAACCATGCGAGCCAAGCTCGGCGTCAGCTCCGGCCGCAACGACACCGCTCGCCCACCCTTGTCCTCGAAACAGAAAAGCTGGCTTTCGATCTCCGGTCCGGACTTCGCGGTAAACAGTTCCAGCGACTCCAGCACCGGCCCATCGTACTCGCGAAAAGCGAAACGCCGAGCAACCTGTCTCCAAATCTGGAAGACATGTTTCCGCTGAGCGAAGTCCTCCGGATAGAATTCGCGAAAGCCGGGAAGTGTGCTAAATGATGCCATGAGTAGGAAAGCGACAAACTCGAACACAGGGCCACTCGCACGCAACCGAAATTTGCAAAAGCGGGAACGCGCGTGGCGTTTCTAAAATGCTGAAGTGACAGCGTGCTGCCCCAGACGATAGCCGAACTCGCAACGTAGCGCGGAGCTTTAGCCCGCGTTCGCATCGTTTCCTATCCTCATCCTATTCTTCATCCTCATCTTTATCCTGGGATGAGGATGAAGATGAGGAGAGGGATGATTGAGGGCGAATTGCGGACGCGGGCTAAAGCGCCGCGCTACGTTGCGACATCACATCCGCAACCCGGTCCTAGCTTAGCTGTTCCAGGTCGATATCCTTGATGCGAGCCTTCAGGACCTTGCCGGCCTTGAATTTCACCACCGCGCGAGTGGGAATGACCACATCCGTTTCGGGGCGATTCGGGTTGCGACCCACGCGGGCCTTGCGCTTCTGAACCTCGAACACGCCGAAATTTCTCAGCTCCACATTGCGCCCCTCTGCCAGCGCATCCAAAATGATATCGAGCGTCATCTGCACAGTATCCTGGATTTTGCTTTGGGGTATGTCCTTGGTCTTCTCGAAAATTCGAAGGACGATATCGCGTTTTGTAAGGTTATTCGACATGGCAGAGCGGAGTTGGGATCTCGTTACATAGTTGAGTGCAAGCTACTTCCACACTTTAGGTTGCGTCAACCTCAAAGCCACCAAATATCCGCCTTCCATGAGCAAGGACGAGGAAACGAAAGACCCGATGGACGAGATTCAGAAGAATCTGCAGAACCTTTTCAAAAGCGGCAAGATCTTCACTCCCTTCGGCAGTCCTATGGGCGCGGCCAGCGGCGGCGAACCGCCTCCTAGCTCCGAGGAGGAAGACAAGGAGCGAGCCGAAGCCCTCAAGCGAATCGAGGAATTCAACCTCAAGCCGCGCGAGATCCGCGACTATCTCGACCGTTTCGTCATCCAGCAAAACGAGGCGAAGAAGGTCATATCCGTCGCCATCTGCGACCACTTCAACCACATCCGCCGCTGCCTGGAAGACCCCGAGCTCAGCGAACAGGAGTACGCCAAGCAGAACATCATCCTGCTCGGCCCCACCGGTGTCGGAAAGACCTACCTCATGCGCAATATCGCTCGCCTTGTCGGCGTGCCCTTCGTAAAGGCGGATGCCACCAAGTTCTCGGAAACCGGATACGTGGGCGGCGACGTCGAAGACCTCGTACGCGACTTGGTCAAGGCGGCAAACGGCGACACCGATCTCGCCCAGTACGGCATCATCTATATCGACGAGATCGACAAGATAGCCAACAGCGCCAATGCCGGCGGACGCGACGTATCCGGCAGAGGAGTACAGATAAACCTCCTCAAGCTCATGGAGGAGACCGAGGTCAACCTGCAGAGCCAGACAGACATGCTTGGCCAGATGCAGGCCATGATGGAGATGCAGCGAGGCGGGAAGAAGAGTAAGCGCACCATGAGCACCAAGCACATCCTCTTCATCGTAAGCGGCGCCTTCGACCAGATGGACAAGGCCATCGAAAAGCGCCTGAGCAACACTACTATGGGCTTCGGAGCCAACCCCGCCTCCAACGAGGAGGACGCCGACAACTATCTGCGCCACGTCGAGACTCGCGACTTCATCGACTACGGTTTCGAACCCGAATTCGTCGGACGGCTTCCCGTACGCGTCGCCTGCCAGCCGCTCAAACCCGCTGACCTGCTGCAAATCATGGCCTCGTCGGAAGGCAGCGTCCTGCGCCAGTACGTGTCCGACTTTGCCGGATACGGCATCACGCTCGAAATGGACAAAGGCGCCATGGAGGAAGTCGCCGAGCGGGCCTACAAGGAAAAGACCGGCGCCCGCGGCCTCATGACAGTGCTCGAGCGAGCCTTTCGCGACTTCAAGTTCGAACTCCCCTCCACCAGTATCCGTACCCTGAAGGCCGACCGCGACACGATCCAGGATCCGGATACGCAACTCAAGACCCTGCTCCGCGAAAATCTGTCCAGCCAGCACGAGGTCCTTAAAACCGAAGTCGCCGCCTACGCCAAGCGATTCGAGAAGCAGGACGGCTTTCAGCTCGAGTTCCAGGACGAGGCCGTAGCCGCTCTCATCGAAGAAAGTCTCGAGACCGACAAAACCATCCGCTCCCTCTGCGAGCGCAAGTTTCGCGACTTCAAGCACGGCCTCACTCTCATCAGTCGCAACACCGGTCAGAAGAAATTCGCCATCGATGCCGCCGTGATCCGCGACCCGGAGAAAGCCCTCTCCCAATGGGTCGTAGCCAGCTACCAGGAGGAGAAAATAGTGAATGGTGAAGAGTGAACAGTGAATTTCGAATAACCTGTTTGCCCATTCACCACTCACTCTTCACCATTCCCACCTTTGCCTGATCCAGACAAAGTAAACTCCATGTTCGGTCGCATCGCGACCAAGTACGACCTCGCCAATCGAACCCTCAGCCTTGGCATCGACACGCTCTGGCGAGACAGGCTAGTCGAAGAAGTCTGGCTCGGCAATCCCGACACCGTCATCGACCTTGCCACCGGGAGTGGCGACGTCGCTTTCGCACTGCGAGAAGAGTTGTCGCCCAGCGTCCGCATTGACGGACTGGACTTTTGCGAGCCCATGCTTGACGAGGCTCGACGCAAGCAACGCGCCGCAGGTTACCACAATATGAGTTTCGCCACCGGCGACATTCTCCGGCTCCCGCTTGCCGATGCCTGCTGCGACGCGGTCACTATCGCTTTCGGCTACCGAAACCTTGCCGACCGCCACAAAGGCCTGCTCGAAATGAGACGCATCCTAAAACCGGATACAGGTCGCCTCTATATTCTCGAATTCTCTCAACCGTTTCACCTGGTACGCCCCTTCTACTACTTCTATCTGAAGACGCTTCTGCCAAATGTCGCCGGAGCCCTCACTGGCGACAAAGCAGCCTACCAGTATCTGAGCGACTCCATCGAAGCCTTCCCGGACAGATCAGGCGTATCCGCGGAACTAGAACAAGCCAGCTTCCGCGACGTGGAAGCCATAGCAATGACCTTCGGCACAGTAGCCCTGCACATGGCAAGAGCCTAGCGAAGCGCTGTGAAGGTGGTTAGGCTGAAGACTGAAGGACCGCCAAATCCAGTGTTGCGCTATTGATGCAACGTCGTAAAATGTAGTGCGGACCCCGCAGAGCGGGACCGCGTCCGCATCGTTTCTTATCCTCATCCTCTTCTTCATCCTCATCTTTATCCTGGGATGAAGATGATGAGGGCGACGAAAAGAAACACACTCTACCGGCTCCACCTTCAGCCTTCAGTCCTCAGCCTTCAGCCTAACCTAGAACCTCAGTCTTCGCGAATAGTCCTGGGACAGTCGCTTGCGATCCACTGCAGCGAAACTGCCCTCTTCCAACGGCAGGCGATCCGAGAAGAAGATGTCCACGATCAAGCTGGTCTCTTCGAACTCCGCTCCCAGGCGTAGAAGCTCTGCCTTGAAACGCGATTCCTCCACCCCCTTTTTCGGCAGGTCGGCAAGCGACGTTTCGATCACGATGCCTGGGCGCGTCTTTCCATTCCTAGTCAAGCTGAGGAGAGCCGAGCGTTTCACTCGTGGGTGCTTGTTGAATACAGCCTCGCAACGAACAGGACAGAAACCGCCAAAACTCGAGGAAACGATCTCCTCCTTAAGACCGCAGTACCAAAGGCCTCCCTTGCGATCATAAAAGCCGACAGCGCCGCTCAAAGCCCAGGAATCCTCGTCGCCGATCGAGGCCGAAACGTCTTTCGCCACCGCCATTTCACCCAAGCCGGAAGCTGCCATGGGATCCTCCATCCAACGCAGGCCCTCGAACGCCGCTAACGAAAGCCGAACGCCTGACAGGGGTTCCCCCACGTAAATGCCCCGAAGGGAATCGCTTTCGCTGTCCCGCTCCCGAAAAGATTCCAGAGCGCGACGAGTAAGAAACGGCGAGGCGCCGGCACCGAAAACCACGTTGAAACGCGCTTCCGGAAAAACGTCCGTCAACGTATCCAAATCGCCACCACCAATGTGATAGCCTGTCAAGATCGCCTCGAAGGACCATTGGCAACCTGTACTGGGCAGTTCGGTTGCCGAGCGCAGAGCCTGCCAAAAACGAGCCTCGCCTGATATCGCATTGAGACCAAGCTCTCGGGCCGCCTGGATCGTCCAGTTGGCCCGCCGTGGCGAATTGTCGGAAAACCGCTCCGAGACAACCAGGTTCGCTATCCCCCCGGCAGGCAGAAGCAGAGCCTCTAGAGGGCTGCCCGCCAAAGCCCGATCCCCATCCTGCAAGTGAAACCACTCCTTGTATTGCGAGGCCAGGTCGCAAAGCTCACGCTGCTCGAAGGTCGCTTTGCTGCGCGACGAGCCTCTGGCTTTGAGAAAGGTAACCATCACCTGATCCTCTTCCCAATAAGTCGGCGTCGCTCGGTATGACCTCAAGGCCGAACCGAAGCGCTGAAGGCTTCCATCCACCTCCACCCGTGAAGTCAGGCCGCGCAAGCCATTCACCAAGCTTTTCGCATAGGCCAAGGTCTGCCGCGTGCCCACCATGTGCTTCGGACCAAGCTCCTGCAGCATGGCGCATCCGCTCTTCCACTCGAAATCCGGATCCAGGATCACGGCATGGGCCCCGATCTTGAACAAGGCGTAGCTCACCGAAAGGAAGCTCAAACCGAAAGGCAGCCAGACGACTACCGGTTCGCCCTTCTTCACGCCTCGGTTGCGCAGGTAGTTTACCCAGGCGTTTTGCTCGATTACCAGATCCCGAAAAGCAAGGGTCAAAAAGACCGGCTCGTCTTCCTTGGAATCTGGATACCGCAGAAAGAACGCCTCGGAGCCGCGCAATTCTCGGGCCCGTTCCTCAAGCAAGAGCGACAGATTCTGGGCCGAATGGGTCGACGGGGAACCGAATTTCCAGGCGAGTTGGACGGCCTTGGCGGGAGAAGAAGGTTTGGTTGTGACCATATCGCTAGGCAGCGGATTTCGGATACAGAGCCAACTATACGCTTTATCTAGGTATTTGGATACAAAAAACTGACGAAAAACGAAAAAATTGACATCTGGATACATTTACCAGGCAAACGAAAACCACCCTGAGTCCACAATGTCGTCGAAAAGCGAATACCAGAGGCTGCGCGAGATCGACGGAAGGAGATCAACCACTGATGTCGCTGATCTACATCGATGCTTGGAAAGATGGGAGATCCGCTACTATCCAGCAATAGGATATCAGCGCGAATCGGTGGTCGGTCTTCTCGAGCAATCTCTTTCTTTCTCAAAAGAATGATTTTGCCGAGAAATGATTTTGCTTCCTTCTGTTAATAATCCGGATAGCAGGAGTTTTTTTGGCAAAATCATTTTACGGCAAAATCATTCTTCTGCATCTGGGCTCAATTTCATTCGCCTACTTGATGGCAAGCCGCTTTTCATATGGTTGATCCGCGCTACGATTCGCTGCGGATCGACTCTAGTGGCGAGCGGCGGGCGATGCCCAGGCTGTTGAGCAGGCCGGTCAGCAGAGTGAGACTCGCTACGATTAGTACGGTAACTATAGTGCCTTGCCAGGGCAGGTAGAGGTCCACTCGGAAGACAAAGCGGGTCAATGCCCAGCCCGCTACTACGGAAAGAGCAACGCCGGCCAATCCGGCTATGATGCCGACTAGGGCGTACTCCACTCCCATGATACCGCGTATTTGCTTCGCGGATGCGCCGAGAGTTCGCAGCAGGCTGCTTTCGCGAGAACGCTGGTAGCGACTCGCGTTGACGGATGCCATTAGAGCCACTAACCCGGTCAAAATGGTAAACGAGGCCATGAAGCGGATAACAAAACCGATACGGTCGAAGATCTCCTCTAAACTCTCTAAGATCATCGTCAGATTTACCGCCGCGACGTTTGGGTAGCGCTTCACGACTTCGGTTTGCAGGCCGACCAGCGACTCGCGGTTTGGAGCATGGGCAGCAGTAACGAAAAACGCGGGGGCCGCTTCCAGCACGCCTGCGGGAAAGACCACGAAGAAATTCGGCTTCATCTGTCGCCAATCCACTTTTCGGATACTTGTGACCTCGGTTTCGATCGGCAGCCCTTGCACGTCCCATACGATGCGGTCGCCCAACTTCAGATCCAAAGCATCCACGATTCGCTGTTCTACCGAAACGGGAATCGGCCCCTCGTCGTCCAAGGAAGCGCTGGGCGTGAATTCCCCCGCGATCAATTCCTCGTCCTCTCGCACGAAGTCCCGATAGGTCGAGCGGTACTCTCGTCGAGTTGCCCATCGCTCTACTTCACGTTCGGGATCCTCTATCAATTGCGTGGGCGACAAGCCATTGAGGCTCTGCAGTCGCATGGTCACGATAGCCTCGGGCTTGATAGTATTTAGATCGAGCTCCTCGATCGTATTCAGGACTCCTTCCAACTGGTCCGGCTGGATATCGAAGAGGATGACATTCGGCTGCCCATCTCGACCGGCTAGATCTCCCTGCCGCAGAAGGCTCTGCTCGCTGACGTAAATCGAAAAGACGAGAAAGGCCCCCATGCCGAGCGTCACGACCTGCATTGTAGTGCGATTCTCGGGACGGTAGAGATTCGCCAAGGCCTGTTTCCATACGTAGGGAAACCGATCCAAAGAAAGTCGCCTCAAAACGAAGCGCAACAGCCAGCCGACCAGAGCCAGAAGGACGATCGCCACAGCGATGCCGCCCAAGAAACTCGCAGCCTGCAGCAGGTTTTGCGTCTGGGTGATGGTGAACAGGCAACCCATCAGGAGCAGACCGCCAAGCGTGAACAGAAAGGCCCTGTCTCGCCACGCCTCGACTGCGGATTCCACAGAGGCCCGAATCGCTCGCAATGGAGAGATGCGACGCAGCGGCAACAAGGGCAGCAGCGCAAAGAGCGACGTGAAAAGCCAACCGAAAAGCAGGCTGCCGAAGATGCTTGGCCAGGAAATCCGCACCGGCAGTTCCAGCGGCAGAAACGGCTTCATGAGCTCAGGCAGCGAAGTCTGGATGGCCACACCCAACAAGGCGCCAGTCAAGCAGCCAAGCAGTCCGACGATGGAAATCTGGATACAATAGATCGCGATCGACTGCCGGGCGCTGGCTCCCAAGCAACGCAGGGTGGCGACGGAAGCCGTCTTGCTTTTCAAGTACACTTGTACAGCTCCGGCGATGGAAACGCCGCCGAGCAGCAAAGCCACGAAACCTATCATGCTGAGGAAGCCGTTCGTGCTATCGAGCGTCCTGCCGATCTGGCGACGCTGGTCTTCTACCGTATCCACGTCTATCCCCATCGCTTCCAAATCGTCGCGATAGCGCTCCACCACCTCGACCCCCTGACCTCCCGTCGTATCGGAAAACTTCTGGTAGTGGAAGTATCGCAAGCGACTTCCGAAGCGATCCAAGCCCGTGGCAGAGAGAAACTTGAGGGGGATCAGGACCCGAGGGGCAAATGATCCGGTGAAGGCGCCTTCTCCAGGCATCTTCAGCAGCTCGCCTGCTATGGTGAAAGTGAGCTCCCCAATCTTGATCGGATCTCCCACCTTCAGATCGAACTGGAGCATCAAGCTGTCTTCGATCAGGGCTATCGGTTCTTCGCTATCCGCGACTCGCAGGCCCGCCGGTCGCGTATCCAGGGATCCATACCACGGAAAGCCTCCCTCCATCGCCTGAGCGCGGACGATGCGAGTATTGGACTTCGTGGGGAAGTAGGCCATGGTTCTGAACTTCACTTGGCGAGCGGTCTCCTCGGCTCCCATCAAATTGAAAAGCGCCAGAGCGCGAGCATCGAAAGGCTCTCGATCGTCGTAGGCCACGTCGGCTCCGAGCAGGCCGCGCGACTGCCGGTCCATCTCGCTCTCGAGATTGGCTCGAAACGAGCTGATCGCCACTAGGGCCGCGATGCCGGAAACCACCGCCAAGGCGAACAAAGCAAGGTGTCTCTTAGCTCGACGCATGTCGCGCCACGCCATGATGAAGAGCCAGGACAAACCTGGCTGGGAACGCGGGCGGCTCGCCCGCATCTCCGATCGATCTTGCGAGCGAGCCGCCCGCGTTCCCAGGGAATCCGTCATGCTGACAGTCGACCGCCCTCGATTCTCAGAATCCTGTTCGTGGTCCGGGCCAACTCCAAGTCATGCGTCACCAGGATCAGAGTCGTGCCTGCCGTCTTGTTCAGGCCGAAAAGCAGGTCGACGATCGGCTTGCTCGTATCCGCATCCAAATTACCGGTAGGCTCGTCAGCGAAAAGGATTCGAGGCTGGTTGACGAACGCTCGGGCCAAGGCGACCCGCTGCTGCTCGCCGCCGGAAAGCTGCACCGGATAGTGACCGACACGATCGCCTAGTCCTACCTCGGTCAGGAGAGTCCGAGCCTTGTCCGTCACTCCTCTCTCGCCTCGCAATTCCAAGGGGACCATAACGTTTTCCAAGGCGGTCAAGGTCGGCAGGAGCTGGAAGTTTTGGAATACGAAACCGACGTGCTGGTTGCGCAGCGCGGCCCGTTCGTCTTCTCCTAAAGGGGTGATGTCATGACCGCCGAGACAGACTTGCCCCGAAGTGGGCCGATCCAAGCCAGCGCAGATGCCAAGCAGAGTCGTCTTCCCGCTGCCGGAAGGCCCTATGATCGAAACCGTTTCGCCCGCTTCCACGAAAAAGGAAATCCCCTTAAGAACCTCGAGATCCGTTTCGCCACTGCGGTAGCTCTTATGGACGCTTTCCAGGCGCAACACAGCCCTTTCTTCACTCGTCTCCGATTGGAAGGCGGCCTCGGTATTCGTTCCTTGTAACATATGGTTCGCTATAGTGTCCTGATCCGACTATGAAGCAAACGCGCCCTACAGTCTTTTTGATTGCCGCTCTCTGCACTCTTTTCAGCAGTAGTTCAAATGCCGAGGAGACCGTGACGAAACGGATTCTGCTGCTTGGCGACAGCCTGACCGCAGGCTATGGCATCGACCCGGAAGACGCTTATCCCGCTCTGCTTGCCGAAAAAATGGCCGAAACCCATCCGGAGTGGCAAGTCGCGCCCTCCGGACTGAGCGGCGAGACAAGCGCTGGCGGGCTGCGCAGAGCTAGCTGGGTCCTGCAAAAACCAGCCGCAATCCTGGTGCTCGCTCTCGGGGCGAACGATGGCCTTCGCGGTATCGAGCTTTCAGATACGAAGCGAAATCTGCAGCGGATCATCGACCTGGCTCGAGACAAGTATCCGGAAATCAAGGTCGTCATCGCAGGCATGCAGATGCCGCCCAATCTTGGCGCGCAGTATACGACGGAATTTAGAAAGCTGTTCCCTGCCCTCGCAGAGGAAAACGACGTAGAGCTAATCCCATTCCTGCTCGAAGGCGTAGCCGGCCATCCGCAGCTCAACATAGCGGACGGCATCCACCCGAACGAGGAAGGCCACGAGATCATAGCCGAAAACGTATGGCGGATTTTGGAGCCGTTGTTGGAGTAATATTTTTCGCCCGCAGGTTGCACAGATGTTCGCAGATGACGAACTGGGGGCTTAGGACTGTTAGGTTACCGACAGACGAGAAATTTGAAACCGCGAATGAACGCGAATAGACGCGAATGGTCTTCAAGTCGTAGGAAGATTCGCGTCTATTCGCGTTCATTCGCGGTTTCAAAAACACTTACTCTTAAAACGTTCGGTTTACCTCACGTCTAGCACTTCCAGCATCGCGGCTCCGGTGGATCCGCTTTCGCTGACGAGTTCTGCAAGGTAGGTGCCGGGGGCGAGCATCAACAGCATGCCGGCATCGCCGCTGGACAAGGCCATGCTTGAGGCCTTGCTCAGGGCGTCCTCCCAAGTGATCGCCGTCTCGTTGACCCAACTGCTTCCCTCGCTGTTCGTGGCAACAAGGGTGCGAACGCCCAAAGAATCCAGAGCGTAGAGAGTCACCACCGGGTCGTTCAAGGGATCAGGACTACTATGGCGATTCAGAGATGGACCAACGCCTTTGATCAAAAAGGGAAGCTCTATATCGCCCTCAAAATCGAATCCTACCTCGATCTTAGTATCCGAAGAGTGGATATGTCCTCGAGCGACCGCTCCTCGCGGGTAGGCGGAACCGCTCATGTGGGTGGCGGAATAGCGAATGCCCTCGCCCACCGGAGCCGCAAAGCCGTAGACGGTTTCCCAATCGACGTAGTCGGTCGTGACCTCCACTGACGGAGAGCCGAGAGAACTGCTCACGCGAGCCACCACAGCGGGAGCCGGCATCGCAAGCCCGTAGTCGCCTAGGCCTTCTCCGAAGCTCTTGGCCTGAAAGACGATGAACCCGTCGCCGGCAGAGGGCAGGTTCGCGAAGACCAGCCTATCGCCCTCTCCCATCTCCACGCGAGTAGCTACATTGATCAAATTGCTTTCCGGCAGAACGGTCGTGACGATGGAATCCTCAGGCGAACTGAATTCGCCGGAAACCGCGATTAGGCGATACTCCAGGATTTTGCCGCGCGGAGCATCCCTATCGAAATAGGTTTGGGTGTCGGCGGGCAGGTCCGCAACCTGTTCGAAGGCCGTCGAGCCGGAAACGGCCCGACGCAAGACGAATCCAGTCTCCAGACTGGAGTTGTCGATCCAGGTCAACTCCACACCCAGACCGCTATCCACTGCGGCGGAAACGAACTCTGGGGCCTCTAACTCGATACTCTCCTCTACCCGTCCTTCCTGGGATACGGTGATTGCCGCATCGTTTACCAGAATGTCGGCCGTACGCGGTTCGATGCTGTCGTTTTCCAAAACGGAGAAGGCAACGGTACCGTCACCTGAACCGCTCACTGGAGCGGTCAACTCTATCCAGGAAACGGATACGCTGGCCGTCCAGTCTATATTGCTTTCAACCGCGACCGATCCAACACCGCCTTCGAAGCCAAAGCTCGTATCGTCCGAGCTAATCTCCAGACGTTCCTCTTGGGCAGCCTGCCGCACCAGGTGCTCGCGGTCGTTGATCATGAGAGTCGCCTGACGGGGTTCGAACGTTTCGTTGGGCAGGAAGGTCAGAACAACCGTTCCGTAGTCGCTTCCCGACTGTCCCGAAGTTATGGATACCCAGTCGGCAGTTACCTCCGCCGTCCAGTCTACGTTCGACTCGATGTTCACCAAGGCAATGCCCCCGTTCCGATCCTTTTCCGTGATGGTGGGTTGGATACGCAAGAAAGGCGGCGATCCTGCCTGCACGACCGTATGTTCGATTCCACCGACGACGATCGAGCCAATCCGCTCGTTTTGAGATTCGTTGAGTAGAGCCCGGTAGCTTACAGCCTCGTTTCCACTGCCTTCGCCATCGACTGGACTGACGACCACCAGCCAGCTAACCGAGGGAAGAGCCTCCCAATCGCGAGAGGAAGTCACTGAAATGCCGTATCCGGAAACCGCATCGCGCGGGATGGAGCGAGAGAGTGGCGAGATGGTCTCTACTGGGATCGAGTCCGTGATCGCAACCACCGAGTTGCTGAAGTCAGACGAGCCGGACTCGTTGTAGGCCTGCACGCGATAGGCATAAGTCGTTTCGGCCACCACCGCGCGATCCTCGAACTGGGTCGCATTGCGCTCGGCATCTCCGATCCACTCCCAAGGGGCGTCGAACTCGTCGAGGCGGCGCTCGATGCGGAAACCGTCCTCCACCGCAGAGCGGTCCGCCCAGGAAAGCAGGACTTTGTTGTACGTCTGTTCCAATACGTCGAGATTGACCGGACCGCGGGGAGCGTCGTCAAAGGACTCGATCACCGCATCGTTCGACCAGAGGGAAACCACGTCGTTGCGCTTGGCCCGCAGGCGATAGAGGTAGGTCGTGGCAGCCTCCAGGGTGGCGTCCACATACTCGGTCCGATCAGCCAGCAAAGTGGCAATAGTGGCGAAAGACTCGCCGATGACCCGGCGCTGGATCTCAAAGCTTATCTCGTTGTCGCTGCGATCCGCCCAAACCAGCCGGGCCGAGCTGCTGGAAAGGTCGAGGGCCGTAAGGTCGCTGGGAGCATCGACCACGATCGGCGGCAGAACGGTCAGGGCGACCTCGTCACTCGACACGCTGCCCCCCGCATTGCTCGCGTCGACGCGAAAGAGAGCCCCGTCGTCCGAAGCGGCAACAGCCGCTATGGTAAGCACGGGATTGGTCTGTCCAGAAATAGCCGTGCCATCCCGGTACCATTGATAGCCGACATCGACGCCTTGAGCCAGAGCATGGAAAGCGACGGACTCCCCTTCTTCGATAGAGCGAGCGATGGGCTGGACCACGAACTCGGGAGGATCTACCACGATTTCCCGGCGAAACGTAACCAAAGAATGGGTACCGGATCCGGATCCGACGTAGACGTGCTCGCCATCGGGACTGGCTCCGATCGAAATGGGACCGTTCATCGTCCAGCTCTCCTCGTCGCTGGGCAGTATGCTCTGATAGTACTCCAGAGTACCGGCAGCGAGATCCCGTTTGAAGGAAACGACTGCGTCGCTAGCAAAAGCCGCGACGTAGACGAAGGTTCCGTCCGAGCTGATCGTCAGGGCGTGGGGACCGTCCATATTCGAGATATCGGTGTCGCTGTTTCGATAGTCGCTAAGATGAGCCAGCGAGCCGTCCGTCGCATCGCGATCGAAGACGCTGACCGTATCCGTATTCCAAGACGCAACGTAGACCTGCTTTCCGTCTGGACTGATGGAGATGGCTCGGGGCGTGCCGGACGAACCGATAGACTCGGCTTGCAGGTAGGCCAGCTTGGATAGATAGGTTAGGAGTCCCGTGCTGCTGTCTCGCTCGAAAACGATCAATTGATTGGACCACAGAGCGACGTAGAGGTGATCGCCATCCGGGCTGATGGCCAAAGCGTGTGGTTGAGTAAGCTCCTCCACCCCCTGGTCTCCCTCTTCGTACACCCCGAGGAAGCTTACGGCGCCGGTGGTCGCGTTGCGACCGAAGACGCTCAGCTTGCTATCGCCATAGGCCGCGACGTAGAGATTCTTCCCATCTGGCGAGATGACTATGGAGCGAGCCTGGTCGAGACCGTCGACCCCAATATCGCTATCGTAGGTCGCGGAGAGAAAGCTCAAAGCGCCGGTGGTCGAATCTCGCTGCAATGCTACCAGGCTATCGGCAAACATGGAGGCGACATACAGAAACGTCCCCTCTGGACTGATAGCCAAAGAACGGGCTCCATCCAAGGCGTTGGTCCCAATATCGGCTTCACTGAAGTAGCCGGCGTAGGAAAGCGAACCATCGGAGAGGTCTCTGGTGAAGTAGGAAACCGCGTCATTGCGCTGGGATGCCAAATAGAGATGTCTGCCGTCGGACGAAACCTTCAGGTCGTAAGGAGACTCCAATCCGTCAAGCGTGCCTGGGGAAGCGAGATGCTCTTCGATGAAAACGAGTTGCTTGGCGGGCTCTTCTTCCTCTTCTGGCGGCGGATCGTCATCCTGGGCGACCAGACCTGTCCACGAAAGCATCCCGACAGCGGCGAGAAGCGCGCTGCGAAACCAAAGCGGGCAGGTAGGCAAAAACGGTCGCATGAGGAAGCAACCTCATGAAAAGCACCGCCTGCGCCGCAGGGGGTGTATTGACATTTCATTTACGTAGCGCGGAGCTTCAGCCCGCGTCCGTTAGAGATCTCCTCATCGTCCTCTTCATCCTTATCCTCGTTCCATGATAAAGATGAGGATGAGGAAAACGATGAGGATTGTTACGGACGCGGGCTGAAGCTCCGCGCTACGTAAAAAAAAAAGACGCCTCAGGCGGCGTCTTTCTTGGACTTGGAAATCGCCTTCTTGAAGGTGGCTCGTTTGCGGCCTTCGACGACGTCCCGGTTGATCACGACCTCCTCGACATCGTCGCGCTCGGGCACTTCGTACATTATCTCGAGGGTGAGATTCTCCATGATCGAGCGGAGGGCTCGGGCTCCGGTTCGCAGTTCGATGGCCTTTTCGGCGATGGCCTTGATGGCATCCTCCGTCAGGGTGAGCTTCACGCCATCGATGGCGAAGAGCTTGGCGTACTGCTTGACGATGGAATGCTTGGTATCGAGCAGGATGCTCTCGAGATCCTCAACGGAAAGCTGATCGAGAACGGAGACGACGGGCAAACGGCCGATAAACTCGGGGATCATGCCGAACTTCACGAGATCCTCGGGCTCGACTTTCTTCATGACTTCCTCCCCGGTGAGTTGGGTCATCTGATCCGAACCGAAACCGAGGGTGCCGCCGCCGGAGCGCTTCTTTATAATATCGTCCAGGCCAACGAAGGCGCCGCCGCAGACGAACAGGATCTTGGAAGTATCGACCTGTATGTATTCCTGGTTCGGGTGCTTGCGACCACCTTGCGGGGGGACGTTGCACACGGTACCTTCGAGAATCTTGAGGAGAGCTTGCTGTACTCCTTCTCCGGATACATCGCGGGTAATGGAGACGTTTTCCGTCTTGCGGCCGATTTTGTCGATCTCATCGACGTAGATGATGCCGCACTCGGCGCGCTTGACGTCGTAGTTGGCGGACTGGAGCAGGCGCAAAACGATGTTCTCCACATCGTCGCCAACGTAGCCGGCTTCGGTGAGCGTGGTCGCGTCGGCGATGGCGAAAGGCACGTCGAGAATGCGGGCCAGAGAGCGGGCCAGCAGAGTCTTGCCTGAGCCAGTGGGACCGACGAGCAGGATGTTGCTCTTGTCCACTTCGACTTCGGCGTACTCGGAAACCTCGGGCAGCTTGGCGGGCTTGTCGTCCTCCGCTTCCTTTTCGGGGCCTTGGCCTTGGCTGCCGACGTCGAAGCCGAGGCGCTTGTAGTGGTTGTACACCGCGACGGAGAGCACTTTCTTGGCGTGATCCTGGCCGATGACATAGCTGTCGAGCACGCGTTTTATCTCTGCCGGCTTGACGAGGTTGAAAGCGGGCTTGTCTTCGGGGGACTTCTCGTCGCTGCCCAACTCGCGTTCGATGATCGTCTTGCAAACCGATACGCAGGCGTCGCAAATGTATACGCCAGGACCGGCGATCATTTTGCGTACCTCCGACTGCGACTTGCCGCAGAAGGAGCACAAGGTCATGCGAGAGGATTTTGCCATGTGGAAAGAACGCTTGGGGAAGCCGCTCTATTTCTTGGAATCGTTTGAGGAAGAGTTGGTGTAGACGTTATCGATAACGCCGTAGTCGAGCGCTTCTTGAGCGGTCATCCAATAATCGCGGTCGCTGTCCTTCTTGATTCGCTCGACGGACTGGCCGGTTTTCTCGGCGAGAACTTCGTTGAGCGTCTCGCGCCAGCGGATGATCTCACGGGCCTGGATGGAGATATCCGACGCCTGGCCGCCGGCGCCGCCGGAGGGCTGGTGAATCATGACGCGGCTGTTTGGCAGGGCGTGACGCTTGCCCTTGGTGCCGCCAGCGAGAAGGATGGTTCCCATGCTAGCGGCCATGCCGATGCACCAAGTGGAAACCTCGCAGGAGAGGAAATTCATAGTATCGTAGATCGCCATGCCGGCGGTGACACTGCCTCCCGGGGAGTTGATATAGATGCTGATGTCCTTCTTGGAGTCTTCCATCTGGAGGAAGAGCAGCTGAGCGATGATCGCGTTGGCGATCTCGTCGTTGATGGGCGTTCCGATGAATACGATGCGGTCCTTGAGCAGTCTGGAGTAGACGTCCATGCTGCGTTCGCCGCGACCCGTGTTCTCGATTACGTTTGGTAGATAATAGGGCACAGTGTTTCTAAAGTCGGTTGCTGAAGATCGCGAGGAAAGCGCCGGGCCTTCCTAGCCTTGGATCTCCGAGACGCTAGCCTGGTCGATGAGGAATTCAAGTGTCTTATCGTGCAGCAGGGAGCTGCGAATCCGGCGTACTTGGTCCTGGTCCTTGCGCAGTTCCTTGGCGAGGGCTTCAGGCTTCTGGCCTGTTTGATAGGCGCGGTTGACCAAGTAGCGGCTGAGGTCCTCGTCCTTGACTTCGATGGACTCCTTTTCGGCGATCTGTCCGAGAATGAGCTGGAGCTTGACTGCCTGAGCGGCGGCGGCCCGGGATTCGGCATGGATCTGCTCCTTGTTTTCCTCGAGCTTCTCCTGTTCCACTCCTTTTTGGAGATTGTCGCGCACCACGCGTTCCATGGTCATCTGAGCCTCTTGCTCGATCAGGCTTTCAGGGAGAGGGAAATCGACTTTGGCGGCCAGAGCATCGGTGATCTGACGGCGGATGTCTGCACGGCGCTCTTGCGACTTGCGACCTTTGACGTAAGAGGAGACGCGTTCCCTGAACTCGTCCATGTTCTTCACGCCTTGGGCCTCGAAGAACGCTTCGTCTAGCTCGGGCAGCTTGCGTTCGCGGACTTCCAGGACCTCGACCGCGTAGACCGCCTTCTTGCCTTGTAGGGCTGGTACGGTGAAATCGGCGGGGAAGTCCACTTCGACCTCCTTCTTGTCGCCGGTCTTGAGTCCCTCGAGGGCATCGCCAAGGCCTGGAATGAGGCCGTGTTCGGAGCCGATTTCCTCCCAGGTCTGCGGCATCTTGGCATAGACGGGCTTGTCGGGAGCGATTTCGCTGATCGCCTGACCGTCGATCGTGCCTTCGTGGGAAAACTTGACGTAATCTCCCTTCGTCGCGGCGCGGTCTGCAGGCGAGAATTCGGCCCGCTCGGAACGGATCGACTTGATGGCCTCCTCTATCTCCGACTCGCTGACCTCTTCGGACAGTCCGTTGACTGCGATCCCCTTGTAGTCGGAAACATCGAACTGGGGACGCACGTCCACCGTAAAGCGAAGCTCCACCGGGCTGCCGGACTGGATGTCCGCCTCGGCGAGATCGACTACGTTGAGCAGATCGAGCTTCGACTCCTTAGAGCCGTCCTGATAGGCCTTGGAGATCACCCGCTGGCGAAGCTCGTCAGCGACTCCCTTGGCAAAACGCTTGCGCACCATGGCAACGGGAGCCTTGCCTGGACGGAATCCTGGGATCTTTGCCTGGCTGGCGAACTGCTTGAGCAGTTGGGCTTCTTCCGCTTCGATTTCGCTAGCCTCAAAAGAGACTGCGAGAGTTTTACGGGTGTCGGTGACGTCTTCTATGTCGATTTTCACGGCGTCTTGCTGGTGATCTGGTTTCAGTTGTCCGGAGAAAATCGGGCACACTAGATAGCATTTTTCCAGCCGGTCAATGGAATTAGAAAGCGTCGAGAGGCGAAGAAAAACCGGTCGCATACGGGCGTCGAAAAGCGAGCCTGCGCCTCAACTCTGCTTTGTTGATTGATAGATGTAGGGCCGGCGCTTGCCGCCGCGCCGCAGAGAACAGATCAAACTTCTGCGGTACGGCGGCAAGCGCCGACCCTACATCTCCAGCTATTTCAATTATCTAGCTAAGCAACCCCCAACGCGCGCCCCGAAGCGAAAAAGCGATGCGAACCTATTTTGCAGAGAGGCCATGAGGATCGCAGGCTCGATCTAAATCGAGTCCAGGCGGTAACGGACCGTACAGTTGCAACCGCGGCCGTTACGACGAGACAGCTGCCTCTTTGCGCTTGAGCGAGCACTGAATCGCTGATCACTCTCCCTTGAATATGGCAACCGAAACGCCGGCATATCCCCTACTCGCTATCGACACTTCTTCGAGCAGAACCTGGGTGGGCCTGAAAACATCGCCGGACCAACTTGCCGAAGCCGATTCACACGCCGACTCCAGCGAGAGCCTTTTCCCACTCGTCACCGAGTTGCTGGAAAAAACCGATCTGCGGTTGGAGCGCCTGTCGAGCATCGTCTACTGCGAAGGCCCTGGATCGATGCTAAGCGTACGGACCGCAGCGATGTGCTTCCGAGCCTGGGCCGGTATCGGCATAGAGGCTGCCAGGAACCTGTTCGCGTACCACAGCCTGATGCTGGGAAGCCGGCTAGCGCGTCGCAGCGGCATCGCTCAAGGCGACTGGCTGATCGCCACCGATGCCCGACGCAACGCCTGGAACACCTTCGACTCGCGCGGCACGCCAGACCCTGCATCGATCCAGCTATTGGAAAACGGCATGCTGGAAGCCGAGACTCGCCAAATCCTAACTTTCTCCGAATTCGCTCGCTGGACGAAGACCGCCGCCACTTTCACGGAGCTGAGCTACGATCCAGGTCCATCTTTCGAGCAGGAGGCTTTTCTGGAGTTAATCCGCCCAACCGACAATGCCCGTCCACTGACCCTCAGAAGGACCGACTTCGAAAAATGGACGCCAAGGATCCACGTCGCACCTGAATCGTGAGCGGCCTCGAGCAATTCCCCCGTCGCTGCTGGGCCGAGATCGATCTCGCAGCCCTCGAACGCAACCTGAAATCCATTCAGGCTGCTCTCCCGCCGCGAATCCGCTACATCGCGGTGGTCAAGGCCGACGCGTACGGGCACGGAATGCATCAGACTGTGGCGCGACTTATGCAGCTAGGCGTCGACATGTACGGGGTAGCGAATGTGGCTGAAGCAGCCACTATACGAGAGATCGGAGGAGGAGGCTGGTCCATACTCGTTCTAGGAGCGACCTTGCCCGAAGAAGCCCAGTACCTCTTCGAATACGACCTTATCCCCACTCTATCTTCTCCCGAAGAAGTGGAACTCGTCGACCGAATGGCAGCCAAACGCGGCCGCACACTAAAGGCTCATCTGAAAATCGACACCGGCATGGGGCGCCTCGGCATATGGCACGAGGAAGCTCCCCGCCTCTTCGCCGCGATCAAGGCCGCCAAGAACCTTAAGCTAGACGGGGTGTACACCCATTTTGCCTTCGCCGAGAGCGACATCGAGTTCACTGATCTGCAACGCCGCCGCTTCATGAACGCGCTGGCAAAGATCGACTGGCTGCCTCGCGACCAGCTTCTAATCCACGCCGACAACAGCGCTGGCATCACCAGCTTCACCGAAGACAGCGCCTACAATGCCGTGCGCATCGGGCTGCTCCAGTTCGGCATCACGCCCTACAAGCAATCGCTTTTCGCCCAAGTCTCCACCAGCCCGATCTTCAGTTTCAAAACCCGCCTCTCGCTAGTCAAACGACTGCCCGCAGGAGCCGACATCAGCTACGGTCGCACTTGCAAGCTCCGGCGCGACAGCCGGATCGGCATCCTCAGCGCCGGTTACGGAGACGGCATACCTCGCAGTCTGAGCAATCTAGGCTATGCCCTCGTGCAAGGAAAGCGCTGCCGCTACCTGGGGCGCGTTACCATGGACCAAACTATTGTCGATCTGACGGACCTTCCGCAGGAACCTTCAGTAGGAGCGGAAGTCTGCCTTATCGGCTGTCAAGAAGACTCTGAAATTTCCCTTGCGGAATTCAGCGATCTGGCCGGCACCATTTCTTGGGAGATACTATGCTCGATCACAAAACGAGTCACTCGAATCTACAAAACTTCAGCCGCCACAGGATAAGCCACACGGCTTAAGTGGTATCATCGTCCCTAATCTAGCAAAAAGCACATCCAAAGCTCGCATTGCACACGTAACCTCTGTAACAATCTCATCAAAACACCTTGATCACTGGACAAAACGAAGTTTTACAAATCGAAAAACGATGAAAAAACCACCTCTTTCTAGTCGCAAGAGAATCACCGCAGCCGCCCTCGGTATCGGTCTAATCGCTTTCACGGCTGCGGATTGCCTCGCAGGACCGCGCAAGCAAGCCGCAACCCCGGACGAGGCAGTTGCCCAGGCAATCGAGGAGATCGTCAACACCCGAGAGGCCATCAAACCGCTGGGCATCGTCGTCGCCAACATTTACGACTTCGATCAAGTCGCAGCGCAAGTGGCCCGCACCGAGCTCAGCATGAACGACCGCCTCCAGGTGATCGAGGTCAAGCCGGACTCCCTCGCCGAAAAGCTCGGCCTGATGCCCGGCGACCAGCTCATCCAGCTGAACTCGCACTACATCTCGAAAGGCAAGAAAGCCCTCGGCCAGCTCGAGGAAAGAATTCTGCCCGCCATCAACTGGAACGCCGAAATCGTTGCCACCGTCATCCGAGACGGCTACGCCCAGACGCTCACCACGCCTTCCGGCAATCGCATCGCCGACGCCGGCCAGGCCTGGGGCGAAGAGACCTAGGCCGGCAGAGCCAAAACGAATGGTTGAGAGCTGAGGGCCGAAGGCTGCTGAATCCACCTTCAGCCTTCAGCCTAAATTCCTTCAGACTTTCGCGTAGAACCGCCTTCCGAGTCGCGACGCGGTCTCAAATGGCTTCGCTGTCGCCCTTTGGGCTTCGGTACTTGCGAGTTCGGCTACCGAATCAAGCTTCGCACAGCCAAGGTAGCCGAACTCGAGGGAGTCTCGTACCGCCCACGCGACACTTTGAAGCACACCCTTCAACAACCCCCTGAGAAAATAGACTGTTTACACCGAGGCCTCCGTGGATAGGTTCGCTCCCTGAAATCGTCCCGTATGGCCGAAGTCCCTGATCTAGTCGTATTCGTCTGCACAGCCAACACCTGCCGCAGCCCCATGGCCGCAGCGCTTTTTCGCCACGCCCTCGACGCCCAAGAACAACCCCTCAAGTCACTCGAGGTCACCTCGGCCGGCGTATCGGCTTTCCCAGGACAGCCCGCGAGCTCGAATTCCGTGGCTGCTCTGAAGAAGGTCGACGTCGACCTCTCTCAGCACAGAAGTCAGCCACTCAGCCAGGAACTCGTGGACAGGACCCTCGCCTTTTTCTGCATGACCGATTCTCACCTCGCGATGCTGAGCTACCAGATAGATCCACCCCCGCAAAACGCCTTCCTTATGCGACAGTTTCTCGGAAACGGCAGCGATGATCAGATACCGGATCCCTTCGGCTCCAACCTAGCCGAATACGAAGCCTGCAGGGACAGCATGGTCGAGGCCATCCCCTCTCTCATCGAAGTCGTCAAGCGACTTCGCTCGAACACCGCCGAGCAGCCAGGCGAATAGCCGCGGCAAGAACCGGCATGGGACGAACCCTACTCCTCTTCTTCAAAGGTCTCGCTATGGGCGCGGCCAACGTCATCCCCGGCGTCTCTGGAGGCACCATCGCTTTCGTAACCGGCATCTACGAGGAATTCATCGAATCCCTCAAGTCCTTCGATCTGGCAGCCCTAAGGCTCGCCAGCCGCCTGCGTATCAGAGAGCTGAGCAGGCACCTCAACCTCCCTTTTCTCATCCCCCTTTTCCTCGGGGTGGCGGCCAGCCTCTTCTCTCTCGGCAAGCTCCTCGACTGGCTCTTCAACAGCTACCCGGTCCTCGTCTGGAGCTTCTTCTTCGGCCTGATCTTCGCCTCCGTGTACTACGTATCCAAAAATGTAAGGCAGCGCTCCCCCGCCACGATCATCGCCTTCACCGCCGGAGTCGTCGCCGCCCTCGCCCTCGCCTTCCTCAAGCCCGCATCCGAAAACGACGCCTTTCTCTACCTGGTCGCCTGCGGCGCCGTCGCCATGTGCAGCATGATTCTACCCGGCCTTTCAGGCTCCTTCGTTCTGATCCTCATGGGCAACTACCAGCTCGTCGTGCTACAAGCCCTGCCAGGACTCGACCTCCGGATCATCGTCCCGGTCGCTATCGGAGCAGGAGCGGGATTCATCCTGCTCTCCCATCTCGTTTCCTACCTGCTGCGCCATTTTCACGATCCCACGCTCAGCCTGCTCACCGGCTTCATCCTAGGCTCGCTCGTCATCATTTGGCCCTGGAAGCAGGAGCTCTACCTCAGCAACGAGCTAGGCGAGCTCATCCTCAAGGACGACAACCCAATCGTGCAAGGCTACCGCTGGAACATGCCGGATTTCGCGACGCCATCCACCTGGCTCTCCCTCGGCCTGGTCGCCATCGGAATCGTCTCCGTTACTCTTCTCGAAAGAACGGCCAAGCGAGGCTGAGGCCGGAGATTCGATGGGCAAGCTCTACAAAGCAGCCGGAATCGTTGCCGTCATCGCAGCCGTTTCCGGGCTCTACCTCTACGAAAGATTCGTGGGCTTCGAAAGGAAGGGACTGGAAAGCCGTTTCCCCGCCAACACCCAGGCATACGTATCCATCAGTCACCTACGCAAGACCATCCTCGCCTTCGCCACCGACGACCAGCTTCTCTCCCTAACAGACCTGGGCAAAGCGATCGCCAAGGCGTTGGGAGACTCCCTGCGGACCGCCGAGGAAGACCAGCCCGAAATCGAACTTGACCCCGCTCTGCTGAAAAGCCTCTTCGCCCATTTCAAGACGCAGCTCGTCATCGGGGCACTTCCACCCAGTTCGCCCGAGCAACTCCACCCGGATATCCTGCTCGCCACCCACTTCTATGGCTCGCCAACCGATCTGGAAGCCGTTTTGCAACAGCTCGCCCAAACCTACAGCAACGAAGAGTACAGCTTCACCTGGACCACGGAAAAACGCCCGGATGCCACGCTGCGCCACTTGCAATACGCTGGCCTCAACCAGGAAACTCTCCCTGTAGCCCCATGCTGGACGGTCCACGACGACGTGTTTTTCCTGGCTACCAACTCCGCCGCCATAGACCGCATACTGAGTCCGCAGCAAACGTCCTTGGCCGACGATATAGCCCTGCGAGAACTGCCCGAAATCATCGGCAGTCCCGACCTCGTCGTACACCTGAATCTCGAAAACGCCTTGCAGCTTGCCGAGAGCCTCGTCGCCTCCAGCGAGTACGCAGACAATCCCCTGCTTCGAAGCATCTCTCTGCCCGTCCTCTTCGCTCAGCTCGGGCTATCCGATGCCAAGTCCATGACCGCTGCCATCGAACTCTCACGCGACCGACCTTTGTATCTAGGATTCCGTTACAAAAACCGCGCTGGCCTGCTCAACGCCGTCGAACCCTCCAGCCAGCAACCGCCGCCCGTTCCCCAACTGCTCTCCCTGCAAGCCGACGAGCAACTGAATCTCAACCCCGGAAGCCTCGTCGAGATCCTCAAAACCGCCGTCACCAAAGCCTCTCCCCTCTCCAACATTCCCTACTTCGCTCTCCGCTCCCGTCTGCTCTCCGAGTCCGGCGTGGATCTCGAAGCAGCTCTCCAAACCTCTTTCCACCACCAGACCGAATTTCTGCAGACTCTCGACGTAGGAACGGGTCGAGATGAAGACGGAGAAGTACGCCAGAGGATCGTTCTCGATTTCGCCGCCCGATTTCGCCTGACCGACGAGCAAAGCATCCTCTCTATCATCGAAAGCCAACTGCCGGAATTTCGTAACCAATTTCCAGATACGTTCTATCAGGAAAGGCGAGGAGACATTCGGATGCTGCTCTTCGACAGCGAGCCAGACGCCAGCATCACCAGCGGCCGTTTCGCCATAGCCTACGATGGCGATTCCCTTTTCATCGGCTCCGGCACCCTCAAAACCCTGGAGCTCCTCATCGCCGCCGAAGACGTCAGGATCCCCGCAAGCCCAGCTGGCGTTCCCCAAAACGCCATCGGCCAAGGCTCGCTCACCCTGGAAAACCTGCCCAGCGAACTCCGCCGCTTGGCCCACGTGCTTTACCAGCAGCTCAACCCCGACAAACCCATTCCCGAAGACTTCCAAACCTTCGACTGGGACCAGCTCGTCGCCCTGCAGACCCGTCGCCAAGCCGCAGCCTACGACGACCGTCAAGGCCACGCCTACCGAATCTCGCAAAGAGTCGAGCCGTAATGGTGTCGCATCATGCGTGAAACGCAGCGCGGATCCCGCAAAGCGCATAGGCGTCAACTTAAGCCAAAAGGCGGTGGGCTGGAGGGCAATGCTCCGTCATTGCCGCAGAGCCTACAGAGGGAATAACCGGCGCGGCAACGA
>JANQRJ010000041.1 GCA_028284635.1 Pelagicoccus sp.
ATGCTCCGTCATTGCCGCGGAGCCTACAGAGGGAACAACCGGTGCGGCAACGACGGAGCGTTGCCCTCCAAAGGATGCTTCTTACGTTAAGTTGACGCCAATGTGCAGAGCGGGACCGCGTCCGTCGCTAGCCCTGAGCTTGTCGAAGGGCAGTGCAGGATCCAACTGATGCGGACGCTGGCTGAAGCTCCGCGCTACGGATGAGGTTTCCTAGAACTCCCAGATCCTTTCGATACGGCGCTATTTTAAGGAGACGGCTTCGTCGGAGTATTCGATGCTTTCATTTGCGTTGAGGCTGATCTGAAGCTGAATCCAACCGTCCTTTTCCGTCATTTCGTATTCGCTTAGTTGCGATGCTTCCAGTCTCTCCTTGTCTGCCGCTTTTAGGTGAAGCGTCAGATTGCGAGTTTGCGTCGATGTGATCTTGAATGAGCTTAGGTGGCCTTCCTTCATCTGGGCGCTCACGATAAAGCCTCCTTCCGCTCGCAGGTTTTCGAAGCTAGCGTCTTTCCACGAATCGGGTGTTCCTGGGAAAAGGCGAATTGCGTAGCGGGTTAGGTCTTGGCCAGAGCTTTGCAGGAGCATCTCATGAACAATAGCGGCGGCAGAGAAGGGCGTCTCGATAACCGGTCCACTCTCTACATAGAAAGTGTTTGGAGTGCCGTAGTCTTCGAAATAGATGCGCATCTGTTCGTAAGCTGTCTCTGGATCTCCAAGGAGAATATACATAGCAGCGGCCCCGGTACGGCTATAGCCTTTGTAACTCCAGTTGTTGATGATCTCCTGGTTGATCCAGTGGTCGACGCTCTTCCTGTAAAGCGACTTCTGCTCTGGATCTTCAAGGTCGACCAGTTGCAAAGGGTAGAGGCTGACCAAGTGAGAGTAGTGTCTGTGAGCTTGCTCTATCTTGACGTCTTTTCCCAGCATGATTCCCGTCTCGGGATCGACATGAAGTGGAGCGAGACTGTCGAGAGCCTCTTGGTAGCGAGCGGCGTCTGGATCTTCCAGCTGAAAGGTCTGATCGATGAGAATAGCGGTTTGAAGGCCCCAGTGCAGGAATCCCAGGTTGTAGGCGGTGTCGATAGTAAAAACCTCTTCGCCGTTCCATTTGTATTCCGGAGAAATGTCCCTTGGCGTGTGGAGGATGCCTTCGCTATCTACCAAGCAATGATGGAGAAGGAAATTTATGCCACGTTTCAGCATGGGATAGAATTTCTCCTGCATGCGTTCGGAATCTGGATACACGTTTAGGAAGTGCCAATAGTTGTGCAGTATCCAAAGGAAGTTTCCGTATTCGTTTTTGAAGCTTCCGGGCGCATAGGGACTGAAGCTGCGGCCGGATGTCGCGGAATCCTTGCGCAGCGATTCGTCGGGGACCGTTTGGATGAAAAGGCTCTGGTTTTCGTCTATGAAGTCGGTGAGCGTCGAGGCGATTTCCGGCTTGTTGGCGACGGACATCGGGAGATAAGTGAGCTGGATATTGAGATTGGCCCAGATCCTTCCCCAGCTTGTGGCCCGAAACCAGGGGCCCATAAGATCGATCGGCAGATTTCCTTTGCGAGTCGCGGCAGCCATTTTGTATATTTGCCACTTGTAGTATGCCTCCATTTTCTTGTCCGGAATCGATATATTCGATTCTTCGTAGTAGGTCTGCCACCAGAGGCGATGTCGCTCTCGATGCTCTTCGTAGCCCTGTTCGGCGAGGCGATTGAGGATCTCGAGCTCCTGCTTGACCATGCGTTTCTGGTCTGCTACACTCAGGTTTGAGCGACTGTATTCGGTGCGCCATGCGAGCAAGTGGCTTCCGTTGCCAAGGTCCTCCAGTCTCCAAACGAGAGTGTAGGCCTTTCCCTCGCTCAAAGGCACAAGTCTAGCGTGGGTATCTTTGTTTTGAATGCTGATTTCCGTTGGCAGATTTTCCGCTTTCCTGATGGATTCTATTGCGGACTGATATTCAGGTCTGCTGTAGTCTATGATGCTTTCGTGCCTGACTTGGATGATTTCGGCGATCGCCCTTCGCAGCTTTCGAGTTTGAATGCCGGGGATTGAGAAGTGGCTGATGTCTATCGATTCGCCTCCTGTCGTTTGGAATAGAACCAGATTCAGATTTTCATCCGACACGGTGATCGCTTGAAAGGCGATTTCGCCTTGGTCTGTCTGAATAGTTCCGGTGGCCTCTGCGTTTTGCATCGAGAGTCGCATTGAAAAGGCCTGAGGCTGACCGTTCGCGTGCAGGACGAACTTGCCGATCGGCAGGCGATTGTTGTCATCATAGATACGAGTGTCGCCGATATCGAAGTGGAGGATCTCCCCTTCGCTAGCCCAGATGTTCGTGCCTTGCTCGCCATTGCCTAGAAAGGCGCCTTCCTGATAAGCGCTTGGCGCTTCGTTCCACGTGAGATCGAAGAATTCGTCTGCCGCAAGATTTAGGGAGTGTAGGGAAAGCATGGCGATTGCGATGATGTGCTGGATTCGTTTCATTGAGTTTTATTCGTGCGATAGTTCGGATTGAGTGGTCATTCGAAACGCGTATAGCGCAAGGGGAAAGGCTCTCTCAGAAGTCCCAGATCATGGGAATTATAACCACGCTGGCGGTAAAGCAGGTCAGGTTGAGCGGCAGACCGAATTTCAGGAAGTCGGAGAAGCGGTAGCCGCCGGCGCCGTAGACGTAGGTGTTGGTCTGATACCCGATGGGCGTGGCGAAGCTGGCGGAGGCGGCGATGGCGACGGCGAAGATGAAGGGGCGCACTTCCACCCCTAGAGTATGGGCGATGCCGATGGCCAGGGTGGCCATGAGTACGGCGGCGGCGTTGTTGGAGAGCACTTCAGTCAGAATATTGGTCAGCAAGTAAACGCAGGCGAGCATGACGTAGGGGCGCCAGGCCTCGCTGGTGAAGTGGGTCACGCCGCCTATGAGCTGGTTGGCGAGCCAGTCGGAGGCCCCGGTCTTGGACATGGCCATACCGAGGCTGAGCATGCCAAAGATGATGAACAGGATGTTCCATTGCACTGCGGCGTATCCGTCTTTTGGGCGCAGGCAATTTGTCGCGAAGAGAAATATGCAGCCAACCACGGCTGCTACCTCGATGCGGACCACTCCGGTAGCGGCGCAGGCGACTACGGCGCCGATGGTGGCGATGACCGAGATGCTTTTGCGCTTTTCGATCTTGGAGGGGACGGCTCGATCTTCCATGAGGATGATGTCCTCGCTGCCGCTGGTGTTGGCGATGGCCTGTTCGGTGCCGAGCAGCAGGAGGGTATCGCCGAATGCCAGGCGGAGGGTGCCAAGCTGGTCGCGCAGGTTTCGTCCGTTGCGGTGGATGGCGAGCACGGCGAGGCGATAGCGTTGGTGGAAGTTCACCTCCTCGAGCGTCTTTCCGAGAATCTGGGAATTGGGGCCTAGGATGCCTTCGACGATGAGGCCCTCGCTAGCGTTGATGTGCTCGAGGCCGAGTTTGCGTTCCGCTTCGAAGTTGATGCCCTCGATGCTGCGGGCCTTGGCGAGTCCCGAGGCGCGACAGGCGAGGAAGAGGCGGTCGCCAGCCTGGAGTCTCAGCTCGTGCATGCGGCCTTGCAGAGACACTCCGGAGCGAATCAGATCCGTCACGCGCATGCCGCTGGCCTTTTTGAAGCCTGCTTCCTTGAGGGTCTTCCCGATGGCGTTGGAGCCAACGTTTACGAAGGCTTCCGCGATATACTCTCGGCGCTCGTCCTCGCTGAGAATGGAGGTCAAGGTTTCGCGAGTCGGCAGCAGTCTGTTTCCAAACAGAGTTATATAGAGGAGACCTGCGAGGAAAACGGGCAGGCCGACGAAGGCGAATTCGAACATGCCGAGAGGCGGCTCGCCGGCGGTTTCGGCTATGCCGCTCACGATGATATTGGTGCTGGTGCCGAGCAGGGTACAGGTGCCGCCGAGGATGGAGGCGTAGGAGAGGGGGATGAGTACCTTCGAGCCGGCTATTCCCATCTTGCTCGCCAGGGTGAGCACGATAGGCAGCATGACGACCACGACGGGGGTATTGTTGATGAAGCCGGAGACGACTCCCGCGATGACCATGATGAGCAGGAGGAAGGGGCGGTAGCTGAAGCGGCTGAGGCCTTGCAAGGAGCCGGCGAGGACGTTGATGACGCCGACCTTTTCCAATGCGGCGCTGAGAATGAACATGGCCCCGACGGTGATCGGCGCGGGATTGGCGAAGACGGAGAAGGCTTCCCGGGAGTCGAGGATGCCGGTAGCGAGCAGAAGAGCGAAGACGCACAGTGCGGTGACGTCGGGAGACACCTTTTCCCAAACGAAGCTGGCTAGAGCCAGTATTAGAAGGGTGAATACGAATGCGATTTCCCAGGTCATGAGGAGAAGCGAAAAGCTAAGAGCTAAGAGTGAAAAGCGGGGATGGGGGGAGTGGCACGGGGTTTGGGCCCGCGTTTTTGGGGAGTGGATCTTGAGCGAAGGTCGCGGTCCCGCTACGCGGGATCCGCGCTACGTGGCTGGCGGGTACCAGACGTAGAGGAACTGGTACACGAGCACGCCGGTGATCGATACGTAAAGCCAGATTGGATAGGTGAAGCGGGCCCATTTCTTGTGCTGTTCGCGTCGATACTTTATCCCGAGGTAGGCGGTACGCAAGACTAGGGGCACGATGGCCATGGCGAGCAGGACGTGGGTGATCAGCATTATGTAGTAGACCCATGCTGCCAGTCCCTCGCCGCTGAAGGGTGTGTTTTCCCAGTTCTTGAGGTACTTGTGCGTGACGTAGCCGACGAGGAAGATGGCGGAAGCGACGAGCGAAGCGATCATGAAAAAGCGGTGAGCCTTCTCCTTGCCCATCTTGATGGCGACGAGGCCGGATATTATGAGCGTGGTGGCGAGGGCGTTGAGGCAGGCGTTGAGGGCGGGGATGTCGTTGACCGTCATGATGCGAGTTGCTTTGTCAGGATCCCGCTTCGCAGGAGGTAGGCGACGCTTTGCGTCGGAAGGGTTTTCATATATCTTGATGAACCTTTCGTCGCCTCGGCGACGCCTATTTGAAGCGAGGCTTCAACCTGATGAATTGTCTTCGTCATGATGCAAGCAGCCAACGGTCGATCACGAGGGAGAAGAGCACTGCTGGCAGGTAGAGGATCGAATTGAAGAAGAGCTTGCGGGCCGGCTGATCGCGGTTGTCGGCTCGGGCGAAGGCGATCGAGCGGACGAGAATCCAGATTCCGAATACGGTAGCAATGGTGGCGTAGAGCCAGGAGCTGTGGCCGAGCGCGACGGGCAGGAGGCTGACGATTAGCAGGGCGACGGCGTTGAGGGCGGCCCAGATGCCGGCTTGGCGGCCGGTGGGATCGACGACGGTCAGCATGGGGAAGCCGGCGGAGGCGTAATCCTGGCGAAAAGTCCAGGCGATGGCCATGAAGTGCGGGATTTGCCAGAAGGCGAGCACGCCGAAGAGAATCCAGCCGAGAACGGAGATCTGTCCCTCGGCGGCGGCCCAACCGATGAGTGGGGGCAAGGCTCCGGGGACGGCTCCGATCTCGGTCGCCCAGCGAGTCTTGAGCTTGAGCGGCGTGTAGACGAGCACGTAGGTGAGGATGGTGGCGAGACCGAGCATGCCGGCCAGTAGATTGGCTCCCAGGGAGAGCTGGGCGATGCCGGCGATGCTGAGGGCGATGCCCAGGAGCAGGGCGGTTGCCGAGGTGACCTGGCCGGCGGGCAGAGGCCGCTCGCGGGTCCTCTTCATGATGGCGTCAGTTTCCTTTTCGTACCACTGGTTTAGGGTGGCGGCGCCGGCGGCGCAGAGCGCGGTGCCCATGATGAAGTTGAGCAGCAGCCACGGGTCTTGCCCTGGCTGGGCGGCGAGATAGCCGACCAGGGCGGTGATCACGGATAGCAGGCTGAGTCTTGGCTTGGTGAGCTCGTAGTAGGCGGACCAGGCGATAGCCTTGCTTGCGTTGTCGGTAGCCAAAGGGGTCGTGGTGGGGATGCCGAGGCGGTCTGTCTGCTTCAGATTCACGCTTCTTGAATGGCCCCGATGCTGGAAGCCTTTTCTTCTTTGCCGGCGACTTGAGGACGCGTAGCGGGAGAGCGGGCTAGTTGGAATTTGAGGCTGCGGAAGGTCATGGACCAGCAGAGGGCGAGCGTGAAGGCTCCGTTGAGCATATGTAGAGTGGTGACGTGTTCGTTGCGTACCTTCCAGATGACGAGCGCTCCAAGCAGGCTCTGTACAAACAGGAGAACGAGAAGCATGGCGGCGGACTTGCCTAGAGCTTTGCGGCTGGCGGTCTCGCGCCAGATGCGGATGCAGTAGGCGACCAGCGCGATGGTGACGACGACGGCGCCGACGCGATGGGCGAAATGGATGCCGACCTGGAAATTGAAGGCGGGTGGAATGAGAGTGCCGTAGGGAGTGAGCGGGAAGGTGGGAATGGCGAGCCCTGCGTGGGCGTGACGCATAACGGCTCCGATGACGAGCTGTAGAACGATCGTGGAGCAGGCGACCATTCCCCAACGCGAGAGATTGCTGGCTGGACGGCTGGGAAAACCGGCGTCGCGTTCGATCCAGGAACGGCTGCAGGAAATGACGAAGGCGACGAGGAGGCAGAAGTAGAGCTGGCCGAGGGTGGCGTGGGCGACCGCGAAGCTCTGGGCGTAGAGGTTGTGGTCGATGTCGAGATTGAGGGCGTCGAGCTTCACGCGCAGCCCGCCGAGCAGGCCTTGCACGATGACGCTGACGACTAGCCAGACGCCCATCTTGCGTTGCAGGGGAGTGGTCTTGGCCACGAAAGCTGCGATGCAGAGGGCGATGGAGACCAGGCCCATGACGGTCGCGAGGAGGCGATGCGAGTGTTCGGCCGCCATTTCGCGGTCGCTGAGCCAGCCCTCGGGATTGATCGACCCGTTGGAGAGCGGCCAGTCTAGAAAAGCCATGCCGGCTCGGATGGTTGTCGTGAAGCCGCCCGCGTAAAGCAGCAGAGTAACCCAGACGAGGGCGCCGAAACTCGACCAGAAGAGGGCTGGAAGGTAACGGTTTCCCGATGGACTGTCGGCTTTTACTGGCATCTTTGAATCAGAGTGTTTTTAACCGAGACGTCATGGAAAACCGTCTCTTCGCTCGTCGCTTTGCGAGACCTGCGTGCCGCGTCAAAGCGGCTCCTTTCCTACTATTGCTGGGCCTCGGGGCGATAGCAGGGCTATTGGGATGCGCCCAGAAAAACGAAAGTCAAGCAGATGACAGTGAAGAGGGATATGCTCTATTAGGAGTGGTGGAAGCGGTCGATGCGGAGGCTAATCAACTGACGGTCGCCCACGAGGAAATCCCCGGCTTTATGGAACCGATGACCATGGTGTTCCGAGTTGGTCCTGGGGATGTGAAAGTGGTCAAGAAAGGCGATCGCATTCGGGCTCGCTTGGTTCGAGACGAGGATGGCGGATTTCGTCTCATCAAGATCTGGCCCATCGACGAGCAGGCCGCAGCCGAAATGCGCAAAGTCAACAAGAGGCTGGCCAAACGCGTGGCCGAGCTGGAGCAAGGCTACTACATAGGGCCGGGCGAGGCCTTCCCGGACTTCGCTCTGCTCGACCAGTATGCGGAGCCGATCACGCCCGAGAGACTCGAGGGCAAGGCCTTCGTGCTGAACTTCATTTTCACTCGCTGTCAGGAGGCCAACATGTGCCCGCTCTCCACTTCCAAGATGTCTCAGCTTCAGCGTATGGCGGCTCAGAAGGGGATCGAGGACCTCGCCTTCGTCTCCGTGACCCTCGATCCGAAGTACGACACGCCTGGCGTCTTGAGGACCTATGCGGAGACCTATGGAATCGACGGCTCGAACTTCCATTTCGTCACTGGCGAAAAGGCGGCGGTACATCAGATGATTCGCAGCATGGGGATCACCGCTATTGAGGACGGCGAGAATGTGATCCACAGCCTCGCCACTACGCTGATCGGCCCAGACCGCCAGATCGTCAAGCGCGTGGAAGGCTCCCAGTGGAAGCCGGAAGCGTTTCTCGAAGCCATCGAGCAGCTCTAGCTGTTCGCCTTCGTAGGGCCGGCGCCGGCCGCCGTTCCGCATCATCGCTTCTCCTTATCCTTATCCTCTTCCTCATCTTCATCCTCATCCCGGGATAAAGATGAGGATGAAGATGAGGATGAAGATGAGGAAGAGAAGAAACCATGTGCTCGCGGTCCTGCCTAACGGGTTCCGCGCTACGGCGCAACCAGTCCGAATCTAGAAGCGCTCCATCGCCTAAACAGATCCTTTACGAGCGATTTGCCAAGGCGGTCGCATGAATGGCTCTCCCTTGGGGTTTAGGCTATTTCCGATTCAAGTCTAAGTAAAAGGGACCGATTTGGAGAGGAGCTTAGTAGCCCCTAGTCTAATTTTTTTCATACGTACTCCACGAAACAACGATGACCGCCGCCATACACCGCCGCCTCTCTGTCGCCATCGCATGCGCTTGCGCTTGGACGGGACTTTTGGCGGACGACGAATCGACTGAGCCAGCCGAATCGATTGGCAATCCTCAGTCGGTAGATGCCTATGCCAGGTGGGATGTTCGGCCCGTGGACAAGTCCTCGCTTCAGCCGATCGTATCGCTGCGCTTCCGCGAGGCCCAATTCTCAGGAGCAGTCAACGTCGATATCGCCCTTGTCGAACCGGGCTTGTTCGTCGGTCGGCATCTTGAAGTAGGGGCCTTGGCTCGACTTGCGAAACCCAGCGCCACGACTTCCCCGCACGACTCACTCGAGCAGGCCTCGCCCAAGTCGCCTGCAGCTCCCGACTCTCCCGCCACCAAGGCAAAACCCTCTAGCTAGCGAAACCCCCATCGGGTGTCGGGAACCCGCTCCTAAAGCAAACATCGATTCAACGTCTCCCAGCCATCTCTCCCACTTACCATGAGCACATTATCACTCGCTAAAAAGATAGGACTCACTTTGGCGCTCTCCCTCACGTTCTTCGTGGTGCTTGCCAGCGTCTCCTACATCGCCGTCTCCAAACTCAACTCGTCGTTCGAAGAGTTCGCTCTAAACGTCGAGGAAGGCAACGCAGCCTCGGACAAGGTCTCGCTCGCCTTCTCCATGCGAGCGAACATAGCGGAGTACCTCGCCACCAGCGATCCGCAGAAGGTAGTCGAGCACGAGAAGATGTTCGCCAGTCTCGAGAAAGGCTTTGCCGACACCTCGAGCTCTCTCCACAATCAGGAAGGCCGCCGCGCCATGGCCGAAGCCAAGGCCCTTATGACCGGCTACAACCAGGCCTTCGAAAAGATCGTCGCCCTGAAAGGGGAGCAGGCCCGCCTCATCGACACGATCGTCAAGCCCGGAGCCAACGAGATAAAGGACAACCTAAAGGAGATGCTCGCCGCCGACCAGGGCCGGGGAGACATCGCGGGCGCTTTCGCAGCCTCTTCCGCCTTGCAGAGCATGTTCGAAGCCGACTCCGCAGTGAATCGCGTGATCGTCAAGTACAACGAGGAAGAAATGGCCGTCGCTAGCGACATGGTCGTCGAACTCGGCACCAAGATTGACGCGATGAGGGACGACTACCAGATGAACGTCGACTTCGACGAAAGCCTCAAGGACGAGCTCAAGGAACGCGTGCTCCCTCGCAGCAAAGAAGTCCACGGAACCTTTTCGACAGGCGTGGCCGATCTCGCCTCCACGCTCAAGCAGATTACCGAGATCAACGAGCGCGACCTCATGCCAGTAGGTCCGAAGTTCGTCGCAAAGATGGAGCTCTTCCAAAAGGGCATCGCCAACACCCAGCAAGAGCTTCGCGACGACGCCAAGTCTCTTCAGGCTACCGTCAACACTTCGGTCGTCATCATTAGCCTAGTAGGCCTGATCATTGGCGTTGCCGGAGGATGGTTCGTGGTTCGCGGCATCACTCGCAGCATTGACGCTATCGTCCGTCGCCTCGAAGCCGCCGCCAGCGAGACCCTCAATGCCTCGGAACAGGTTTCCTCCAGCAGCGATGCCCTCGCCCGCGATTCCTCCGAGCAGGCAGCCTCTATCGAAGAAACCAGCTCCTCGCTCGAAGAGGTCAACGCCATGACTGCGAAAAACGCCGAAAACGCGGAGAGCGCCAAGAAGCTCGCTTCCGAAGCCCGCGTCGCCGCCGAGTCCGGCGCCGAGTCGATGAAGGACATGATCACCGCGATGCAGGACATCAAGGAGTCCAGCGACAACATCGCCAATATCATCAAGACCATCGACGAAATCGCTTTCCAGACCAATATCCTCGCTCTCAACGCCGCAGTCGAAGCCGCCCGAGCAGGCGAGTCCGGCGCCGGTTTCGCCGTAGTTGCCGACGAGGTGCGCAACCTCGCTCATCGCTCGGCCGAAGCGGCATCCATTACCGCCGAGAAGATCGAGAACTCCGTGCACAAGTCCGAGCGCGGCGTCGAGCTCAACCAGCGCGTGGCCGAAAATCTCCAGACCATCGTGGAGCACACCCAGAAGATGGACGACCTCGTCGCCCAGATCTCCGGAGCTTCCGCCGAACAGAATCGCGGCGTAGGCCTTATTCAGAGCTCCATCTCTCAGATGGACAGCGTCACTCAGCGCAATGCCGCTGCAGCCGAGGAAACGGCTTCCTCTTCACGCGTTTTGCTCGATCAATCCAGCAGCATGCAGAACACCATCCGAGACCTCGTATCCGTGGTCAACGGCGGTCACCAAAGTACTCACCATCGCCACACTCCCGCTCCCACTGCCGCGCCTGCCCGTCCTGCCGAGCAGTCGTTCGACATGCCCGCTCCAGCCTCCCGTTCGGCTGGGCCTCAGCAGCCCGCAGCGGCTCCCGCCAGCAAAGACGGCTTTACGGACATGTGGGACAACTAGGATCGGCATAGAAAGTCCGCTACCAATTTCACCAGGCGCGCCCCGCAAGGAGCGCGCCTTTCCTTCGAAAGCCACTTCACATGAAACGAATAGCCCTGCTCGCCCTCGCTCTTAGCTGCGCCTCTCTTCCCGCTGCGGATTTCTATCCTGAACTCCAAGTGGGGACCGAGCGCTACGAGAATGTTCACGTTCTCTCCTCCAACGCCTCCTCGCTCTCCATTCGCCATGCCCGAGGCATCGCTCAAGTCCCGCTCTCCCAGCTCAGCGAAGAGCTGCAATTGAAATACGGATACAGCTCGGAGGCGGCTCTCGCTCGCGAAGCCGAGCTCGAAAAACTGCGAGCCCAGCAAGTCCAGGAGGGGAAGGTCCGTCTGGCCAAGCGGATCGAAACCGCTGCCGTTCAAGCCAAGACCCGTTCGGCGCCCAAAGGGCTGGACGGCGCTTTCAGCTCCTTCGGCGAGGCTCCGGAGCTGCGGCGCGAGCTCGACCTGCGCCCCACCTTTCGTAGCCATGGCATCGGCGTTCGTCGGCAGAGAGGAGCCAGCTGCGCGGTCCACGCCATCGTCGCCGCCCTCGAGTTCCAGTATGCCGTCAAGAGCGGCAAGCAAGTCGACCTCTCCGAGAACCATCTCGTCGGAGCTACCTGCAAGACCCTGGGCCGCAAGCCGCGAAACATCGTCGGTTCCCATGACCAGAACATTCCTGTGGTGGAAGAAGGCTTCACTCTCGAGCAGGTCTTTCAGGCCATCCGAGGCTTCGGTCTCCGTCCGGAAGCGAGCAGCGATTCGGCTGAAGCCAAGGGTTCCAACGACTCCTTGCAGGACGTGAATTTCGGCAGCTTTCAGGTGCCCGGCTCTCCTGGTCCGATCGCCATCGGCAACATCGTGCACGTGCTCAATGCCGGAATGCCTGTGGTCATCGGAATTGGCTGGCCAGCTGATTGGCGTATCCGAAATACCAACACGCTTTCCGCTCAGCCGCCGCTTTCCGGCGCAGGCCATGCCGTTACGCTTGTGGGCTATCGCTGCGAAACCGGTCGACTCGAGGATACGCGCTTCATCTTTCGAAATTCATGGGGAACCAGTTGGGGCGCCGGCGGCTACGGTTTCGTCACCTACAAGTACCTCGCCGAAAACCTCTTCAGCAGCTACGTCGTAGAACTCCGCTAGCCAAAATAATCTTCATCTGCTTCTACTTCTTCTCCTCGGATTTTTTGAAGCGGATGAAGAAGTAGAAGCAGAAGAAGATTATGGGGTGGCGAGCATTCGCTCGAATTCCCGGTCGTAGCGCTCGATCATCTCTCGCCAGTCGTAGCGGGCCGCCTTCTCTCTCAGCGGACTGGGTTGTTTCCACCCCTCGTTGGCGATGAGTTCGGCCAGACGCTCGACAGCCTCATCTTCGCTCTCGTAGTAGGAAATTGGATATTCGTTGACGTCGAAATGATTTGGATACGCCAACCGCTTGGGCAATAGGGGGTGGCAGCCGCAGTAGACCGCCTCTACCACGCTGCCGCCGAAGAAATCCTGCTCCGAGGTGACGGGCAGGATGTCCGCTCTCCAGAGCCAGGCTGCGTAATCCTCGAAACTGTCCGCCGTTCCGTATGCCGCCACGCGTTCGCCCCAGCGCTCTCTCGCCTTGGCGAAGTAGGGCGGCTCTGCCGAGGGCTGTTGCCCGAGCAGGGCCACTTGAAATTCCAGTCCCCGCTCCAGTAGAGCGTCCAGCAGTCGGCAAAAGGCGACTGGCCCCTTGTCGTACTCCCAACGATGGTTCCAGAGCAGCAGCGGCACGTCGCCCGCTTCTTCCGTTTGTTGCCAATACGGGTCGAACGCCGTCAGATCCAGTCCGAGCGGCAGGGTTGCGCTCTTAGCTTCGATCGCAGCTACGGTGCCCTTGTTTTCGAAATCCGGATAGGCGTCTAGAAACTCCGGAAGGGCAGCCAGAAAGGTTTCGCGGTGGTAGTTGGAATTGAAATACACGCGATCCGCTGCCAGACTGCTCGTGTAGTTGATGAAGACGTAGTGCCGGTCTCGCTGCCGCTTCGCATCCATATCGCCCGGCGACCAAGGATAGCAGAGCTGGTTTTCGTGAAAGTAGATCGCCACCGGCGTTCTCGCGTAGCGGCGCCTGATCAAGCTGGTGAATACGGCTACGTCCAGCATGTCGGTGGTCAAAATGAGATCGTACTCAGAGTTTTGTGACAAAAGTCGCTCTGCTAGAGTGATCGCCGCGCCGTGCATACGCCATTTCCAGTGGCGTCCTGGCAGGGTCAGGAGTTCGATGCGATGCCGCGACCGCTCGGCGAGCTCTTCCGCCCAACGCCGATGCGAACCGCTGAAAAACGGCTCGACCAGACAGATGTGAAGCGATGCGGAGCTCTCAGTCATTCGCTGGTTCGAAACCCGTAGCGCGGATCCCGCAGGGCGGGACCGCGACCGCAACAATCCCGCATCGTCTTCCTCATCCTCATCTTTATCATGGGATAAGGATGAAGAGGACGATGAGGAGGAAGCTGACGGAAGCGGTCCCACTCTGCGGGATCCGCGCTACGGATGCCACTAGTTGTGACAACCGCATCCGCCTCCACCACAACAGCTTTGAGACGTGGCAGCTGGCGCGCTGCTGCCGCCTACCGAAAAACCATAGCCTCCCGATATGACGCGCCGCACTGGCTTACCGGTCTCAGGATGGGTGGTCAACGCGTCGTCCTTCATGCTCTGCTGGATTTCGAATCGTTCCGGCTTCTCGTCGGGAGATGCGGGAATGGTCTCGTAAACGTAGGTAGCCATGAGTCGAAGGTTCGGAAAGGCCGTCGAAGGAGTCAAGCAGGGTAGACCTCCCCCTCGACCGACACTTTATTTTCCAACGTTGGAAAATAAAGTGTCGGGCAGGGGTGCTAGGTCACGACGAGCGCGGCGTAGTTTTTCTTTCCTCTCCGCAGCAGGATGTACTTGCCGAAGTGGATGTCGGCTTGGTTGAGGGTTCGTCCAACCTCTTGTACGCGCTCGTTGTTCACGTTTACGCCGCCGCCTTGGATGTCCTTCTTGGCCTGGCCGCGGGAGGCGCTCAGTCCAGCTGCGACGAGAGCGTCTAGCAGGGGATAGCCTTCTTCGGAAGATAGGGCCTCGGCAGGAGCATTGGCGTTTGGAATCTCGCTGGCGACTTCGCGCAAGGCGTTTTCGGTAATGCCTTCGAGACCGCCGCCGAAGAGGATCTTCGAGGCGTTGATGGCGTCCTCGGTGGCCTGTTCGCCGTGGACGAGGGTAGTCATTGCGCGAGCAAGCGCCCGATGGGCCTCGCGGGCTCCGGGGTTTTCCATATGAGCGGTTTCGAGCGCCGAGACCTCCTCTTGGCTCAGGAAGGTGAAGAGCTTGAGGTAGCGGACCACGTCGCGGTCGTCGATGTTGATGAAGTATTGGTAAAACCGATACACGCTGGTGCGAGCGGGGTCGAGCCAGACGGCGCCTTTCTCGCTTTTGCCGAACTTCGAGCCGTCGCTGTTTGTAATGAGGGGCAGGGTGAGGCCGTAGACCGTCTGGCCGGCCTTCTTGCGGGTGAGTTCCGTGCCGACGGTGATGTTGCCCCACTGGTCGGAGCCGCCGATCTGCAGTTCGCAGTCCATCGTCTGGTTGAGATGGTAGAAGTCGTAGCCTTGCAGCAGCATGTAGGAGAACTCGGTGAAGCTGATGCCGGCTTCCTTGTCGCTCATACGGGCCTTGACGCTCTCCTTGGCCATCATGGAATTGACGGTGATGTGCTTGCCCACGTCGCGCAGGAAGTCGAGAAAGCTGATGGACGTGGTCCAGGACGCGTTGTCGACGAGTTTGGCTGGATTGGGCAGCTCTTCGGAGAAGTCTAGCAGGCGGGCGAGCTGGACTTTTACCTGGGCGATATTGTGGTTGAGGTCTTCCTTGCTCAGAAGCTTGCGCTCGGACTTCTTGCCGGAGGGATCGCCGATGGATCCAGTTGCGCCTCCCGCTAGGGTGATTGGCTTGTGTCCGTAGTTCTGGAAGCGGCGCAGAGCGAGCAAGGGCACAAGGTTGCCCACGTGGAGGCTGTCGGCCGTCGGGTCGAAACCGCCGTAGACGGTGATGGGGCCTTCTTCGAGGCGCTTGGCCAGCTCTTCCGGAGCGGTACAGTCGCTGATCAGACCCCGCCATTTCAGTTCTTCCAGAATAGTCATAGAGCGATGGGTTCTGAGAGCAAAGCGACTCGCTGTCCATTTTGAAATCCGGCGTTGTGTGGCAGAGGGCCAGATTCGAGGTGAGGATCCCGTGAGGTAGCCGAACTCGATAGAGTTTGGTCTTCCGGATCCAGACTCTATCGAGTTCGGCTACGAATGTGTTTCAGGAAATGCGCTTGGCGCGTTGGCCTGGGCCGTCTAGATCGACGACTCCTTTTCGAAGAGACGTTATGAAGATACTTGTTACAGGGGGTGCCGGCTATATCGGCAGCGTGGCTACGGAGGTGCTTGTCGAGCAGGGACACGATGTTCTGGTCTTCGACAACTTGCAATTGGGCCATCGGGAGGCGGTGGCCGAGGGCGCGGCCTTCGTGCAGGGCGACTTGGCGAATCCGGCGGATATCGAGTCGGCGATTGCCGGTTTCAAGCCAGAGGCCGTGATGCATTTCGCGGCCAACTCCCTGGTGGGCGAGTCGATGACGGATCCTTTCAAATACCTGAACGACAACGTGGTCAACGCCCTGAATCTGCTGCGAGCGATGGACGATCACGATGTCGGCAAGATCATTTTTTCCTCCACGGCGAACCTTTTTGCGGATCCCGAGAAGATGCCTATCGACGAGGGCGAGCGCATCGTGCCAGGCAGCCCGTACGGCGAATCGAAGGGCATCATCGAACGCTTCCTGCATTGGCTCTCCGTGACGAAGGGTCTGCGTTTCGCTTGTCTGCGCTACTTCAACGCGGCGGGCGCCACCGAGGTTCATGGCGAGGACCACAATCCGGAGCTGCATCTCATCCCTATCGTTTTGCAGGTGGCTCTTGGCCAGCGTGAGAGCGTATCCATTTTTGGAGACGACTATCCTACGCCGGACGGCACTTGCGTGCGCGACTACATTCATGTGCGGGATTTGATCGACGCCCACGTGCTTGCCTTGAAGTCCTTGGACGAGGGCAACCGGACCTACAATCTCGGCAATGGCAAGGGGTTCTCTGTACTCGAGGTTATCGAGGCCGCTCGCAAGATCACCGGCCATGAGATTCCGGTCGTCATGGCTCCTCGCCGCCCTGGGGATCCGGCGACGCTTGTCGCATCCAGCGAACGGATACGCGAGGAACTCGGTTGGGATCCGAAGTACGCCGAGATCGAGCAGATCATCGAGACTGCCTGGGCCTGGCACTCGAAGCATCCGAAAGGGTATTGAGCCGTAGCGGCCGGCTTGTTAGGCCGCCCTCCCACTCCTCATCCTCATCTTTATCCTCATCCCAAAACCGGACGAGAAAGGATGGGATTAAGATGAGGATAAAGATGAGGATGAGGAGTGGGATTCCACATCGGCGACGCAGCGGAAGCCTAGGTGGCCGCTTGAGGAGTCGGGCGTATTCGAGGTGCGGGCTCCCACTCGGTAGCGATTGCAGTAGCTGAGGTGGCAGAGATAGGAGCCGCCTTTCATGACCTTGTTGGCTCCGGTTTCGGGGCCAGTCGGGTTTTCGCGCCTGCCGCTTGCCCGCCAGGTCGGGCTGAACCAATCGCTGCACCATTCCCAGGTGTTGCCCGAGAGATTGAACAAGCCGTATCCGTTGGCTTTGAAACTTCGGGCGGGGGCTAGGCCCTTGTATCCGTCTTCGCCGGTGTCTTCCTTCGGAAACGCGCCTTGCCAAATATTGCACATGTGCTTGCCGCCTGGGGTGAGTTCGTCGCCCCAGGGGTACTTCTTTTGTTCCAGGCCGCCGCGTGCCGCGTACTCCCATTCCGCTTCGGTAGGAAGGCGCTTGCCCGCCCAGCGGCAATAGGCCTGGGCGTCGGTCCAGGATACGTGAACGACCGGGTTGCCCATGCGTTTCTTGATGTTCGATCCTGGGCCTTCCGGCTTGCGCCAGGTGGCGCCTTCAATCCCGTACCACCACTCCAGGCCCTGTACGCGACGGTCCTCGTTTTTCTTGCGTAGGCTGCGACTGAGCTGGCTGTGGTGCACGTAGCTCCAGCCGAATCCTTCTGCCTCCGTCTTGTATCCAGTTTCGGATACAAAGTTGGAAAATTGCTCGTTAGTTACGGCAGTGATATCGATGTAGAAAGGTCGTAAGGTCACCCGGCAAACAGGTCCTTCGCCGTCGGCGGGCCAGGCCTCGTTGTCTTCGTTGCCCATGAGAAAGGTTTCGCCGGGCAGGAGTTTCATGCCTTCGGTCGAAACGGGCTTGGTGGAACGCTCCGTGGTTCCGCAGCATGTTCCCGCGTTCGGAACGAGTTCGGAGCTGGTGGCTGGGCGTGAGGGGCTGCAACAGGATTTTCCTTCGGACATAGGCGAGGCTAAGTGTCTTCAGCGGCTTGCTCGGGATCAAGGCTCATCCTCATCTTCATCTTCTTCTTCATCCTCTTCTCGATCCTTATCCAGCTTTTTGAAGTAGATGAAGAAGTAGAAGAAGATGAAGATTATGGGGGGAGGTACTGAGGGTTTATTTCAGTTGATCTGGCTGGAGGCGTGGGGGTAGCGTTTTGGACCTTAGTTGCTTGATGTACGCCGCCCACAACCAGACCGTTTTCGATCTTTGCCTGGCCCACGAACTCGTGGATGCCGTTGAGCTGGAAGCGATTCGCGATGCGGTTTCGGCAGGAGGGGGTTCCTTGGCTTCGGCAGTGATTGATCAGGGGAAGATTTCTCGTTCGAAATTCTTGGATACGGTGGCTTTTTCTCTCGGTTTGGCCCGATTGAAGGACGCTCCCTACGAAATCGCGCCCGAGGTGCTATCGCTTGTCGAGCCGGGCTTGGCCCGCATGCACGAGGTGGTGCCGATCGAGGCGGACGAGCGTCGGCTGGTAGTGGCGTGTACCGATCCCTTCAATACGGGCATTGTGGACGATATCGCTTTTGCGACCCACCGGGACGTGCGGATGCTGGTGCTCGATCCGGTGGTGGTGGAAGAATTGCTGGACGTCTACTACCGCCCGAAGAACGTGGACTACACGGGCGTTTTGGAGGAGATCGATCTCTCGGCTGTTGCCAGCGAAGAAGATCTCACGGCGGACGACCTGCTCAGCATGGCGGGCGAGACGCCGATCATCCGCTTTGTCAATCTGGTCCTGGCTCAGGCGATCAAGGACAAGGCCTCGGACATTCACTTCGAACCGTTCGAAAAGGACTTTAAGATTCGCTACCGTATTGATGGAGCGCTTTACGAGATGTCTCCGCCGCCGCGCGAGTTGGCGGTTCCGATCATCTCGCGGGTGAAGGTGATCGGCAGTCTCAATATCGCGGAGCGCCGCGTCCCGCAGGACGGCAAAGTCCGGCTTGTGGTGGCGGGAAGGCATGTCGACCTGCGCATCTCGACTCTGCCTACGCAGTTCGGTGAGAGCGTGGTGTTGCGCGTGCTCGACCAGAGCGCGACTTCGCTGGAGCTGGATAGTCTCGGTATGCCCGACGACGTGCGAGAGGTTATCGAGGCGGCGATTGCTCGACCGAATGGGATTTTCATCTCCACTGGCCCGACTGGATCTGGCAAGACCACCACTTTGTATAGCTGCTTGAAGCGCCTGAACAAGGTCGGCTCCAAGCTGATGACGGCCGAGGACCCTATCGAGTACGAGATTGACGGAATTATGCAGGTTGGGGTCAATTCGCTCATTGGCCTTACCTTTGCCAGCGCCTTGAAGGCCTTTCTTCGCCAGGATCCGGACATAATCATGGTAGGCGAGATTCGCGACACGGACACGGCTCAGATCGCGATCCAAGCTTCGCTTACCGGTCACCTGGTGCTCTCCACGCTGCATACGAACGACGCGGCTGGCGCGGTGACTCGGCTGATGGATATGGGGATCGAGCCCTTTCTGATTTCCTCTTCTCTGGAGGCTGTGCTCGCCCAGCGTTTGCTTCGCCGCATCTGCTCGGAATGCCGCAAGGCCTATTTGCCGGATCCTGCCTTGCTCGCCCAGCTTGCCTTGGATGGCAGCATCCTGCACCGCAAGGAATTCTTTCGGGGCACTGGCTGTAGCGCCTGCGCGAATACAGGCTACTCGGGCCGCCTCGGTATCTTCGAGATGCTGAAGGTCTCGGAGGCCGTTCGGGAACTGATCAGCGAGGGCAAGCCCACTATGGCCATTCGCGAGCAGGCGACTCAAGAGGGCATGCGAACGCTGCGCGAGGACGGTCTGCGCAACATCTTCACCGGTGTCACTTCGGTGGAAGAAGTGATACGGTACTCGTAGCGGCATCTCGCAAAGTCGATGGACATACTCAGCTATAACAGGGAAGCGTGGAACAGGCAGTCTTTGGCGGGCAGTGAATGGTGCGATCCCGTGAGCTCCGACACCATCGCGAATGCTCGGAAGTCGGAGTGGGACGTTAGGCTCACTCCGAACAAAAGCGTTCCTAAAAGCTGGTTTGGCGATCTGGAAGGTCGAAGTGTCTTGTGCCTGGCTTCCGGTGGTGGTCAGCAAGCTCCGATTCTCGCGGCTGCGGGAGCGAAGGTGACGAGTTTCGACAATTCCGACGAACAGCTTGCGAAGGACTGCTTGGTAGCGAAGCGCGATTCTTTGCGGATCGACGCGGTTAGAGGCGATATGGCCGATCTCTCCGCGTTCGAGGATGAGTCGTTCGATATTGTCTTCCACCCGGTATCGAATGTGTTTTGCGAGAATATAATTCCGGTATGGAAGGAGTGCTTTCGCGTGTTGAAAGGGAAGGGGCGTCTTCTTTCCGGCTTTATGAACCCGGCATTTTTCCTCTTCGATCACGAGGATGCGGAGAAGACCGGCGTTTTGCAGGTCAGGTATTCCCTGCCGTTTTCCGATATCGAGGATCTGAGCGAAGACAAGTTGGCGAAAATCGTCGACGAGGGATTGGCCTATGAGTTCGGCCACACGCTCCAGGATCAAATAGGCGGGCAGACTCGGGCCGGCTTCCTCATAGCTGACTTTTATGAAGACGATTGGAATGATGAAGCGACTCCGCTGAATCGCTTTGCCCCGATATACATTTCGACCTTAGCCAGGAAGTTCCAGTGATATGCCGAAATTCAAATTCATAGCGATTGACGAGAGCGGAAGGGAGCGGCGTGGCATGATCGAGGCCTCCTCCCGCTCCCAGGCTGACAAGCAGATTCGCAACTATGGCATGACTCCGGCCCGCGTCACGCCCGCCCGTATCGAGAGCACGGATACTTCTTCTGAATCGGGTGAGGGGACTAGGGTCAAGCCGATGAAGAAGCCGCTGTATTTCGGTTCTGCGGTAAACAAGAAGGCCCTGGCCGAGTTCACTCGCAAGCTGGCGACCTTGCTGCAAGCGGGCCTGACGCTTTTGCGTTCGCTCGAAGTGCTCGTCGATCAGGAGAAGAATCCGGTGTTTCGTTGGATTCTGATTCAGATTTGCGACAGTATCCAGTCTGGCAGTACGTTTTCTGACGCGCTCTCGAAGTTTCCCAAGGAGTTCGACTTTCTCTTCGTGAATATGGCGCGAGCAGGGGAAGCGAGCGGCATGCTCGAAGTGTCGCTTGCTCGCTTGGCCCTGTATTTGGAGAAGACGGAGCGAATGAAGGCGCGCTTGGCAGCCGCTATGACTTATCCCTCGGTGGTGATGGGCATTTCCACTTTGATCGTGATCGGCTTGCTCATCTTCGTGGTGCCGAGTTTCGAGGAGACGTTCGTCGATCAGCTTGGCCCGGCAGCCATGCCGCTTCTGACGGTCTATGTGCTCGGAGTGAGCGAGTACCTGCTCGAGAACTGGTACGTCGTTTTCGGATCTGTAGTTGGATTTGTAATACTGTCTAGGATCTTCGGAAAGACCCCAGTGGGCCGCAGCTTTTTCGATTGGCTGAAACTGCGTTTTCTCGGCTTTGGCGAGCTTTTCACCAAGATATACGTGGTGCGCTTCTGCCGAACCCTCGGCACTTTGATCGAAAGCGAGGTGCCGATCTTGGAAGCGCTGCGCATCACGAGGGAGGGTTGCGGCAATGTGCACGTAAGTGGAGCGGTCGACAAAGTGCGTCGCAAGGTGACTGACGGCGAGGGAATCGCGAGCACGCTGACTTCGACACGGATCTTCCCGACCATGGTTTCGAGCATGATCGAGGTCGGCGAAGAAACGGGAGACTTGCCCGATATGCTGAATCAAGTGGCCGACGTTTACGACGAGGAAGTGGAAAACTCGATCGCCTCTCTCACTTCGATTGTGCAGCCGTTGATGATCGTGCTGCTGGCCATTGTGGTCGTGCTCATCGTGCTGGCTCTGTTTCTGCCCTTCGTGGAGATAATCCGGAGTCTGGGCGCTGGTTGATCCTTTTTTCGGCGCTTCAAGCCACGGGCCGTCGTCCAGGTCCTCTTTCCAGTCCAGTGAAAAGGTCAACCTTGACCTTTTCACTGGACTGAAGGGGTGAGCGGACCCTGCCTTTAAACGGAATTCCATGACTTTGAATCGCGCCCTCCGCTACAGGGGTGCGATTGAAAGTGTTGGGATTCTCGGGGAGCGCACGCGTCTCGCGTGCCAGCTTGGGCGTCTCGCCCAAGCCAATTCGCCCTGAGTTTGATGTGTCTCGGGCGAGACGCCCAAGACTGCCTGCGAGACGCAGGCGCTCCCCGAAGCGAAAGACTTCCCATCGCTTTAAATCACCCCCCTGCTACAGTTAGTCCCAGCTAAAGCATTGTCGTTTTGCATGGCGTGGGTAAAGTACCCCTCGAAATGAAAAAGTTGCGAGTAGGTGTGATTGGGGCTGGAGCGAATACGCGGCTGCGGCATATCCCAGGATTTCAGGCGATTGAGGGCGTGACGATCGACGTGGTTTGCAACCGCAGCGAGGTCTCTTCCCGCTCGGCTGCGGATGCCTTTGGCATTCCGAGAATAGCTCGGACTTGGCAGGAGGTTGTCGCGGATTCGGAAATCGACGCGATCTGCATAGGAACCTGGCCCTACCTGCACGCTCCCATCACCATTGCCGCTCTCGCGGCGGGCAAGCATGTGTTGACCGAGGCCCGCATGGCGATGAATGCCGAACAGGCCGAGCAGATGCTGTCCGCCTCCCAAAACCGTCCCGACCTCGTGGCTCAGATAGTGCCTTCGCCTTTTACTCTGAAGTGGGACAAGACGGTGCAGAAGATTCTCGCTGCGGAAACGCTTGGCGAACTCCGTGAGGTGTCGTTTTCCAAGTCGCTTGGCCTGAATGTAGACGCAGGCTCTCCTCTAAACTGGCGCCAGGATCGTTCGCTCAGCGGCAACAATACCATGATGCTCGGCATCTACTACGAGGTGGTGCAACGGTGGCTCCGCATCGAGCCGGAAAGGGTGATCGCTCACGGATCTGTATTCACGAAGCAACGACGTCGAAGCGATTCCGACGAGGAGGTAACTGTAGAGATCCCCGAAACCCTTGACGCAATCGCGGAATACGAGAACGGCTTGCGTCTGAGTTGTCGGATGACCGGTCTCGAGCTTGGCTCGGGTTTGGATCGAATCGTTCTTTCCGGCAGCAAAGGCTCGCTGCGTCTGGATCTGCTGGCGGGAGAGCTTTGGCTGGCGCTGCTTGGCGACAAGGAAGAGCTGGTCGAGCCCGAAGCGGCGGACGAAGGAAGCTGGCGGGTGGAGGCCGATTTCGTCGATAGCATCCGCAATGGTATGCCGGTGACGTTGACGAGCTTCGAAGACGGCCTAGCCTATATGCGTTTCACTGACGCAGTCGCGCGCTCGATCGAGTCGGACGCGAGCTGGCAGACGCTTTGAACCATCGATTTCGACAGGCCACGACAGGCTAAGGCTCCTGACGCCAAGAGCCTATGAAGCGCATCATGCTGGATACGGATGCTTGCATCGATATCATTCGAGGTCGCTCCGAACCCTTGGAGAAGTATGGCGACTCTAGTTTTTGCATCTCTTCCATCACTCGATTCGAACTGCTTTCTGGAATCAGGAAGCGAAAAAGCCGAAAACTTGCGGCTCGAGGAAATCTCTTTCTGGGCGAGATCGATTGTCTTGTTTTCGACGAGGGAGCTTCAGAGGCAGTTGCGAAGGTCAGAGTGGACCTCGAAGCGAGAGGAGAGAAAATCGGATCTTACGATACGCTTATCGCAGGTCATTGTCTTGCTGCCAGATGCGAGCTTCTCACAGGCAACCTCAGGGAGTTCTCTCGAATCGGAGGTTTGAAGCTGCTTGGCTGGGGGGATTGATCTCGCTGCCCGTCGGAAACTACTCCTCGTTTTTCAGCTCGGGGCGTAGGTAGGGGTTGTCTTCGACGATGGCTTCGCCTCGAGGAGGAGAGCCGTCGAAATCGAAGCGGACGAGATCTATCTTGCTGCTGCTGAGAGTGGGGCTCTTGAGTACGGCGGAGAGACGGATTTCCTCGAGCAGCTTCTTTTGGCGACGGGCGTAGTCGAGATCCTCGATCGGGCCGTAGACGTAGGTGAGGAGCTCGTGACGGTAGCGCACGTACCAGCCTTCGTCGGTGAGTCCAAACTGGGTGGCGTCGATGCCGGGGTAGAGTTCGAGATAGGCCTCCCTGTTTAGCCGGGCGCTGTCGGCGATGGCTTCGACTGGGAAGACGACGACGCGCTCTTGTTGGGCTTGCAGAGCGTCGGTGAATGCTAGCGGGAGGATTGCGAGCGATAGGACACGGAGGAGGAGTTTCATTGCGGACGTTTCTATAGATTGGACGGGACGGCTATGTCATCCACGGTGCCTCTGCCGCGCTGGCTGCCCGAGCTGCCGCCGATGTCCTTGGGCATCGCTTGGCCGTCGCCTTCGTTCTTGACGTTTTCGTTTGAGGCGGAGGTTTGTATGCGGCCTTCGGCGTTCGCGTTGGACGACTCGCCTCCGGCCTCGCCGGAATCGCCTCCAGAGGAAGATTGGCTGCTGGCTTGAGCGAGTTCGCCGTTGGGATCGATCTGGGCGGAAGCGTCGCCGATCTGCTGTTCTGGCGGCGGCGGCGGCATCTCGCCGTAGATTGGCGACTGGCCCTGCTGCCCGGCTTGGCCTTGTTGCCCGGACTGGGCTCCTTGAGCGGACTGCCCGCTTTGTTGTCCACCTTGTTGACCGGCTTGCTGTCCGCTTTGCTGCTGGGATTGAGGGCTGAGTCCGTCTTGCTGGCCGGGGGACTGGCCCGATTGGGACTGCCCGGATTGGGATTGGCCTTGTTGAGACGACTGCTGGGATGAAGATGACGAAGAGGATGAGGATTGGGATTGGGGGAAGGGGCTATTTTGGCTCTGACTTTGCTGACCTCCGCCTCCGCCCATTGGCGGCAGGCCGATCGAGCTGCTGCCTCCACCGCCCATGCCTCCACCGCTCATGGGTGGGAAGCCGATGCCTCCGGAACCGATTTGGCCGAGTCCGGGCAAATTGATTTCGAGCGGGGGGAGATTCGATTCGTTGACGACGGTGATGCTGCCGCCGAGGGGGCTGTTGACGAGCACGCCGGGCGAAATGCTGCCTCCTTGGGAGCCGGCTCCGTTTTTGGCTCCATCGAAGATGGCGGGATCGGGATCGAATTGGGCGCTGGCGGTCGCGGCAATGGCCAGAGCGGCTGCGGTGGCTAGGCTGCGCCTGGAGTTTCTTGCGATTGCTCGGTTTTCCATGGCGGGTGGGGTTGGACGGGGTTTCAGTAGTTGTTTCTGGTTTCGCAGATCACGGTGAGGGGCGTCTGGGCCATGCCTCCTCTTATCTGTAGACCGAAGCGGACGTCTTGGTAGCCTTTTCTACGGCCGATTACGAAGTACTTGCCGGGTAGAAGGTTGACGGTGCGCTCTTCGAATCTTTCGGGTTTGAGGGTGCTGGGTCCTTGTATGCTGACCCAGGTGGTGCCGTCCGAGGTGATTTGCACGGGGACGGGCTGGCTTTGCAGCTGGAGAAATTTGCGCAGGCGTTCGGCTTCATCGTCGAGCTGGACGTAGGTGGGCTTGGATTGCATGGCTTGATCGAAAGTGCGGATGGCGAGCTGGAACTCGGCGGACTGGGCTTCGCCTTTCGCGACCTCGAGCAGCTTCTCGTAGCGCAGGATGCTGCGGATCATGCGTCCGGTGCGCAGCAGGCCATCCTTGGCTTCCTGGAGATCTGGCTCCATGTTCACCAGCTCTTGATAGAGGTCTCGAGCTTGGGCCCACTCGTAGGCTCGCTCGTGATCGTAGGCGCGGGTGATGCGGGTGACGATGTCGTTCTGACGCTTGGCGGCGCGGGCCTTCTCGATGGCGGTTTCTATGTCGCTGCGGCTGGGGAAGATCTCAAGGGCGGCTCGATAGTTTTCGATGGCGTCTTCGAATCTGAGGCTTTCCTCGGCGGACTTGGCGGCGGCGAAGAAGTTGGTGAAGTCGCGTTCCTGAATCTTGCGACGCACGCGAGCTACGCCGGACTGGGCCTTTGCGGAGCCGGAGTCGATGGAGAAGGCTTCCTGAAAGGATGTGAGGGCGGATTCGAGGTCGCCGCCGTCTTCGCTGGTCTCGCCCGCCTGTAGGGCGAGAAAGGCGCGGTCGGCGACGCGGGCTCGTTCGAGAAGCCTGACGGCTTCTTCGTTGGCGGGATCGATTTCCAGCACGCGAGTGAAGGCTTCGATGGCTTCGGAGCTTTTGCCTTGGCTGATGAAACGCTGGCCGAGCGCGGCATTGGATCGAATGAAGTTGTTGATCGAGGTCTCGACGGCGTCGAGCTTGCTCTCGGCTTCCTCGAGTCGCTGCAGGGCTGGGGTGAAGCTGCCGGTATCGAGGAAGTTCTTGCCTTCGGAGGCGGCGAAGAAGGCGGTCTGGAAGTCTTCGGGGTTGAGGTGCTTGCCGCGTTCCAGGGCGCTGGATTTGACCAGGAAGTTGTTGTAGAGGCTTTGGGCGTTCTGCTTGTTTTCGACTTCGCTGGTGAATTCCTCGATGAGGCCGTCGACTCGGTTGTACTGCGCGATAGCCCTGGCGTAGGAGGAGCGTCGCATGTAGTCGTCTGCGTCGATTTTTTCCTTCTGGATGTTGATGAGCATCTGGCGGAGGACTTCGTTGCCGGTTATGGGCATCTGGGTAGCCGCTTCGAGCTTGCGCTCGATGTTGTCTCGTACGCCTTGAGCCCGCGAAACGCTCTCGAAGGCGCGGTTGAGACTGCTGCCTTCCAACTCCTCGTTGCTGCTGCTTTGGCCGATTTCGTCGGGGGCCTGGTAGACGAACAGAAAGTAGCCGCTGCCGAGTATGACGGCTACCAGCAAGGCCCCGAGGGCTCCACCGAGGTAGGCTTTGGCGGTGGAGGTCTTGCCTGGCTGGCCTTCTTCGTCCTCAGGATTCCAGTGTATGACTTTGTGCTTGCGGGCGGGTTGTTTTGGATCGCGCAGATCGGCCATTTCTTGTTCCTGATTGGTGGGATCGCTGCTCATGTCTTGGCGTTGTGGGTCAAATGGAATTTTGGCAGGCTTAAAGGCTACGCTATAAATAGCATCTTGAAAAGCGTTGTTCGGGTAAATTACGAAAAGCTCACGCTTTCGGATTCAAAGGGAAGACAGCTCCTCGGACCCCGGATTGGAAATCGGCCCTTCGGGTCCCACCAGGAGAACCTGCGTCTGAAACGAAGAGCGCCTGCGGATAATCATTTGCATAATTGCGGCTGGCGGCTAGCTTGAATGAATCCGTTCGCGGTCTCGGATCGTACGCTTTGAAAGAAACTTGGCACCTCGTTTTCCGCTCATGAAAAATCTAAGCACAGTCTCGGCGGTCCTTCTGCTGGTCGCCCTCCTTTCTTCCGCATGCACCACTGTCCCGGTGACCGGTCGCAAGCAGTTCAATACGCAATCGGACGTAAAGGTGGCGGAGATGAGCATCGCAGCCTTCGAGCAAATGAAGTCGCAGATCCCGATTTCCCAGGATGTCTACTACAACGAGATGCTGCGCAACGTTGGGGAACGCATTTCGCAGCAGGTCTTTGCGGATATGCCGCTGGCCGAATGGGAATTCGTGGTCTTCGATCAGCAGGAGGTGAACGCCTTTGCTATGCCGGGTGGCAAGATTGGGGTTTTTCTTGGGCTTTTTCAGGTCGCGCAGACTGAGGACGAGCTTGCTTCGGTCGTGGCCCATGAGATTGCTCATGTCACGGCCCGCCACACGCACGAACGGCTCTCGCAGATGCATGCTGCTTCGGGCGTCGGCACCATTCTCGGAATCGGGGCGGCTATCGCGGGACCGGCTGTCATTGGAAACAGCGTATCGGTCAATGCTGGTTCCACGATCATGGGTCTTTATAACATTGGCGCCCAGGGCCAACTGAACACATGGGATCAGGCCAAGGAGGCCGAGGCCGATCGCATCGGCATTATGTACATGGCGAGGGCGGGCTACGATCCGAATGCCGCCATCCGGGTGATGGAACGCATGGTCGAAATGGAGATGTCGCTTCCGCAAAACAACTACAATTCCACCCACCCCTCCTCGGTGGAGCGTTTGAATGCGCTTCATGGCTACCTTGACGAGGCGATGGTGGAGTACGAGAAAGCCAAGGAATTCTATTTCTGATCGATATTCTTCTGGGAACGCGGGCGGCTCGCCCGCATTTGGCCCGATCCTGTGCCGCTGCGGGCGAGCCGCCCGCGTTCCCAGAAGTTGGAGTCTTTGGAAATAAGTGACGATTCGGTGAATTGATCCGCCTGTTGCGAACCGGTTCTTGACTCGGCTATCGGTCCGCAATTGAAGAAATCGATTCACTCTTGACCCCCTGCAGCGTAATCGAACTCGCCATGGCCCTTCGTTCGACAGACAGACGATCCCGTCTTGAACAATTCATCCCGCCGTCTCCAACTTCCGCATACAAAGTGAGGATGGCCATGGACGAGAGCGACGTGGCTAAGGCTCAGCGGCTGCGCTACGATGTTTTCAACCTGGAGATGGGAGAAGGACTTAGCGAGTCCGAGGCGACCGGCAAGGATGTGGATGCCTTCGATGTGGTCTGCGATCATCTGCTGGTAGAGCACGTCAATGACGGCCGCATTATTGGCACGTACCGATTGCAGACCGGAACGACTGCCGCAGCCAATATCGGCTACTATAGCGAACAGGAGTTCGATTTCTCTATCTTCGAGCCGATTCGTTCGGAGATCGTGGAGCTAGGTCGTGCCTGTATTGCGAAGGAGCACCGTAACATGGTGGTATTGGGTTTGCTTTGGAAAGGAATCGCCCAGTACTCCAAGCTTTACGAAGCCCGCTATTTGATCGGCTGCAGCTCCTTGACTTCGACTGATCCGGCCGAAGGCTTGGCGGCCTCGCGTAAGCTGTCCCGCTATCAGGCGGCCTCCGAGTTCCTCACGCGCCCGACTCCCGCCTACGAGTGCGCCGTGCCTGTCGAGGAAATGTCTCGAGTGGATGAAGCTTTCGAGCGGGTGCAGATTCCCCGTCTGATGAGGGCTTACTTGACTCTGGGCGCTCGCATCTGCGGCGAACCTGCCTTGGATCTCGATTTCAAGACGATCGACTTCCTCACCCTGATCGATCTGCGCAGTCTGGCTCCGCAGGCCTTGATCAAGTTTCTGGGGTAGGTCGTCGAGTTGGGTGGTTTGCCCGCAGATGACGCGGATTTTCTCAGATCTGCGGGCAAACTTTTCCACCGGACTTGTAAAGCGGCGTGGCGCCTTCTTTATCGGTGCGAGTGACTGCTTTGATCGCAACATTTCGCCAGTTGTGGCGTTTGCTTTTCGTCATTGGCGTATTCGTTCGCTCGGGGCTGGACTACCGTCTGCGGGGAGGGAAAGGGTGGTCCAAGTCGCGGCGAGCCGAGTGGCTGGGCAAGTGGAGCTCTGCGATGCTCAGAGGAGTCGGCTATGAGCTGAGGGTGGTGGGTTCGCCGCCGACTGGCGGCTTCGTCGCTCCAAACCATCTGGGCTATATCGATATTCTGGTTCTGGCTTCGGTGTCGCCTCAGGCCTTTCTTTCGAAGAGCGATGTGGCTGACTGGCCAGTGATCGGCTTGTACACGAAGATGGCGGGCACGCTGTATATCGATCGGGGGCGACGCAGCGATGTCGCCACAAAGGAGGAGGAGTTTGCCAAGGTGATCGAGGCTGGATTGAACATGACGTTTTTCCTGGAAGGCACGTCTACGGATGGGAATACGATCCTGCCCTTTCGTTCATCGCTTCTGGCTCCGGTGGTGAAGAACGGCTGGCTAATCACCCCGGCCTATCTGCAATACGAGTGCGCGCAGGGCGATCCGAGGATGGACGTTTGTTGGTGGGGCGATATGGGTTTCGGCAGTCACCTGCTCCGCATGCTGCGGGTGAAAAAGGTCTACGCGACCGTCGTATTCGGAAGTTCGCGACATCCCGGAGACGACCGCAAGCGGCTTGCGGTGGAACTGCAAGAGGATGTGGAGCGGCTGAGAAAATGTAGCGCGGAGCTTTAGCCCGCGTTCGCGATTCGCCCTCATCATCCCCCTTCCTCATCCTCATCCCAGGATAAAGATGAGGATGAAGAAGAGGATGAGGATGAGAAATGTAACGGACGCGGGCTAAAGCTCCGCGCTACGTTCCTCTTCAGGCGCGTCCTCTAGGAGGGCGTCGATGGTTTCGGGGAGGCTGGTGTAGTTGAAGCTGGATACTTCGAAGGCGGTTATGGCCATGTATCCGTTTATTGGATCTTCGGAATCGGAGGATTCGATGAAAACGTAGACTGGGCCGGCTGGAGTCTCGACCTCGCTTCGCGTTTCGGTGGCGGGCTCGCCGTCTTCGCCTTCGATTTCGAATTCCTTTTCTACGGAAACTTCGGGTCGACGGCCGATGCGAATCTCGTAGGTCTTGCCACCTTCGAGCCCGATGCGGACCGTGTGGCTGTTTTCGCTGGCGGCGACTACGGCTGGGTCGTCGAGAGTAGCCAGGTCGCTGAAACTGAGATTCGTGAAGCGGCCGGCCAGACTGTCTACGGGGTTTTTCGCGAGGATCTTGCCTTCGGGCAGCTCTGTTTCGGCAGTCCATTCCGCCTCGGCGTCTTCTCGGGCAGCGGAGAGAGTGGCACCATCTTGCCAGGCGATCGCTACGCTCCGGACGTCATTTCGTTCGTAGCCGATCAGCTTCTTGTCGAGCCACTGCAGGGGATCGCCGTCCATGGCGATAGGAGAGTCGACGAGGAAGGCCTTTTGCTCTTCGCCGAAGCGGATGATCTGCTTGCCGGCGTCGGTCTCGCGGCCGATCTCGATGTTGGCGATCTCGTCGCCCGTGGCGTTGGAGAGGATGATGCGGTCTCCGGCGAAGCCGAGTTCGGCGATGCGTTCGGGCCGGGCGCTGACGAGCCGCTCGATGCTGGCCTCGGCGAGCGAGCTCACGGTATCGCCGAGCGTGGACATGTTGGCGGGCAGGTCGTGCTTTTCCGTCAGGCGCCAGGTCGAATTGTCGGGATCGGCTTGCAGGGTGATGGTTTGCTCGTCGCCAAGTAGTTGGATTTTGGTGACGTCTTTGAGCTGCTCCGTTTCGAGTAGCGGCTGGCCGACGCGGGGGTCTGCGGGCAGGCTGCTATCGGAGTTCTTTACGAAGTAGGTGATGGCGGCCAGGATAGCGAGGACGCCTGTGAGGGAGTAGAGCGTTTTCAGGTTCATCGTATTCGAGGAATGGATATTACTTCCGTTTGCGGAGGCGGCTGAAATAGAGCCCGAAGGCGAGCAGGGCGAGGGGCGCCCAGACCAGGTTGATGGTGCCGATGGTGTGGCCGAGACTTTCGATGCCGCTGCGCAGTTCGCGACGAATCTTGCGCAGCTCGGCTCGCAGCTTGACCTGCTGGGCCTGGTTTTCCTCGATCACCTCCTGCATTTCGGGGGTGGCGTAGATCAGGCCGCTGCCTTGCTGCTGCTGTACGAGCTCGGAGAGGCGGGCGTTGATTTGCTCGAGCTGGGCTTCCACGGCGTCTGCTTGCGCTTGGAAATCCTTTTGGGCTTCGGCTTCCATGGCTTCGACGACATCGAAGGCGCGAGCGGTTCGTCCTTTGCTGCGGATGCCGATCAGGTCTTGGCTGCCGCCGAGGTATTCGGTGAAGTTGGCGGCGAGGGTGGTGTTGTCGTTCAAGGGTCGGATCTGCCGTATGCCGAGGAAGTTGATGCGTTCGATGGAGAAGTTGTCGAGCAGCCAGTCGGTGTCGGAGATTATGAATATGGTGGCTTCGCCTTCGCTCGCGGGCGTTGGGTTTTGGGTTTCGGGTTCTGGGGTTTCGTCGGCGGGTGGGCCGTCGGGGAAGGCGGTGGAGATTTGGCCGGTGAGCATGCCTGCCACCGTAGCGGCGGTTTCGAGGGGAGTGGATTGGCCCATGAGGGTGTCGGGGGCGGCGAATTGCAGGGAAGTGGCATGGATGGTGGCTGCTTCTTCGCTGGTGGTGAGGATGGGCTCCCAGCTTGCGGTGGCGTCTTCGGAGAGGGAGAGAGCGCCTGCTTCTGCGACTAGGACGTTGCCGAGTTCGGAGGAGGGGAGCAGGTCGCGGTTGATCTTCTCGTCTTGGAAGATCATCCAGGCGGGCTGCACGAAGTTGGGCTGAGCGATGGAGATGTTGGGGTCGAGCACGACTTTTGCGGGATCGTATTCGATGCCCCAGGCTGCGAGGAGCTTCGGCAGATCGCTCGGGGCGGTTGGACTCATGCCGCCCATCATCATGGCGCGTTGGGTCTGCTCGCGTTCGAGGGCGGAGGAGGGATCGAGGGCGAGGAAGGTGGGCTTGCCGGAGAGGGCGAACTGGTCGATGTGGAAGAGAAGGGCGTCTCCGATGTCCTTGGGATGGACGAGGGCGAGCAGGTCGAGATTCTCGGGAAGCTCTTCGTCGGAGGACTGTATGGTCACGACTTCGAAGTTGGCGGCGAGTTGCTCCACGAAGTATTGGTCCTCTTGTGGCGGCTGGCCGGGCATGGTGGGACCGCCTGCGGCTTGCAGAGGCAGGCTGGTGAGCAGGCCAAGGCGTGGCTTGCTGATGAGCTGGGCTTCGTAGATGGCTCGGGAGATGTCGTACTCGAGGGAAGTTTCGCGGTCCCAGTTGAAGAAGGGGATGGTTTTTTCGGCGTCGCCTTGGGAGACGACGAGGCCGAGGAAGACGCGGTCGCCGTTGGTGATTTCCTGGCCGTTGAGGCCGGCTGCCAGGGCGCGGTCCTCTTCGGGGGAGTCGGGCTTCGGGTCGATGACGTTGAGCTCGAGGCTGCCGCCGGAGGCGCGTTCGTATTGCTCGAGCATCTGCTCGACGCGGTCGGCGAAGGTCTTGAACCAAGGGGGCAGGTCTCCGAGGGAGCGAGAGTTGTAGAAGTCGACGGTCACGGGGTCCTCGATCTTCTGGAGGATCTCCTTGGTGCCGTCGCTGAGGGTGTAGATGTTTTCCTGCGTGAGGTCGAAGCGTAGAGGGATCGAGGATACGATGTAGTGCAGGAGCAGGAAGTCTACGACGATGAGCAGGCAGGCGAATAGCTTGGTAGTGGGTTTCATGATGCGCGTCTTTCGTCTGTGTCTATTTTTCGAGTACGATCATGTTGATGCCGAGACAGGCTAGGGTGAGACCGAGGTAGAGGGAGAGCGAGCTGATGTCGATGAGGCCCTTGGCCATAGTCTGGAAATGCTGTTCGAAGCTGAGCAGGCGAATGAATTCCACGATGCCGGTAGGCAGCAGGTCCGAGGCGAAGCGGGCGACCCAGCCGGAGCCGACGAGGGTGGCGAAGAGGCAGATGGAGACGCTGATGACGAAGGTGATGACCTGGTTTTCGGTAAGGGAGGAGCAGACCGCAGTGATGGACAGGAAGGCGGAGGCGAGCAGTAGGGAGGCGATGTATCCGGAGAAGATTACGCCCCAGTCGGGATTTCCCAGGTAGCCGGTGGTGATGGCGAGGGAGAAGGAGAGGGCCAGACCGATGCAGATGAAACTGAGGGCGGCGAGGAACTTGGCGAGCACTGCGGCTCGCGGCGAGATGGGCAGGGTGAAAAGGAGCTCGATACTGCCGGAGCGCTTCTCCTCGGACCAGAGCCGCATGCCGGTGGCGGGGATGAAGACGACGAGTACCCAAGGCATGGTTTGCCAGACGGTGACGAGGCTGGCCTGGTTGCGCTGGTAGTAGCCACTGTAGAGGGCTAGGCCAATGACCATGAGGTGGAACACGGCTAGGATGACGTAGCCGACGGGCGAGCGGAAGTAGCCGAGGAGTTCCTTCTTATAGATGGGGCGTATCTGGTTCATGCTAGGCTAGGATGTTCTTGTTGGTGATTTCGCGGAAGACTTCGTCGATGCTGGCACCGGGCTTGCGAGCCTTGAAGTCGGCTGGGGTCTCGTCTACAAGCACCTTGCCTTGGTCGATGATGATGACTCGGTTGCAGATGGCTTCGACTTCCTCCAGAATGTGGGTGGAGAGGATGATGGCCTTGTCGGCAGACATGGCTTGTATCAGCTTTCTCACTTCATGCTTCTGGTTCGGGTCGAGGCCGTCGGTGGGTTCGTCGAGGATGAGGACTTGCGGATCGTGGAGGATGGCTTGGGCGACGCCGACGCGCTGGCGATAGCCTTTGGAAAGGGTCTCGATGGCCTGGTTCTTGACCTGGTCCAGGTGGCATTTGGCAACGACGTCTGCGAGGCGGCTGTCGATTTCTTCGGAATCTCGGAAGCCGCGAGCTTCTGCGACGTAACGCAGGAATTCGATGACGGTCATTTCTGGATACGCGGCGATGCTTTCGGGCAGGTAGCCGATGCGCTTCTTGACTTCGATGGGTTGCTTGGCGACGTCGAATCCGTCGACGACGGCGGTGCCGGAGGTCGGCGTGAGAAAGCCGGTTATCATCTTCATCGTGGTGGACTTGCCGGCTCCATTGGGCCCGAGGAAGCCGAGGATGTCTCCCTTGTTTATGGTGAAGGAGACGCCGTCGACGGCTCGCAAGTCTCCGTAGTCTTTGACTAGGTTGTCTACTGTTACCATGGGATTTGGAAGTGTGGGTTTTGGGCTGGAGCGCGCGGAGATTTTCCGTCCTTAGAAAACTTGAAGGCGAAGCCTTTAGTAAGGCCTTTGGGAGATTTCAAGCCTGAGTGGAAGTGTTTTTTCGGCGGCGCTATAGAGACTTCGTATCCAGGATGTGAGAACGTGGCGAAAAAAAGAAAGCCGCGTTCTTGCGAACGCGGCTAAGGGGGAGTCTGGGGCACTTGCCTTGAACTTGCGGCCTAACTCTACTTAGTTAGCTGGTGGAAATGTAGGGCCGGCGCTTGCCGCCGCGCCGCAGAGAATGGATCAAAACGACGCGGCAC
>JANQRJ010000060.1 GCA_028284635.1 Pelagicoccus sp.
CCCAAGAGGGCAACGCTCGGTCGTTGCCGTGGAGCCCTACAGGGAATAAACGGCGCGGCAACGATGGAACGTTGCCCTCCAAATGGCTAAGTTGACGCCGATGCACAGGGCGGGACCGCGTCGGTCGGAGACCCTGAGCTTGCCGAAGAGCAGAGAATCGATCTTGCACTACGGTCGCGGGCTAAAGCTCCGCGCTACTCTTTGCCAGATTTACACACGCATTCGCCTTCGCTGACGCCCCGAAAACTCTACCTTTTGCGGCGAAAGGCACCCCTATTCGTTCAGTCTACCGCGGAGGCGCTTCGCCCAGTCACCATTGCCATGATTTCCGAACCAACCGCATCCGCTACCATCCTTCCCTGATCCGTCAAACGCAGCGAATCGCCAGCCCATGCCGCATGGCCAGACGCCACCAGCTGGCTCAGCGCCGCTTTCGCCTCGCCACCGAGCTCTACCCCGAAACGCCGTTCAAGCTTGGAAGGGCTCACCCCAGCATTCATCCGCAGGCCGAAGATCAGAGCGTCCTCAAGCAAGAGCTCCCGCGAGAGCCGAACGCGGTCGTTGGCGCCGCGCTTGCTCTTTTCCAGCCCCTCCAGCCACGCTTGCAGGTCCGGCGTATTCGCGTGGCGAGTACCCGCATACTGACTCGCTGCGGATGGACCGATGCCGAGCCATTCCCCCATCATCCAAGTATTGAGGTTGTGAACGCATTCGTGGCCGGGGCGAGCGTAGTTGGATATTTCATACTGGGCGAACCCAGCGTTCGCCGCTTCCTCCCAGATTGCAGTGTAGAAGCGAGCCTCCCGCTCCGGATCGATCCGCACCTCGCCTTGCTGCAGCTTCAGAAACAGCGCCGTATCCTCCTCGAAGGTCAGACAGTAGGTCGACAGGTGATCCGGCTCCATTGCCAAGGCGCCCCGCACGTCCGCTCGCCACTCCTCTTCGCTCTGCGTAGGGATGGCGAAGATCAGATCGAGATTCACCGATGCGAACCCAACCGAGCGAATGAGCTCGAAGGCTTGGCGAATCTGCTTGAGCGAATGCTGACGACCAAGCGCTTCGAGCAGCCGTTCGTTGAGGCTCTGCGCCCCCATCGATATGCGCGTCACCCCCGCATCCTTGAGAGCTTCCAGCTTGTCGCGCTTGACCGAAGAGGGAGCCATCTCAACCGTCCATTCGCGTTGAGGCATCCCAAACGCATCACGTAGAGCCTCTGCCACTTTCAGCATATCGCCCGCAGGCAAAAGCCCCGGCGTCCCGCCACCCCAGAACATCGTATCGATTTTCCTGCTACCGATATCGACCAGTTCGGCCTCGCGCTTCACCCCATCGATGTAGCTCAAGATCCCTCGCCGATCGGACTGGATCTGGTAGAACCCGCAGAAGTCGCAGGAAGTGGAGCAGAAAGGCACGTGCAAATAGAGGCCCAGCGGAACCCGCGCCTCATCCCTCGCTTGAACTTCGGCTGTATGCGACACTCGAAACCTCCCAAAACCTTGAAAACGCCATGCTTACGTGAACTATTTGCTTCACCGAAAGTCCGTTATTTGATTGCAATACAAGCCTCAATTCACTCTACCAAGCCGAAATTATGGATACGCGAAATTCCAAGTCGAACCGTAGACGCTGGCTAGCGCTCGCCCTCGCGCCCGTCATGCTGTTCCTCGCCGGGTGCAATATCAAGCTGGTCGACCTCACGCCGACCACCATGAAGGCCAACCCCTCCCGCGCCTACACGATCACCGCTCAGGTCAAGGTCAAGAACAACGCCGTCATCGACGGCACAGTCATCCCAGAGATCGTCATCGACGGTCGAGCCCACGCCATGGTGCGAGCCCCAGGCAGCGATTCGCTCTTCGAATACGACTACCAGATGCCCCCAGGCCGCAACGCGGCTACCTACTACCTGCTCGTTCGCTACCAGCGAAAAACTGCCAGCGCGACGGTAAACAAGGAGATTTTCACCGAGACCAAGACCTTCACCGTAGAAAACCGCTACTCCGTCGAGCTCGAGGTCAACCGTGCCCCAGTTGGCACGCGAGTGGCCATACTCGGCAGAGGCTTCACGCGAGATGACAAGGTGATCGTCGGCGGCACACCAACCGTGACCGAGGTAGAAAGCTCCACTTCCCTGGCCTTCTACGTTCCCTCGCTCCCTGCCGGACGCAACTACAACGTTTCCGTGCTCGGCCTCAACGGCGAACTCTCCGCCGGCGCCCTGCGCATCGATGCCAGCACTATCCGCGTCTCTCCCAGCAGCCTCAATCTCCGCGAAGGCCAACGCCTCCCGCTCGCCTTCTCCATCCCGACCGAAGCCCCTCCAGGCGGCCTCGTCATCTCAGTGACGACCGACATTCCCGACAGCGTTATCATGCCAGAGGTCGTCATCCCCGCCGGCCAACGCTCCACCAGCATCCGAGTCGAGGGAGGCTCGCCCGACACCGGCAACCTCTACGTCGAGCTCCCCGGCTACGCCGAAGTCGTCATCCCAGTGACGGTCTCCAACTAGCCAAGAAAGCTACCCACCCATTTCGAAGCTCCGGCAGCCCCAGGCAGTCGGAGCTTTTTCGCACCCTCTAATCGGGCCCGTGAAGAGGGGTGAATTCGCCTAGTCACCCATTTTTCCAATTTCGCCCTTCACTCTTCGCTCATCACTCTACACTCTTCGCTTTTCACATAGGGGAGTCCCGAGCGCGGGGCCGAGACTTGGGGAACGAACGCCCATAGACCCTCTGAACCTGATACGGGTCATGCCGTCGAAGGGAATGTCCGCTCCCACTCGGAGCTTTCACCCACCGCGACATGGCCCCGAAGCAGTGCCCCCCAATTCACTCTTCACTACTCACCATTCACCATTCCACCGTCATGTCAGAAACAACCGTACAAGAGCCCGAGTCCTTTCAGCCTCTCCCCAATTCCCGCCGGATCTATCTGAGCGGAACGCGTCCCGACATCCGCGTCCCCATGCGAGAAATCTCCCTGGCCGACACGCTCAAGCCAGATGGAACGAAGGAGCCAAACGAGCCCGTGCGCGTCTACGACTGCTCTGGCCCCTGGGGCGACCCCGACTACCACCGCGACGTGGCCAAAGGCCTCCCCCAGACCCGTCGAGACTGGGTTCTCGAACGCGGCGACGTCGAAACCTACGCCGGCCGCTCCACCAAGCCCTCCGACGACGGCTACCTCTCCGACATCCATGCCCGGAAAGCCGAGGAAGCCGGCAAGCTCATCCGCTTCGACACCTCCAACCGCCAGCTTCTGCGAGCCTCCAAAGGCAAGCCCGTCACCCAGCTGCACTACGCCCGTCAAGGCATCGTAACTCCCGAAATGGAGTTCATCGCCATACGCGAAAACGCGAAGCTGCAAAACGCCAAGGAAAGCCTGCGCATGAACGCCAACGCGCCGCGCAACTCCCTCCTCAAGCAACACCCTGGCAACTCCTGGGGCGCCAACATCCCCGACGAGATCACCCCCGAGTTCGTGCGCTCCGAAGTCGCCCGCGGCCGAGCCATTATCCCGGCCAACATCAACCACACCGAACTCGAGCCGATGATCATCGGCCGCAACTTCCTCGTGAAGATCAACGCCAACATCGGCAACTCCGCCGTCGCCTCCTCCATCGACGAGGAAGTCGAGAAGATGCGCTGGGCCATCCGCTGGGGAGCCGACACCGTGATGGACCTCTCCACCGGCAAGAACATCCACCAGACCCGCGAGTGGATCATCCGCAACAGCCCCGTGCCCATCGGCACCGTGCCCATCTACCAAGCCCTCGAGAAGGTCAACGGCCGCGCCGAAGACCTCACTTGGGAGATCTACCGCGACACCCTCATCGAGCAGTGCGAGCAAGGCGTCGACTACTTCACCATTCACGCCGGCGTCCTCCTCCGCTTCGTGCCCACCACCGCCCACCGCATGACTGGCATCGTCTCCCGAGGCGGCTCCATCATGGCCAAATGGTGCCTCTCCCACCACAAGGAGAACTTCCTCTACACCCACTGGGATGACATCTGCGACATCTGCGCCGCCTACGACGTTTCCTTCTCCATCGGCGACGGCCTGCGCCCCGGCTCCGTAGCCGACGCCAACGATTACCCCCAGTTCGCCGAGCTCGAAGTCCAAGGCGAGCTCACCAAGCGCGCCTGGGAAAAAGGCTGCCAAGTCATGAACGAAGGCCCCGGCCACGTACCCATGCACATGATACAGGAGAACATGGAAAAGCAGCTCGAGTGGTGCGGCGAAGCCCCCTTCTACACCCTCGGCCCACTCACCACCGACGTCGCTCCCGGCTACGATCACATCACCAGCGGCATCGGAGCCGCCATGATCGGCTGGTACGGCTGCGCCATGCTCTGCTACGTCACCCCCAAGGAGCACCTCGGCCTGCCCAACAAGCAGGACGTCAAGGAAGGCGTCATCACCTACAAGATCGCCGCCCACGCCGCCGACCTCGCCAAGGGCCACCCGGCTGCCCAGTACCGCGACAACGCCCTCTCCAAGGCCCGCTTCGAATTCCGCTGGGAGGACCAGTTCTCCCTCAGTCTCGACCCCGAGACCGCCATGAAGTACCACGACGAGACCCTGCCGCAGGACGCCGCCAAGACGGCCCACTTCTGCTCCATGTGCGGACCCAACTTCTGCTCCATGAAGATCACCGACGACGTGCGAAAGTACGCCGAGGAACAAGGCATCGAAGCCGAAGAAGCCCTCACTGCCGGCCTCTCCGAAAAGTCCAAGGAATTCCGCGAGCAAGGCGGCGAAGTATATCAGTGAGGCGCCTCCGGCGCCGGGGTTTAGGCTGTAGGTTTTTAGGCTGTAGGGCGAAGGATGCCTATGAAACGAATCGTCGTTCGCGAGCTTCTCGACGAACTGCCATTCGATGATCCCGAAGCGCAGCGCAGCCGCCGCGAGATCCAGCGGCTGAATACGCTCATGGGCAACCACCGCCGCATCGAGCGAAAACTCCTGCCGCATCTCAAGCCTGGCGACCGCATCCTAGAGCTCGGCTCGGGAGGCGGCGAACTCGCCGCTCGCTTGCGAAAAGCCGTGCCCGCCGTCGATGGACTCGACCTCTGTCCCCCGCCCGATGATTGGCCGAAGACCGCCCATTGGCGGCAGGAAGACGCGTGTCAGTTCGATGGATACGGTTCCTACGATGTCGTAGTTGCAAACCTACTACTGCACCAGTTCAGCGACGAAGACCTAGCCCAGCTCGGCGAACGCCTGGACTCCGGACCTCGCATCATCATCGCCTGCGAGCCAGCGAGACGCCGGCGGCATCTCCTCCAGTTCAAACTCATCAGCAGGTTCGGCTTCGGCCGCGTCACCCGCCACGACGCGGTCGCCAGCATCCGAGCCGGATTTCGCGACGACGAACTTCCACGCCTGCTCGGCCTCGCCGCCCCCCACTGGGAATGCGAATGCCGCGTTGGATTTCGCGGGCAGTACCTCATGCTCGCCCAACGTAATAACGTGAAAGAGAACTCTGTCCTGGGAACGCGGGCGGCTCGCCCGCAGCTATCAAGATCCTCTATCGCTGCGGGCGAGCCGCCCGCGTTCCCAGAAGTTCGAATCGACCAACCGAATCCGTAGCCGCGTTCGTGAGAACGCGGAATGACGCCCTCAAATGCCCACCCCTGCAAACTGCTCGACCAGTCGCCCCATCCAAATCGTGGGTGGCGGACTGGCCGGCCTCTCGCTCGGAATCGCCCTCGCCCGCCGCGGCATACCAACCAGCCTGCGCGAGGCGGCAACCTACCCCCGTCACAAGGTCTGTGGCGAATTCATCGCAGGACTCGAGCCCGAGACGATCGAAACCCTCGGAATCGCCACCACTCTCGAAGATGCCGAAATGCACAGCCGCGTCGCTTGGTATCGCCAGGGCAAACGCTTTCGCAGCGATCGACTGCCTCGCCCCGCATACGGCATCTCGAGACACCGGCTCGACCAACGTCTGGCGGAAGCCTTTAGAAATTCGGGCGGCACACTGCTCGTCGCCAGCCGATTCCCCGCAGACCCAAACGCCGATTTCCCTGAAGGCCTCGTTTGGGCCATCGGACGCAAACGCGCTCGCTCCGACTGGATGGGCATCAAACTGCACTGCCGAAACCTTTACCTGAACGCCGACCTCGAGGTCCATCTCGGCGACCAAGCCTACGCCGGAGCATCCGCTGTGGAAGACGGCCGCGTCAACGTCTGCGCTCTGATAAAACGCCGGCCAGGAATGCTCGGCGACGATCGCGAAGCGGCTTTCTTCGACTGCCTGGCCGCTGCAGGTCTCGGCGAACTCGCAGCTAGAGCTCGAGAAGGAGATCCCGACCTCGCCAGCCAAACCTCGGTTGCCGGACTAGGCTTCGGCTACGCTAAGCCAGAGACCACAGCCCTTCGCATCGGCGATGCCTACGCTCTGATTCCACCCTTCACCGGCGACGGCATGGCCATGGCCTTCGAAGCCGCAGCAGCAGCCGTCGACCCGCTCGTTCGCTACGCCGAGCACCGGATTTCCTGGACGGAAGCGACGCGACAGACGCAGCGGAAACTGCAAAAGCTGTTCCGCACCCGACTGGCCGCCGCTCAAGCCCTGCACGGCTTCCTCCTAAAGCCGGGAAGACAGAGAGTGTTCCAGACGGCCAGCGCAGCCCGCCTCCTGCCATTTCAACCCCTATTTCAGTTGCTTCACTCATTTTCTGGGTAGCCGCGTTCGTGAGAACGCGTTTTCCTCTAACTCGACTTCGAACCGCGTTCTCACGCACGCGGCTACCGCACCGGTAGACCTCCGATCACTATTTCAGCCCATGTACCTGCAAGCCCTCGCCAATCGAGTACCCGAGCAAAGCTTCACCCAGCGAGAAGTTTGGGATCTCTACAAGGAGTCCGAAACCCGGAAACGCTTGCACCCACGCTCGGCATGGATCGTCGACAAGGTTCTCAATAGCGAGAACGGTATCGCCACCCGCCACTTCGCCCTAAGTCCCGTAGCCGAACTTCCCGAGCTCGATGCCCAAACCTTGAACCGCTCCTTCGAGCAAGAGGCCCCGGCCCTTGCCAGCCAGTCCCTGGGCGACGCGCTGGCAAAAGCGAATCTCGCACCCCGCGATCTGGACGCCCTGATCGTGTGCACCTGCACCGGCTACCTCTGCCCAGGAGTCGCCAGTCACGTGGCCGAGCGCCAAGGCCTTCGCCAAGACGCCTACCTCCTGGATATCGTCGGCCAAGGCTGCGGCGCCGCCATCCCATCCCTTCGCAACGCCAACGCGCTTCTGACCGCCAACCCCGCCAGCAAGGTCGCCGTCATCGCGGTGGAGATCTGTTCCGCAGCCTTCTATGTCGACGACGATCCCGGCGTGCTCATAAGCACCTGCCTGTTTGGCGACGGAGCCTCCGCTTCGATCTGGTCCGGCGAGCCAGGAAACGGCACAGGCCTGCGTGCCCACGATTTCGATACGCTCCACATTCCCGAAGACCGCGAAATCCTTCGCTTTCAAAACAAGGACGGAAAGCTCCGCAACCAGCTCCACCGCAGCGTGCCAGACAAGGCCGCCGAAGCGGTAAGAACGCTTTTCCAGCGAAGCCGCCAGAGAAACGAAGACAGAAAGATCCGCCAGATCGTCTCGCACGCCGGCGGTCGTGACGTGCTCGTCGCCATCGAAAAGCTCATCCCCGAATACCAGCTCGACCCCAGCCGCCGCGCCTTGAGCAAGTACGGCAACATGAGCAGCCCCTCCGTGCTCTTCGCCCTGGAGGAATATCTGGCACAGGATCAAGTCCCGGTCGGCGAGGACCTCTGGCTGACCTCCTTCGGAGCCGGCTTCGCCGCCCACAGTTTTCGGCTCGGAGCGTAAGATGACCGCGCTTCCCATCGTGTTTCTTTTGCCGATCCTCGCCGCCATTCCCGCTAACGCGAGAGATGTGTCGTTGGAAATCGACTACGCATCCTCCTCCATCGAGATCGAAGGAAAGGCCGCCCGCTTCTTCCCCGCCGTTTTTCGTTTCAATAATTTCGAGGCGAAAGCCGACTTCGACGCATCCCTCGAAACGCTCGTAGGAGCGGAATTCCGCTTCGACTACCGAGAGATCACCTCCGGCAGCGCTCGCAAGGACCGCAGAATCCGCGCATGGCTGGAAGCCGAGAAACATCCGAACGGCTCCTTCAAGCTCGAGCGAACCGAGAACATCGACGGCGATCAATTCGCCATCGGACAACTACTCCTGCACGGCCAATGGCGCGAAGCCCGGTTTCTATATACAGTCGAAAGCGCCGAAAACGAAACGACCCTCAACGCCGTCGCCAAAATCGACTATAGAGACTGGAATCTGCCGGAGCTCCGCATCCTGCTTTTCAAGATCGAACCCACTTTGGAGATTAGGATCCTCCTGCGGGGGAAAGCGATATAGAGCACGCTTCCACCTTCACTACATTCGCGTGTATTCGCGTCCATGTCTTCGAGTGTCGCTTCGCTCGGTACGCGGTTTAAAAAGAAAACTACTCATCAACTTCCTGCAAGGTTACGATTCTGCCAGCGGCTGGGCGTTCCGGAGCATTCACGATCTCTGGCTGGTGACCTTCGATTTCCTTGATTCGCTTTAGCAGTCGAGCCTTCATTCGATCTGCCACCGGACGGTGGGTCGCCAAGCCTACCAAATTTCGCAGTTCGTAGGGGTCGTGCTTCAAATCATATAGATGCGTTTCTATATAGCGATTCGAGTGAGCGTCGCACGGATGGGCATCCGGATCCTCCACCCCATACTTCCAGCGACGAGTCCTCACCGCTCGTCCGTGAACGTGCTCGGAGATCTGGGCAAATACATCGTCTGGCCAGGACTCTGCGCCTAAAGCAGATCGTCCTCCTCCTAGCAACTCCGTAACCGAGCGACCCACCATGCTCTCCGGCACGGGAAGGCCTGCCGACGCGAGAAGCGTGGGAGGAAGATCCACCAAGCTGACCAACTCCTGTACCGTTCCACCGCCGTCGAAGACGCCACCTGTAAGGACGACCGGGATACGAATCGAAGATTCGTGGCAGGAGCGCTTGTACTCGGCGTTTCGCGTGCGGAAATGGCAGCCGTGATCCGTCACGAAAAGAACGATCGTGTCCTTGTCCAGTTCGAGGCTTTTCAGGGCGTCGCGAATTCGACCGTAGGCTTCGTCGAGGCGCTTGATCATACCCCAGTAGCCACCCAGGTGCTGCTGAGCCGAACCGCCAACCGGCAGCCCATCCCCCGACTCTAGGCCAAGATCTCTCCTCGCGCCCGGATGGGCCGGCAGCGCCGCCAGGTCTGGCGGAGTCCAACCGCCCGCGTAGCGCTCTCGATAACCGTCGGGAGCGGGATAGTCGTCGACGTGGTTCTGATGGTGCGGCTCGAGATAGGAGACGGTCAGGAAAAAAGGGGCGTCCTTGCTTTCATCTATATAGCGAATTGCCGCATCCGTCATCGCGTCAACTCGATAGCCCGGAAGCTTCACGCGTTCGTTGTCTTCGTCGTAGAGCACGCAGTCGTAGGCGTCGGAACTCCACTCCAAACCATTGGCAGCCAGCCAATAGCCGTAGCCGCCTCGGTCTTCTTCGACCACGTGCAGACGGTTTTCCTTTCGTCCTAGATGCCACTTGCCGATGTAGCCGGTCTGGTAGCCGCCGGCCTTGAAATGATGAGCCAGCGTCGGATGCTCTTTCGTGTCGAGCCGTATCCCGTTTGCCACTACGCCGGTTTGCGTGGCGTATGTCCCGGTCTGCAAGCAAGCGCGGGCTGGGCCGCAAACCGGTTGACAGGTAAACGCGTTGAAGAGATGGGTGCCGTTCTTCGCAGCTCGATCCAGGTTTGGCGTGATGCCTAGCGGGTTGCCGTGAGCAGCCATGCTATCCCATCTCTGCTGGTCGGTAAAAAATACAACGACGTTCGGCTTACGGGAGCTTTTCATATGAACGAAGGAAATAAAGCCGCCCTTTGAGCTTTTCGAAATATCATTTATGTAACAAGTTTCATTGCATGAAGAAGCCGGTTAGAAATCTGCGCGAGCTCGCCAAGCTGGCAGGCGTGTCACACGTCACTGTCAGCCGCGCCCTGAACGGCAGCCCCGCAGTCAAGCGGACGACCCGAGAGCGCATCGAAGCCATCGCTGCCGAGCATGGCTACCGCATCAACCCCTACTTTTCCGAGCTACTCAAACGTCGCCGTTCGGGAACGCTCGGCACCATCGCATGGATGAATCTTCTGCCGCGACGCGACGTATGGCGCACCGAGCCACAGTGGAAGCAGTTTCTGCCTGCCGCGAAGCAACGGAGCGAGGAACTCGGCTTTTCCCTCGACGAAATCTGGTGCGGCCAAGCCCGCATGACCAGCAGACGTTTGCTGGAGATACTCGACTCGCGCCGGATCACCGGGCTCATCCTGCCCGAACGCGAAAGCATCCTAGAGCGATTCGATCTGCCTTGGGAGCAATTCGCCATCGTTTCGTTCCTCAGCAACGACCAACGGCAGCACCAGTGGGATCGCGTGCTTCCCAACCACGACTGGAATCTGCGGCACGCAATGGAGCATCTGCGCCGGAGAGGAAGAAGCCGCATCGGGATGGTAATCGCCTCCTTTCAAACGGAGGAAACCGAAAACCTCTGGCTCAGTCGCTACGAACGGGCCCAACGCGAAGGCCTCATCGAAGACAAACTGCCACCTTACTTCATTCGCAGAAGCCTGCCAGAGGAAAAGGCCAACGTCCTAGCATGGTACAAACGCCATCGTCCCGATGCCATCCTGTGCTGGGCAAAAGAGCTCTGGCCACTGCTGGAGAGCCATGGCTATCGCGTGCCCCAGGACATCGCCCTCGCCCACATGCAGATCCCCGAAATTCCGCAGCCCTGGTCCGGCGTAGACATCGGCCGCGACCGAATCGCCCGCTGCTGCGTCGAAACCCTCGCCGCCAAGATCAGCCAAAACGAGCGGGGCATCCCGCCCTTCCGAAAAACGATTCTCATCGACGGAAGGTGGATCGACGGCGCCACGGCATGATTCTTTTCGGAAAAACCTCTCAAGGTGTCCTCCCATGCAAGATCAGTTCGTCATCATGACTGAACGGCTTGGGCAAGCACCCGCAGCAGCAAGAAACATGTCGACAAACACGATCCACCTTCACCGCGCGCTCCGCGCGAAACCGAAAAAGGTCTATCAAGCCTTCCTCGATCCCGACGCCATGGCCAAATGGCTGCCGCCAAGAGGATTCACTGGCAGGGTTCACAGCATGAACGCCAAGGTCGGCGACGGCTACAGGATGTCGTTCACCAACTTCACGACTGGCCACAGCCACTCTTTCGGCGGGGAGTATAGCGAATTGGTTCCACACAGCCGCATTTGCTACACTTGCGTATTCGACGACTCTAAATTGCCCGGGACAATGCGAACGACCGTAACGCTGAGGGAATTATCCTTTGGAACCGAACTGAATATCGAGCAGGAGGGAATACCGGACGCCATTCCTCTCGAGGCTTGCTACCTCGGCTGGCAAGAATCGCTCGCCCAACTTGCGGAACTCGTCGAGACGGAGATTCCAGACTGATCGCGATACCAACTCACGCCTAGCGATAACCCACCGGTTTCATAAATTTGAAAGTACCTGAACGCAAAAAATTGAAAATCAATCACTTGCATTGAGGTTTATCAAAGGCAGAAACATCACCTTGCGTTAGGTTAAGACAGACAAGAAACCTGAACCGCGAATGAACGCAAATAAACACGAATTTTCCTACGACGTGAAGACCATTCGCGTGAATTAGCGTCCATTCGCGGTTCCTAAAACACTTATTTTTGAAACGTTCGATATAATATAGAAACGCTATGAAAACCAACATCCAACCCTACCTCTTTTTCAACGGCCGCTGCGATGAAGCGCTTGAATTCTACCGAACTCACCTCGGAGCGGAGGTTCAGGAACTCATGCGGTTCAAGGAATCCCCGGATCCCTTGCCAACCGAAATGCATTATCCTGGATACGAGGAAAAAGTGATGCACGCTGCCATACGCATCGGCGAAAGCTCCATCATGATGTCCGACGGATGCAGAGTCGACGAAACCAACTTCGCGGGTTTCTCGCTTTCCTTGAATCTGGCCGACCAGGTCGAGGCCAAGCGAACATTCGATACTCTTGCCAAGGACGGTGAAGTGACAATGCCTTTGGACAAGACCTTCTGGTCTCCATGTTTCGGCATGGTCACGGACCGCTTCGGCCTCTGCTGGATGATAAACATGCCCCCTGCAGACGAGAGCTAGAGCGGCAATCCGCAAGTTTTAAAAACCGACTCTCAACATCAACCCACATCAATATCATGAGCCAATATATAGACGGATTCGTCCTCCCAGTACCAAAAGACAAACTCGAAGCCTACAAGGCGGCTGCCACGAAAGCCGCAGCCATTTGGAAGGATCACGGAGCGCTTGAGTATCGCGAGTGCGTCGGCGACGATCTCGAGATCGCAGACCAAGTGCCTTTCACGAAGCTCGCCGGCGCGCAGCCAGACGAACACGTCATATTCGCCTATGCCGTCTATCCTTCTCGTCAGGTCCGGGACGAAGCAAACAAGAAGCTAATGGAGGACCCACGCATGAAGGAGCTCTGCCAGGAGACCGAAGGTCTCTTCGACTACAAGCGCATGGCCTACGGAGGCTTCCGAACTCTTCTCTATAAATAGGTAGGAACCACCTTTTCCCATGGACTCTACGAACCCACAGAAACCAACCGACGAGTACCTCCTTCTCATCCGTGGCACGCACTGGAACCACGGCATGTCGCCAGCGGAACTGCAACAGACCATGACCGACTTCTATGCCTGGGTAGACGGCCTGGCTCAGAGCAATATCCTGCGCGGCGCCCAGCCGCTCATGGAGGAGGGCAAGCTCGTCTCAGGAGCGAGAGGCGCTGCGGTCACCGACGGCGTCTTCGTGGAGTCGAAGGAAGCTATCGCAGGCTACTTCCATATCGAGGTGACCTCAATGAAGGAAGCCCTAAGCCATGCCCAAGCCTGTCCCATTCTCGATCGCGGCGCCCAAATCGAAGTGAGACCGGTAGCCGATCTCTGTCGACCCATGGCCGAAGTGAAGGCCTTCGAGGCGAGCAAGTAGGTGCCAGTCGGTGCACGGTCTTTCCGACGACTTTTTTCGCAAGGAGAGCGCCCGGCTGGTGACGCTCTTGACGCGGCGTCTCGGAGCGCGGCGTCTACAGTTCGCCGAAGACGTCGCTCAAGAGGCCCTTGTACGAGCCCTGCAGACTTGGCCCTACCGAGGCGTGCCGGACAAGCCTTCCGCATGGCTCACCCAGACCGCCAAGAACGTGGCGATCGACCTGCTGCGCCGCGAAGGCCGCTGGCAGAAGAAGGAGACCGGCATCGCTGCGGAACGAGAGCGTTGGCTGTCGACTTCGACGCCGGCAAGGAGTCAGACCGAGGAAACTCTCGAAGACGACACGCTGCGCATGATGTTCGTCTGCTTTCACCCGCAACTCTCCAAAGAGGCGCAAACCGCCCTGGCCCTGCGGACGCTTTGCGGTCTAAGTCCGGCTGAAATCGCCGCCGCCTTTCTCGCTTCGGAATCCGCGATCAGCAAGCGGCTCGTCCGAGCCCGCCAGCGTATCCGAGAGCTGAATCTACCCTTCTCCGTGCCTGATCCCGCTGAGCTTCCGACTCGCTTGGATGGAGTGCTCGGGACTCTCTATCTGCTTTTCAACGAGGGCTACAAGGCCTCGACCGGCGACCGGCTGGTGCGGGCCGAGCTTTGCCACGAATCGATCCAACTCGCTACCCTACTGGCAAAACGCCCGACAACCGGCGACCCACGCGTCTGGGCCTTGCTGGCGCTAATGCTCTTCAACGCAGCCCGGCTTTCTTCGCGAACCGATGAAGCAGGCAACCTTCTGCGTCTGGGCAAGCAGGATCGCAGCTCCTGGGATTCCGCCATGATCGAACGGGCAACGCGTTGTCTCGGACTTTCCGGACAAGGCAAAGAGCTGAGCAAGTACCACCTGGAAGCGGGTATCGCTGCTTGCCATTGTTTGGCTCCCGACGAGGGATCCACAGACTGGCCACGGATTCTGTCGCTCTACGATCAGCTAATAGCGCTGACGGATTCCCCGGTTGCCGCCCTGAATCGAGGCATTGCCCTGGCCCGCGTCGAAGGCCCGCAAGCAGGACTGGAATCGTTGGCCAGCCTTCCGCTGGAATCCTACTACCTGCTGCATGCGGCCCGGGGCAGCATGGAGGCCGACCTGGGTCGGTACCCTAGTGCAGTCCGCCACTTTCGGAAGGCAGAAGCTCTGGCGACCCTTTCCTCGGAACAGTCTTTTCTTCGAAGCAGGATAAGGGAGTGCGAAAACGCTGCGAATTCCCGCTGATCAGGCGAGAACGCCTGGGAATCCATCCACAAAGAGCTCGAAAAGAGGACGAGAACAGAACCTCGGAGGGATTTCGCTTTCCCAAAGCTCAGAACAAATGCGAACTTGCCCGCGCCGACCATCGCGAAGACTATGCAAGCTAGGGGCTGGGTCTGCAAAGCGACCAGCCTATCTCTGAAAACCCCGCCAATGCGAATATTCCACATTCCCGCTCGACTCATCTGTCTCGCTCTCGCGAGCTTCATCTGCGCCTCCGCTCAAGGCGGAAAGGACTTGGAACGACTTGAACGTCGGGCCGCCAAGATCGGCAGCACCATAACCAGCATTCAGATCGAGGAGAGCTCCAAGATCCCGGCCCAAATAATGAAGCAGGCGCGGGGCATCATCATCCTACGCCAGTACGAGGCCGGTTTCATTTTCGGGGCCAAAGGCGGCTTCGGCATGGCGATCAAGCGACACGAGAACGGCGAATGGGGCTCTTTAGCCTGGATCAAGACCGGCGAGATCAGCGGCGGTCTGCAAATCGGGGCCCAGACCTTGAACGTCGTCCTGCTGATCATGGACGATGAAGGACTCAAGATGCTCGACAAAGCCAAGTTCCAGATCGGAGTCGATGCCGCCGTGACCGCCGGACCGACTGGCTCAAATGCCACAGCCCAGATAGGCGGTGACGTCTCCCTGCTAGCCTACACCGATACCGAGGGCCTCTACGCCGGAGCCACTTTCGAGGGCGGATTTCTGTTGCCCGACAAGAAATCCAACGCCATCGCCTACGGCAGAGCCATCAGCGTACCGGAGATTCTCGCCGCGACCGATCTGCAAGATCCGGACTACGGCGAAAAAATCCGCGACCTCCTGAGGCGCGTGGAGGCCGGAGAAGACATCAGCTTCGCGAACTGAGAAAAAGGCGACAAGTGGTTTGACTTACATTTGTAGGAAACCTCTTAATGCTACCCATGTCACATTTGCCGAGCGCCAGCTTGAGGCAGCGAGCAAGTTCTCGACGGATCGCAGCCCCCAGCCTGACTTTGAACTTCAGGGATACGCTTGACTCGCCGAAGTGTAAGCTGTTTCAAACCTCTTTTCAGACCCTAGCCCACCGCGCGAAGCATCGCGGATCAAAACGACTTCACCACGACTGGCCTCGGCCGACCTCCCTTTACCTCGATACCGATAAGAAATGACATTTGTTGAGACCTTCCAAGAATCACTGGATATCATCCTATCAGGCGGCTGGGTTATGATCCCGCTCTTCTGCCTCGGGCTCATCGCCTTCTACGTCGGAGGAAGACTGCTGCTCTTCTTCCGCCGAGGCAACCACCGCAAGACCTCCGTCGAGACCTGCGAGGACTGGATACGCAACTCTTCAAAGGCGACCGGCACCGTCGGCGAGATCATCCGATACTCGCAGGACGGCGTGGAGACGCTCGACGAGATTCAAAGCCGTTTCGAGGAGATTCGCACCGCCGAGATCCCCAGGCTTCAGCAAAACATCGTCTTTCTGCAGATTCTGGTCAACACGGCGCCCCTGCTCGGACTGCTCGGCACCGTTCTCGGAATGCTCACCACCTTCAACGGCATCGCTCTAGGAGGCTCCGAAAGCACCACCAGCATCGTAGCTGGAGGTATCCAGGTAGCCCTCATCACCACCCAAATGGGACTCTGTCTCGCCATCCCCGGCTACATCTTCGTCTTCTACTTGAAGCAAAAGGTGACGGACTACGAGGGATTCCTCGTCAGGCTGGAAAGCATTAGCCTACAGCAATTCAGCACCCGCAAGGCCTAGCAGAACCAGATAGCAGCCATGAGTTCCAATTACGTACCCTCTGATCAAGACGGCCACCCCGGGCTCAATGCCCTGGTAGGTCTCGCCCTCACGCTCCTCGTCTTCGCCATCCTGCCGTTCATGCACTATCTCGGCAAGTTCAGCAAGCCGCCATCTCTGATCGACACCGCCGAAACGGCCGACCAGCCACCCCCACCCCCACCAGAAGATCAACCGCCCCCACCAGAGGAGGAAGAAGAGCTCGAAGAGCCTGAGATGGAAGAGCCTCCGCCGCCGATGACCCTCGCCCAACTTGAGATGGCCCTCGAACCAGGCAGCGGCAACGCCACCGGTGACTTCGGCTTTGGAAACTTCGGCGACAGCATCGATGCCCTCGACGACATGCAGATCTTCGATCTAGCAGACGTGGACAAGGCGCCCTTCGCTCTCGTCCAGTCCGATCCTGTATATCCATACTCGATGCAGCAGGCGAAAGTCAGGGGCAGCGCCACCGTACGTTTCGTCATCGACGCCACCGGCAAGGTCCGTCGAGCCCGCGTCATCAAGTCGACGCACCGCGAATTCGAGCAACCGGCGATCGACGCCGTCAACCGCTCCACCTTCAGTCCAGCCGAAAAAGGCGGACAAGCGGTTGCTTGCAACGCCCAGCTCGTCGTCCAGTTCACTCCCTGATCGGAATCGCTTCCCCTTTCTTCGCTCGGACTTTCTCAAGTATCCGAGCCGCCTAAACCGAAAAGCGGTTAGGAACCGCTTGCCATCGCTCGGCAAAGCCGTTTTGTCGTGATCCTTTCTACCAGGAGAAGTGCCGGAGTGGTCGAACGGGACTGACTCGAAATCAGTTGACGGGGCAACTCGTCCGGGGGTTCGAATCCCTCCTTCTCCGCCATCCACGAATATGCCGACCGTTGGGGCCTACAGATCGGATCCGGAAAGGATTCTCTCCCAATCGACGGCCAGTCGGAAGAATCGTTCAGGGCGTGGGCTTACCGGTATCACCGCCGTGGCGACGAGAACGCCACCCACTGTTTCGAAGGTGGGCTCGTTGAAGATGTCGGCAGCAGGGCCGGTCGGGGTCGAGCTTTCGACGAGCTTGAAAATCTCGGCAGGAAACCAGGCGATTCTGAACTCGTCCGAGCGGGAAGAGGGAACGAACTTGATAACGGGATCGATGGGAAAATCGAAAATCCGCGATACGCTGGAAAATTCGCTGGTGGAAGAGCCGACTGTCGCCGTCACCGAGTAGCTGGCATACTTCATGAAGTCGGAGCTGCTGCCGGCCTCCTGCTCGAGAGTAAAGATTTCATCAGCGCCTATGGTTCGCCGCAGGAGTGGCACCTGGCCTTGTGGCGACTCGGCTCGTTCGTTGCCGAAAATCTCGAGAGTTACATTTCCCTCCCCGCCGATGGCTGGAACGAACACCCGAACGAAGCCAGGTTTGCCATCGGCGGGAGCCGTACGCAAAATTCCAATACCTCGGGGAGTCTCCACGGGCGGCGTGACATAGTCGATACCATCCTGTCTGGCTCCGCTGCCGTTCTCGTAGATCGAGCAGGACTCGATAGATACGGCTTCAAGCCCGGATATGCTGACGCCCTTGATCGTATTGAAGGCGATAGTATTGTCCGTCAGCTGGCTGGACGAATCTTCTATTTTGATGCCAGTGGCGTTTGAAAGCTCAGGGCCATCGACAGAACCTGTTCCAACAAAGTTGCCATCGACTTCGACATCCGAAGCGCTGATCAGGTTGATGCCGATCGTTTCGCTGTTAGCCACGACGTTGTCGTTGATGCGGACGTCGGATGGAGAGGCTCCACCTTCCGCTTGGATGAGGATTCCTCTTCCGTTGGTCCACGTCTCAGTGAAACCGGCGTTGGTTCCGATCGTGTTGTTGCCAATGACGAGCTCGGACGTGGAACCTTCGGCTCGTATTCCGGCAATGGCATTGTGGCCTATCAGATTATTGGATACGACGATGTCGCTCCCGTCTACGATTTCGACGCCAATCTGACTGTCCTGGTTCGTTCCGTCGCTGGTTCCGAGAACATTGCCAGTGACGGTTTGCTCGCTAACGTTCCGCAACGAGATCTCGCTATAGATCTGGTCGAAGGTATCGTCGTTGTGGCCTGCGATGGTGTTGCCGCTGATCGTGGTGTCGCTCGCCTTGCTGAAGATTAACACGCCATTCCATTGGGCGGCCTCTCCAGCGGATTCCAAGCGCTCGTATACGCCTATGGCGTTGTTCTGCACCACTATTCCAGAAGCAGCGGGAGCGTCTGGCAGATCAAGCGGTTCACTGGGATTCGCGTAGGTGAAGAGGCCATCGACTTCCTCGAACTGCTCCTGGCCAGAGATGATAATGTTTCGCTGATGGCCGGCAATCGTGTTGCCCGTAATTTGGGCGTCCGGCGCTCCATCTATGCGAATGCCAAAGTTTTGATCGTACCGTTCGACGCCTACGGGAATGCTGTCGGAACCGTCGAAGGTCAGGCCGATGATATTGCCGCTAACTACGGGGCCTTGCAGGTTAAGACCGGTGAGGAAAATGCCAAAAGCGTGACCAGCCATATAGTTGTCGCGCACCTCGAACGATGTATATAAAGCGTCTTCGAGAGGTGAGATGCTGATCGCGGATCGTTCGCTTTCGATGATGGCGGGTTTCGTGGTTCCAGCCCCATCCAGGCCGATGCGATTTCCTTCGATTGTCAGAGCGGACATCGAGTCTTTGCCGCTCGCGAAAACGGCGCCCGCCGCGACGATGGAATTGCCGAGGTCACCCGCTCCACCGATGCGATTGCTATTGCCTCGCTGCACGACGACCCCGAATTCGACTTCGCCTAGCAACTCGCCATTGGCTCCGAGTCCGATCGAGTTGCCGACGACATGGTTCGAATCGGCTCCATCCCCTCTTATAACAACACCTCCGGTGGACCCGAAGATGATATTCCGATCGGCTTCCGTTTCACCACCGATGGTGTTTTGCGAACTGCCGTCGACAACCACGCAGATGACGTTGGCTTCGGCTGCATTGCCGTCGGGGGCGGTCCCCAGCCAATTGCCCACGATCTTATTGCTCCCAGGACCGGAAATAGAGATCGCGGCATTCGGCGTCTCATCGGGGTCGTCGAAGACGGTCTCGAAACCGCTCATGACGAGCCCTCGGATTTCGCTGCTGCCACCGCGGAGGTCCAAGCCATTCGCCGACATGCCTCCACCGACGATCTTGACTTTCTGAGCGGTCGGCTGGGTGGTGCCGTCGATGACCACCGGAGCCAGAATTGGCGGTAGTGGAGATTCCAAGACGAGTTCCGGTACGACCGCCGAGGGCAGCTCGAACGTGATGCGAGAAGTAAGGCCGGCATTCACCGCTTCGATAGCGGAGCGCAGCGTGCACTCAGGCAGCCCTTGAGGGGTGATTTCTCCCGTGTCGCAGCCCTCGCTGTCGGGATCTCGCGGCCGGTCTTCGAAAGAGTTGACGATGGCCTGAATAGCGAGGCGGTCCAAGGTGAGCGGAGAGCTGCCGCCAGTGATGGTAAACGATCGTCGATAGGTGAGTTCCAGGTCGTTTTCATTTATCCGCGTATCGCGGTGGTTCATGCGGAAAAAGACGTTGTCGTTGACGATTTCCGTTTGACTATCGGGTATCTGAAAGAGTTCGCGAACCTTGACGTTGTAGGAAACGGTTCGCTTGCTGGCCACGCCTTCGCCCCATTCGAGCAGTATTCTGCCGCTGTCCTCGGTAACGGTGGCACCCGCTTCGCCGGTAACGGAACCGAGGATAATATCGGTTCCAAGCGGAGCCGGCAGATTTAGAGTAGAGTTTTCCAGGACTCCGAATCCATATCCGGAAACGACTACGCTGTACGAAATCACGTCGCCCGGGCCCGCCGATCCCGACAGATCGGAGAATACCTCGATCTGGGCGTAGTGCATCTTGAATACGAAATCGCGCGAGTTCTCGGCCATTCCATCGGTCGGGTGATTCGCGATGAACGTCACGCCAATATCGAATTCCTGAGCGTTGTCCGGCAGCTCGTCGAGCGGGATGGAATTCGCTATCAAGGCAATTTTTCCTCTGCTAGGATTTCCGCTCACTTGCACGGTCGCGACTTTTCCGTCGAAGGCGACGGACTGGACGGTGGGGAAGCCAGATCGATCTACCCAGCTGCCGCTGAAATCCAACTCCAGCGGAAGCTCGACCGTCACGACTCCATCGTCGTAGATATCGCTCGCTTCATAGGAGACGTTGACTTCGACGCTCTCCGACGGTTGAACCATGTCGGAAAAGTCGCTCGCATCCGGTGAGAATATGCTGATAAACGTGTCAACTTCGATGCTCTTCGCTTCAAATGAAAATGAGGCGAGAAATATCAAGGCAAGGGTTGTCAGGCACCGATTCACAACCGCCTTTGACTAAGGGAAACAACCCATGGCAAGACAAGGAAAATTCCGTGGACGTCTGTCTCTGTCACACAAGATTTAGCTTCACTCGATCACGAGCCCTCGAGGCTGCTTTTTCAGAACCCTTGCTAAACTCCCATTCCGCGTTAACTTGAATGGCATGCAGCGTCTAATCTTTCTCCTCGCTCTCCTGCCAATCGCTTGCGCCAATGCGGAGGGCGAATGGACAGATCTCTTCAAGGGCGCCGCCCACGAAGACTTCTACTTCGATTTCGAAGAGGAAGCGGAAGCCGAGGACGTCTTCGAGATCACTCCCGCAGGCGCCCTGATCATCCACGGCAAGGACCATTCTCCGGCCTACCTCCAGACCCTCGACGAATACGAGAACTACGAGCTGAAATTCGAATGGCGCTGGCCGGAAGATTCCGACGATCCAGGAACGAGCGGTATCCAGATTCACTGCACGGAATTCACTTCCTTGGGGATCTGGCCGGAAGGCATCGAGATCGACTTAGCTGAAGACAAGACCGGCGACTTCTGGCTCTACAATCAAAAGCTGGAAGTCGACGAAAAGCAGCTGCCCAACAGAGGATCCGAGCGAAACCGCCGCCTCAGGATCGCCGGAAAAGACGAGGAAGAAAAGCCGGGCAAGTGGAACGAGATGCGCATCGTGGCCAAGGACGACACCCTAAAGGTCTACCTCAACGATGAACTCGTCAACGAAGCCACCGAAGTGTCCGCCACTTCTGGTCTCATCACCTTCCGAGCCGAAGAGTCGGATATAGAATTTCGAGCAGTCCAGATCAAAGACCTCTAGCGCAAGCGCAGATCTTCGCAGCAAAGCTGCGATGCATTTGAGGTAGGGACTGATCGCCGAGCAGTCCGAATCGCAGGATCGTTGGCGAGCATGTGCCTAGTGTAGTGTCACCGGTACAATGTCGCAAAGAGTGCTCGGATCCCGCAGAGCGCATAGGCGTCAACTTAAGCCAAAAGGTGTCGTACTGGAGGGCAATGCTCCGTCATTGCCGTGGAGCCTACAGAGGGAACAACCGGTGCGGCAAC
>JANQRJ010000065.1 GCA_028284635.1 Pelagicoccus sp.
CGCATCGTTCGATATAGGTTTTGCTTCGCAAAATTAGGCTTAGAGCCTACTGCCGAAGGCACCTATTCGGCACAGCCGACCTGACCTTTCAAATGCCTATGCTGATAGCATTGAGCCTTCACAATTATGCTATGAACTTCAATGACAGTACACTAGGCCGAGTGGACAAATTGCTCATGTCGCCTATTTCGGTGGCTTTCGGCCCAAATTGCGTTCCCTCACCTCGATGAATCTGGATTCACCTCGGATCGAGAGCCGCAGTTTTGACTCAAAAGCCCCTCGAAAAGGCTCGTTCCGCATTTTGTCCACTCGGCCTAGTTCAAGCCAAAGACCTGGCCGAGCAGACCTCGCGTGCTCTGGCAGATCTCGTCGTCTTCGGACATGACCATGCATCGCTGCATGAGCGAAATGCGGGCCAGCTCTTCTGGCGAGGATTGGATGCTGTCGGCCGCGGCGTTCAACATGGACCATTCGTCTTCGGTGAGTGGGATCTGGATACTTGTATTCACAGGGTTGTACATCGACTGTCTACTAGCGCGCCTTAAGGGATTTGGCGCCTCTGATGAGTACTTTACGCTATTTCTGCCGTGAAGGCGTTATTGGAGCCGCTGCTTTGTCTGGCAACGCATACTAAAGAAGCTTCGAGGGCTCAACTTTGGCGGTCGGGAGTCGATTGCCCTTGGGACTACTTGAGCTTCGCTATGATTTCCCATCCTATTGATCCAGACACGCTGCAGACCGACTTCCAGGAGATGTCGGTCGCTCCTCAGATCCTTCCGCAGCTTCAGCGTATGGTCGCCGACTGCAATACGAACCCGGACGAGATTCGGGACATGATTCGTCTGGACGCGGCCTTGAGCGCCATGATTCTCAAGACGGCGAATAGCGCGTATTTCAATCCTGGATACCACATCGACTCCATTGACGATGCGATCATGCATCTCGGCTTTAGCGATGTGTACCAGATCGTGACGATGCTGGCGTTCTCGGACCTTATGGCCCGCCCGCTGGAGACCTATGCTTTGAGCGCCGGGCATTTCTGGCGTCGCTCGGTGGCCTGCGCTCTGGCCATGGAGCGCCTCGCTCGCAAGTATGGCGAGGACCCCGGAGCCGCTTACACGGTCGGCCTGTTGCATGCCATCGGGATGGTTTTCATCGAAAAGGAGCTGCAGGAGAAGGGAGCGCGGATAGCTTTCAAGAACGGTCTGCCGGAGGATGTCGCCATCGCTTCGGAGGAGATGGTCATTTTTGGCACCAATCATGCCAAACTCGGCTCGGAAGTCATGCGTCGCTGGGGATTCTCCGACGAGATCGTGATGCCGGTTTGCTATCAGTTCGAGCCGTCGGATGCCGGCCGCTACGAGCGCATGGCCTGCCTGATCTCTTTCGCCAAGCGCATGATCGGTACGATCGTGGACGATCGGGCTTCGGGAGTGGTTCCTGCGGGTCCCGATCCCCTGCTGATCGCCCTGCTGCATCTGAGCAAGGACGAGTATCAGAAGGTAGTACTGGCCCTGCGACAGAGCTTTGCGAAGGCGGAGGGTCTCGTTACGGATTCCAAGCCGCGCAAGGAAAATGTGAAAAAGGCTATGGAGTCTAAACTCGGCTACGGAGCCCGCCGTATAAGGTTCTAGGAGTCTACTAGTAAAAGATTTTTGAATACCCACACGAGCATGAGCGATTCGGAACTTATAGATTGGGAGCAGCTAAGCATGCTCTTTGGCGAGGAAGACGACGAGCTGGACGAAGAAATGACGGAACTGTTCCACGATTTCGTCGACGATGGAAACACTTGTCTCGGAGCTTTGAACTCTGCCGAATTCCCGGATCAGAAGGACTTCATTGCCAAGGAGGCCCACAAGCTCAAGGGCTCGGCCAGCAATTTCGGCTTCGCCGTGGTGGCGGATCAGCTTGGCCGCATCGAGGACGAAATCGCTTCGATCGATGGCAGCGATTTCGCGGCAACGCTGGCCAAGGTCGGGAGCGATTTCGAGACTAGCGTGAAGCAGGTCTTCTCTCGCTTTCCGGCAATCGCCGCAGTCAGCTAGCCCGCTTCGATCCGCGCGCGCTCGGTTTCAAGGCGCTGGGGTAACCCAGAAAGCTGCTCATGGGCTGGGTTGCAAGGTAGAGCTGGGTCCATTCTCGGCTGCCCTTGGCCATCTCGACGCCAGGTTTGCTCGTCGGCTACTCGGAGAACTCTCGGGTTTTGGACGTTCTTCGGACCTCTTGCCGGGAGGTGGGGGCGTTGGTTGGAGAAGCTGCTCGAAGGTTGCAATTCGATCTTTGGCTTGTTTGTTTAGAATGATTCTAAAGAATAGCTGGTTTGATGAACGATGGTCGGAGTCGATTGGAGTTGGGGCATTGGGAGCGCGGGTTGGCGGCTTTTCTGCAGCGCCAGGAAAAATTGGAGGCGGTGCGTTTCGATCCTCGGAGGCGGAGCATAGAGGTAGCGACGCTGGGCGAAGTGGATCTCGATTTGCTGCAAACTCGGCTGTCGGAGACGATCCGTCTGATCGAGGAGGAGAGGATCGATGGGGTGGAGAGAGGTGGTGGGCCTGGGATCGCCGATTCCATCTCGGTGCGGCGGGGGGATGCTGGCGAAACGCGCTTGGAGAAGCCAACTTGTCCGACGGCGCCTTTGCTGTGGCGCTGGCGGGAGTTGGATTGGCCGGAAGAGGGAGCAGAGGAGACGGGCGAGGAGTGGCGGCTGCTTTCCGTATTGGCGGCGATTTGCGCGGCTTTTGGGCTGTGCGCTTGGATGTTGGATACGTTTGCCGCGGTACCGGCTTGGGTGGCGATCGCCCTGTACGTCTGCTCCATGGTGGCTGGCGGTTGGGATGCTGCGGCGGATGCCTGGGAGGGCATCCGGGAAGGGGAGCTGGATATCCACTTTCTGATGTTGGCGGTGGCTGTCGGGGCTTCGTGCATCGGGGCCTGGGCGGAGGGAGCTTTGCTGCTTTTTCTGTTTTCGTTTTCGGGGGCCTTGGAGCATTTCGCTTTGTTTCGCACGAGAAGGGAGATCGACAGCCTATTTAGAGCTGCTCCGAAAACCGCTACGCTTATAGAGGAGTCTGGCGAGGAACGGGAGGTGCCGGTGAGCGTGGTGCGGGTGGGCGACTTGTTGCTGACCCGTCCGGGGGAGCAGTTTCCGGTGGACGGCGAAGTGGAGGAGGGCAAAACGGCGGCGGACGAGTCGAACCTGACGGGCGAAGCGAACCCGGTGAGCAAGCTCGTTGGCGACGAGGTCTTCGGCGGCACGCTCAATCTGTGGGGAACGGCACGGGTGCGGGCGACTAGGGTAGCGGGCGAAAGCGCTTTTCAGAAGGTGGTGCGCATGATTCGGGAGGCCCAGCATTTGAAGGCGCCGAGTCAGCGTTTCACGGATCGGTTTGGCACCCCGTACACCTTGGGGATTCTGGGTCTGACGGCGGCCATGTTTTTCGTTTGGTGGCTGGTCTTTCGCGTGCCGGCTTTCGCCAATACGGAGGAAACGCGTTCAGCGTTTTACCGGGCGATGACTTTGCTGGTGGTGGCGAGCCCTTGCGCTCTGGTGCTGTCGATTCCGTCGGCGATTCTGGCGGCGATCGCTTGGGGGGCGCGAAACGGCATTCTGTTTCGCGGTGGCGCGGCGATCGAAAAGCTATCCCAAGTGGATCTGGTGGCTTTGGACAAGACGGGCACGCTGACTACGGGGGAAATGAAGGTGGAGCGGGTGGAGAGTTTTCCGCCAGGGCGCGAGCGGGATGCGGCGGAGTTGGCGTTCTCGCTGGAGTCGCATGGCTCGCATCCTATCGGCCGGGCGATCAAGCGCTATGGCAAGGAGCAGGGGCTCAGCGTGCGGCCGATTTCGGATTTCCAAGCCATGAGCGGTCGCGGCATCCAGGGTCGTGCTGGCGAATCGCTTTGCGTGCTGGGTCGTCGCGAACTGCTGGAGAGCGGGCCGCTTGCCGAGTGGATCAAGGAGGTGCCGGAGCCGCCGCCCGAATATGTCGAAAACTGGATTGTCCAAGAAAGTCTCATAGCTCGCATTCTGCTTCGCGACCAGATTCGCGAGGAATCGAAGCCGATTCTGCAACGATTGAAGGAGCTGGGATTGCGCAGCGTGATGCTAACCGGCGACCGTCGCGGGACGGCCGAAGCGGTTGGCCAGGAGCTCGGTATCGACGAGGTGCGAGCGGGGTTGAGACCGGAGGACAAGGTGGCCGCGATCAGAGGCTTTGCCGCCGAAGGCCGCAAGGTAGCTATGGTGGGTGATGGGGTGAACGATGCGCCGAGTCTCGCGGCGGCTTTCGTCTCGGTCGCCATGGGGGCTCGAGGTAGCGATGCCGCTCTCGAGCAGAGTGAAGTCGTATTGATGAACGATCGTATCGACAATTTCCTGACAGCGACTGCGTTGAGCAATCGAGCCCGCTCCATCATCCGGCAGAACCTCGCGATCTCTCTCGGCACCGTTTTGCTCATGGCCTTGGCAGCGGTCTTCGGGGCGATTCCCCTGACGGTCGGCGTGTTTGCGCACGAAGGCAGCACGGTGGTGGTTTGCTTGAATAGCCTGCGGCTGCTGTTTGGCAAATCGTAGAGCGTATGCGCAAGGCGGGACCGCGTCCGTCGTAGCGTTCCGTGCGTGCTTGGGTATAGAGCACTGCAGATTGTTTTCCATTTAGCGTACGCTTTTTAAAGATTAAATTTGCTAATTAGCGTACGCTAATTAGCGTAAACTCATGAGTAGAAAATCAAAGGCGCGCCTTCCGTTTTCGTCATCATCTCCCGATCCGTACTACGCTATGGATCGTCCTGAGGAGCGAGAACTGCGTAAAATGGTGGAAGCCGCAGGAGCGATTGTCATGATAGAGGGGCCTAGGCGTATCGGCAAGACGTCCCTGGCGCGAAAGACGATTCGGGGCGGCAAGCTTATCGAGGCGAATCTCTATGGAGCGAAGAGTTCGGAGCAATGCGAGGCGATCATAGTATCTGCTATAGAGGAATATGTTGGTCGCTCTCTGGCGGTGGAAAGTTCTGTTCAAGGCTCTGGTACCCTTTTCGGTTTTGGTGGGTCCATTGCGGCCAAGAGAATCGAAGGCCGTGATTTGATGCGCCAGGCTTTCGTGGCTCTTTGTAGGAAAGCGGAAGATGCGAACGAGGTTCCAGTATTATTGATAGACGAGGCTCAGACGTTTCTCGAGGTAAAGGAAGGGCTGGATTTTGCCAAGCGGTTGAGGACGCAGCTTCAGCGATCGCTGCATTCGATGACTGCCGTATTCGCCGGTTCGAACTCCTCGACTCTATCCAAGCTTCACTCGAAGTCCTCCAGCCCATTTTACAAGCAGCTCGAGATTCTTAGGCTCGGTCCTCTGCCGCGGGATGGGTTCTATAAGTGGATCGGCAAAAGACTGTCGAGGCACAGCCTAAGCCTGGAACGAGAAGCCTTCGAAGCCACTGCCGAGTTTTGTCGGGATGTTTGCGGCGACATCCAGCGCGTTCTCAACGCTCTCTACCGCAGAGCCGAAAGTGGCGCGACTATCTCCCTAGATGATGCGGAGAAGGCGATATCCTGGATCGCCGATGGCCTTCGAGAGGATGCCTTGCCGATACTCAATTCGATGACACAGAACCAGCTCGCTCTTTACCTCTTTCTTTCGGTCAGGGACAGGTCGGGCTCTACGGTGCCGACTTTCGGTAAGATAGCCCAGGAAGCAATGGGAGGTCTGCCGGGAGGGACGATAAGCAAGGCTATGGAAGGATTGGCTAGATTGGGCCTGGTTAGCTACTGGGACGGTCGAGTCTATCCGGACAATCCGTTTCTCGAAACGATGCTGATCAGAGCGAACGAAAATGCGGCAAGCAAGATCGCTGCAAGTCTTCTCCGCCACCTGAAGCCCTGAGCATCGATTGAGATCGCTTTTTCGATTATTGGATTTCGGGTGCTTTGGAAACCCTCGCTTCTCGCATCGATTAGCTTCGCTGCAAACATTTGCCGTAGTGATTTTTTGGCAGGATTTCGCTGTCTACATCTATATGTTGGGGTCTTCTTTTCTCAAAACACAACATATAGTGATAATGAATACCGTAAGCTCCGAATCTGTTGCCCCTCTCCTTGAATTCTCTCCTGCCTCCGACGCGAAACCCGAATCCCGCGACACGCTGGTCAGCGTCAAACGCTCGGTCGAGGAATACGTGAACAAGGTCGATTGGCGTATCAATGCGAATGCCAATGTCGGCTATAGCCACGCTGGCCTGATCAACCAGTCCGCAGGCAAGATCATCGCCAACTACTGGCTTGACCAGGTCTATTCGGAAGAGGAGGGCGAGGCCCACCGCAATGCGGATCTGCACATCCACGATCTCGACTGTCTTTCCGGCTACTGCGCCGGCTGGAGCTTGCGAGTGCTGCTCGACGAAGGCTTTAATGGCGTGGCAGGGCGCGTCTCCAGTCGCCCGCCCAATCACTTCAAGGAGGCCCTGGGACAGATGGCTAATTTCCTGGGCATCCTGCAGTCGGAGTGGGCTGGGGCCCAGGCCTTCAGCTCCTTCGATACCTATTTGGCTCCGCTGGTCTTCAAGGACCAGATGAGCTTTACCGAGGTGAAAAAGGCTCTGCGACGTTTTGTCTACAACCTCAACGTACCCGCTCGCTGGGGACAGAGTCCGTTCACCAATATCACGCTCGATTTCACTCCACCGAAAGACTTGGCTCAGCAGTACCCGAGTCGCAACTACAGGCATCTCTTCGAAAACGTGGACGATGCGAACCTTCGCGAGATGGCTCGCCAGCGTGGAGCCAAACAGCTTACCGACCTGCGCTACGAGCACTTCCAGCGCGAGATGGAGATGATCGACATCGCCTACTACGAGGTGATGACCGAGGGCGATGCCAACGAGCAGCCCTTCACCTTCCCCATCCCAACGGTCAACATCACCGAATCCTTCGACTGGGAGTCGCCTGCTGCGGAAGCCCTCTTCGAAAACACAGCCAAGGTGGGCAACTCCTACTTCCAGAACTTTCTTGGCAGCCAGTGGATGGAAGACGAGGAGGGCAACCGCGTGCCCAATCCCGACGCCTACCAGCCCGATGCGGTGCGCAGCATGTGCTGCCGCCTCCAGCTTGACCTGCGGGAGTTGCTCAAGCGAGGCAACGGTCTCTTCGGTTCGGCCGAGATGACTGGTTCGATCGGCGTGGTGACGCTCAACATGGCCCGCCTGGGCTTCCGCTTTCGAGAAGACTGGGACGGACTGAAGGCCGAAGTGTCGCGCCTCATGGAGATCGCTCGCGGCGCGCTGGAGAAGAAGCGTGTTTTCGTGCAAGGGCTCTTCGATCGGGGCCTGTTTCCCTACTCCAAGCGTTATCTGCCGCATTTTCGCAACCATTTCTCCACCATCGGAGTCAACGGCATGAACGAGATGCTACGCAATTTCAGCGAGGGCGCCATCGACGTAGCGACCTCCAAAGGTATCGAGATGTGTAAGGAGGTTTTGGATATGATGCGGGACCGCCTGACCGTCTTCCAGGAAGAGACAGGCAATCTCTACAACCTCGAGGCGACTCCAGCCGAAGGCACCACCTACCGTTTCGCCAAGGAGGACTTGAAGCGATACCCGTCTATCCTGCAGTCCGGCGAGGGCGAGAACGTGTACTATACCAACAGCAGCCAACTGCCGGTCGGCTACACCGACGATCCCGTGTACGCCCTCGAAAAGCAGGACGAGCTCCAGTGCAAGTACACTGGCGGCACGGTCCTGCATCTCTACATGGACGAGCGACTGGAAAGCGGCCGCTCTTGCGCCCGTTTCGTCAAGGCGGTGCTGGGCAAGTTCAAGCTGCCCTACCTGACTATCACGCCTGTCTTTTCGGTGTGCGAAGATCATGGATACCTCAGCGGCGAGCAGGCGGAGTGCCCGATCTGCGGCAAGGAAACGCAAGTCTGGACGCGCGTCATGGGCTACCACCGTCCAGTCTCCAGCTTCAATCGAGGAAAAAAAGGAGAACATCGCGAGCGTACCCATTTCTCGCTTACAGCGAATCCGCACCTGCCGCTCTTCGAGTAGAAGATAGGGACCGATCGTCCCGCTTAGCGGGATCCGCCCTGCGGGAGAAAAATGGATATCCACTTATTGCGGACCGCTCGGCGATCGGTCCCTACCTTCATGCTTCCCATCGTTTCCATCACGCCTTTCACGTTGCAGGACTTTCCGGGCCGCTCGGCCTGCATCCTGTGGTTCACGGGCTGCAACTTCCGCTGCGGCTACTGCCACAATCCCGATCTCGCTTCAGGAAAGGGGGAACGGTTGGACTGGCCGAGCATCGAGAAATTCCTGCTCAGCCGGTCGGAGCTCCTCGATGGCGTGGTCTTTTCCGGCGGCGAATGTTGTCTGCATCCGCTGGTGGTGGAGCTTGCCCAGCGGGTGCAGTCGTTGGGCTATCAGGTAAAAGTGGATACGAATGGATCGCGCCCGCAAGTCGTCCACGCGTTGTTGGAGGCAGAGGCGGTCAGCCGCTTTGCGATCGATTTCAAGGCTCCTTGGGGTCGCTACCGGGAAGTCGCGAATTGGGGAGACGTCGAGCTCTGGCGGGAGAGCGTAAGGGCGATCTTGTCTCGTGGAGTTCCGCTGGAGATCCGCACCACGGTGCATGCCGATCAGCTCGACGAGCCCACGGTTCAGCAGATGATGGAGGAGCTGGTCGATTTCGGCTATCGCGGGGACTACTACCTGCAGCGTTTTCGAGAGGGCGAGACCTTGGGTGGTTTCGCCAAGCCGAAGCGCCGCTTCGATCCAAGCTTGCTGGAGCCGCCCGAGGGACTGCGCTTGAAGCTTCGCGGCTTTGCGATCGGGATGCCGTAGCGCGGATCCCGCAGAGCGGGACCGCGACCGTGGAAGATGGATCCTCTTTGGTTTCTGCGGCGTGGCGCGAGCGCCAGCCCTACGCGGTCGCGGTCTCGCTCTGCGGGATCCACGCTACGGTGTCTAGCTGTCGGGTTCTTCGAAGAGCGGGCTCTCGAATCTGATGCGATAGTGGCTCGATTCGCTATTCGGTAACGAAAATACGGATACGTTTCCTTCGATCTGTGGCGTTGCGTCTTCTATGTTCGTCCACTTGGCGAGGTTCTCGCTTTCCTGGAGAACCAGGGTAACGCCCTCGACAACGGGTTCGAAAATCAATTCACGACTCGTAGGCGAATGTTCGATACGAAGGAAGAGGGCCGAATTGGGATTCGTAGGATCGGATCCGAGAGCGATTTCCGCTCCGTTGCCAATGCCATCCCCGTCGCTGTCAGCGGCGAAGGGCGAGGGTTCCATCAGGGCGAGTTGCTCGGGAGTGAAGAACGCGGTAAGCTCGGGGCGTTGCCAGACGCGGTGAATCTGGTCCCCGATTTCGATCGCGGCGAAGCGGGCGCTGGGCCCATCGTTTTTGGCGATGGCGAAGGTGACGCTACCGTTTTCGCTGCCGGCGCTGACTGATGGTACGATCCAGTCGGGTACACTCTCGATCGTCCAGGGGATGTTGGATTCGATGCTCACGAGGTGTTCGGAGGCGCTGCTTTCCGCTACGACTTCGGCCAGGTCGATATTGAGGAAGGGAGCCACGAGGTTGAGGTCGAAAGCCTGACTGACTTCGTTGCCGTTGGGATCGACTGCGGTGACGGTGATGGTCGTGCTTCCGGCGTTTTGCTGGCTGAGCCGTAGCTGGAGGCTGGAACCGTCAAGATCGACGGTGGCGATTTCCTCGTCGGACGACTCGACTTCGAAGGCGACAAACGAATCCGACTGACCTGAAGCCGGGAAGAGACTGGCTTGGCTGATGGTGGGTATGGCGATGAAGTCCCGCGTCTCGAGATCCCTGGTGTTGTCGAAACTTGCTTCGAGCGGCAGATCGGAGAGAGCTCCACCAGCGTCCCAGATGCTTTGAGCAGCTATAGTATCCGCCACGTCCATACCGCTGCCGATCACGCGGGCGAAGACAGTGAAGCCACTGTTTTGAATGTCGAGATTAGCGGCGTTGTTGGCCAGGTTTATGAACCACTCGCTGGTGGCGCTGTCCGGGTTGCCTTCGATTTTCGCCATACTGAGGGTACCGCGCAGGTTGGAGAGACTGAATTCGTTTTGCACAGGTGGATCGGCGGGAACTTCGGTCACTGGAAGCGTGGCGTAGAAGCCACCGCTTTGTATTATAAATCCGGGTACGGAACGGTGGAACATCGTATTGGCGTAGTCCCCGTCGCTGACGTACTTCAGAAAGTTGACTACCGTTTGAGGGGCGGCGTTGGCCAGCATCTCGATCGGGATCGTACCTAAATCCGTCTGGATGAGGACGACTTGTCCGCTTACGCCGGGGACCGTGAAGTGGGTGCTCAGGTCGATGGCGGCAGGATCGGAGAGGAAATTCAACTCCAGATCTGGGAGCTCCGCGCCGGTCTCGAGAGCGAGCGACTGAGCCCTGCTATCGATCGCGACAAGCAAAAGAGCGGCGATCGAACTGGCCGCGTGAAGAAATGGGAAACGGATGAGAGGGAAGGGACTTTGCATGGAATGGTTTGGAGGATGGTATCTAGCTAGAGCCCATTCAGTCACCCCTCGGCTTGCGTGAGATTAAGGAAAGGGCGAGTGCTGTTACTGAAGGAATCCAGATCGGGATTCACTTTTTTGCTCCGCCCGAACGATCCTCGCGCTTCAGCGAACAGGCCGCTCGCGTTTTTTGTCCAACCTTGGACAGATAGCTGGCAAGCTTTGGTTGAGAGCTGATTGTCGAATCGCGGCTCTCTCTTGCGAGGATTCGCATTCGCTATTGCCGGGAAAGGGGGAAGCTTTCAACGTCGCGGACGAAATGATCATCCTCCGCGGCGCTCCGTCCCATTCGAAATTTCGCCTCCAGAAGCTTCTCGCCGAGTTCCGAGACATCTCTTTGCCTGTCAAGGACATCTACGCTGAGTTCGTGCATACAGTGGAGATCGACGGCAATCTCGAGGCCATTGGCCGTTCGGTGTTGGAGCAGCTGCTGACTTACGGACCAAAGCTTGAATCTCATGCCGGAAGGGGTCTCCTGCGCATTGTGGCGCCGCGTCCCGGCACGCTTTCGCCATGGTCGTCGAAGGCGACCGATATCGCCCGCATTTGCGGTCTCAAGCGAGTGAGGCGCATAGAGAGAGCGATCGCTTTCTGGTTGGAGCTGGACGGTCCGGTGGAGTTCTCTTCCGAGCAATTGGCTGCTTTGGATGCGAAGTTGCACGATCGTATGACGCAGGCCGTATTCGACAGCCAGGAGGGGCTTTCGCAGCTTTTCCGCCACGAGGAGCCCCGCCCGCTCGCCTCTATTCCTCTGCTCGCTGGCGGCCGCGATGCTTTGGTCGAGGCGAACCAGACGCTGGGCCTGGCTCTTGTCGAGGATGAGATCGACTACCTGCTGGAGAGCTTTCGCAAGCTTGGCCGCGATCCGCACGACGTCGAGTTGATGATGTTTGCCCAGGCCAACTCCGAGCATTGCCGCCACAAGATCTTCAATGCCTCTTGGGATATCGATGGCGAGGCTCAGGAGAAGTCGCTCTTCAAGATGATCAAGAACACCTTCGAGATGCGCAGCGCCGGCATCCTGTCCGCCTACAAGGACAACGCCGCTGTCTTCGAAGGCAGCCGCGGCCACCGCTTCTTCGCCGACCCGAAGAGCAACGAGTACGGCTCCTCGCTTGAGGACATAGCCATCCTTTGCAAGGTCGAGACGCACAACCACCCCACTGCCATCTCGCCGTTTCCCGGCGCGGCGACCGGTTCGGGTGGCGAGATTCGCGACGAAGGCGCTACCGGCGTGGGTTCCAAGCCCAAGGCTGGCCTCTGTGGCTTTACCGTATCCAATCTCAAACTACCTGAAGCGACACAGCCCTGGGAAAAGGAAAACGGCAAGCCCGAACGGATCGTCTCCGCGCTGGACATCATGCTCGAAGGCCCGCTCGGCGCCGCGGCCTTCAACAACGAGTTCGGCCGTCCGAACATCCTCGGCTATTTCCGCACCTACGAGCAGGAGGTGCCCGCGAGAGAAAGTCAGAAGTTGGAAGTAGGAGCGAAGAAGTCGGAAACCGAACTTTCGAACACTTCTGCATTCTGCGATCTTACTTCTGACTTCGTTAGCTCGGGCACCGAGCTCCGCGGGTATCACAAGCCCATCATGCTAGCCGGTGGGCTTGGCAACATTCGCCGCGAGCACGTCGAGAAGGGCGAGGTCAAGCAAGGGGACAAGCTCGTCGTTCTCGGCGGCCCGGCGATGCTCATCGGCCTCGGGGGAGGCGCTGCTAGCTCGGTGGATAGCGGCGAAAGCTGCGCGGATCTGGATTTCGCCAGCGTGCAGCGCGACAACCCTGAGATGGAACGCCGCTGCCAGGAGGTCATAGACCGCTGTTGGGCCCTCGGTCCGGAAAACCCCATCGCCTTCATTCACGATGTCGGCGCGGGCGGTCTTTCCAATGCCCTGCCGGAGCTGGTCAATGATGCGGGCAAAGGCGGCGTTTTCGACCTGCGCAAGATCCACAGCGACGAGCCTGGCATGAGCCCGCTTGAGATCTGGTGCAACGAATCCCAAGAACGCTATGTAATTGCCGTGCCTGCCGATTGTATCGAGAATTTCGCTACGATCTGCAAGCGGGAACGCTGTCCCTATGCCATTGTCGGCGAAGCGACCGACGAACGCCGGCTCGTGCTTGAGGACCCGCATTTCGAAAATCGTCCCATCGATATGCCGCTCGAAGTCCTGCTCGGAAAGCCGCCACGTATGCGCCGCAGCGAGACGACGCTCGCCCGACCTCTGCAGCCGCTTTCTCTAGCCGGCATCACCCTGACCGAAGCCACTCGCCGCGTGCTCGCCCATCCCACCGTGGCTGACAAGACTTTTCTCATCACCATTGGCGACCGCACTGTGACAGGTCTCATCCACCGCGACCAGATGGTCGGTCCTTGGCAGGTTCCTGTGGCCGACTGTGCGGTAACTGCGTCATCGTTCGATGAATACAATGGCGAAGCCATGTCCATGGGCGAACGCACTTCAGCGGCGGTCAACAGCGCTGCGGCCTCCGCTCGACTGGCGATCGGCGAAGCTCTCACCAATCTCGCTGCTGCGCAGATCGGTCCGCTCACCCAGGTCAATCTCTCCGCTAACTGGATGGCGGCCCCCTCCGTTCCCGGCGATGGGGCGGACCTTTACGAGGCAGTCAAAGCAGTCGGCATGGAGTTGTGTCCAAAACTTGGAGTCACCATCCCTGTAGGCAAGGATTCCATGAGCATGAGTACCGTGTGGCGAGACGGTTCAGGCGAGAAGCGAATGACGGCGCCGGTATCTCTCGTCGTCTCCGCCTTCGCTCGCTGCGAGGACATACGGCTCTCGCTCACGCCTCAGCTTATCCAGAATTCGGATACGATTCTCATTCTCATCGATCTCGGGCGCGGGAGGAATCGCCTCGGCAGCTCCATTTTGGCTCAGACCCTTAGCCAGACCGGTCAAGAGACACCCGACGTGGATAAGGCCGAGGATCTCGTGAGCTTCTGGAATGCGATTCAGCAGCTCGGTCGCGAACGAAAGATCCTTGCCTACCATGATCGCTCCGATGGCGGACTGCTTGCCTGCGCGGCGGAAATGGCTTTTGCGGGCAATATCGGTCTCGATCTTGAACTGCCCGGCGGCGCTAAACCCTTCTCTTCTCTCTTTGCCGAAGAGCTCGGAGCGATCGTCCAGACGCGCAAGATTGACCAGGATTCCGTGTTCGAGCTTCTCAAGGCCCATAATCTGGATACATGTTCGAATTTCATCGGACAGCTTAACGACTCTTACACGCTTGCTGTTCGTCAAGAGGACAGACTCCTTTACCAGGAGGATCTCGCCAAGCTCCGCGGCATCTGGTCCGACGTGACCTATCGCATGCAGTCTCTCCGAGACAACCCCGATTCCGCTGCATCCGAACATCGGATACGTCAATATCGCGACAATCCTGGTATCTCCCCCGAAGTCACTTTCGATCTCCAGCCCTCAACCTTCAGCCTAAAAACCTCTCAATCTCGCCCACGATTGGCTGTGCTCCGCGAGCAAGGCGTCAATGGCGAGATTGAAATGGCTGCGGCCTTCCATCGAGCTGGGTTCCAGTGTATCGACGTTCACATGACGGATGTGCTGGAAGGCCGCTTGTCGCTGGCCGACTTTCGTGGCCTTGCCGCCTGCGGCGGCTTTAGCTACGGCGACGTGCTCGGCGCGGGCGAAGGCTGGGCTAAGAGCATCCTTTTCAGCGAACGCGCCCGCGACGAATTCCAAGCCTTCTTCTCTCGCCCCGACACTTTCTCGCTCGGAGTTTGCAATGGCTGCCAGATGATGAGCAACCTGCGCTCGCTTATCCCTGGAACCGATCATTGGCCCCATTTCGTACAGAATAGCAGCGAGCGCTACGAAGGGCGCCTGGTCTCCGTCAAGATCGAGAGGACTCCGAGCGTCCTTTTCGCAGGCATGGAAGGCAGCGTGCTTCCCATAGCCGTCGCTCACGGCGAAGGTCGTGCCGAATTTTCGGATACGAAGGCCAGAAAGTCCTGCGATGAATCGGGCTTGGTTGCGGCTCGCTATGTGGACAACTGGGGCGAGATGACGGAAGCCTACCCGCTTAACCCGAATGGCTCGCCGAGCGGCATCACCGCTCTCACGAGTGAGGATGGCCGCTCCACGATCCTCATGCCTCATCCCGAGCGAGTTTTCCGCACGACGCAGCTTAGCTGGGCTCCGAAGGATTGGGGAGAAGACAGCCCCTGGATGCGCCTCTTTCGCAACGCGAGAGCGTGGGTGGACTAGAAACGCTTCAGGGATGTCGCAATCCGTAGCGCGGAGCTTTAGTCCACGGCCGCAGTCTTTCTTATCCTCATCATCTTCCTTATCCTCATCTTTATCCCGGGATGAGGATGAAGATAAGGAAGGTGATGAGGAGGGCGAATCGCGGACGCGGGCTAAAGCTCCGCGCTACGTTGCGAGCGTGACATGATACTAGCTGTGGACAAGCCGCCAGCGCTTCCGGACAGTACTTCAGGTTTGCAGACCGAGCCGCTGGCAGCGCTCGGTCAGGAGCTTGCGGTAGGCTTCCTTTCCCGAGCTTGAGAGATAGCTGCGTTCGATCAGGTCGAACCAGGTGGGCTTGCTGGCCTGTAGTTGATCCAGGATCGCCTGTATTTGGCTTTCCTTTAGCCTGAGGCGATCTTTGCAGAAGGCGTCGATCCAGTGCTTTCGGTTGAGCTTTCTTTTCCTTCCACAAAGAGTGAGAGCCGATTCCTCGCGGGCGTTTTCGAGTACGAGCGTCGTGTTTAGCAGATCGTATGCGGGAGCTAGGGCGGCAACGCCTTCCCGGACAATTAAAGAGAAGTTTTTGAGATGCATGTCTTCATTGCCGGTCAAGAAGCAGAATAGGAGGAGCCGAGCCAGTTTCGGTTTTTCGATGGCAGGGAAGGAACAGTAGGTTTCCACGATGCTGGCGACTTGTTCGAGTGAACTTTCGTATTTGGTTTCTCGAGACGCGCCGGACAGCTGGGCGAAGTCTTCGACGTGCAGTCGGCGGCTTCGGCCTTTTCGGTCAAATCGCTGGATTGCGTATATCCAACTGCCGTCGGTGGCGGGCAGCAGACCGTGCGGAGGGACGGCGATGCCAGCGATCGAGGCCATGCTCATGGTCAAGGCTTCGTTGGCAGGGACCTCGCTGAAGGGCGGAGGATTGGGCTTGAGTATGAAGCGTCCCCCCTTGTCGACTACATCGAATCTGCCGTCCTTGAGCCTCAGGACGGCGGATAGCTTGGGCTGAACGCCCTGGATGGACATCTTGTCCGATCGCAGCCGAGCGTGCTTAAGCTGTTCGTCGTAGGACAGGGCGATGGGGGCCAGGCGAACGAGTTTCGGATGGAGGGTCCGCAGCCCGTCTGTGGAGAAGGTCTCGGAGTCGGAAATCGGTTCGAGGGAGATGGGGCAGTACTTCATTCCTGGCGCAGTCTTGGACCCTGGGGTTCGGAGACTTCCATTATCGTCAATGAACCGACAAGATCGGCTCCGACGGTCACCAGCTGTCGAAAGTAGTCGTTGCGATCGATTTTATGGATACGAAGCAAGGCCTCCAACTGTGGGCCTTCCGGCAATAGACCCTCGAAGACCGGTGGAAAGCGGGCGAAGCTGTAGGCCTCTTCTCTGACGGGCATGGTCAGCGAAACTGGAGGACCTTCGTAGGAGTCGAGGTAGGCGAAAGTCCATCCGCCCCCGACTCGCTCTTCCAAGTGACCGGCGGGCGTTCCGGCCTGGCAAACCAGCGTCTTCCGGGGAATGCTATTCATTTTTGCTGTCCTTTGCTTCCATTCGTCGCCAATCGTCGACCAGAGGACCTTGCGGCTCGAATCGGAGGTTGAGCACGCTCAAGACGGGTTCCAGTTTCTTCCAGGTCGTCCGCCCGTTTCCCGCTTCGAGATCCTGCACTACGTAGCGGCTCACTCCTGCATGGTCCGCGAGCTCTGCTTGCGTCAACCTCGCTTGCTTGCGGTGGAAGGCGATAAGGGATCCGAGTCTCTTGACTTGCATGTTCTATCGAGCAAAATTCCGGTTTCGAGGGCCATAGATGAGCGTTTTTCGATTAAACGATAATTCTGCTCGATTTAACAGGCAAAATTATGAATTACACCTCGTAGACATCGCTTTTGATGCAAAATCAAGATTTTCGCCTGATATATCAAGCGAAATGTCCCCAATTTCGATCAATCAGTCGGATGTCTCTCGCGACTCTCTCTCCGGCTCGTATTGCGGTTTGGGGAGGGTCTTTCGCCAGTACATCATGAGAAGGAAGCCGATGATGGCTCCACCGATGTGAGCGAAGTGGGCGATTCCGCCACCGAATATGGAGAAGCCGGTGACGCCGGAAAACAGGTCGAGCAGCACCAGGCCGGGAATGAAGTATTTGGCGGCGATGGGGATGGGGAGGAAGATCAGAGACAGTTTCACGTTGGGAAACAGGACGCCGAAGGCGGTGAGGATGCCGTAGATGGCGCCGGAGGCCCCGACGGCTGGGATGTGGAAGTTTTGATGCATCTCGACGACTGCTCTAGCGCCCACCGCTTCGAAAGCGCGGGGGTGCTGCGACTGGATGACTAGAGCGAACTGGCGGGAGTCGTTCGCTCTGGTTTGCTGGATCAGGCTGAGTGTCGCCTGGTTAGCTCCGTTCTCCAGGAGAGCGTTTTCGGTCTGCTCGAATTCGACGTAGTTGACGGTGGAGTAGATCAGCCCGGCGCCAATGCCGGCGAGCAGGTAGAAGTTCAAGAAGCGTTTCGCTCCCCAGATCCGCTCCAGTACCGTGCCGAAGGAGTATAGACCGATCATATTCATTGCGAGGTGCAAGGGGCCTCCATGCATGAACATGCTGGTGATGAACTGCCAAACGTGGAATTTGTCGTTCGAGGGAAAGTAGAGTGGCAGGTTTTCCCGAAGAACCTCGCTCGTCACCGGGACGTAGTTCGCGAAAACGAAGACGATGACATTGAGAGCCACGAGGCAGTTGGTAGCGCTGAGCTTTGCTGGCATGGGCGGCATCTTCGCGGCAATCGCGTTCAGAGGGAAGCTCTTCCTTGGCTGGTTTCCATGCGTAGCGCGGAGCTTCAGCCCGCGTCCGCGTCGGTTTCCGCGTTCTCACGAACGCGGCTACAGAATCCAGCCATCGTGGATGCGGACTGAAGCTCCGTGCTACTTTAGGGCAAGCCGAGTTCCTGGCAGAAAGTCGGAAAGGGCAAGACGCGTTGACCAGTCGATTCGTTGCCGAAGTCGGCTTTGCCTGCGTGTGTCAGGTAGAATCTGGGGATGTCAGTGCGCTGTTTGAAGTATTCGAATTTCGAGGACGTCCTTGTGTCGCTGAGTTTGCACTCAATGGCGAACTGGGGGCTTCCATCCTTCAGAACGACGAAGTCGATCTCGCGCTTGTCGGTGTCTCGTATGAATTGCAGGCTCATGTCATAGCCCTCCGTGTCCTCGACGTAGCAGCAGTACTTGAGAAGCTGGCAGGCTACGAGGTTCTCGAATCTGGCTCCGGGCTCCTTCACGCGCGACCAGTCCCAGAAGTAGAGCTTGTTTTCCTTCTTTACGGCGCGAATTCCCTTATGGCCGTAGGGCGGGATGCGAAATGCGACGTAGAGTCTCTCAAGTATCGAGATCCAGCTTTCCACAGTCTCGTGAGCCACGCCGAGCAAGAGGCTCAGGGATCTGATCGACAGTGGCGAGGCGATGCAGTCGGGCAGGTGATTCAAGAGTAGTTCTATTTTGGATACGTCGCGCACGTTTTCCAATTCGCGAAGGTCCTCGTAGATGACTCGCGCGCCGTATTCGCGAAGCCAGCGACGGTGAAAACGGGCATTGGACTTGAAGAAGGGTTCGGGGAAGCCGCCGAATTTCAGAAGCTGCTCCAGGTCAGAGATCGAGGTTTGGCTCCCCAGTTCGTTGAGGCTGAGAGGAAAGAGCCGGTAGTAGTGGTAGCGGCCTTGCAGCGAATCGCCTCCTCGGCGGTAGTAATCTAGGCGGGCGGATCCGGTGACGAGGAAGGATGCCTTGCTCTTGTGCTTGTCGTAGTAGCCTTTGACCAGATTTCGCCACTGTCCGAACTTGTGGATTTCGTCAAAGATTACCACTGGCTGCCTCGATGGCAGGTGGCCTTCGAGGATTCGTTTCCGGTCGGCGAGGGAATCCCAGTTCAGGTAAGCGGCGTGCGATTCCTTCGCGGCTTTTTGACCCAGACACTGCAGGGCGAGAGTCGTTTTGCCGACTTGGCGTGGCCCGCCTAGGAATACCATGCGATCCTTGAGGTCGGTCTTCAGGTCGTTGAGGAGGTATCTTTCTCGGGGGCGCATAGCGTGAGCAATTTCGATCGGACTCTAAATTGCTCATGAGTAATTTAGAGTAAAGTCTAAATTACTCATATTGGTTTTCGTGGACGATCCTCGGGTTACAGGCTCCGGTACCGCATTCAGACTCGCTTATCGATGCCAATCTCGACGCTTCGTGTTCGGGTTTGGCGCCTATCGCTTGCAGCGGCTTTTCCATTCGTCTGCGCAACTAAAACTTCAACGTTGAAGTTTTAGTTGCGCAGACGGTGATGGTGGGCGCTCGTCTCTTAGTTAGCTGGTGGAAATGTAGGGCCGGCGCTTGCCGTACAAATGTCATTCAACGAAGTAGAACTAGGCTGAAAGCGCCCAAGTCCAGCTTCCTGCTACGAGGATGAGCGTGCTGGCAAGGAGGATGTGTTGCTGGCGTTGTCCTAGTTTGGCGTGAAGGGCGGTCCAGGAGATGGCGAGCGCTATTGCTAGACCGTAGGCGAATGACCAAAGATGGGCCGGCACGTCGGTCGGAAAATCGCCGCCGCCCATCCATGCGAAGAGGATGCAGCTGCCGAAAAACGGGATGAGCCAGTCCCGGCTTTGCATGGGTTCCTTGCCCCGCAAGTAAGTGCCGATAGGGAAGCCGGCGAGGATGCCAAGGGCGGAGAATACGGCGGTGGATGCGCCGAGCGAGCGGTATGCCGATCCGGCGTTGAGCAGGACGTTCGTGAGGTTTGAGAGGCATGCGGCGGCAATGATGAGCAGCCAGGCCAGACCGTTGCCCATGTATCGACAACACAGATACGCGAAAAGCGAGATTCCCATGAGGTTGCCAGCAAGATGGCCGAGATCTGCGTGCAGGGTGATGGCAGTGACGAGTCGCCACCATTCGCCTCGTTGAAGAACGGCTTCGCTGTCGTTTGCCCCAAGATCGGCCAGATGGGGGTAGCCGCTTTGTAGAGTGAAAATGGATACGAGAAACGCGACGGAGAAAACGGTAGGCAGTTTGCTGACGGTCGGCGCAGGGAGGTCTAGCGAAGTGGGCGGCCAGTAGCGGTTTAGCCGCTCGGCGAATTCCACTTCCCGTTGTAGCGTTTCACCATGCTTGCCGGATACGATGAGAAGAAATCGACCTTCGGCCGCATGCACCCAATAGTGATGCCCAGCCGCGAGAATAGACAGCCCGGCCTCGTGAGCCTCGCGGGCGCTGCGGTAGTGTCCGATCACGGCGAAGCTCTCTGGCTGATCCTCAGGCAGGGGACCGATCTCGGTCGAACTCATTTGTCTGGTTTGGCGAACTCGCTGACAATCTCGCGAGGAGCAGCTTCATTGAGAGAGAGGAATAGCTTTCCGTTGGCCGTGTAAGCGTAGTTCATCGATTCCGTAGAGCCGTGGCTCGTATCGTAGTCTTCGGATTAGAGCTCGAGCTGTAGGGACGAATTGGGCTGTCGGGCCTTAATAGTAGCTTACGCTGGCAATTGGAGGGAGGGTGGAGCTGGCGAGGGTCCAGGAGTCTCCTTGGTTGGGAGTGGTCCAGAGGTTGCCGGTGGTGGTGCCGAAGGCGAGGCGCTGGCCGCTGGCGTCGATGGCTAGGGCGTGGCGGTAGACGAGGTCGTAGGCGTGGTTTTGGGGCAGCCCTTCGGCCAGGGTGTCGAAGCTGGCGCCGCCGTCGCGGGTGCGGGTGACGACGAGCTTGCCGTCGACGGGGATGCGTTGCTCGTCCTTGATGCCGGGGACGAACCAGGCCGTATCCGGATCTTGGGGATGGACTGCCACGGCGAAGCCGAAGACGCTGGGTCCGGCTTCCTTGATTTCGGTGAAGGTTTTCGCTCCGTCGCTGGACTTGAAGATGCCGTTGTGGTGCTGGACCCAGAATCTGTCCGGCTGGGCTGGGCATCGGACCATGAAGTGGGGGTCCTGGGCGACGGGGTCGTAGGCTTGATCGGGTGGCAGGTAGTCGTTGCGCAGGCCGTTTCCGATCAGGCTCCAGGTGCTGCCGTCGTTGTCGGTCTCCCAGATGCCGCCGCAGGATATGGCTACGGCGACGCGCGACGAGTTGCGTGGATCGACGCAGATGGCATGGATGCCGGGGTAGTCGTAGCCGCCGCCCATCCATTTGCTGCGTTCGGGGACGTCCCAGAGAGAGCGGACGAAGGTCCAGGAATCGCCGTGGTCGTCGGACTTGAAGAGTCCACCAGGGATAGTGCCGCACCAGATGCGGCCGGGCTGGTCTTGGCCGCCGGGGGCAAGGGCCCAGATTTGCTCGAGCTTCCAGGGAATTTCTATGCCGCGCATGGGGCAGCGGTCGGGTTCGCGGCCGTCGGGAAATTCTGGATACGCTGGGGTGGGGATTTCTTCCCAGTCGGAGCCGTTGGCGGCCTTGCGGTGGAGCTTGACGCCGAAGTGGCCGTGATTGAGGGCGGCGTAGAGGTGGCCGCTGCGGGGATCGGCGAGGGCGAGAGTGACGGGGTCTCCTAGGAAGGAGGCGGAGTCGATGCTCCAGATGTCGGATCCTGAATCGGCGAGGGTGAAGAGGCCCTTGCGGGTACTGACGAGTAGGCGTTGGCTCATGAATGGGTTATCCTCCTGATAGGGCTTGCATGACGAAGATCTCGTCGTCTTCGCCGACGGGCTGGGCGAATTGCTTGCGGTCGCGAACGGCTTGTCCGTTGACGAGCAGGGCCATGTGCCGGTGCAGGCAGCCTTGTTCGTCCAGGATGTAGCCACGTAGTGCGGGTCGGCCGGCGAAGACTGCTTCGAGCGCTTCGGCTACGGTGGCGCCGGGTACGTTTTGCTCTGGGCAGTCGACGTGGCGGCGCAGATTCGAGGTGAAGCAGACCTTGGGCACAGTCTCTTTTCCTATAGAAGGCTTGGCGCTACTGGCAATGAGGAAAAGGGGATGGCGCGAGATCTGTGGCCTAGCGCGGAGCAATTGGATTCGTGGGGGAGGTGATGGGAGTGCTTCGATCGGTTCGTGTGTCTCGATTTGTAAAAAGTCCGCTAGAGTTGGGCTGAGAATCGCTTTTGGGTAGAGGAAAATCGCGTGGATGTAGAGAAAACCGCCCACGAATTCGAAAATCGCTAAAGGGATTCCGCAAGGATCCGATCAAATGACGTCGTGGCGTTTTGCGTCGCTGTCCTGACAATATGGAGAACTTCAACGTAGCAGGTCTGGCTAGTGGCTTTGACTGGAACGCTTTGGTCGATCAGCTGATCGCCATTGAGCGTATCCCGCAGCAACGCCTGCGTTCCGAGAAAAGCGAGAATACGGCCAAGGTCGATGCCTTGAAGCTTCTCGATACCAAGTTGGGCACGCTTGAGACGAGCGCTACCGCTCTCGAAAGCACCTCGCTTTTTCGTTCCAAGTCTGCGGCTCTTTCCAATTCGGACGTGAATATCACGGCGTCCGCTTCGACTTCCGCCTCGAAGGGGAATTTCCAGATATCGATTACCCAGCTTGCCACCGCCACTAAGCGCGAGGGCACTACGGACGTGGGTGGCGATATGGGGACTACGAGCACGTTGATTTCCGCTTTGCGCCTGGCCTCGGACGTGACTGAAGGAACATTCACCATCAATGGGCAGGAAGTCTCGGTCGCTTCTACGGACACGCTGCAGGACGTTTTCGACTCTATATACACTGCTACTAGTGGTGTGGTGACGGCAACCTACAATGCAGTCACCGACAAGGTCACCCTCGACAGTTCCTCGGGCGAGCTGGAGCTCGGTGGCGAGGACGACAGCAGCAATTTCCTCTCGGCGATGAAACTCGATCAGCTCGAGGTCGTTGATGGTGGCAGTAGTACGAGCGAAGTGAGCAGCCGCAGCGCTTTAGGCGTAGTGGACGTTTTTGATACGATCGCTGATGGCGGGCTCGGCATCACTGGTTCGGGTACCTTTTATGTAAATGGCGTGGCCATCGCCTTCGATGGGGATGCGGACACGATGGACACCATCATGACGAAGGTGAACGACTCGGCGGCAGGCGTGACCATGACTTACGATTCCGCAGCGGACCAGTTTCGCGTGATCAACAACGAGACTGGAGGCTACACGATGAGCGTCATCGACAGCAGCAATGGCTTGCTCGCCGCCATGGGCCTGACGGGCTCCGCGACTATTGGCGACGACCTGACCTTCACGATCGATGGCGGTTCGGCCAAGACCAGCCGCAGCAATAGCATCACCAGCGACGATCACGGCATCAACGGGGTCACGATTAACGCGGGAGAGACTGGTACGCAGACCATAACGATCGACACTGATTCCACGGAGTTGCAGTCGAAGATCAACACCTTCATCTCCGCCTTCAACGACGTGCAGGACTTCATCGAGGAGCGGACTAAGATCGAGGTCGATGGAGACGAAATCACCGCCGGCGTACTCGCTGGAAATCGCGAGCTCAGCTCGCTCGACTCCAGCCTGCGCTCTCTCGCCTTCAGTTCGATCGACGAGCTGACCTCGGGCACCCTTTTCCGCCTGGAGCACCTCGGCATCGACTTCATCGAAGGCACTTCCAAACTTGAGATCCAGGATAGCGACAGCTTCGATGAAGCCATGTCCACCAGGCTCGACGAGTTGGAGGATTTCTTCGTCAGCGCGACCGACAGTTTCACCAGTCGCATGGGCGATTTCCTCGAGAACTTCAAGCAGACCGACGGGATTCTCGACACGATGAGCGACACCCTGACCGAGCGCAACAAGTCCATCGACGAGCAAATCGAAGACATGGAGCGACGGGTCGAATTTCAAAGAGCGGCATTGGAAGCCGGATTTATTGCCATGGAAGCGGCACAGTCTAACCTTCAAACCCAAGGGTCCGCCTTATCGGCGATCGACCTTGGCTGACGAGGACCTATGAAACGATGACTCACCCTTCCCACAGGCATGAAACGACTCCCACTGGCTAGCGCCATTTCCAGAGCGGGCTTGGCTATGGCCATGCTCGCAATTCTAGGCGGTTGCAAGACCCTCAATACTTACAACAGCCGTCACGACACCACCTTTGGCGCCAAGCGCCAGGTGCAAAACGTCTACCAAACAGCCCCTTTGCCCGAGCACCTGCGACGAGTGGCGCTGCTTCCCATGCACCGGGGCCACTACAATCATGTCGACATGGAGCTGATCCAGGAGAGCTTCGTGCAGGAGCTCGCCAAGCGAAACCTATTCGAGCTCGTATTTGTCGACGACGAGTCCATGCTAACCCTGTTCGGCTCCCCTAGCTTTTCGTCGGTCGAGGTCCTGCCTACCAAGTTGATCTCCCGTCTGCATAGCGTCTACGGCATCGACGGAGTCATGCTCATCGATGTCAGCTACTTCAACGCCTACCAGCCCGTCGGGCTTGGCATCCGAGTAAAACTGCTCGATGGTCACACCGGCGAGATCATATGGGCGGCCGACGAGGTCTTCGACTCGGCCGAACCCGCCGTTTCCAACGCCGCTCGCAAGTATTTCCAACGAAAGTCCGTCAACCAATTTCCGCTGCAGAAGACCCAGACCGTGCTGCACAGCCCATTGCGCTTCTCCAAGTACGTTGCGGAGGCCATCTTCAGCACCGTGCAGCCGGCGCCAGTCGATAAAATTTAAAAAGTTTTTAAAGTTCTTCGGGAGAGAGCCGTTTCTTGATTAACATAAGATTAACAAACGTCCGAAGAGACCGCCAAGCACCTGATTGATATGAATATAGACCCACAAAACAACGCCAGCCACATCTACTCCCAGCACGCCGCCAAGAAGAATCCAGCGGCAGCCGCCAAACCCGAAGCCGGTGCTACGGGAGCCGCCGCTCAGAATGGCGACACGGTGAAGCTCGGCGCGCTCGACAAGCTTCGCTCGCAGCCGGAGATCCGTCCTGAGATGGTGGCCAAGGGAAAGGAACTGCTCAACGACCCGAACTACCCCTCGCAGGACATCGTTGAAAAGATGGCTAAACTGATCGTGCCCTTCGCCGATGATGAATAGGTAACCGACCCACATCGGCCCGTAGCTCAAGCTGAGAGCGGACCCGAGCCTGTCTAAACACCTGTCGAACGGCTTAATGAAATCAAACGCAGCGTCCTACAAACGAGCAGCAATCCTGTCCGCCAGTCCAGAACGCCTAATTCTTATGCTCTTCGATGGAGCGCTTGCCGCCATGCAGCGGGCCTTGGACGGCTTCGAGCTCGAAGACGTCCGCTCGCGCAACGAGACGATAAGCAACAACCTCATCAAGGCCCAGAACATCTTCGCCGAGTTGCAGCGGTCCCTTCGGCCCGACAAGAGCCCGGAGTTCACCGAACAGATGAGCGGGCTCTACGATTTCTACGCTTTGAAGCTCAACGAAGCCAACTTCAAGAAGAGTCAGGAGCCGATCCATATCGTCATCAAACTCTTCCGCGAGATTCGCGACGCCTGGGCGGAGATGCTCAACAAGCAGACAGCCCAGACCCAGCCCGCCATCGCTGATGGCGGTAGCGGTGTAGGAGTCGGACTCTCTCTCCGCGCCTAGGTCGCCGGATCCTACAAGCCGAAGTCGATAGGCTTCGGCTACTTCATGCGCTCGGCAAAGGAAGGCGGGCGCGATTGAAAATGATGGGCCTTGGGCTCGGCACTCGCGAGTTTGGCTACCTAGCGCGAGCGGCGTCCGATGTCCCATAAGACTCGACGAGTTTTTTCGCTCTTCACTCTTCGCTCTTCGCTCTTCACTCTCTTCCCCATGTCAGACGCTGCCGCCAAGCTTCTCCAGCTCCTGGAGGCCTACGAGGACTTTACGCGTCGCGAGACCATCTGCCTGCGCGACGAGACCTTCGAGCCGATGCTGCGGCTCCAGGCAAAGAAGGCCAGTCTGTTGGAATCCATCAAGCGGTTCGAAAAGGCTTCGCTCGATCCCGACGTCGCCGCCAGCTGCCAAACCCGCATCGCTGCCCTGCAGGCCCAAGAGGCGGCTAACCAAGAAACGCTGGCCCAAAAGATCGCAGCTAACCGCAGGGAGTACCGCAAGCTTGCCCAAGGCGTCGTATCCGCTTCGAAACTACGAAGTGCCTATCAGAACATCTCTTCCGCTCCGACGCAAAGCGGCACCCTCGAAGGCAAAGCCTAGCGGCCCGCAGCCCATGTCGGACGAAGCTCCAAGCCCATCTCCTAAGCTGGATTCTGTCATCCCCTATGCTCGACAGTGTATTGACGAAACGGATATCCAAGCCGTCGTTTCCGCCCTTCGCTCCGACTACGTAACTCAAGGCCCGCGCATCGTCGCCTTCGAAGACGGCCTGCGCGAAGCTACCGGCGCTCGCTATGCCGTAGCTGTTTCCAGCGGAACCGCAGCCCTTCATCTGAGCTGCCTCGGCCTCGATTTGCGTGAAAGCCACTTTGGCGTCTTGCCTGCCATCACCTTCGCCTCCACCGCGAACTGCCTGCGCCACTCCGGTTCCGATGTTGCGTTTTGCGATGTCGATCCCCGTAGCGGTTTAGCGACAGTCGATGCCTTTCGGACCGCTATCGAGTCTTTCGTCGGCCCGCAGGAGCTTGGCGCCCTCTTGCCCGTTTCCTTCTCCGGAGCCGTTCCCGATCTCGAAGCCATTGCTCGGCTGGCCGCGGAAAAAGGCGCCTACGTGATCGAAGACGCTGCTCACAGCATGGCTGCCACCTATCGGACTTCCGATGGTTCGACGAGCCGAAGCGCCTCTTGCAGCCACAGCGATGCCGCAATTCTCAGCTTCCATCCCGTGAAGCATGTCTGCGCAGGGGAGGGCGGCGCCGTGCTGACCAACGATGAGACCCTTGCCCGCCGCTTGCGCCGCTTGCGTTCGCACGGCATCGAAAAGGGCGAGGCCTGGACCTACAATCAGATCGAGCTCGGCTACCACTACCGCCTCACCGAACTGCAAGCCGCCTTGGGGGCCAGTCAGCTCGAGAAACTCGATGGATTCGTGGACCGCCGCAGAGTCTTGGCCGCTCGCTACGCTGCGGCATTCGAGCAGGAACCTTTTCGTTCCCGTATTCGGATGTCGAATAGAGACGAAGGCTCGTCCTGGCATCTGTTCGTCATCCACTTCGCCGACGAAGGCGAACGACGAGCGGCCTACGATTTCCTGCATGCCCGCAATATTCGGGCGCAGGTCCACTACATGCCGGTGTATCGACACGATTACTACAGAAAGGTAGGTCATGCTTCGCTCCCGGGAGCGGAAGCGTTTTACCGAACCTGTCTGAGTTTGCCCTTGTATCCAAAACTCGAAGACGAACAGCAGGATCGCGTGATAGCCGCTCTCGAAGCCTTTTTGGAGCGCCGCGAACAGTGAGGTCGCAGCGCATCGTCTTCAAGTGCCAGTTTGGCGGAAGGGAAGGCTGGGGCCACCTGATGCGCTGTTCCGCCCTGGCCGCGGAGTTCCGCAGCCAAGGCTGGCAAACGTCGCTGTGGAGCGCCAGTCCCCTTGATCTTCTGCCGCCTTTCGTTCGCCAGGATTTCGAAACCGTCGCTGCCCAACCTCCCGCTAAAAGCGAGCTCCTGGTCGTCGACGAGATGTACTCCAGCGACGATACGCTAGCCGAACATGTCGCCGCTTGGAGAAGGCAAGGCGGTCTCGGACCGACGGTCGGGATCGACGATATGCAAGTCCGTTCCATGTCGGCCTTCGACGTGGTGGTAAACGCCGAACTCGGGCTCGAAACCGCGTCTTACCAAGCAAGCCAAGTTCTTCTCGGAGAACGCTTCGCTCTGCTGCGGCCAGGTTTCTCGCGTCCTGCTTGCCTGGAGCCTTGGCCATTGCCTGAGAGCGTTGTCTCCGTGCTGGTGATGCTCGGCGGCACGGACGCCTTTGGCTGTTCCGAGAAGGCCTTGCGAGCCTTATTCCAATGGGGCGCGACTCGCGTGGCTCCGGTATTGGTCCTCGCCGAAGGCTCGCCAAATCGTAATAAGACATTGGATACATTAGCCCGATTCTCTCGCCATAGGCTCCTCTCGAACCAAGACGCCTCCCAACTCGCCGCTTGGATGCGACGCTGCTCCTTCGCCATTCTCGCCTGCGGCTCCTCGGTCTACGAAGCCGCCGCCATGCAGCTTCCCTTTCTTGGCCTCTGCTTGGTCGACAACCAGCGAGCGACCGCTCGCAAGTTGCAAGCCCTCTGGAACCTCCCAGTCATCGACTGCGAGAGTCGTCCCATCGTCGCCAATGAACTTCAACCGGCCCTCGACACTCTCTCCGTCTGGCCCAAATCCGCGTATTCGAACGTGGACGCTGCCGGCCCCCGCCGCATCCTAGAAGCTCTCCTCCAAGCTTGAAGATCGAGACATGAAATTTGCAACGTTGCAAATTTCATGTCTCGCCAACACTCGGCGCTCACGAACGTGGCTACGCTTGAAGATCGGGCTCATTCAACACCCTCCTCCGAAGGGATCTTGTTCAGGCATGGCTGCCGATTTTCGCGTAGGCTTGGCAGCGATTTTCCCAGGCTCGCTTGCCTTGGTAGTTCTTGGGCAGAAGGGCTTCTGGGAGAAAGGGATCGACCTTGAAGGCGGCCCGCCAGAGGGCGGTTTCCATTTGCACCCAATGGGCGAAGTCTTCCGACTCGAGTTTGGGCGGCGGTTTGGCCTTGAGGAAGTCGATCAGAGCGCGGTGCCTGAGGTTGATTTCCTTGAAGTTCCAGGCCTCCTTTACCAAGTCTGAATCGGAGCTTCGGCCAAAGGAGCGACCTTCGATGAAGGAGATTGCCTTGGGGTTGATTTTCAGGCTTCCGATTTCGGCGATCCAAGTCTCTTCGAAGCGAGGGACGATCCTGACGCTGCCTTGGAGGTGACCGAATCTTCGCCGCTCGAGCCACAAGTTGAGCTGTCGGCGCAGGGAGCGTTTATTTGCTGGCAGGTCAAAGACTATGAACCGCCACTCGCCGTCCCATTTCCGAGCCCAAGCGGCGATGGGGTCGATGTCGTCCGTCGCGGCTGATTTTCCGATGGCGGTGAGTTTCAGAACCCACTTTCCCGATTCCCGGGAGTCGTCCCAGACGATCCAGCCTTCGTCCTTCATGCGGCCGAGCTGCCGTCTGAAATGGGCGTATTCGGACCAGCCTCCGACTTCGTAAAAGCCTCTGGGCGGGCAGAGGCAGTTTCCGAGCGTGTCGATCCCGATCGCCAACATGGCGTCGAGCAGCATTTGCGATTTTCGTCCGAGACGCATGGAGCTAGATGGAGCCGATCATTGCCGCTTGCGTGTCCGCGTCAATTCTTTGCGAGACATGGAATTTGTAACGTTGCAAATTCCATGTCTCGTCAGATGTGGGGCTGGGAGGCTTAAGGAGGGGGGGCGTTTACAGGTACTCGTGGGCGAGGACGAGGAAGACGCTGCTGGTCCAGGTGTAGGCCAGATCGCGGAGGCCTTGGCCGGTCTGGGCGTCGAAGTTTTCGGCCATGCCGTGCTCCTTGACCATCTGGCAGAAGCTGCGGGCTATCTTCCTGGAGAGTTCTTTCTCTCCGCAGCGTTGCAGGCCTTCTACGATGATCATGGTGGAGGGGGCCCATATCGGGCCTCTCCAGTAGCCGTCGCTGACGTAGTAGGGGCTGGCGGGACTTTCTGTGGCTGGGCCGTGTGGGGTGATGAGGAAATCGGGCTTGGAGAGTTGGGCGACGAGAGTTTCGCGAATCTGTCTTGGGAGTCGGTCCCCGAGGATCAGAGGCAGGTAGAGAAAGAGCGTCTGGCTGTAGGGAATGGTGGAGCCGTCGTTTCGCTTGGCTTGCAGGCTCTCGCCAGTCCAGAAGTGGGAGAGGAACGCCTCGGCGAGGGCGTCGGCTCGCTTCTTCCAGTGGGCGGCCTTGTCGGGTTGGCCGAGCTGGGAGCCGAGTTCGCTGAGCGTGTCCATCTGCAAGACGAGGAAGGCGCTCAGGTCTGGGGACTCCACGGGGGCTCCGGAATGGAAGATGGTGCAGTTGTCCCATCCGCTGTCGTTGCCGTGGTTGTATTGCGGGATGCCGTTTTGGTTGTAGTCCCGGCGGGCGAACCACCAGTCGGTCCAGTGGCTGAGGGCGTGGAAGGCCTGTCGCTTTCGCTCGGTGGAGAAGTTTGTCCGCGCCATCATCCAGGCGAAGATCCAACCGTGCACGGGCGGCTTGCTGAAGCTCCAGGTGTGGTCGATGTGATTGACGTGGTCGGGGAGCGCTCCGTGTTCGTTTTGGTAATCGAACATGAAGATGAATTGGTCCCATGCCATGTCGGGGTTGGTTTTTGCCAAGGCCATGGCGTTGAAGCAGTGGTCCCAGCTCCAGACGTTCGTCATGTGGTTCTTGGACATGTACATGGCGGGTCGCTTGACGTTTTCTCGCGGCGCGACGACGGTCGCCCAGTTGACGTAGCTGGCCAGTGTCCGCGTGGCGTCGAATTCCTCGGGCGTGGGGAGGGTGGTATCCAGCCATTGGGAGAACGAGGCTTTCGCGTTCTTCTTGGCTTTTTCATAGGCAACGGTGGAGAGGTCGTCTGCCTCTTGGATGAATTCGTGGATAGCGCCCTCTGCGGTGGCGTTGCGGTCAGGCAGGAAGGTGAAGGCGAGTTTTGGGCATCGCATCGCTTCCCATGCGATGCTTGCTTTGGCGGCGCCGTGGGCGAGGGCCAGGCGTAGCTTGGTTTTCTGTTCCGCGGCGTTGACTTCCCATAGGCGGTCTTCGATTTGCAGGGCGTTGTTGTAGGAGCCTGGCTTGGGCATCGTCAGCCGCAGGCCGATGCCTTCGGTCTTGAACGCTATGGTGTTGGGGTCGGAGAAGGCGAATTCGGCGTGGCCGGAATCGGTTTCGAGACGGAGCGCGGCGGGGTTGGCTATTTCGCGGTGGGCGATGGTGGTGCCTTGGGGATCGATGGCTTCGATTTTGAAGAGCTCGCGCTTGTGGGGATAGGGATTGACGATCCGCAGGTAGAGGCCGGGTTCCGCTTTCGAGAGGTGGTCCGGGTGTGACAGGGTCAGGTAGGAACCGAAGCGGCTGAATGGTATTTGGCTGACGTCGAAGCTCGTCATGTCTTTTGGGAAAAGGGTGTCGGAGACGGCTGGCTCTTGCAGAAGCGGGTGCTATTGCAAGTCGGATAGCGTCAATGGGGTTGCGAAGGGGATGTCGCGGGCGGCTTTCTGGCCAAGGAGAGTTTTCCAGCGCTTAGGGGCGAGGCCGAGGCTGGGACGGACGATGCGGAGGTTATCGGAGGTGAATGCCTCGCCTGCCTTTATGTCGCGGGCGGCGTAGATGGAGCGGCGGAAGTGGGTTTGCTTGGCGTCTTGGGCGCTGGGGCCGATGGCTGGGGAGCCGAGGGCGGCGTGGACTTGGCGGCTTTGCTGGACGAGGCTGGCGAGTTCGTGGGGCTCGAGGGAAAAGCCGGAATCGATCGTACCGCCGGAACGGTCATGGGTGAGGTGCTTTTCTATGAGCCGGGCTCCGAGCGTTGTGGCGGCTAGGGCGACGGCGTTGTCGAGGCTGTGGTCGGAGAGGCCGAAGGGGCAGTCGAAGGTTTCGCCGAGCGCGGGCATGGAGCGGAGGTTGAAGCCGGAGGGTTGGCTGGGGTAGGCGGAGACGCACTTGAGCAGGATTATGGGTCCGGCGCCGTTGTTCCGCAAAATGGATACGGCCTCGGCGATTTCGGCCTGACTGGCCATGCCGGTGCTGAGGATAATGGGCTTGCGGGTTTGAGCGACACGTTCGAGGAGGGGGTGGTGGGTGAGCTCGAAGGAGGAGATCTTGTGAAGCGGGGGGCGAACGGCTTTCTCTAGGAAATCGACCGCAGCTTCGTCGAAGGGCGTACTGAAGATCTCGATACCGAGCTCGCGAGCATGCCGAGCGAGGGGGGCGTGCCAGGAGTAGGGGGTGGCGGCTTCGGCGTAGAGGTCGTGCAGGCGTCGGCCTTGCCAGAGGCCGTCTTGCACGACGAATTCGGGTCGATCGGAATCGAGAGTGAGAGTCTCGGGAGTGTAGGTTTGCAGTTTGACGGCATCGGCTCCGGCCTTGGCTGCGGCGTCGATGAGCTGTCTTGCGAGGTCTATGTCTTGGCGATGATTGCCAGAGAGCTCTGCTACGATGAGTGGCGGCTTGGTGGGATCGAGGATGCGGTCGATCACTGGAGCGAAGAGTTAGGAATGAAGAGCGAAGAAGTTCGATTCGGATGAACTCGGGCTAGTCGAGGGTGTTGCTCTGGTAGCGTTTGACGAGGGCTTTGATGGCTGGGATGTCGAGCTGGTCGGGGTTGGTGTCGCTGGAGTAGCTGAAGCCTTCCGGGCAGCGTTTTCCTCGATGCTTGCTTTTGCCTTTGTAGTCCCAGTAGGGCTGGCTGGGATGGATGATGAAGCGGTCGGCGAGCTCGACGGTCTGGGAGGCTTCGTCGACAGGAACGAGGGCCTCGTGGAGCTTTTCGCCTGGTCTTAGGCCGATGATCTCGATCTTGGCCTTGGGGGCGATGGCTTTCGCGAGGCTTTGGAGGGAGCAGGAGGGGATCTTGGGGATGAAGATCTCGCCGCCGATCATGCTTCCGACTGCGCTGAGGGCGAAGTTGACGCCGTGGCTGAGGGTGATGACGAAGCGAGTCATCTCTGGCTTCGTGAGAGTGAGGGTGCCGGTCTCGCGTTGCTTCAGGAAGAGGGGGATGACGGAGCCGCGGCTGCCGATGACGTTGCCGTAACGCGCCACGGAGAAGCGGGTGCCTTTCTTGCCGGAGTAGTTGTTGGCTGAAATGAAGACTTTGTCTGAACAGAGTTTGGTGGCGCCGTAGAGGTTGATGGGGTTGACGGCCTTGTCGGTGGAGAGCGCGACGACGCGCCGTACGCCGGTAGTTATGGCGGCATCGACGACGTTCATGGCGCCGTTGATGTTGGTCTTGATGAATTCGTGGGGGTTGTACTCGGCGGCTGGGACCTGCTTGAGGGCGGCGGCGTGGATGACCACGTCGACGTCGGTCATGGCTCGCGCCAGGCGTTCCTTGTCGCGCACGTCGCCAATGAAGAAACGAAGCCTATCGCTTTTGAAGGCAGGATCGGAGGCCATCTCGGACTGCTTGAGTTCGTCTCGCGAGAGAATGATGACTTTGGCGGCCTGGTGTTTCTGTAGGAGTTCGAGCGTGCAGCGTTTGCCGAATGTGCCGGTTCCGCCGGTTATGAGGATCGTTTTACCTGCGAGCATGAAGGAGGAGAGGAATTGTGAGAGAACCTAGGGTCCAAGCGGTGAGAAGCGGATTCGGAGAGTGAACTGCCTCAACTTTGATCCGGCTTTTACAATTTAGGCTTTCGTATTGGTTTCAATCTTCTTCTAAATTGCTACTCTTTATTTAGTTCAGCCGGTTTTCTGGCTGTTTCTCGCGCTTTCCCACAAACCTACGGCTGCTTCTCTAACTATGACTTTGGAAAGAATTCTCATCCTGGATGATGAACTCGTTATTCGCAAAGCGCTGGAAGAGCAACTGCGTCGCAAACGTTTTTCCGTTTGCAGTGTCGAGACTTTGAAGGATGCGGAGAAGCATCTGGGCAAGGACGAGTTCGATTTGCTTTTCGTGGACGTGCACCTGCCAGACGGCAATGGGACCGAGCTTTTGGAGAGGGTCGCTAGTATGTCGAATCCTCCTTTGGTGGTCATCATGACTGGCTACGGTACGGTTGAGTCGGCGGTGAAGTGCATGCAGTCCGGGGCGTTCGACTATATCATCAAGCCGTTTTCCTCGTCCCAGATCGATGTGCTGGTCAAGAAGGCCCAGGACTATCGTCAGCTGGTCAAAGTGAACCAGTTCCTGGCCCACGAGACTTCCGATGCTGGCGAGCTGATTGGCAAGAGCAGCTACATGAACCAGCTGCGCGAAGTATTGCGCAAGGTCGCTCCGACCGAGGCGACGGTACTGATTTGCGGCGAAAACGGGACTGGCAAGGAATTGGTGGCCAACGAGCTCTACCGGCACAGCGCTCGTCGCAACGCTCCGTTTATCCGGGTGAATTGCGCGGCGATTTCCGAGTCGCTGATCGAGAGCGAGTTTTTCGGCCATGAAAAAGGGGCCTATACTGGCGCGACGCAACGGCGCGAGGGTCGCTTCGAGTTGGCGGATGGAGGCACTATCCTGCTAGACGAGATCAGCGAGGTTTCCCCGAAGGTGCAGGCCAAGCTGCTGCGTGTGCTGCAGGAGCGCGAGTTCGAGCGAGTGGGAGGCAACAAGACCATCAAGGTCGACGTGCGCGTCATCGCGACGACCAACCGTAACTTGGCTCAAAGCGTGGAACGCGGCCTTTTTCGCCAGGACCTTTACTATCGGCTGAACGTCTTCCCTATCCATGTGCCGCCCTTGCGTGACCGGCAAGGGGATGTGGTGCTCCTTGCCAAGAGTTTCGTGCAGAAGGTCTCGCGCAAGCATGGCAAGAAGATCAAGGGCATCGATCCTTCTGCTGTCGAAGCCCTGCAACGGCATTCGTGGCCGGGCAATGTGCGAGAGCTGCAGAATACCGTCGAACGAGCTGTCATACTTACCGAAACGGGCCAGGCGGTTTCCGACAGTTCGCTTGGTCTGTTTGCGATGCCGACGAACGTCGCGGCTCCGATGGCGAGCCCGGTTTACCAGCAGGTGGAGGCGTCGATGCCCGCATATTCCGGGGGAGGCCATTCTCCGGCAAGCGGCGGTGGGTTCGCTCCAGGCTATTTCGAGCCGCCGCAGACGTTTCCATCCGAACCAGTTGCTCCGCCAGTCGCTCAGCCCGTCTCGCCAGAGCCCCTGTCTGACAAGCCTTTGCCGCTCGAGGAGATCGAGAAGCAGCACATCCTTGCCACCTTGGAGTCGACCGAAGGAAATCGTACGCAGGCGGCCGAGCTTCTTGGCATCAGCATCCGCACTTTGCGCAACAAGATCTCAGCTTACCGTAGCGAGGGGGAATTCATCCCTGGTTCTGACTAGCTAGGGGATTTCACAGGTTGTAAGAAGGAAACTTGGGGTGCTCGTTTCCGGTATTTGCCCTGCGTAGAGCACGTAGACTAGCAGAACGTCAGGACCTTGGGCTTTGCGCCCGCGCAGCGTTGCGGGTTTACCTCAAAATTCACACACGCCTGCGGACATTCGTCCTAAACCTTTGTAGGGCGGGAACGATATAAGGAGAGAGTTTCCAACGGAATTACCACCTTACTCCTATGCAACAGACCTTCCCAATCTCAGATCAGGAGCTCGAGGCTCTCTCGACCAACGCGGTAAACAGCGTCTTCAATACCATGCTCAATCAGACCGCCGTCGTGCAGGAGGTGATCAAGGTGGACGAGGAGAACTACGATGGCGGCATGTCGGTGCCTATCGACTCAAGTGAGCCGGTCATTGCCGGGACTGTCGGCTTCCTTGGGAACCTCACCGGTATAATGTACATTTTCATGGAGCTCTCTCTCGCGATGGACGCGACCTGCGAGCTCTTGGGTCTTGAGGCCGAAGAGATTGGCTACGAGGACCACGAGCTGGTCAATGACGCTATTGGCGAGCTTACCAACATGATCGTCGGCACGTTCAAAAACGACCTCAGCAACAAAGGCTACGAATGCCGTATGACGATCCCTTCGATTCTCCGCGGTTCGAATTTCTCGATCGAGCCCGCAGAAGTGGCCCTGCGCCGCATTTACAAGTACGACTGCGGAGGCCGTTCCTTCGTTATCGACGTTCTCATGAAAGAAGAAAACTGATCTCCCACCCACAATGCGTTTAAAAATTCTAACCGTAGACGATTCAAAGACCGTTCGCATCATCGTGAAGAAGTCCTTCAAGGGCTTCGATTGCGAAATCACCGAGGCGCAGAACGGAGTCGAGGGTCTGGCCATGGCGGCCAAAGTCGATCCCGACATTATCCTGCTCGACATCACGATGCCTGTCATGGACGGCGTCGAAATGCTCACCAAGCTCAAGTCCGACCCCAGCCTCAAAGCCATCCCCGTGATCATGCTCACGGCGGAGGCCGGCCGCGAAAACGTCATGAAGATCGCCAAGATCGGGGTTCGCGACTACATCGTGAAGCCCTTCAAGGAGGAGGTCCTCGTCGACAAGGTGAGCCGCGTCGTCGACCTGCGCCCCGCTGGCGAAGCCGAACCCAAGCAAAAGAAGATCGACGATCCTATCGAGGTTCTCGTGGTCGACGACAAGCCAGCCATCATCGAACAGATCAAGCAGGGCTTCTCCCACACGCCTTGGAATGTTAACGGAGTTTCCTCCACTGGCGAAGCGATCGACTTCTGCCAGAAGAAACTCCCTGACTGTATCATTATCAGCCTCTCCCTGCCCGAGGACGCGGCCATCACGCTTTTCCGTATCATTCGCTCGAACGCCAAGACTAAGTACGTGCCCCTGTTCGGCCTCTCGGTTAAGACTGCGGTCGAGGAACAGCACCGTGCCCAGCAGGCCGGTTTCAGCACAATCATTCACAAGCCGATCGATTTCGACGAACTCGAGAACAAGATCGGCAAGGCGGTGAATCTCGATACTTCCGGCAAGTATTTCCAGATGGCTGACGGTTTCATGACCGTGCGTCTACCCAAGACTTGCAATGCCTCCGTAGTTCAGGAAGTCGGCAACTACCTGAAGGAAAAGACCAGCGAGGCAGTGAACTCCGGTATCTCCAAGATTATTTTCGACGCCCAGGAAGTGGCTTCCCTCAACATGGACGTGATCAAGCTCCTGCTCCAGTCCATGAAGACCTGCCGCGATCTCAGCCTGAGCTACGCCCTCGCCGGCAACGCCGTCGTGCGCGACGAGAGCAAGAAATTCGAAGAGTCCAAGGACTGGCAGTTCTGCGACTCCGTCGAGACCGCCAAGGCCTCCCTCTAGGAAATCGAGAACCGCCGGAGGCTCGGCAACCAAAGATCAGTTCTATTCTTTCGCACCAGGCCCGCCGAGCAAACTCGGCGGGCTTCTGCGTATCCATAAAATGGAGTGGTTTGCGCCTCCCTGCCTTCTTTGCTGGATCACCTCTCTTCGCACAGCTTCTTCAGCCGATCCAGATTGCTTGGGCTCTGCTTCCTGCCAAGCTTCATGACAAGCTTGACCAGCAGGTTGAAGGGAAAGGGGATTAGAAGCTCCTGTATCTCGGATACAAGCGTGTGGCGATTCTTTGCCTCCAGCCGATACTCGATAGCGAAGCCAGGCTTGTCGGGTTGCGCTGCTAGCATTCCAGAAAATCGAAGGAGCTTGCCTGTATCCAAAGACTCGATCTTTCCGATGGCTTCCTTGCGACTGATCAGGATTCGATAGAAGCCACCATCGAGCGGCTCTATCGTTTCGATCTTTTCCACGAATTCGGGCCAGCGAGTGGGTTGAGAGAGGTATTCCCAGATCTCTCCAGTAGTGGCTTTGATTTTGGCGCGTTCGACTATTCTCATAGGCGCGAGATGTAGAGCTGCCGTTTGGCTGGCAAACAGAGCATCGCTCGAGCTTTGGTCGAAGTCGATAAACTTTGGAAGGCGTACGGGCGACCGAACTCTCGGCGTGCTCCCCCTTCCTTCGGTCTTAAACGGGAATGGCTGTCGTAGGGATGTGGGGACTTCGGAAGCCCAACCGCTTCGAAACGCTTCCTAGCTTGCGACTCTGCCGCACTTCGCAGTTGAACATCCGTGCAGATCTGCGTTCATCTGCGGCTCAACGTCTTGCCGACCGTGGAACTCAGTCTTACCCAAGCCATTCTTCTTTTCGCCCTCGTCCTCATCGCTACGGGCGGGAGTCTGCTTTTCAAGTACGGCCCTGCAGCGGCTTTGGCCCGGGGTTTTCCGCGCTCGGTTCGGGCGGGATTTGTCCTGATGGTGGTGGCCATGATCTGGACCGGTTGGAAGGTGTGGCATCTGGGATCCGCGGACTATGGCGACTTCAAGGAGTACATCCTGGTCGCTTTCGGTCTGCTTGGATTGCTCAGCTTTAAGTATGCCTCGGATTTTTTGTCAGTGAGGGCGGCTTGCATACTGTACTTGTTTTGCGCGAACGCCCTGCTGGATGCGGCTTGGATGCGCTATGATCAGCCGCTGCGGCTGTTGATGGTGGCGCCAGTTTACCTCGGCATCGCTCTCTCGCTCTATCTGGCCTACGCCCCGTATCGGTTGCGAGACTTCTTCTCGTGGCTCTTCGCGTCTGAGAGCCGGGCCAAGCGCGTTGCCACCTTGGTGGCGGGCTACGGCGCGCTGCTTGGCGTGGTGGCGTTCGTCGCCTAGTGTTTCGACCGAACGAGGAATGAAGCTGCCGAAGGAAAACGTTTCCCTGCTATTGGTCATCGCCGGGCCGGCCGGCAGCGGCAAGACGACGCTTTGCGAGCGCTTGGTCGAGGAAAGCGAGCGGGCCGAGCGGGTCATCACATGCACGACGAGAGCGCCGCGCGCTGGAGAGCGAGACGGGGTTGACTATCATTTTCTCGACGACGAGCAGTTTGATCGCGCTATCCAGACCGGCGCCTTCCTCGAATGGGCGGTGGTGCACGGAAACCGTTACGGCGTGCTCAAGCGAGTCGCCCAGGAGAAACTCGATGCGAATACCGACCTGGTTATGAACGTGGATGTGCAAGGCGTGGCCAATATCCGAGCTGCTGCGGCCGAGCACGAGGAACTTTGTCAGCGTCTGGTCACGATTTTTCTCCTGCCTCCAGAAATGGACGTGATTCGCGAACGCTTGCGCGGTCGAGGCAAGGACGACGAAGCGGAGATCGAACGTCGTGTCGCCACTGCCGAGGCCGAAGTCGAGCTTTGGCCGGAATTCGACTACGTCATTGTCACCCAGTCGAGAGATGAGGACTTTGCCGCCTTGCAAAGCATCGTGCAAGCCGAGCGCCTTCGCGCTTCGCGGCGCGTCTAGGAATGGACGTCATGAAAAAGGCGGCTGGTCTGTCTGACCAACCACCTTTCGCTCAATGCGTTGTGAGACCGGCTATCTCTTGAGACGGCGTTTCGCGGTTAGGAATCCGAGTAGGGCCAGTCCGAGAAGAGCGCCAGTGGAGCCCGTGTCCGAAACTCTTTTTGCACCGACGACCCTCGTGTTGTCGACGGCTAGGTTGTCTACGTTGCTGTAGGTGAACCATCCATAGCGATTGCCTCCGACGACTGTGCTGGTCAGATCGGTTGGATCCGAGCGAGTGAAGGTGTTTACGAGCGAACCGCTGGAATCGAGGAGGTTGTAGTCGACTGCTAGAGCTCCGCCCTCGTCGCGAAAAACGTTTTGCAGCGTGTACCAACCGCTTGTCAGAATCGTGGCGAAGTCTCCGCCATTGGGGTTGGTCAGCTTGAAGTCGTTGAAGGCGAAGTCGGTGTTGTTGGAGCCGTTGACGAGAAGGCCAGCTGCCGTCACGCCGACGTGCCATATGAAGTCGCGGCGGTGAACTCCAAGCTGGTTGTTGATCGCGGAGGAGAAGTCGAATCCGGTTCCGATGGCCCATGCGACGTCGAGGTAGACGTCGATAGAGGTGGTGTATCCACTTCCGAATACGCTGCTGTATCCACCGAATCTGGTGAACACGCTACCGTTCACTTGAGCATGGGCAGATCCGTCGCTGGAGGCAATTCCATCGGTACCGGTAGGAACTCGGGCGATCGTTCCCCCGAAGTTGTTCCACCCTTCGGCGGTTCCTTCGGTCCAGGCAGGATCCTCGAAGCCTTCGAAATGGGGGACGATTGCTGATGAAAACTGGGCTAAGGCCAGTGCGAATGCGATGGTGGAAATGGTGAGGGCTTTTCTTTTTCATGCGTCGTTGGAAACCAACGGTTTATGCCTTTTCACGAATCTCGAGGTGCAAATATACGACAGCAACTCGGCAGGCAGCTTGAGCTCCTACAACACGAGGCTTAACCATGACGCCATTGCCATTGGAAGAGGCGGCAGCAATACGGCGACGACGACGGAAGGGACTATTACGCATGCCTTGAATGTAGCGGGAACCGAACTTACGATAACTCTTCCCGTCGCGCCGTTCGAACGCGTTTTAGGCGTGATGATGGGCTACGACGGAAGCGGATCGACCAAGACGCTCACATGGAAAACGGATCTGGGATCGGCCACCCTGGCCAGTAATACGGTGAAGCTGGAACCTTACGATGGTACCAGTGCCTTTGATATGACCACGATCAGCAATGGGGTGCAAATTGCGGTCGTCATGGTGCGCCGCAAGCTGATGGAGCAAAATCCGTAGCACGCTTTACGAGCTTCGCCGCTCGTAGAGATGCTCCTTATAGCGCCCTCCCTGTCCGCCCCATGGCGTTTGGCATTTGTAGACGAGGCTGAAAAGGTCGGGACTGATGGGGAATGCGGACGACGGTACTTCCGAGTGTTCGCTGTTGGCGACGGCCTTGTCGCTGTTGTCATGAAAGAAATACCCTTTCGTCATCCGGGAAATTTGGCCTATATACTCCTCGACGGTAGTATAGTCCATCTCCGAAAGGCTTCCGGTGTTCACCAGTAAATCGGCTACTTGGTCGCCTACGCTCGGAAGGCAAAAGTTCGGCATCAATGCGACGTCGTATTTGTCGAGAGTCGCCTTGTCTAGAAAGTCGCTTCTCTCCTCTCCGTAAAGAAGAAAGCTCTTTTCGGGAAAGCAGTTCATGAGGAAATACTGAACCACGACAAGCACCTCAGGCAGATCGAAATCCATATATTTAAGTCCGTCGATCTCGGTCAGAAGATAGTAGGCGAGACCTCCGAACCCCCCTCCGATTTCCGCGACAATCGGATTTTCCGTGTCGCGCAAAAGATTTTCGAATCTGCGGCAGTAGTAAAAGTGGCGGAAAGAAGTTGGAATCGCGAGAGTGTCCTTCATGGTGTAGCCCCACGGATTGCCCACCTCGGGAATTTCCAGCCGAGACACGTCGAACTCGCCCAGAAGATCAGAGGCTATCCTGTGGTCCTCGAGGAGATCTCCCACATATTTGACTCGTCGACGCTTCGAGCCGCTTTTGATTTTTTCGTAATAACCGTGCGTCCATAATCCAGATACCCCCGTATTGCGAAAGAAATCGCCCAGCAGATGCGCGAGCCGATCAATATCCTCCGCAACGAGAGCATCGATGTAGGGTTTTCGCAGGCGGTCCATATCTTCCTTCCATGCGCCTCCAGGCTTGTATGGGTCCGCTACGTCTGCTTGATCAGCCTTCGCGGCATTGTAGGCGGCGACGATTCTTTGCAAGGTCTCGATTTGCTTATCATCTGGACCGTTTTTTCGGGAGCGGTCGACAAGGCCGGCGTCCAAATTTTCTAGAGAAGCGCTCGCATCTTTCGAAAATCGTCGGCTGTATTCAAGTTCCCGGCGTGCTCGGGCTAGAATTTTAATTGTGAGGTCGATGAGATTCCGGTTGCTCATATTTGTTTTGGAATGAGGCGGTCAACCGTAGTTGGTCAACCGTAATCTATATTTTTGCTCAAATTCACCCCTCGAAAAAGTTATGATTTTATATTCACTGCACTGTGGCGCAGTGTTTTGCCGTGTATGCTGGTCATGAAGGGCGTGGGATGGGTGTTCGGGTTTTTCGAAAGGAGCTGAAAGCTCTGTTCGTGTATATTCTCTAGCAGCCGAGGTGCCAGATATAGGTATGATCCACATCGCTTGCAGCAAGTGCCGGTAGTTCAGTCGCTTAGCCGCGCTCCTCTAAATGGGTCGCCGCTTCGCAGAGCCATTTCCTGTAAGCCATTTCGACGCTTTGTCGGAAAGCGGGCGGGTTTTTCACTTCGGTAGTGGGCAAGCCAGTGCGATGGCGAGGCTGCGAATGCGCGTCTGTTCGGTTTCGCTCAAAAGGTCGTCGCTCGAGGCGATTGCGGCGGCTGCTTCGATCAGAGCTTTGCGGACGGCGAAGAGGGAGTTGCTAGCGGTTTGCAGGGCGGCGTTGACTGTATCCAGATTTTGGGCCCCAGAGAAATTTGGGGTCAACATAGTCCCAAAGCGATTGAAGGCGCTATGGGCTGCTTCGAAAGCCTTGGTCGCTTCGGTTTGGTCGGGAGCATCGATCAGGGCTATGGCGCTGAGTATCGTCTCGACCGACTTTTTGGCTTCGGGGAAGAGATGGAGCCGGGGATTGGCGTTGCGCTTGAAGTCCTTGAGATTGCGTTGGGTAGCGATGAGAAGGCACTGCTCTTCGAAGGTGACTTCGCGATCCGCTTCGGCTTGGCGTCGGAGTCGGTCGAGGCCGTTGTCGATTTCGTTCAGCGGCAGGTCCTTGACGGCGGCCAGGGCAATCTCGATGAGAGCGAAGCGTTCGACTGGGTTTGGAGCGCGGTTTAGCAGAGTAGTATTCGCGGGATCGATACAAGCTTCTAAGACGGCGAAGGCCTGGTGCGGGTCTCGCGCCTTGGCGGCAGCAGTCTGCGGCAGGCTTTGCAGAACGGCGAAAAGTCCGACGACGGCTGGTTGGGAGATGCTGCTGACGAAGTCGGTCCGCTCGCGGTTGACTTTGGTTGGGGCGGTTTTCGGGGCAGGCTTCGGGGCAGGCTTCGGGGCTCGGATCGCCTTGGCGTAGAGGTCTTGAGGATCGATGGCCGCGATGCGTTCCTTCAGGGGAGGGTGAGTGGCGAGCACTCCGCCGAGCGAGCTTTTCAGAGCGTTGGCGAAGAACATATGGCTGAGTTCTTCCGAATCCGGATTTTGGATACGGCTACCAATGGCATAGGCTTTGATTTTGCGCAAGGCGTTCGATATGCCGCTTGGGTTTCGGGTGAACTGGACTGCGGCGGCGTCTGCCAGGTATTCGCGCTGGCGGGAGATGGCGCTTTGGATGAACCGCCCAAAGAAGACGCCGATGTAGCCGATGACCATGATGGCGAAGGCGACCAGGAGGATCGCGATGATGGCGCCGCCTCCCTTGCCGTCGCCTCGGCTGGAACGGCGGGAGGTTCCTCCATGAAAGGTGGCCCGACCTACGAGATCTAGAATCGTGCGGCCTATGACGGCGACGACTAGGATGCCGAAGATTACGCCTATCAGACGTGTGTTGAGCCGCATATCTCCGTTTAGTATGTGGCTGAATTCATGGGCGACCACGCCTTGCAGTTCTTCCCGATCAAGCTGTTCTAGGGCTCCTCTGCTTACGGCGATGGCGGCGTTGTCCAGGGTGTAGCCAGCGGCGAAGGCGTTGATGCTCGGCTCGCGTTCCAGCACATAGATTTCAGGGACACGCGTGCCAGAGGCTAAGGCCATTTCCTCGACGACGTTGCGTAGTCGCTGATGCGTGACGCTGGAGGGAGAGGCACTGACACGTCGACCGCCCAGCATCTTGGCGACGGACCCTCCGCCAGAGCTCAAGCTGGCGATCTTGAAGAGCGAGCAGGAGATCATGATTGCGGCGGTGATGCCTATGGTCCAGCCAGCTCGGGGAAGAGACCAGATGGGTTGTTCGCTTTCTGGGAATGCGTAGAGGAGCCCGAGAGAGGCGACGGCGTAGATCGAGATTCCGGTGGCAATGACGGCGGCTACGAAAAGGACGACGAGCCGCGCGGTTTTCGCCTTCGCTTGGTCTTGGGCTTCGAAGAAGTCCATCTGTTTCGCAGCTTCTTAGTCGAACGAGACTTTGGGCGCGGCTTTCTCCGCCGGGTTTTCGATTTCGAAGAGGATCGCCTCCTTGAACCCGAGATTGTTGGAGATTATCACAGTAGGAAAGGTTTCGCGGGCGGTGTTGTAGCCAGTTACGGCGTCGTTGTAGGCCTGGCGAGCGAAGGCGACCTTGTTCTCGGTGGAAGTGAGCTCCTCGGTGAGTTGCATCATGTTTTGGTTGGCCTTCAGATCGGGATAGGCTTCGGCGAGGGCCATGAAGCGGGTCATGGCACCTCCGAGAAGAGTCTCGGCGGCCAGCAGGCCTTGCACGGCTCCAGAATCGTCGGGATTGGCTGCGGCGGCTTTGCTGGCGTCTTGGGCCGCGTTGCGCGCCGAGATGACCGCTTCGAGGGTTTCTCGCTCGTGCTTGAGGTAGCCTTTAGCGGTCTCGACAAGGTTGGGGATGAGGTCGTAGCGGCGCTTGAGCTGCACGTCGATCTGGGCGAACGCGTTTTTGAAACGCTGCCTCAAAGTAACGAGGCGATTGTACGCCGAAACAGCCCAGAGGACGACGATGAGCGCAATGGCTCCGAGGGTGATGAGGAGGTACATGGGTTGAGGTTTAGCTCGCAGGAAGAGGACCTTCAAGTCTTTGCGCCGACGGGAGCAATCAAGCTGCCTGGCAGTGCGTTCTCAAGGCACGGAATCTTTTTCCTCCTCTCCTCGTGAAGCCCACCGACAAAAGTGAATTGATTATGAGCGCGACCGCACTACAGTTTCCAGGCAGTCCCGAAGACACTATGAGCCAGTCCAATCCAGCTCGTGCCGTTGTTGACGAGAACGTGCTTGTGCAAGCTGGTTATCGCTATGCGCTTTCCATAGCCCGTCACCACCAAGATGCCGAGGATCTCGTGCAACAGGCCTGGCTGAAGTTGCAGAGAGCCTACGGTCGAGTGGAGGGCACGCCTGTTTTGTTTCGCACCATTCGCAACCTCTTCTACGACATGAAGCGGCGCAGTAAGATCGTGCAGTTCGAGCCGTTGGAGAAATCGCCGGAGCCCGGCAAAGCCGAGTCGATGGGAGTTTCCCATGATATGGAGTTGCTGATGAGCCGGCTTCGCGTGGAGGAGCGCGAGGCACTCTATCTCAATGTGGTCGAAGGATTTACTGCGACTGAAATTTCGGAGCAGACAGGCTCCCCTCGAGGCACGATTCTCAGCCATATTCATCGGGCCCGTCAGAAACTGGCCAAGGCGCTGGGCAGCGAGTTTCGCGACACGAAAAACAAATAGCTTCCAAGGCTAAGAGAGATGAACGAATCCGAAATAGATCAGAAAGTTCGCGACTGCTTCCTGTCGCAGAGCCTTTCCGCGAAGTCGGTCGAAGCAATTCTGGCCAAAGGCCAAGAGGCTCGGCTGGTTGGCGAGAGAGGTTCCTGGTGGAAGCCTTGGGCTTCCGTGGCCGCTGCAGCTGCGGTCGTGATGCTGGTGGCATTCCAGCTTGGCAAGCAGTACGATGTTTCCGAATTCGCTCGCGAGGTAGCGGGAGAGATTGCCATGCGTCACAATGGTAGTCGTCCACTCGACATTGAGGCCCACAGTTTTGACGAAGTGCAGAACGGCATGAAGGACTTGGCGTTCTCTGTCGCTCCCGCCGCTAAAAAAGGATTGCTCTCTGCCTACGAGATCATCGGAGCCCGCTATTGTTGGTTGGAAGGTCAGCAGGGCGTTCACATGAGAATGCGCAACCGAATCTCCGGCACGCTTTGCACGCTTTACATCGCGTCCCTGAATGGACCCTTGGCCGATCTCAAATCCACCGAAAACGAGGTGCACGTCGGAGTTAACGACGTGACCATGTGGGAGGACTCCAACCGGCTCTTCGCCCTGGTCGAATAGCCGAGGCAGGTCCGTTCGGCAGAAGCGTTTATTTTTCGTCAATTGCGCGTATGAGGCGACCTTGGAGGTCGCCTTTTTTTTCGATTTGCGCCTTCGTCGTCTGCATCTGCATGGCAAAACTGCTCCTCATAGATCCGCTCGACCTTACCGTTTCCGCTGAAGACGAGGCTCCTGCGTGGAGTTCCCGCGAGGTTTTCGAGCGAGAGCTCGTCGGCTGCGACGGCCTGGAGGTCGAGATCGCCGGTGGCGAGGATCGCGATCTTTGCCGCAAGGCCAGCCTTTCCGATGGCGTTGTTTTGGGCGGCTCCGAGAAGTCCGCCTGGCAGGACTCGCCTTTCAACGACCATCTGCTCGACGTCATCGCGATTTGCCGGAATCTGGAGATCCCGTTTCTTGGGATATGCTATGGAGCGCAGCTGCTAGGCAGAGCTTTGGGCGGTCGAGTGGCTCCTCATCCCGAGGGCATTGAACTCGGGGCGCCCGCGATACGCCTCACGGCGAAAGGTAGAGGGTCCTTTCTATTCGAAGGTATCGAGGGCAGCTGTATTTGGTCCGTGGAGACGCATTTGGACGAGGTGGCGACCTTGCCGCCAGATTGCGAGTTGCTGGCTTCAACCGGGCATTCTCCCGTGCAGGCCTTCTCGTACCGCGGCTTGTTAAGCGGCGTGCAGTTTCATCCCGAGTTCGGGGGAGACGATTTGCGTGGCTTGTGGCGAGCTTTCGAGCGAAACGGAATCGTGGACGCTATACCTGACGACCATCGTTCGATTATCGCAGCGTGCGAGTGCGAGCCAGTCTCTCGGGTGCTGGCGAACTTCGTGGAGCGTATCGGCGCTCGCTTCCCAGCGGAGCAACCGGTCTCGCAACGTAGCGCGGAGCTTTAGCCCGCGACCGCAGTGTTTCTTATCCTCATCACCTTCTTCATCCTCATCTTTATCCTGTGATGAGGATGAAGATGAGGAAGGGGATGATGAGGGCGAATCGCGGACGCGGGCTAAAGCTCCGCGCTACTCGTCCCACTCGATCTCAGCTCCGAGTTTGCGCAGGTTTTCCGCGAAGTGTGGATGGGCTCGACGGATCGGGTCGGCGTTCTTCACGATGCTGCGCCCTTCGATGCTGGCCGCGGTCATATAGAGTGCCACGGCGGCTCGGATGATGTAGGGAGCCTCCACGACGGCTGGTCGCATAGGCCGACGTCCGAATACGATGATGCGGTGGGGATCGCTTACCACGGCGTGGGCGCCGAACTTTACGAGCTCAGGCAGCCAGGCGAAGCCGCCCTCGTAGACCTTGTTCCAGAAGTGCATGACGCCGTCCGCCTGCGTAGCCAGGGCGACCATCGGCGGCAGCAGATCGACCGGAAAGTAGGGCCAGGGCGCGGCTTCGATCTTCGGAAGAAGATTTGGCGTATAAGGCTGTTGGATACGCAGTTTCTGGTCCGGAGCGCAGATGGCGGTTTCTCCATCGTAGGAGATTTCCACGCCGAGTTTGGCGAAGCTGCGGTTGATCAAAGCGAAGTGCCGAGCTTCGGAATGGCCGACGCGCAGGTCTCCGCCAGTGATGGCGCCAAGAGCGAGAAAGGTGGCGACTTCGTGATGGTCGGAGGAGATGCTGGCCTCTGCTCCGTCGAGCGCTTCTACCCCGGTTACCGTGAGCACGCTTGTGCCCACGCCTTCGATACGGGCGCCCATCGATTGCAGAAAGCGGCAGAGATCCTGCACGTGTGGCTCGCTGGCCGCGTTGGTCAGGGTGGAGGATCCTTGGCCGACGGCGGCTGCCATGAGAAAGGTCTCGGTCGTCGTGACCGACATGTAGTCGGCCCAGTGGGAGGCGGCTTGGAAGCGGTCGGCGAGGCTGAGGACCAAGTCTCCGTTGTGGGCGACTTTCGTTCCGAGGTGGGAGAGTATCTCCAGATGGGGATCCAGTTCGCGGACGCCTAGGGCACAGCCTTTGGGATTGGAGTCGAGGCGAACCTCTTTGAAGCGATGCAGCAGTGGGGCGAAGAGCAGCACCGCGGAACGCATGCCCTGCGGCAGGCTTTCCGGATCGAAGTCCTTGCTCGAACCGGAATGCTGCAGAGTCATGGTCTTCGCCTCGCGATCCCATTCGATGAGCGAGTCGAGCGATCGGAAAAAGGAAACCAGCTTTTCGATATCGGTGATGGCCGGGATGTTACGCAGGTTGACAGGCTGGTCTGTCAGCAAGGTTGCGCAAAGGATCGGCAGGACCGCGTTTTTATTGCCGGAAGGAGTGATAGTGCCGGAGAGTGGTTTTCCCCCGTGTACGATGAGATTGGCCATGGTTTGGTAGCGAGGAGGCGAGCTTCGTGACAGGTGCAGTCGCTTTCAATAGGAATTGCTCGCTTTCGTCCGATCGTTCCGCTTCCCGCCCGATGCAGGCCAAGATCCAGTGAAAGCCGCCCTCAAACCCCTCTCTGCATCACAACTTTGGCAATGTTGTCAAAGTTGTGATGCAGTTGAGCCCTAGGGAAATGGTTTGGCGGGGCTGGGGGCAAAGAGTTTGGTACTGCGTCGCGACTCGGAAGGCGACAATTTGAAACACACCCGGGGTGGGGAGATGAGGTAGTTTTGGCTTTTGGAAGCGCTTGGTTGCGCATTTAGAATTGATTCGGAGACGTTATTGCCGTTGTTAGTCTCGCTTCACGGCATTCACGACTCGCGTCGGAGTGACCGGGGAGTCTTGAAACAACGCTCAATTAACCACTGACATTCTAGGATCCTGATCCTTTGCGACAGGCACCCGAACGATGAAAAACATACCTGACTTCCAAGTTTGGAAGGCGGACGGCAGGCCGATCACCATGGTGACGTGCTATGATGCTGCGACCGCGAAAATTCTCGAAGCGACGAGTGTCGATTCGATCTTGGTGGGCGACTCTTGCGCGATGGTCGTTCATGGCTTTGACAGCACTGTCCACGCGACGGTGGAAATGATCGCCACGCATGTCGCCGCTGTGCGTCGAGGGGCGCCGAACAAGGTGATCGTGGCGGATTTGCCGTTTCTGGCGAACCGCAAGGGGACGGATTTCGCCATCGATGCGGTGGATCGACTGATGAAGGCTGGGGCGAATGCGGTTAAGCTGGAGCGCCGCAAGGGCAACCTCCAGCTGATCGAGCATATCGTGGAAAGTGGCGTTCCGGTAATGGGACACCTTGGCTTGACGCCACAGTCGGTCAACGAGTTTGGCGGCTTTCGCATGCAGGCGAAGGGTGATGAGGCGGCTCGGATCTTGGTTGAGGACGCCAGGATGCTCGAACAGGCTGGCTGCTTTTCGGTTGTTTTGGAATGCGTGCCTGGATCTGTTGCTGCTGGCGTGACGGCTGCCCTGAGGATCCCGACGATTGGAATTGGCTGTGGGCCTGAGGTGTCGGGCCAGGTGCTGGTGGTCAACGATCTGCTTGGCATGGATGGGGCTTTCCAGCCTCGATTCGCTCGTCGCTATGCGAAGCTGAACGAGACGATAGCCAATGCGGTGGAAGCCTATTGCGCGGATGTGCGGACCAAGGACTTTCCTGGGCCGGGAGAGTATTCCGCAGGCAAGGCGAGGACTTTGACTGTATAGGAGAGGAAAAATGGAAGCTTGCAGTGAAGCGGATCGCTTTCTCATGAACGCGGCTGCAAAAGAGCGCCTCGAAATTCTCCGCACGGTTGAGGAGTTTGGCGCTTGGCGTAAGGAAAATGTGGGTACGCTTAGCCTTGGTTTTGTGCCGACGATGGGCGGACTGCATGAGGGGCACCTCGCATTGGTTCGGCGGTCGCTGCTCGAGAATGACCTCACCGTGGTCAGCGTTTTTCTGAACCGCACGCAGTTCGACAGTCCGGCCGACCTAGAGGCTTATCCGGCGGATTTCGAAGAGGACGTGGCGGCGCTTGCTAAGCTGGGCGTGGAAGCGATTTTCGCCCCGGACTATGACGCGATGTATCCGGATGACTATCACTACAAGGTAGGCGAGTCGCAGTCCTCTGCTGAACTGGAGGGGGAACACCGCCCCGGGCATTTCGATGGCGTGCTTACTGTGGTGCTCAAGTTGCTCAACGTGGTTCAGGCAACGCGGGCCTATTTCGGCGAAAAGGATTGGCAACAGCTCCAGTTGGTGAAGGGCATGGTCGAGGCGTTTTTTCTGTCGACCGAGATCGTGGCCTGTCCGACGGTTCGCGACGAAGCTGGTTTGGCCCTCAGCTCGCGCAACAGACGGCTCAGTGCTCAGGGGATCAAGATCGCGAGAAGACTTAACCAGATTTTGAATACGGCGACTTCGGCGGAGGGGGCGAAGCGAGAGTTGCAGGAGGCGGGCTTCGAGGTCGAGTATGTGGCTGATCGCGAGGGCCGCCGCTTGGCCGCCGTGCGTCTCGAGGGCGTACGCCTGATCGACAACGTGCAAATTCGTTGAGCTACGGCTTCGAACCCTTCTTCGCTCTTCATTCTTAACTCTTCACTGAAATGAATCTCTGTATCGACGTTGGAAACTCTCAGATGCACGGCGCGGTCTATGATGGCGAGCGTTTCGTGATGCAGTTTCGCCGTGAGAGCTCTCGTTCTTCTCGCGACGAGATCGGATTGTTTCTTGTATCCGTTTTGCGCGAACATGGAGTGGATCCAAATGCGGTTAGTCGCATTGGGGTGAGCTGCGTGGTGCCGGACGAAATGCACTCGCTACGCAATGCCTGCCGCATCTATTTCGAGCTGGAGCCATTGTTTCTCGAGGCCGGTCTTAAGACGCGATTGAAGATCAAGACGCGCAATCCGCTTGAGGTCGGAGCGGATCGTATCGCCAATGCGATCGCGGTGAGCGAGATGTATCCAGGAACCAATGTCATGGTGGTGGACTTCGGTACGGCGATCACCTTGGATGCGGTGACTTCGCGTCGGGAGTATCTCGGCGGCTCGATTTGCGCGGGGTTGGGACTGGCGATGAAGGCGTTGGGTTCGAATACGGCGAAGTTGCCGTTCGTGGAAATTACGCGGCCGACTGCGGCTTTGGGCAAGTCGACCATCGAGTGCATTCAGGGCGGCTTGTACTTCGGCTATTTTGGCATGATCAAGGAACTGACGGGTCGGTTGCGGAAGGAGGCATTCGGCGACGAGCCTAGCCGGGTAGTGGCGACGGGGGGCTTTTCCCAACTGTATCGAGATTCTGGATTGTTCGATGAAATCGTGCCGGATCTGGTGTTGCGCGGCCTCAATTTGATGCTTGGCTTCAACCCGGAGGCGGCGGTGTCTGCGACCGCGAAGGTTTAGAAGAAATTTCGATTATGAAGCGACATATGCTAAAGTCCAAGATTCACCGGGCCACGGTCACGGATGCGGATCTGAACTACGAAGGCTCGATCAGCATCGACCCGGCGCTCTGCAAGGCGGCCGATTTGGTGGAGTTCGAGAAGGTCGACGTGTATGATATCGACAATGGCAACCGCCTTACGACCTACGTCATATGGGGCAAGCCTGGCGAGATTTGTCTCAATGGGGCGGCGGCGCGGCTGGTTAGCCGTGGCGACAAGGTCATCATTGCCAGTTTCCAGGAAGTGGAAGATGCGGAGATCGACGGATTTCGGCCTAAGCTGGTGATGGTGGACGAATCAAACTCGATTAAAGCAGAGCACCGGCCTCCGGTCAGACGTCCTTAGGATCGCGTTCTCTAGCGAAACTAGGCCTTGCCTTGGAAATGCAGAAAGTGTTTCTAATTGTTTATGCCTAGATCTGTGCTTGAGAGAAAGAGGTCGCCTCACTGCATCGCCTTTTGGGCGCTAGCGTTTCTGTTTCTGGCTCTTGTGGTTTCGAGATCGGAGGCGAAGCTTTTTGGCGAACGCAAGGCGCGCGTTATCGTGGATGCGACTTCGACGGAGAGCTACCGAGAGTGGGCAGGGCGACCGGAGAACGATCGGTCGTTTTTCTACCACATCACAAAGGGCAAATTCTATGAGGGAGAGCATAAGGATTCGAGCCTGGAGAGAACGAGTTTCGAGCAGATCGCATTCGATCTCGTGAAACGGCTCGAGCAGCGCGGCATGTATCTGGCGCCGGAGCTGGATGCGGCTGACATGATGATCGTCGTTCACTGGGGCACTACGAATGCGCCGATCGACTGGGACGAGCTACTGCCGCCTGACGATAGCGCAGACTCTTTCGACAATTCTGCTGAAGGCACGTCCGAAGAGGAGCTGGACGAGGACTCGGGACCTATCACTGCCGTGGGAGAGGGGCCGATAGACAATGACTACTTCATGCGCCGCGACCAGATCTCGAACAGCAGGCTTCTTGGCTTTGACAGAGCGATGGACAAGCCGGGAATCATGCCGAGCGAGTTCCACGAATACCAAAGCATGTTGCTCGAGGAGCGCTATTTCATGGTCGTCCAGGCTTTCGACTTTCCGTACTTGAAGGAGACCAAGGAGTTGAAGCTGCTTTGGACTACCCGCTTCAGCACGCGTGCGGCGGGCACGAATTTCGAGGACGCCTATTTGGCGCTGACTCGCGTCGCCGCTCCGCACTTTGGAGCGAATCTCGATGACTTGGCCAAGGAGCGTACTCACTATGGACCGGGCGAGGGATCCTTTGGCGAGCTCGAAGTGATCAGCGTGGGGGACGAGGAAGCTGCGGAGAAGGAGTAGCCTGGAGCTTAGAGCGCGTTGAACAAGTCGATCGAGCTCGCGATTTCGTAGCCGCGTTCTCACGAACGCGGCTACGCTAGAGCATTTTTCGTTTGGCTAGTCGCCCATAGGTGGTGGGTCGGTCCCGATCTGAATCGGGAACAACCGATTTGCGTTCCACTGTGCACGCGTATGCGGCTTCGGAGAAGCCGCACCACCCTCTGAAAATGCG
>JANQRJ010000100.1 GCA_028284635.1 Pelagicoccus sp.
TCGAGGAGGAAATGGGACGCAGCGATCTCGATCTCGTCATCGGCAACGACTGGCACTACGATTGGCTGCTCGAAATGGGGTATTCGATTCCCCGAGACACCAGATTCGTCAGCCGGGAGAAGATCGACCTCTCCGACCGGCGAATCGCCGGCATCGATCCCCGCATGGAAGACCACGGCGCCGAATGCGCCCGCTACCTCGACTTGCTGATCCGCAATCACATAAGAGGCCTTAACAAGATCGCCCCCCAAGTCCATCTCACGCCCCGCTGGATCAAAGGCGATAGCCTCCCCGAGGACTAGCGCTCTGTCAGCGAAATTCGCTGCACTAATTAGTCGTCAATACATCCCCTTTATTCAGAAACTCGGCCAGACGCTTCTGCGCCAACGAATCTTGGATACAACACAGCGACTCATCCATCTCCCGAAAGGCATTCGCGCATCAACTGGCGCGAGGATCTACACTAAAATCGAACACGTTGAATCTTCTGGCCTGGCCACTGGTTGCAGTATGGGATTTGGGGATTGTGAAAAACTGGAACGACAGACCTTCAAAGCTGCTTCTTGCTGGAGCTGCTATTCTCTTTGGGGCCGCGTTTGACACGGCCTCTATGGCCGCCGCCGCTACCTCGCGCGAACAACCTCCAAACGTGCTCTTCATCGCGATTGACGATTTGAGACCGGAACTCGGAGCCTATGGCAGCAGCGAGGTTCATTCGCCGAATATCGATAGACTTGCTTCGGAGGGCATTCTCTTCGAACGAGCCTACTGTCAATATCCGGTCTGCGGGCCGAGCCGAGCGAGCGTGCTCACTGGTCTGCGGCCGGATACCACGGGCATCTACGAAAACGATCAGAGGCATCGCGCGTCGGCCCCAGAAGCTCCTACGCTCCCGGAGTCCTTTCGAAAAGCGGGCTACCAGACCGCCGCTCTCGGGAAAGTCGATCACGCAGGTCACCACGATGAGCCCTCATGGACGGCTTCGGCTTATCGAATTCCCTTTCGAGCTCAGAGCACCTATCGGGACCCCGAAACCCTCGAATATATAGCGTCTCGGCAGGCAGAAGGAAAGGCCATGGGGCTTAGCGGCAGAGCTCTCAGACGCTATGCGCAAGGACCCTTTGCAGAGAGCTACCCAATCGAGGACGACGCTTATCCGGATGGAAAGATAGCCAGTGACGCGATCGAGCGTCTCGAGAGCTTCGCCCGATCGCCCAGACAGCCTTTTTTTCTAGCGGTCGGTTTTCTCAAGCCCCATGAGCCTTTCATCGCCCCGAAAAAGTATTGGGATCTCTACGACCGGGATAAGCTTAGCTTGGCAGCCAATCCAAGCCGCCCAGAAAAAGCGCCCGCATATGCCTTCAGAAGTCTTGCCGAACTTCGCAACGCTCCCGACTTCCCCGACGAAGGAGACATTGACGAAGCGCTGGCTCGCAAGATGAGGCACGCCTACTTTGCCTGTATCAGCTATGTGGATGCGCAAGTCGGTCGCCTTATCGATTCGCTCGATCAGCTTGGCCTGGCTGACAATACGATCGTCATCTTGTGGGGCGATCATGGCTTTCACCTCGGCGAATTAGGGCATTGGGCAAAGCATACCACATTCGAGTTCTCTGCTCGGGCTCCTTTGATCTTCAAGGCCCCTGACCAGCCACAGGGTCTTCGAGTCAATCAGCTTGTGGAGTTCGTCGATATATATCCGACGCTATGTCGCCTGGCCGGAATCAAGATTCCGCATGGAACGCAAGGCAAGAGTCTCTGGGATCCCGTCGCGCTACAGCCGTGGCAAGGCAAGGATTTCGCTCTAACCCAGATATACCGCAAGAAGGAAAATATCATGGGTCGTTCGCTACGCGCGCCGCGCTACCGCTACACTCAATGGCGAGAAGAGAGCACTGGAGAACTTCTGGCGAGCGAGCTTTACGACCATGAGCTAGATCCTGGCGAAACGCGTAACAAGTCGGGAGAAAGCAGTTACAGCGAAATCGAAGCCCAACTGAGAGCCGATTTCGAGCGTCTCTGGGCGGCATCCTTGGCCAACTGAAAAAGCCGAAGACGATCCTCATCCCAGGTTCCTGGCAAGACGGCACGACCGCCAGAAAGAAGACGCAATCCAAGGCTAAAACGCCCGGCGCCGCAGGAAACTAGGTCTCGGCGACCACAGCTCGCCCAAGCCGACGATCGATCGAACATCAACGAGTTCGATGCGGAATCTCTTCTCAGAACCGAACAGCTGACAGTATCCTGGCCTTTAACTTGGTTAGCCCTCTGGTCACATACAGTTCCAAAGACATGCAAAAGTCGCTACAACGAGTCCTATTCGGTTCACTCCTGGTCAGCCTCATGAGCTCCACCGCCCTCGCCTGGCGCAGCTCACTATATCCAGTTGACTGGACCCCATCCTTCACCGACGAATCAGGGCGATTCCTGCACGACTTCTCCTACGCGGGATACAAGATGCAAGGCGAGGACGCCATCCCGGCCAATCCACCAGGAGCCACCTACAACGTCACCCAGTCCCCCTACAACGCCGACAACACGGGGACCAACGACGCCACCGCCGCCATCCAGGCCGCCATTGACGACGCCGAAGCCGCAGGCGGAGGCATCGTATTCATGCCAGCCGGCACCTATAAGGTCTCCCCCGGAACCAACACCTGGTGCCTACGCATCGAGGAGGACGGCGTCGTCCTGCGCGGAGCCGGCCCCGGATCCACCTTCCTCTACTGCAGCGAGCCGAACATGCGCAAAAAATCGGTCATATCCATCTCCGGCGATTCCTTCCCCGTCGAAAACGCGCCCATCATCGATCTCGCCGCCGACGCCGACAACCGCGACACTGTCATTTCCCTCGAATCCGTGGACGGCCTCGCCGTCGGAGACTATATAACCCTGCGAGCCGACAATACAGCCGCCTTCAAAGTCGACCACGGCATGACCGGCAAGTGGCCCGAAACCGCCTCCGACGCCAAGGGCATGATATTCGCCCGCAGGATCGCCGCCATCGACAGCGCAGCCAAGACCGTCACCATCGACATTCCCCTGCGCTACTGGCTCAAGACCCGCGACAACGCCCGCATACACGCCACCAGCGACCCCACCGAAGAGGTCGGCATCGAGGACTTTTCCATCGGCATGAAGCAGTCCGCCCTGCCCTCAGGGGGCATCTCCGCCTTCAACACCCCGGGCAAAATGGAGTACGAAACCCACTCGTCCAAAGTCATCATGTTCTGGGGATCTCGAAACTGCTGGGTCAAGAACGTCCACACCTACAAGCCCTGCGCCAACACCGGAGACTTCCATATCGCTTCCCAAGGCATCAACCTTTCGACCTCGCGGCTCATCACCGTGGTGGACTGCAAGATGTCCAAGCCCCAGAACGAGGCCGGCGGCGGCAACGGCTACCTCTTCTTCCACAAGGGACAGGAAAACATGTTCCTGCGCTGCGAGGCCTTGAGCGGACGGCACAACTTCACCTACACCGGCATGCAATGCTCCGGAAACGTCAACAAGGACTGCAAGACCATTAGTCCGCTCCTCGTCCTCGACTTCCACGCCTACTTCTCGGTGGCCAACCTCATCGAAGGCATGGATGTCGGCGACGACAGGATGGAAGCCAAGAACCGCGGCGACATCAGCAACGGAGCGGGACACACCACCAGCCAGTCCGTATTCTGGAACAGCTTCTCTAACAGCGACACCGGAACCATCATCGACAGCCAGCAGTTCGGATTCGGCTACGTCATAGGCACCAGCGGTACCAAGACCACTATCGCCGGAAACGACTTCGAGGAGGGCGAAGGAACCGGCGACACCCTCGAGCCACAATCTCTCTACGACGATCAATACTCGAAAAGAATCAGCCGCAATCCGTAGCGCGGAGCTGTCAAAACGCGGCAGCCGGGCCCTGCTTGGCCAAGGAAACCATGATATAGGGATTCGTCGCCGTCTCTCCATGCTCGGCGCCGAACCGCCAAATGCGCTTCATCAAATCGTCGACCACCACGCTGTACTTTTCGTCCGCCGCCAGGTTCGTCTGCTGACCGGGATCGCTCTTCAAATCGTACAGCTCGTCGAAATCGAAGCCATTATATACGAAACGCCAGTCGTCCGTGCGAATCGATCGCTGGATTCCGTACAACTCGTTTCCATTGGTTTGCGTGAATACAGCGTCACGCCAACCCTCCGGCTTTTCGTCGCGCAAAAAAGGAGCGAGGCTCTTGCCCGAAATCGGACGATCGACATCCACTCCCGCCAGCTCTAGAAAAGTCGGGCAGAAATCCCCCAACTCGATCATGGAATCCTCCACCCGGCCAGGGTTCGCCAAGCCCGCAGGCCAACGAACGATAGCCGGCACATGATACGCCGAATCGAAACACGGCAGCCCCTTGCACCATAGACCATGCTCGCCCATGTAGTCGCCATGGTCGGACAAATAGACAACGACTGTATTGTCCGCCTCGCCGCTCGCCTCCAGCTCTTCCAGCACCCTGCCAAACAAGTAGTCCTCGTAGGAGCAGAAAGCCAAGTAGTGGCGAATCGCCTCCCGATGCTCTTCCCGGCCAAGCTGATCGAAACGGCCCCGCGTCCGACGGTAGAGCCCAGGCTTGTCGAGCATCGCGTCGTCGAAATTGTCCGGCAACTCGATGTCCTCGATGTTATACAAGTCCAAGAAACGCTGCGGGACGAAATACGGATCGTGCGGCCCCAGCGTTCCCACAAACTGGCACCATGGCTCTTCGCTCCCCTTGCGACTGCGCATCGCCTCGATCGCCGCATCGACAGTGTCCTCGTCGCCAAACGGATTCTCCATCGTTCCGTAGTGCATATACTTCGGATAGCCCGGGCGCCGGATCTGCCCAGGCTCGCGCTCGCCAACGCCAACGCCCGCTTCGCCGCCCATCTGCCGATAGTCGCTCCAATCGCTGCCCATCTTCGCCCCCGGACGAGCCGTCACCCCAAGCGGATTCCAGCCCCTTTTCTCCGGACCCTCGATGTTGCTCACGTGCCACTTGCCGGAAAAATCCATCCGATAGCCCGCCTCCGCGAGGTCCTCGCTCCAAAGCCGCACCCCGTCCTTCAGCCGATCCGTGATCGCATTCTCCACGCACACGTTGTGCCAGACGCCATGCTCGGCCGGATACAGGCCGCTGAAAAACGACGCCCGCGAAGGACAGCAATGCGGAGCCGGACAGAAGGCCCTGGAAAAGGTCAGCCCCTGCTCGCGAAAAGCGGCCAAGTTAGGCATCTTGGCGGGATGGCCAGGCAGCGCCGTGTCGCCGTGCTGCTGGTCCGTCATGAAAACGAGGATGTTGGGTCGCTTGTCCATCCCCACAGCATACACGAAAACCGAAAATCGGAAATAGCCATCCCAAACTGTTTATGTTCCAATTGGGGGATCAACTCCTCTGCCGCAGCCAGTCTTCGCATCGCTTCCTGCTCCGAAAGCCATGCCTCCGGCGAAACGTTCGAAGCCGGCATTCTCCCCGGACATGCCCTCCGGGCCGAAGCCAACGATCGCGACGCCACAACCTATCGCTGGCTCTATGTCATCCAAGGCAAAGGAACCGCCAGCCTCGAAGGCCAAGACCCGATCGCCCTCCAGCCCGGCACTCTCGTCCAACGCTTTCCCCACGCCGACCTGCAAATCAGTCGAGACGGAAACATGCCCTGGTTGGAGTTTTTCGTAACCCTGCCCAACACGCTCTTCCAATCCCTCTCCACGCTCGGCCTTCTCCGGCAAGACGCCTGGCATCAAGCTGCGAAAACGCCAAAGGAGTTCCAGAAATCCGCCCTGCAGCTGCTTCGGGAAATCGAATCGCAGCAGCCCCCCGCCTTCACCGAATCCATACTCATCCGCTGGCTCGAACTCTGCCAGCAAGCCAAACCAGTTTCCGCCCCTGCCTCCACCGCCCTTCCCGGCTGGCTGCTTCGAGTCAAACGAAACCTGGAAAGCCAACTCGGCTCGCCTCTCCACATGAAGAGCCTCTTCCAGGAAGCCGGCATCAGCTACGAACACGGGCGCAAAATCTTCCGCCAGCATTTCCACCTCTCGCCCCAAGCCTACCGCCACCGCCAGAAGATGCTCTACGCCGAGGAGCTTCTCAGAAGCGACGAACTCACCATCGCAGCCATAAGCCAGATCCTAGGCTACGCCGACCGCTTCGCCTTCAGCCGCCAATTCAAGCGCCACGCCAGCCTGCCGCCAAAACGATACGCCAAAGCCATCAAACAATAAGGCTATGGGGATTTCGAACTTCTGGGAACGCGGGCGGCTCGCCCGCAGCAATCTGATGTGCTAATCCACTTTTTTTTCTTGGAATAGCACATATCCAGTTCAGCATCGAACGCATGCTCTTCAAACGTTCGCTCGAAGCCGAGTTAAGACGATCTTCGCGAGAGTACCCAATCGTGACGCTTGTCGGACCCCGACAAGCGGGCAAAACCACGCTCGCCCGAACCGTTTTTCCCGACAAACGCTACCTATCTCTGGAAAACCCCGACACTCGGGCTTACGCGACGGAAGATCCGCGAGGATTTCTCGCCGAGATCGACAACGGCGCGATTCTAGACGAGATCCAAAGGACGCCCGATCTGCTCTCCTACCTGCAAGGCATCGTAGATGAAGATCCTAGGAGCGGTCGCTTCGTCCTGACCGGTTCGCAGCATTTCCTGCTCATGCGCGACATATCGCAATCGCTCGCAGGACGGACCGCCATCGCCACGCTTCTTCCGCTGAGCTTGTCCGAACTCCCCGAACGCAAGAGCCAGTCCGATATCGACACCCTCATACTAAGCGGCTTCTACCCCAGAGTTCACCAACGCCAGCTAAATCCATACAGGGCGATGCGCGACTACTTCCAAACCTATGTCGAGCGAGACGTCCGGAACCTTCTTCGTATCCATGATTTAGTTACATTCGAAACATTCGTAAGGCTATGCGCCGGTCGAGTCGGCCAACTCCTAAACCTGGCCTCCCTGGCAAACGATGCAGGCATTTCTCCAACAGCGGCAAAAGCCTGGATCAGCATCCTGGAGACCAGCTTCATTCTATTTCGTCTGCCTCCGTGGCATGCGAACATCAGCAAGAGACTGATCAAAACCTCCAAGCTCTATTTCTATGACGCGGGTCTCGCGGCATATCTGTGCGGAATAGAAGAAAAAAACCAACTGCCCAACCATCCACTCAGAGGCAACCTTTTCGAGAACGCAGTCGTATCCGAACTTCTAAAGCAACGATACAACGCGGGCAAAGACAACCGACTTTGCTTCTTCCGCGACCGGACCGGCAACGAAGTCGACGTCCTTTTTCCCGACGGACCAGACTACATTCCCATCGAAATCAAATCAGGGAAAACAATCGCCTCCGACTGGTTCAAAGGCTTCGAAATATTCTCCAAAGCAAAGAAGGAAGCCTACCAGAAGGGCATCGTCGTATACGGCGGGCAAGACGTCCAAGCCCGCAGCAAAGGCTCCGTTTGCGGAATCCATTCTCTAGGCGCTACGCTCAATCGGTTCGTCAACCGCAAGTAGCTCAAACCATCGGCCGTCCAGAGAGCCTTTCCTGCATCCTGGATGCAGCGGCGATGACTTCCTTGGCGAGCGACGGCACACGCTTGATCGCGATCCGCGACGCGACGCCAGTGATGCCGATCGAAGCTGCAAAACGTAGGTCCGCTCCGAATACGGGAGCCCCGATGCAGCGAACGCCTTCATGATACTCCCCATCGTCCAAGGAATAGCCCTGCTTCTTCACGCGCCCGATTTCCTTTTTCAGTTCATCGACATCCGTAATTGTTTTCCCGGTACGCTTCGCCAATCGAGGCCTCTCTAAGTAGGCTGCGATCTCAGGCCGGTCGTCAAAGGCAAGCATGGCCTTTCCCCCAGCCGAACAGTGCAGGTCGGCAAAGTCGCCCGGACGAGAGGCGACTCGAAGCGGATGAGGACTGTCGCGCACCTCGAGAATAACCGCCGAAGCCTGAAAAGGCACGAGAACGTGCGCGGTCTCGCCCGTGGTCTCAGCAAGTTCCGCAACCGTTTCCCGCGCCGCGTCCCGCAAGGCGCTTGCCGACAGGCTCTTCATACCAAGAGCGAGCATTCCCGCGCCGGGACGATAACGGCCGGCACGCTCGTCGATGAACGCCTCCGCAGAGAGCGTCTTCAGAATCCGAAAGGCAGTCGTGCGAGGGATCTCCAATTCTTCAGAGATCTGCTTGGCGCTCAACCCGTCGGACGACGAAGAAAGACGGGCAAGCACCCGACAAGCGTTTCTCAAGTTAGGTATGATATAGCGTTCTTCAGACATGCAGCAGGGCCTCAATCAGGCCAAAAGAAAGGAAAAGCTTGCAAGGCTAACAAGGGACTTTTTTCTTACTACGCGAGATTAAAAGTTCATATTTGAATTTAATAGTTAACATTTGAATACAACTATGCAGACTGTAAACGAAAGCGGAGTCGATTCCTACGGGACGGCAGGAAACGAAAACTTGAGAGAAACCTACGTCGCGGAAGGACTGTTCGTCGGCGGCGAAATCCAGGTCCACAGCTGGGAAGTGGACGGCACCGTAGTCGCGGGCATCTGTCCAAAGGACTCCCCTCTCCAACTGAAGTCGGATGACACCGCAGGCCCCGGAAGCAAAGTCATGCTCCATCGCGAGACCGGCATCATCAACCTCGGGGGCGAGGGAGCAGTCGAAGCCAACGGACAAAGCTACGTCTTGAAACGCGGCGATACCCTGTATCTAGGGAAGTCCGTAGAAGAGGCCTCCTTTTCCAGCGTCGCCGGCGACTCGAAATTCTACGTCCTCAGCTACCCCGCAGACAAGGACCACCCAATAGCCCTCTGCGAAAAAGCGAAGGCCGATCCTCTCGCCCTGGGATCGAAGGAAGAGTGCAACGAACGCGTGATCTACAAGACGATCCATCCAGACGGCATTCAAAGCTGCCAACTGATGATGGGCTACACCGAACTCAAGCCAGGCAGCGTATGGAACACCATGCCGTGCCACACCCACCTGAAACGTTCGGAAGTATATTGCTACTTCGACCTCGCGGAAGACAGCCGCGTGTTTCACTTCATGGGCAAGCCCTCCGCCACCCGCAACCTCGTCATGGCGAACGAGCAAGTCGTATGCTCGCCGCGCTGGTCCATTCACTGCGGCTGCGGAACCTCGTCCTACAGTTTCGTATGGGGTATGGGCGGCGAGAACCAGGACTTCACCGACATGCAAGTCGTGCCAATGGCCGAACTGAAGTAGCGGAGGCAATATCATGGCAGATTCTCTTTTCTCGCTTGAAGGCAGAGTAGCCCTCGTCACCGGAGCGTCGCGCGGCCTCGGCGAGGCCATGGCCATAGCCCTAGCCGAACACGGGGCCAAGGTCGCATTGCTCGCCAGGAGCTCGTGTTCGTCCGGGCTCGACACAATCGAGTCGAAAGGCGGCACGGCAATCGCCATCGAGCAAGACCTTTCCTCGACTTCCAGCATCAAGCAGGCGCTCGACGTCGTCGAAACGAAACTCGGCCCGGTAGACATCCTCGTCAACAACGCCGGCATTATCCGCCGAGCGGATCTGCCGGACTTTTCCGAAGCGGATTGGGACGACGTGATGGACGTCAACCTCAAGTCGCTTTTCCTCCTTTCGCAAGCGGTAGCAAAACGCCTACTCTCCGCAGGCAGGCCCGGAAAGATCATCAACATCGCTTCGATGCTCTCATTTCAAGGAGGCATTCGAGTCCCTTCCTATACCGCCTCGAAAAGCGGAGTGATGGGACTGACCAAAGCCATGGCCAACGAGCTGGCGCCCCACGGCATCAACGTAAACGCCATCGCTCCCGGCTACTTCGCGACGAAGAACACCCAAGCGCTGCAAGAAGACAAGGAACGCAACAAAGCCATTCTCGACCGTATACCATGCGGCCGATGGGGTGAGCCGGCCGATCTGGCCGGCTCGGCCGTCTTTCTAGCATCACGGGCCTCCGACTATATGCACGGCCATACCATGGCCGTCGATGGCGGCTGGCTCGCCAGGTAGGACCAAGCCAATCGTCAGGTTTCGCATTCGCGAATACAGGTCGATTTCATCGAAAAGGTTTTTAGCAGCTCCCTTAACCTTCAGTCCCGCGACAGCGGGGCGCCTATTCGGCCAAAGGCCGACCTGATAATTTCATCCACAAACCGCCGCGCCAAGCCCTCACGCCAATCACAAGACTGCCAATATACAACAACAAGACGCCAACATGAAAATAGAACACATAGCCTATCTCGCCGAAAATCCCAAAGCCGTTAAGGATTGGTATATCAGCAACCTGAATTTTTCGCTCGTCCGTGAGAAAGGCGACGTGAACGACACCTTCTTTCTCGGAGACGAAAGCGGAAACGTAATGGTGGAAATATACAAGAACCCCACAATTCCAGTGCCGGACTATGCGGAAATGCATCCTCTAATATTGCATCTAGCATTCGTCTCCACCGACCCCACGATTGACAGCGAACGCTTGAAAAAGGCCGGAGCCACCATGGTCGGAGAGATCGAGACCACCCCAAACGGCGACAGACTAGCCATGATGAGAGACCCCTGGGGATTCGCCATCCAGCTCTGCAACCGCGCAGAGCCGATGATCTGAGCAAAGAGCCTCGGATGAAGGCCTACCAGCCGCGGTGAGACAGGAATTCGCGTGGCATTCAGAGCCTCGCCTTCAACACGCTGCGATCCACGCAAGGCAAACTAGCGCCTTCCCGCCACTGAGCGGGCAGCATTACGCTAATGGGCGCGCCAGATACCGTAACATCGTTGTTTCGGAGAATCAGGTCCAAGATGACAGCTCCGATCCGACCATAATCCTTGTGTCTCATGTCGATGCCAGCTATGTCGGGATGGCTATCCGAGTTCAAAGTCAGACTGATGAAGCCAATCTTCCGCTTGCGCCGGGCATTTGCCTCCAACACCCACTCATAGGCCTCGCTCGGTCCGATCACCACCTTAGACCCACGCTTGCGGATCCATTTCAAAAATACTCCCTTGTCCAGATCGTCGCGAAAAAGAATGAGTGGCTCCTGGTCGGGAAAAAGATCCGTATAGGATGAACGAAAATAGCCGACACGCATCTTAGAGCGCTTCAAGTCCATATAGCAAACGTCGGCCCCTCCATACCGAACAGCTTCCTCGAAAGCCGTCTCGACTTGCCACTGTCGATCTGGAAGCAAAGTCGCTAAGGCATTTTTAGTAAACTCGGACTGGCTCACAATACGTATGCCCAAAGAATTCAAGCACTCCATAAGCTCCAAGAACGGCTGAGAACGTTTCTTCAATACATATCCGAAAAAGGCTCCGACAACACCTCTGCTGCTCAATACCCCAGCCAAGGCTTTCATGCTCGGGTAGTCTCCTATTAAATAGCTATCCACATGGTACCCCAAACCGGAAGCCTGTTCGACAAAGCCTTCTCGTCCATCCCGATTCAGCAAAGGAAATTCGCTGAAATCAGCGCCTATATAGGCAAGCGCTAATCCCCGATTTCTATTCTTCCAACGCATGTTCGCAAGACCTCTGAAAAAGGGACTCTGACGATAGCCCAAGTCCTCAGCCACCTGCTCGACAAGGCCCCTTGTGGTCATAGGTATCCTAACATCGTTCCGCAAGGAAAGGGAAACCGTCGCCGTCGAAACGCCAGCCACCTTCGCTATATCCTTGTGCGTTACGGACTCCAACCCATGCCTGGATTCATGCCTCAAAGAACTCTTCGACTGACTTCTCAAGCTCGAAAGCCCGATCCCGCGCTTCTTCAAAATCTCCAAAACCTCCGATCTCGATATCCCTAGCTCCTCCGCTATGGTCCTAGCCGTAGCAGCTTGACCTCTCTCTTGTTTCAACGCGACAAGCGATAAAACCTGACCCTCCATCGCCGATCGGGAAACCCTTTTCGAAGCAACTTTATCGTATTCGGAAATCAATGACATGATGCCTTCTTCCTTGAATTTCTTCGACCAGGCATGAGCCGTCGGGCGTGAGATCCCCAGCTTTCGACTTATTTCAGTTGGCCCCATCCCCTTCTTAGCCATCAGCATGATGCTAGCCCGAATCGCGAAGCGTTCCAAAACATTCTCGGAAACCGAAGAGTCTGACATGCGATCATCTTCGTCCAGAATCGGAAAAACGTAAACCTAAATCCATTTTTGTTTATTCGCATAAATGCGAGATCCGTTGCCTATTGCCTGAAAAGAATGGACTGTAGAACTTACTAGCTTACCCCAAAGCCCTCGAAACGCTCTACCTTAGCCAACGAGGCACTTAAAACAAAGTTACTCAGTTCCAGAACTCAGGCTGCGATCTCATCGGAGAGCAAGGCCACTCTGCAACTTCACCCAAGAGATGCCTCTCTCCAGCCAAAAGGAAATGCGAGCGCTCGCTCTCAGAGCAAGCATAGCAACCTTGATCGAAAAGGACATAGACCCCACTTCGATCAGCAACATGCTAGGCGTCTCTCGCCAAACGGTATACCTTTGGAGCAAACGTTTCCGGCAAGAAGGATTTCAAGCGGTTTTCGGACCGAGAGATAAGTCCGAGCCAACGTCAACTCCAGCCACCGACACCCAAAAGCGAATACTCGACCTCACTCGAAAAAAGCAAGAGAGCGGCGAGCCCTACTCCGGTCGCAGCATTGCCAAGGAATGTGGAGTCACCCATACTCTCGTATCCAGAATCTGGAGAAGGCATGCCATCGAACATCCATCCAGCAAACGTAAGCAGGCCCGCACCAAACCGCTACCCATCTCTGCTCCGCAGAAGTTCGCCACCTGCAAGGATATAGCCCGAGAGGCCGGCGTCTCCGTCGCGACTGTATCCATGGCTCTCAACGGAAAACGTCGAGTCAATGCGGACACCGCGAAGAGAATCAAGGCCATTGCAGCGAAGCTGAACTACGTCGCTGAACCCGCCCTGAAAACGCTCGTTGGACTGAGATGGGGCCAACTGAAGAGAAGCTCCTCTCTCGCCTATATTGCAAGATTTCAAAAAGAAGACCCCATCAACGCGCTGACAACCTATCCAAACCATCAGCTATACACTGGTTTCGCTGATCGAGCAAAAGCCCTCGGCTACAGTCTGGAGACCTACAATCTCACCGACTACCCATCCCCTAAGGCTCTTGGTCGGGTTCTCTACAATAGGGGCGTCTCAGGAGTTGCAATCGGCTTCATGAAACTCGCGAAAAGCGACTTCCACGACACCCTGCTCTCAACCCTGTCACGATTCCCCTTCTCCTTGGCAAGCTTTTGCTGGAGCAACGAAGACGCCCAGAAATGCGCCCGCTTCCATCCGGACCCATACAAGCACATGACTCAGATCGTCGACGTCCTCCTCGAACATTCGTACCGAAAAATCGCATACATAGGAGAAAAGGCGGGCGACGCGATTTCCAGAATCATGGCAGCCGCCGAAAATCGCTTTCAAAAAAGAGGATCTCGCCTTGCTCCTTTAATGATGCGCGACGACTTCGACAGCTCTCGATTATCGGATTTCGTAAGGAAAGAAAACCCGGATGTCCTCATCGGACGGGACCACCACTACAGGCATCTGGTAAAAATGGGCTATTCCTTCCCTAGAGAAATGGCTTTCATAAGTCGCGAAAAGCGCGACTCGAAAGACGAAGAGATAGCTGGTATCGATGCCTGCCTCGCCGAAAGCGGAGCCAACTGCGCCAATTACATGGATACACTCATTCGATCGCACGTACAAGGCATCGATGACTACGCTCCCACCATACATCTGCCATCACGCTGGATCGACGGCGCGAGCTTCCCAGGTCACTCGAAAGCAGAACTGGCGAAACTGGAAAGCTCTTGAGCGGCGTGAATATCCACACCCTTGGATTGCCCCCCGCCTCGATTCAACCTTCTCATGAAGGAGCCTCGTAGGAAGAGTCCGGTTTTCAGGACTCCTCTCATGAAAGACTGCCCATCTCTTTCGACGAAATTCCATAGGATTGTAAACGCCAGGTGTTTCCAATTCTATATGTTTAGACAATCGAGCGATTGAGCCGGACAGACAAAATCCATTCCATACCGAATCGTTTCACAACGCTTCTAAATACCCCTCGCGTTTAACGATCGAGAAAGCCCAGTCGGCCATCCTGGAATGGATGCCCAATAACAACGTGCCCGAATAAGTCTTCAACTGAGATCTGAGGCGCTAGCTCACTAGATCAACCGAACTGAAAATCAATTTCGATACGCTCACCCCAATAGAAACCTCAAATATAAACTGTATGATAAAAATAAAATCGATCCTAAGCATAGCAGCCATTTCAGGACTGCTCCTTAGTACAGCAAATGGCACCGTCCACTTCCAGAATACCGGAATCAACGCGGGATGGAACGGCAATAGCACGAGCGGCGGCGGAACGAAGACGGTAACCGAAGTCACCAACGTTAAATATAAAGGCTCCAAGGCTCTGCGCTTCATCTTGAAATACCCCGGCTACCGCGTGGAAAAAAACAAGTCGGCGAACGCCAATCTAGGCCAGCGCGGCAACACTCGATTCTACGGATTCGCTCTGAGGCTTCCTTCAAACTGGCAAAACATGAACGACAGGGATGTGTACTTTTGTCAAAATATAGCGAAGTACACCAATTGCAATCCCGACAACTTCAAGCCGTCCTTCTTCTTCGGAGCTCGCGGCGGCAACTTCAAGATCATCCGAAGCTACCAAGGCAGCCCCTGCGGCAACGTCACCGGCACTTCGGTAAACGTCAATGGGATCATAAAGAACTCTTGGGTAAAAGTCATCTATCGAGCTACCTGGAAAAGCGGTAACGACGGTCGGATCGAGGTCTGGATAAACGGCACACGCAAGCATAACTTCACTGGCAAGACGACCTACGCCTTTACCCAACCCATGCAATTCAAGGCAGGTATGTACATTCCAGGCTGGAAAAACAGCCAGGGATCCAGCACCCAGTCCGAAAAGAAGGCGTGGATAGATCACTGGCGCATCGCTACGACCAAGAACGAAGCCGATCCCACCAAATGGTAGGACCGTTTTAATAATTCATCGGAATATATAATGCTTCTCCCGTCCTGTCCGGAAAACGCCGGACGGACGGGAGTTTTCGTATCCTGGAAGATAAAGCGACGCGCGCTCGCCTCTATCCTTGGCAAACTGCTAGACGACTCCAACTTTCACTTCGAGCGCATGGCGGATCTCATGGAGGCTACAGAGCTATTCTCGAAGGGGAAAGGAGACTCCTCAACGGCCTCGCTCTCAAACGCCAAGCAGACGGTGAAACTACGCTTAGCTTCGATAAAGCCCTAGCCCCTAGCCTGCTTTTCCAGGTAAGCTAGCTCATCAGCTTCATAAATCAGCGTTCCGAGAAACCGCGAATGGACGCGAATAAAAACGAATTCAATAGATGAAATAGGCCATTCGCGTCTATTCGTGTCCATTCGCGGTTCCAAAAAAGCAATTGGCTCGTAACAACACTCCAAGAGAGTGTCCAATAAGTTGTGAATCAAGTGTAGGGTCGGCGCTTCGCGAGTCCTCCATAGCTCGTAGAGCGACGGATGGAGCGCCGCACCGCGTTGCAGGAGAAGCATCTGACAGATGCGGCGTGCCGCAACCGTCTTCGTTCTTCGAACTACGCCGAGTCATGAGCGGCAGCCCTACAAATTCGATTTATCGCTCTCTAAGTGATGATCGATTTCGATACGAATGCATCTCCAAATTTTTAATAAATAAGTATTAGCGTCCGTTCGCCGTTCCTAAATGAAATGATCGGACTAACACTCGAATCCAGAACCTACCCAGCCCCCAGCCTCGCTTTCTCCTGCTCCAATAGAGCCTGCTGGCGAGCGATGCGAGCTGGTACGACCTTGCGGCGTGGCGTCGCGATTCGAAAATCGTAGCTTTTCTTTCCCAGGGCATTCAGTATCGAACGTTCCACTACGGAGTACGCCGAGCCATCGTTTCGCTCGAATCTCATAGGCTCCTTCAGCCTTGGCGGCGGATTGATCATAAAACGGGCGACCGGCAGATGGTTGTAGCTCGAGGCATGGATAATAAAAGGGTGCAGCAGGACGACGTCTCCCGGCTTGCCCGTAAGTTCACGGAAATCCCGACACTGCGAGACGAGTTCCTTCACCGGAATTTGGCCACCGGGTTCGAGTCCCTCTGGATGTTCTGCCAGACAGCGAGCAACGATGCCCGGCGAATCGCAGGCAATCAAAGTGCCCCCACCCCTTGGCCTTATCTCGCTGAAGATGACGACCACCAGAAGAGCGAGCTCCGGGCTGTCCAGGAAATGGACGAATGAATCCCCATCCACATGCCAACCAGGCGACTCCACGCTGGGCGACTTCCACTCCTCATCCCGTCCCCAACCGTAATTAGCTATAAAGCCATTGGACCACCGCATACCCTCTTGGATACGCTCCTGCCCACCGCAAAGCTCACCCATTGCGGCAAGGGCTTTGGGCGACATTTCCGAAACCAAAGCCGATTCCGAGTTCGGCATGTGGATCTTATCCGCCGGCCAACTCGAAGGATCGTCCGGATCGAGGCCATTGCGGGCCCAGCTTTCCTCCACCCAACGGTGAGCTACGCTTCCCGGCGACGTGTCGAAGCAGTTTTCGATGCAAACGAATCCGAATTCCAGAAAATGTTCCATATCCGCTCCGCTTAGTGCTTGATGTTCATTTTTCATAAATCTGTTCGTCCGCTGAGAAACTGTCCAACAAGTCGCTCAAGGTAGGGCTCGATCGCCGAGCGAGCCGCAGCGGTTTCGTTTTTCTAGGGCTCTGCGGCCCGCTCGGCGATCGGGCCCTACCTTGTAAAGCAGTGTTTTCGAATTATTGGACCATCTCTGAGAGAGCGGGGGCTACTGGAGTTCATTTCACATCCCATTCATTCCAAAACTGCGCAGGCCTTTCGCACACCTCGCTCGCAGCTCTTTAAGCGGAGGCCTCGGATGGTTTTCGTTCACCAGCTCTCCATCGACCAAATCGGCATGCCGTTCCTCCATCAGGTGCTCCATAAACCGTTGCCTCATCGGCTCGACCAGTACGGCATCGCCCGAGAGATCGCGCCGCTCGTCAGGATCGGCTTCCATATCGAAAAGCAGCTCCGCCCCATCCTCAGCGAAATAAAGATACTTGTACTTCCCTTCTATGAACATGTGGCTGCGTTCGATCTGGCCATGCACGAAGGTTCGACTGTATCCACTTTCTCCTTTCAGCAAGGGCAGCCAGGATTCGCCCGTCACATCGCTTGGAATCCTCGCTCCGCCGATCGAGCAAAGCGTGGGCAGCAAATCGTCCAGCGATACCAGGGAGTCGCATGTATCTCCTACCTTGCCGGCAAACGACTTCGGCGGCTTGACGATCAGCGGCACGTGAGCCGAAGCTTCTAGAAAGTTGGACTTCGCGAAATCGTTGTAGTCGCCGAGATTCTCGCCATGATCGGAAGTATATATGATCCAGGTTTCATCATAGGAGCCATCGGCATGCAGTTGGCCAAACAGTCGGCCAAGCTGATGGTCGAGATTCGTGATCTTGCCGTAGTAGACACCCCGAGCCTTGCGCAAAGTGTCTTCGTTCATCCGCGGGCCATTGTATACTTCCCGATGCTCGTACAAGGCGAGCGGACAGTCTTCCGCCTCGCACCAGTCGGGGATATTCGCCGCAGGGATTTCCGAGCCGTCATACATACTATAGTACGGCTCGTGGACCACATTTGGCGGGTGGGGATCGGTCAGCGACAGCCATAGGAAATACGGCTGAGATCGATCACGGTAGCGGCTGTAGAAGTCGAAACATCGGTCCACCGCCCAATCCGTGCTGCAAAGCTCGGGTGGCAAGTGACTCATGGCTGGCGACATCTCGTTTGCCCCGATGCCGGTCTCGTTGGGTGTCGGGCGTCCTCGTTCGGTTCGTATCCGATCACCCAGTACGGAAAAGGGCACCACCGTCTCGAAACCTGCCCGAAAGGACACCGGAGTATGCCAGTGTCTCTTGCCAATGAGATAGGTCTGGTAGCCGGCAGCAGTCATTAGGCTGCCAAGAAAGTCCTCGCGAGCGCGGTCCATCTGGAAGCCCTCATTGTACGCGGGGCTGCCGTAGCGATGCGACTGCACTCCGCTGATCCATGTAGTCCTCTGGGGAATACAGACAGGACAATCGACATACGCCCGGCTGAACCACGCTCCGGAAGCCGCCAACTGGTCGAGATGCGGCGTGCGTACGCAAGCATGTCCAGAATAACCAAGACAGTCGAAGCGGTGCTGATCAGAGGTGACAAGGACGACGTTGGGCTTGAAATCAGTCATAGGTTCCTTTCGAGCATGAAGGGTTGGGCATCTGCTGCAGAATGTACCATCGCGAGGCCGAAAAAAGAATGTTTGATTGCCTCAAGGTCATGTCAAAAATAACTCTCTCAAGTGGTAGTCAAACCGGAAGTATCCTTGCTGAGAGCGCTTCTCCTGAAGATGGCAAAAGGCCGGTCGGCCATCGTGTCCTTCTTGCGGCACGAGCGAGTCGTAGAACCTCGCTGGCACCATGAAGAAGCCCTCAACAACATGCTAAAGCTCTACTTCGTAACCGACGGAGTCGCCACCCTCACGGCAAACAAGAAGAGCAGCCGCATCATTCCAGGGCAGATAGCGTTGATCGGACCCGTTGGCAATTTCAGCTTGGAAAACGCCTCCGAAACGGACGCCCTGCAATTTTCCACGGCGACTTTCGCCCTCATAGACTCCGAGAGTAGACAAACCGAAGCGATAGACTTTCCCACAGTAGTGATCCATCGCGTATCGGACTACGGAATATTCCTCGAAACCTTCCGCTCTCTGGAGCAATTCATGGAACGGGCCCACTTCCCCGTCTTCAAGCCGCTGCAGCACTCCTGCCTGCAGCTTATCCTCACCAGACTCTTCCTGGAGATGCGACAGAAGGAAGACAGCGCCTCGCCCCAGCAACACCAGCTAGCCGCCCAAGCAGCCAGCGACGCCATCGACAGCAATCCGACTCGCCGCTTCTCCCTCGAAGAGCTCGCCCGCATCGCAGCCCTTTCGAAGACTCACTTCATCCGCGTCTTCAAGGCCGTAAACGGGCAGACTCCCCATCAGTACCAGATCCGAGCCCGCTGCGCCCATGCCCGCGAGCTACTCAGCCAAGGCCAAAGCGTCAACGCAGTCGCCTACCAATGCGGCTATCCAGATCCCTTCGTCTTTTCCAAGCAGTTCAAGAACGTCTACGGCTTCGCCCCATCTCTCTGCAGTCGACAGACAAACGGCACCGCACGGTAAGGTTCCATTCAAACTGCGTCCTCCCCCTGGGAACGCGGGCGGGTCGCCCGCAGCTGGCCTGCTCCTGCATTGCTGCGGGCAA
>JANQRJ010000016.1 GCA_028284635.1 Pelagicoccus sp.
GGCTTCGTCAATCGTATGGGCGCTTTGCGGACGCCGGCCATCGAGGTCAAGAACAACCACAACTTCGTGCTGGGCGGCTGGTACAATGAGACGGCAACCGATACTTCCGGCGTCCGCCTCGAAGGCGGAGCCAGCCAGGGAAGCGGTCGAGTGACCATTCAAGGCACCAAGATGGGCGTCGATGAAGGCGACCCCGGCATTCCCGATGATCGCTACCTTCTCTTGGTAGACAACTACGAGGGAGAGGTTTTTCTCGGAACCAGTACGGTCGTCGGCGCCTCGATCTACACCTACAAGCACACCGGTTCGGCCACTTGCAATATGACGATCGCCGGCAATGTCTTCTTTTCGCATGAACCGACTCTGAGCTCGGGAAGCGGCGGAACGTTCAACACGCTCACCAATCGCGTCAGGGGCGACACGGGTCCGAGCAGCAACTATGACATGGTCAACACGAACCAGTCCGCTGCAGAGACCGCGACAGCCGAATCCTTTGACCATATGCGCGAGTTGGGAGCCTATGATCTTGCTTTTAATCATCCCAACTTAGGAGGAGGAGGAACTCCTCCGTCGCAAGGCCCTGTCGGTTACTGGAGCTTTGATGACGATACGGCCGATGACCAATCGGGCAACGGCCACAACGGCGTGCTATCCGGAGGAACGACCTTTGCTACCGCCGTTCCGTCGGCAGTGGGTAGCGGAAAGTCGCTGCAGCTGGTCGGCACCGGTGACAACGTGCGCATCGCCAACACCAGCTCGCTTGCTATTAGCGATGGGCTTTCGCTTTCCTTCTGGTTGAAGGCGGATCCGGCCGTTCAGTCCGGCTACGCTCGCATCATCTCCAAGACCGATAGCTCTACTGGCTGGGAATTAAACAACGGCGGGGGCGCTTCCAGTGACGATATTTTTGGCAATATCGACAATAGCAGTGGAGCCAATCGTCGCGGATTCCTTCTCTCCGGCAGCGAGGCTGGCCAGCTCGACAACCAATGGCATCACTACCTGTGGACCCTGGACAATGGGGAAAGCAAGATCTATGTCGACGGCGTGCTGGTGGAAACCTTGAGCTATACGACCGGCACGGGATTTGACGGCGGCAGCGATCTGTATTTCGGATACAACCCCGGGTCCGGCGCCTCCGCTGGCTTGAAATGCCACTTGGACGAAGTGGCGCTCTTCGATATCGTGCTGGATGCCAACGATGCTGTCGCCCTAGCTGCCAATACCTATGATTTAAGTGGCAGTGGCGGTGGCAGCGGTGGCGCCGTTCTGGTCGCTTTCTGGGACTTTGACGACGACACTGCTAATGACCTGACGAGCAACGGCAACGATGGCATCATAAGCGGAGCGACTTTCGGCAACGCGCGACCGGCGGTCATTGGCACCGGAAGATCGATCCGCATAGTCAATACGAACAGCAACGTGCGCTTTCCCAATACCGCTTCGCTGCAAATTAGCGACGAGCTTTCGGTTTCCTTCTGGATGAAAGCCAGAACCACCGGACAGACCGGCAACGCCCGCATCATTTCCAAGACCGACAATTCAACCGGTTGGGAACTCAATATTGGAGCGGGGGGCAGCCTAGCCTCAGTCTATGGAAATATCGACAACAGCTCTGGCGCCGACCGCGCCGGGTTTATCCTCGACGGGTCCGATCCCGGCCAGATCATCAATCAGTGGCACCACTACTTGTGGACCCTGGACAATGGGGAAAGCAAGATCTACGTCGATGGAACGCTGGTGGAGACCAGAACTTACACGACCGGTTCAGGATTCGGCGGCACCAGCGATCTGTATTTCGGATACAATCCAGATATCCCAAGCGATGGTCTGAAGTGCAACCTGGACGAAGTGGCTATCTTCAGCGGGGTGTTGACTGCTGACGATGCTGCGGATTTGGCCAGTGGAGCAATATCCCCCTAGCCGAGAAAGTCAGATTTAAATAAGCCAAGGCGCGAGGAGAAAACTCCTCGCGCCTTTTTGTTTAAAGACGCATCACGGATCGATTTGCCGGGTAGGGTCCGATCGCGGTTCGACAGGCTCACCGCCCTGAGCAGAGTCGAAGGGCCGAGCGGACCGCGGAGAATGGATCCCGCAGCACGGCCCGCTCGGCGATCGGGCCCTACCTCCGCTTGCCCGGCGGGTAGTAGTCGAGCAGAATCAAGGTATTTTGAAATAATGCCAATAATGAGGATTGACCTGGTTTCATGATCAAGCATTTTTAGCCTAATGAGAAGCTATGCCCCCACTGGAAATAAACTAAGTCAATCAGCAGACAACCCGGTTCAGAAACGCCCTATTATCGCGAATCTCTGTTGGGCTGCGTCCCGGCAACTGAAGCGCATCGATGTCCGGCTTGTTCTGGCGCTCGTTTCTCTGAGCCTATTCGGCAGCGCTCCTGCCTGGGCCTCCGAAGCGGAGGAGCGACAATCGATCGACGTTTTGTTTATAGGACCGGGTTCGCCTAAGTATGGGGCGTCCTACTGGGCCAATTTCCAGGCGGCCAGCGCCGAGGACGGCATTCAAGCGCATGCTATTCCCAAGCAAGGCAAGATCGACTACGACCTGTTTACCGACGCGTTTCTTCGGCAATTTCATGTGGTCGTTTTCTGTGGATTGCCGGATGTCGATGAAGGCGCTCCGGCCCCGAAAAAACGGAAGATGGCCGCGTTTCGCGATCGGCTGGACGCCTACCACCGGGCCGGAGGCGGTCTTATGTGGGTGCCGGAAGGCCACATGCATCAGGCGGTCTATTGGAATGACGTGGTGGGCGAACGATACGACGCGCAAAGCCTCGAAGAGAAATTATATGACGCGGGAAAAAAAGTTCATATAAATCCCTACGACAACAACAACTTCTTCGGCTATATCTGGACGACTGATATTGTTGAGCACCCGATTACCGAAGGCGTCGAAGGGCTTCTTCTGCCGCTCGTCGGACAATGGAGCTGGCCGGGCACGGTGCCGATGAAGTTCGGCGAGAGTTGGACCGTACTGGTTAAGGGGATGCCAAGCACGCGCGCAATTGGCAATGCGGAACGGTTCGGCTTAGGGAAGCATGACTTCAAGCCCGACATAAAGGGCAGCTACGATTCATCCCCGGAAATTGTCGGGATTCGAGAGTTGGATGGCGGCGCCTCGCGCATGATGGTTTTTCCATTTTATGGAACGCACACCTGGCGCAACTTTGGGCACAAGTCCGGTATCGATGCCATGATGCTTGATGGCTATGGCGTACATTCAAGTCATGCCTATCGCCTGTTGACGAATAGCTTCAAATGGCTGGCTCAACCCGCGTTGGCTACAGGCGATTTTGGCGGCTATTCGCCGCCGCTGGATCCAAAGGCTACGATCCCGGAACCGCTGGATTGGGAAAACGCGGCGTTCCTGGAAAACTCCTGGGGCGGAGAGATGACGTGGTGGAACGACCAAACCCAGCAAGACACTGAACTGAGCTCTCTCTTCACGCCGAACGGAAGAGCATTCAAAGGTATCATCGGCGCAAGGACGACGGCCAGCGACGGCCAGGGAAGCGTTGCGGATTACGTAAAAATCGCCAAGAAGCAAGGCCTGTCGTTTGTCGTTTTTCTGGAAAAATTGGAAGATCTCGACGACGCCGGCTATCAACAGCTGGTAGCCGAATGCCGCGCAGCATCCGACGAGAGCTTTGCGGCCATCCCGGGCTACCTTTATCGCGACCTGTCGGGACTTCAGCTTTACGTGTTTGGCAAGGGAGTCGAGCAGTTGCCCTCGCCGGAAAATTTAACCGACGACCGCCGCGTCAAGGTGCCATCTCGTTTCTTTTTCCAGTATGGAAAAGAGACGGCTACGGGGATGGCTGAACTCGGCAAAATGGAGCTCGATCCCAATTGGGTGTGGCATCTTACCTGCGTAGCGCCCTATGCCTACCGGGGAACGACCCGGGTGGACGACGGCCTTGAGGAGTTTCTTTCGCTGGAAGCGCGTGGTCACAGGTATGCTCCCAACGCGCTCGTCGAAGTGACTTCTCCTGCGGAAATGAAGGCAGCCATTCGGGAAGGAGCCATGCTGACAGTCGTTCATGACGAGACATTGGCTTCCGGTCTGCAGACGCTGACCTTGCGGGCGGAAGGCCCTCATCCTGTTCGGGCCTACATTACCAGCGGTCCCGAGATCCAGCGCTGGGGGGCGATTAACCCGATTGGGCATCCATTCTTCGCAGGCAAGCAGCGCGCGCGCTTCGCTCTTGATGTGTCGAGCGAGGTGGGTATCGCCGATGTCAAAATCATCAATGCGAATACCGGGCTTACGCTCCGCCATTTCAAACCCGGCGGCTCGAAAACGTTTTCCTGCTCCATCGACGAAACCCACAAAGCGCAGTGGCATCTGGTGCCGATCATCACTGACGTGGCTGGCAATTCGGCTGTCGGCGGCGTTTTGATGACCTACCAGGATGGCAATCGTTTTTGGATGATGGGCGAGCGCTTCTTTGGCATGCATCATTCCCTGGGATGGGACAAGGAAAGGCAAAAGCTGCTGAGCGCGGCCGGCTGGTGCAAAACCTGGGGCAAGACCTGGGGTAACAACAAGACAGGCAGGTGGCCGGGCATTCCGCGCGGGCAGGAACGAAAGATTGTCGGAATAGATGGCGCCAAGATGCGCAAGAGCAGCAGCTTTATCCTGCCCCGCGTGACGACCAGTCTGGGGACCGAACCTGTTGTTCCCGCGTATATGTTTCACCCCCGCCTGTCGTCCTTCGATGTTTCTATCATGGACTACGATGGCAGTAACCATTTCCTAGTAGATAAACGAGTCGAGTATCCGAAGAACAAGGGGGGATTCTGGCCTATCGCAGACCCGCAGACGCCCACGACTTTCGTTGATATTCAGGCCAGAAGCATGGCGGTACGCGCCCGCAAGGAAGCGGATATTTCCGCCAGCATTCACTCGTTTACCTTCACCTTTAAGCAGGATGTCATCTTGGAAGAGATCGCATTGGGCGGCTACGCGCTGAACGGCCAGCAGCCAACCTATCATTCGCTCAGCGAAGGAGCGGGAGACGATGCATGGGTCGTCGACGCCGATGAAAAGGCGCTGCGAAACGCAAGCATGCCAGCCGGGGGTTACCTGCAATCGGGAAAATTGAATCAAGGCGCGATGGGATTGATCAACCTCGGATCGGAACCGGTAAGCTGCGCCATCGGCGCGAACGACGCGACTTTCTTCTACGATGGCGATAACCGCAAGATGAAGGCGGGGGATCGGATCGAGATTCGTTTTCTCGCCTTCGAAGGAGCTGATGATCTGCCGACGACCAATGAATGGATCAGGAAATTCATCTCCGATTTTGGCATTGGTATGGATAAGCCCGGCTACCCCTTCGCTTTGCAGCAGGGCAAGCTAGTCTGCAATCAGTATATCATGACCATCGAGCCTGAAGAGGGAGGCGCTATAATCGATTTCGATCAGTACGAATTGCCTCACAATCTTCTGGTGTCCGTCGATGGATTTGAAGCCAATGCGGTGACCGGGCGTTATGATATAGAAAGAAAGCAACTCATGATCTTGCCCGTCCTTGAGGGAAAAGCCACGACGAGCGTGAACCTGAATCTGGGTGACACGAAATTATATATGGGCGAATTGATTCGCTGCGATAATGCCGACGCGCAGCTGTCATGCGTCCAGGATGGCGTCGACAAGCTGCTGGTGGAAGCGCATAACCCGACCGAAGAACCGTTGACCGTTCGGCTGTCTGCCGCACCAGGCTTCAAGCCCCTGGAAGGATTCGACCGCGTCGTCGCGCTACCGCCTTTCTCAAGTGAAAAAATAGCAATTCCAACGATAAGAGGAACGCTCGTAAACGAGCCCTATCAGGGGGATTGAAAAAGCGAGAACATATAATCCCCAATCGCCTCGAAATGCCGAAACGCTTGCCAAACATCCTCCTGCTGTATTGCGATCAGATGCAGCATTCGCGTCTTGGGTTTGTCGACGGTGTGGCCCATACGCCTTATCTTGACGCCCTGGCTGCAGAGGGGGTCCACTTTGATCACATGATAACGCAGCAAGCGCAGTGCGCGCCGTCGCGCGCCTGCCTATTCACCGGCCGCAGCGCGCACGAGTGCGGAGTCATGGTGAATAAAGGATTTTTCGACCACCAACGCCACTTGACTGCAGAGGACCTCACGCTGGCCAGGCAACTGAAGTCGCATGGCTACGAGACGGCCTACTTCGGCAAGAGTCATCTGCATGCGCCGTTGACTGAGCTCGGTTTCGATCATGGAGGGAGTTATGACGAGCTAAGCTATTCCGCAGAGGAAGCGCGGAACTTAGGCTGCGCCGGGCTGCACGATTCGTTTATATCCGATCACGCGGCGACTGAAGATGCGTTGAAATACCTTGAATCGCGTTCGGAACCGGTTTCCCCGCTATTTCTAACCCTGTCGCTCAATCTTCCCCATCCGCCATTCTATGCGGACGAGGAATTTATCGGAAAATTTCCGCTGGAAAAAATGGCGCTGCCGGAGAGTTACTACCGCGAGACCTTTAGGGGCAAGCCGCGCTACCAGCAGGAACATGCTGAAGACGGCATGCATTCCGCCGGGGACGAAGCCCAGCAGAAGGAAATGACCGCGCAGTACTACTCGATGATCGCGCGGGCGGACGCGTTGTTTGGCAGGGTGATCGAACATTTCAAAGCTCACGATCAGTGGGATAACGCCCTTGTTCTCTTTTTATCCGACCATGGCGACATGATGGGCGCCCACAAGATGGTCGTAAAAGGAACGCTTCCCTACGATGAACTCTATCGCGTGCCTTGCATTTTCAAGCTCCCGGCGGCTGGCGCCCAGTCTCGCCGCGCGGTGGTGGACGATCTGCTCTCCTCGCAGGGCATTGCCGGTACCCTGCTTGAATTGGCAGGTTTAGACGTTCCCGCCTGTTTTACCGGGGGCAGCTTTGCCGACGCCTTCTGGCGTGATGCGCGCCCGGCGGACGAGATCGTTTTCTTTGAGCATTACGCTGCTTACTGGGGAATTCATCCTTTCTATGGATGTCGTACGCGAAAGCGCAAATACGTCCGTTACTATGGTGACGACCTTGCCGAGGAATTCTATGACCTGGAAAGCGATCCGGACGAGTTGCTCAATCTTGCCGGCGACCCGAACTATGCCTTGGAAAAGGAAGCGCTTGCCGCGCAAGCAGATGGCTGGTGGCAGCGAACGGGGGGACGCAACGCGGCCTATTATGCCTCGGAGGACTTCAAGAGCGGCCTCCTCGCTCCTTGATTCCGCCTATCGCAAAGTACCGACGGAATGAATATACATACCATCAAGAATCCATTTGCGACGCCCCAAGGCCGTCCAATCACCCAAGGAGGACTCGGCATGTCGACCTGCTGGTTCTCCGGCGGTCGGCTGGCGTGCTCCGTAGCCGATCACGGCGGTATCGAGACGCTGAAGTTTTTCGGCGACCAGACATCCGGTCGCCAGGGACTCTTTGCCTCTTCCTTCCGCAGCGCCTATCCGCGGATTTTCCGTCCGCAATTGCTGGTGGGAAAAAAGGTCTACACGCTGGGCATTGGCGACGGCGCCCTGCATCCTTCCGGCTGGACGGGGCGGCTCTCGTTGCCAGAGGAGGGAATCACGGCGGAGATCGCCCTGGTTTGCTCCAATGCGGCCCTCATCCAAGCGGCGCGCATACTTAAGAATCCGAAGAAACGCAAAATCGGCCTGCGCCTGATGCATCGAGACCATACGGCCGTCGAGCATGACGGCCGGACTTGGTCGCCCTGGAAAGCGCATGGGGGGACGATGACTTGCAAGGTGACGGACATGCTCGCCGGCAAGTCGGGCAAGGACGAGGTCGTCTACGAGGAAGACCGCCAACAGTATCAGATGTCCTACGCGGACGAAGCCGAGCCGCACGTTACTCGCATCGGCGTAGTGGGCGATCGGGCCGTGACGATGTGGAATCGGCATTCGCTGCGGGCCTTCGTTACCGAACCGACGGCCTGCAATCATGTGGCCATAGCGGTGATTTTCGGAAAAACGGAAGCGGACTTCCGGGCGGAGAAAAAGCGCCTGAGTGGAAAGGTTTCGGCGGCAGCGTGGGCGGAGACGGATGAATGGGCGAAAATGGAACGCCAGGCTCCATGCGCCGAGGGTCTGCCCGAAGTGGCCGCGTCCTTCGTTAAGCAGGCGCCGGCATTGTTCCGGGCGCTGACCCCCAAGGATCAGCCGGGCGGTTGGCGTTCCAATTTCGATGCCTATTGGATCTGGGGATGGGACAACCTATTCCAGGCCCATACCTTGCTGCTGGCCGGAGGGATGGATGCTACTCGCGAAATGCTCGAGCTATTCGAGCGTACCGCCCATCCCGAATGGGGCATCGCTCATGCCTTCGATCAGCGGATGCGATTGCGCCTTTCGCAACTGCCGTCGACCCAGGGCTTCTTCTCGCTGGTGGCCTGGCACCATTGGGCCTTGACTGGCGACCTGGCGACGGTGCGGCGACACTGGCCATTTATCTCCAATTGGTTAAAGACAGCTAAGGCCCAGCCTAAGCGCGACGGGCTGTTTGTCGGCCTCTCCATGTATCCCGACTATCCGCAGGCTGTCGGCCAGAACGGCAATGACATGGCGGCGATGGATAACTCCGTGGCCTACCAGGCTCTGCGGGCGATCGAGCAGATGGCCGACGCGCTGGAAGATGCCGCCGTGGCGGAGGATGCCCGGCGCATGGCTGAGGCATGCCGGACAGGTTTCCGCAAGCGCTTGTGGGACGGCAAACGCGGATACTGGTTCGACAGCTTGGATGCCGACACGCTCGAACCCCGTCCGAGCTACCCGACGTACGCGATGTTCTGGTCGAGTCCGTTCGCAGGAGAGCTTATCCACGACCGGGCACGCACGGCGGCTTTCATGGAGAAAAACCATCGTTGCCCGGGCGGCTTGCGCATGCTGCCGATTTGGGATCCGGGTTTCAATGACGATGGCAACCAGCTTGGCCAGCATTATCCCCCTACCGGTGACGCGACCTACTTGCGCTTGATGGCCGAGACGGGCCGCCAGGACCGACTGCGCGAATGGCTGGGGTGGCTGGAGACGTCATGGCGGCAAAACACCGTCCCGGAAGGCACTACGCTGGAAGCGGAAAACGACGGTCCGCTCCGGCCCGACAACCCGGGCGGGAAGCAATTCTTTTCGATCAAGACTTGGTACGAGGGGCTCGTCGGCGGCATTTTGGGCCTATCCTTTGACTGTGGTGGACTCACCGCTAGCGCCGGGCTGGATGGTCCGCTGCATTGGAAGGGAATACCGGCGTATGGCCGAAAATGGAGTATCAAAGTTGTCGGCAAGGGCGCGCATGTCTCCAAGATCGAAGTGGGAGGAACGACCTGGAAGGGTACCTGCAAGGTGCCGCTGCCAAAGCGTGGCAGCACTGCCATTGTCATCCATCGTACGGCAAAAGCGCCTGCTCATCCCGTGTTGCGCAGCGCCGACGGGGCTGAAGCGCTCGCCAGCGAAACCTCGCCGGGCAAGCTGACACTGAAGATTTCCGCGCCCACCCGTGTCCTGCTACGCTTCCGTTGCGCGGGCAAACCGAAGGTGACAATCGGTGGCGAGTCCGTTTCAGTCGACTGGCATAAGGCTGACCAGCATGCCGAAGTCTGGCTACCCGGATCGAGCGAGGACGTTGAAGTCGTGGTGTCTCAGGAATGATTCCGAGAGATCCGCCCAAGGGTGGCGAGCGGATGAAAGGGCATGGACTGGGTGTGATTTAAAGTGATGGGAAGTCTTTCGCTTCGGGGAGCGCCTGCGTCTCGCAGGCAGTCTTGGGCGTCTCGCCCGAGACATCCAGCATCGGATGAAAGCTTGGGCGAGACGCCCAAGCCAGCACGCGGGACGCGTGCGCTCCCCAAGAATCACATCACTTTCAATCGCACCCGGCGTGGACTATCTTTCGATGAGGACGCTTGACAGGCAAATCACATCTTTATATTTCCATTATTTCTTTAAGCGAAATTTTAGATATTCTAATGGATCTTCGATCTCAAAAGACCTGCCCGCCCTTTTTTCGGCGAATCGAGCAAAGCGACTATGTCTGATCAACCCAACATCTTGCTTGTCGTTACCGACCAGCAACGTCTCTCGACTATCGGCGCCTACGGTCCGACACCGTGCCGAACGCCTAACCTCGATCGGCTGGCGGCTGAAGGGCTACGCTTTGAGAATACCTACACGACTTGTCCGATTTGTTCTCCGGCGCGCGCCTCGTTGATTACCGGGCAGTATCCGAGTCGTCATGGAGTGACCGACAATGTCACTTCATTGGGTTGCGCCATATCGAATATTCCAGACTATCCAGGACTGCTTCCGCGAAGACTTGGAGAGCTCGGCTATCAATGTGGATACACCGGAAAGTGGCACCTTTGTCCCGAGGCCAACTATCCGGGGCATTACAATCAGCCGAGCGCCCACACGCTGCCTTCCGATGTTGGATTTGTCGGGCAGGATTTCAAGGGGCATGGTGACGGAGGATTCGTCTATCAGGAGTATCGAGATTATTTGAGTCGTTTGGGAACCGCTTTTTCCCTTAGGCCTGAATCTATAAACTCGGAGGAGAATGGCTGGCCTCGCTATGGCATCCAGGAAGGGGCGAAAGAGGTATCGGTCGATCATTTCCTCACCAACCATACTATCGATCTGATTGATCGCTTCCAGGGCGACAGTCAGCCCTTCTTCATTTGGCATAACTACTGGGGACCGCACGAACCCTACTACCCGGTGGAGGAATTCTTCGCCCCTTACCGCGATATGGAGATTCCGCCCTGGGAGACCTTCGAGGGCGGTCGCGACAAGCTGCTACCGCACCTGCGCCTCGCGCTTCATCCGCGCTCGGAGGAATTTAGCTGGGAGGTATGGGAGCGAGCCATTCGGCACTACTATGCTTTTGCCACTCAAATCGACTACGAGATCGGGCGACTATATGAACATTTGGAAACCCAGGGACTGCTGGAGAATACGATTATTATTTTCACCTCGGATCATGGGGAATCCATCGGCGATTTCGGTGGCATGACCAACAAGGGGAATTCCAGTTTCGATTTTACGCAGCGGGTTGGCCTGATCGTTCGCTATCCGGAGCGCTACCGTCCGGCGGATAGTCCTGCGGGTTCGGTGAAGCGCGATTTGGCGTCGCTGGCGGATATCCATTCGACTTGCATTGATATGGCGGGTGGCGATCCCAACGCGGCGGATACGGACGGGGTTTCCCTGCATTCCGCTTCCGGCGCCCAGGATCGCGATGCTATCTTTGTCGAGTGTTTCGGGATTCTAACGCCCACGACCATGATAACCTGCCGCAGCGGCGCCTGGAAGTATGCCTGGAATCCGGGGCGCGGTGACGAACTCTACAACCTGGAAGAAGATCCGCATGAGACATGCAATCGAATAGCTGACCCTGATTGCGCGGAAATTCGTCACCAGATGATTGAGCGTTTGGCAACTCACCTGCCTCCGGGGACCAATGTCCTTCCGAAGCAATGGGCGGCGCCGCTCTACAACCCGGCATCATGCAAAAGCTGAGAGTTCAAGGCCTGGGAAGACTCTGCCTTGCATCGCGATCAGGCGTGTTGCCGAAGAACGTATCCAAAGCATTAAGCGAACGAAAACTATGAAGATCACACTAATCGGCGGAGGCGCCTTCCGCGCTGTTGCTATCTTTCGCAGCGCCATGGCGGTGCCCGGCGTCCTGGACGACGGAGAGATCTGTCTCTACGATCTGAATACCACCCGCTCCGAAGCGGTAGGTCGCGTGTTGCGGCAGTCGCCGGAATGCCGCCGCTCCAACTGCCGGATCACCTGGGGGCAGGAACTGGAAGCGTCCCTCGAAGGAGCCGACGCCGTGGGCGTGATCATGGCCGCCGCCCCCCACGAGCAGTTCCTCCGCTCCGGCAATATCGCCAACCGCTACGGCTACATCAGCTCGGACAACGTCTCGCCCATGGGCGCGTTCTGCGCGCTCAACATCGGACCGCTGATTCTTGATTTCGCTCGCAAGATGGAGGAGCTTTGCCCGGATGCCTGGCTGATTGATTTCGTCAATCCGGTGGCCGTACTTTCCGGCATGGTCAACAACCATACCTGCATTCGCGCCCTTGGCGTCTGTCAGGGATACACTAACCATTATGCCGATATTCCGCGCATTTTCGGCCGCGACGAAGAAGACTATACAATTGAGGCTGAAACGGCCGGGATCAACCACCTGAGTTTTATTCGCAAGGCAAGGTGGCGCGGTCGTGACCTCTTCGAGCAACTGGACGAAGTCACCGGGCCGGATTGGAAAATGCCCAAGCTCGACTCGAGCAAGTGGAACGAGAATTCCCAGGCGAACATCGCTCAAAGCGTCAGCAATCTGGTACGTTTCTGGCGCGAATACGGTTTGCTGATCTTCTCGACGGAAGGCGACGGCATGGACCACCTGATGTACGAAGAGGCGGTGGCTGCAGAAAAGTCGAAGTCCGATGTCGCCACCGAAGCGGCTATTCAGGCCGATCTCGCCCGACGCGCCAAACGCCGGGACGAAGCGGACAAGTCGTTTCAGGCTTATGCCGCACAGGAACTCGATGACAGCTTTTGGGCGGAGATGCCGGCCAGGGACGGCCGTTTCGGTCTCGCGGATCACGACGTTTTCGTGCGTATCTTCACAGGCTTGTCAGGCGTGCGGGACACTTCGGTCGTCACCAGCCGCCTCAACGAAGGCGCGATCGCGGGGATCAAATCTCGCCATGTCGTCGAGTATTCGCAGATCGTCTCCAAGGATGCGATTCGTCCGGCCGGGAATTATGATATTCCCGACGTCGCGCATGGCCTGATGGCTTCGATGGCCGCCCACCAGACGCTGCTGGGCGACGCAATCGTCTCTGGCGATCCGCGCGAGTTGGCTCATGCGTTGCTGTCCTATCCGATGCGCCCTTATTCGAGCGATCTGCGCGGACTTTGCCGGGAGACGTTCGGCATCTTCGAGGGCATGTTGCGCCCCGAAATCCAGAAAGCGGAAGATTTTATCAAAGCATAAACCGGCATGATTAAAACGGTATACGTTCTCCATCACTCTCATACTGACATCGGCTACACTCACGCCCAGTCGCAGATCACGCGTTGGCACGGCGACTATATACAGCAAGCCATGGATATCGCCGAGTCGCGCGATGACTTCAGATGGACTTGCGAGACGTTCTATCCCGTGGAGGAGTTCTGGCGCCGCGCCGACGTCGACACGCGAGAGCACTTCAAAGCGTTGTGCCGCAAGAAGCGCATCGGCCTCACCTCCGGGTATTTTCACCTGACGGAACTGCCCGACACGCCGCTGCTGGCTTCGCTGGCAAGACGCTCCCGCGTGTTTGCCGACGAGCAGAAGCTGCCGTTGAGGGTTGCGATGATGGCGGATGTCAACGGCTGCCTGCTCGCCCATGCCCGCTGCCTGGCCGATACCGGTACGGATCTGCTGCTCACCTGCGTCCACCCTCACCATGGCTATCCGCCGCTACACCGGAGGCAGCAGTTATTCCGCTGGGATTTAGGCGACGGCCGCTCCCTGGCTGTCTGTCACCTTGACCACTATCATATCGGCAATTCGCTCGGTCTCGCGCCGGGCGGGAAAGGCAATTACGTGACGCGCTTCCAGGATGAACCTGAGCGGTTGGACGACGACGTTCTGGACCGCCGCCTGCCGGTATACCTCGCGGAACTGGAGGAAGGCGGATGGCCTCATGATTTCGCTATCCTTACCGTATCGGGATTGAATACCGACAACGCCCCGCCTTCCGCCGCCGTGGCCGACCGCATAGCCCGGTGGAATCTCGCGCATGGCGACAGCGTTCGGCTCGAGATGGTTTCGCCAGAGGAGTTGGCCGAAATCGTTGATAAGATAGAAGAAATGCCCGTTTACCAGGGCGACTGGCCGGACTGGTGGGCCGACGGAGTTGCCGGAGATCCCGAGGCGGTTGCGCTTTTTCGATACGCCCAGCGGGAACGAGCCAGGCTTGTCGCCATGGCGGACCACCTCCCTGACGCGGATAGCCGCCCGGACCTTTCGAAGCTGGACACCGCCTTAGGGCTGTTCGCCGAGCACACCTTTGGTCACAGCGCATCGGTCAGTCATCCGTGGAATCTTTTGGCCCAGCAACTGGGCCTCAACAATTGCCGCTCCGCTGCGGAGGCGGCGGACGCGGCCGATCTGTTGTTCGACGAAACCGGACGCCGCTTCGGTGGCGGCGCTATGGCCTATGACCGACCGCCAGTCCTGCGCTGCATGCAACCCTTCGGCACTACGGTCAGGGATCTTGTCGAGTTGGAAATAGAGGAAGCGGACGCTTTACGGCATGGATTGGAAAACGGACGGATTCGGGTGGTCCGTCGCGATAATGGCGAAGTCTTGCCGCATCAACCTGCCGATTCCATGCGGGGTCTCAAGGCGCTTGTCGACCTGACTCTGACAGCGGGGGAATCTGTTGACCTTCGACTAGAAGCCTGTCCCCCTGCCAAACCTCGCCAGTCGGCCATAGTCGTGCCGGGCGGCAGTTATGATATCGAGGGCGATGCGCCCGCAGTAAAGCCATCATCTGTCCGCACGGACACGGTTGAGATCGACTGGTCGGAAACAGACGGAATCGTCGCCTGGCGGGATGCCGCAACGGGACGAAGCTTATTGTCGCCCGAAGCGAAAGACGCCCCATTCACATTGGTTGCAAGTCGTCATATTACACCCGCTGATGGTGAAAGCCAATGTAGCGCGCGCGAAAATCTGGGCCGTAATCGCAACGCTGCCGATTGTCGTTGGGAGCGTTCCCATTCGCTCCGGCTGCGAGCATTCACGGCCGGCGTTCATCGCGACGATTACGAATTCGATTGCTCCCTGGAAGGCTGCGAATTTCTCCGGCTGCGCTTGTCGCCATGGCAACAGCAGCGGCGCGTGGATGTTGAAATCCTCATGCACAAGACTGGAAGCTGGGATACGGAGAACCTCTACCTGGCTCTGCCTTTTTCCGCCGGAGAGAAATCGGAATTCTGGGTTGACCGCGGGCTGCATGTCCGTCCGTGGATCGACCAGCTTCCGGGAACGCTGGCGGACTTCATGGGTATCCAGGATGGGCTTGCTTGGAGCGCGCCCGGCTACGGTGTGGCCGTCGCCCAAAAAGACTCCCATCTCATTCAGCTAGGGCCGCTTGAGTACGGAGCGCGCCAGCTTTCGGATTCGCCTGGCCTAGCCGGCAAGCTGCCGCAGCCTTATGTCTGGCTGATGAGCAACTACTGGGAGACCAATTTTTCTGCCGAACTGGGAGGGTTTTATTCCTTTCGCTTCAGTGTCTGCTGGGGCGAGGAACTTTCCACGCCTGACGCATCGCTGACGGCCTGCCGCATGGCCAATTCAGGCATCCGCGCCATTCGCCTAGCGGAGTAAGGGGTAAGTCGGTGACGATAGGAGCCGCTTGCCGCGTGTCTGCTTTCCGCGATTAGAGCATTTTTCGTTTAGTTGGTCGCATTTGACGGTTACCCGATCAGGAGCCTGCGGTCTCTCGAAAGGCGTATCATAGATCGATTTACAAGGTAGGGCCCGATCGCCGAGCGGGCCGCGGGGAATGGATCCTGCAACACGGCCCGCTCGGCGAGCGGGCCCTACCTCAAGCCGCGTGTTGATCCAGGTTCAGATCAGGACTGACACACCCATATGCGACTTTTGCAATTAGCGCGCTTCGACGCGTTTGCGACTCCGTAGCTCGCGCTTGGTCAGCTCTTCGAGTTCCGCGATGCAACCAGGTCCGAAAAGCCGTTCCCAGCATTCCAAATCGAGATCGGCTGGATCCAGATGCTTTTCATCCTTGATCGCTTCATAGACGCTACGCGCTTCGGACCAAAGCATCGCTTTTTCCTCCTCGGGGAGGTTGTCGACAAACGTTTCGTACTGCGGGTTTCGGTCTGTGGGAATGGGCGGTTCCGGAGCAGTGACAAAGTCGCCGTCCACGATGCGCTCAGCAACACTGTGATCACGGTTCCATTGCAAGAGTTGGCGATGCAGGTCTTCCGCGACTTGGGCTGCTTCCGTTGAAACAGGGTCAAGGAGAAGATTTTGCAACTCGTGCGGATCATTCTCCAGGTCGAACAGTTGCTTGAGTCCGCCAAAGTGGTTGAAGGCGTATTTCCATTTTCGGGTGCGGATACTGACGAAACCGCCCGTAATCCCAGTGCCGATCTCTGAAAATACCTCTTGGCGCCCGCGGACCTCCTCCCGGTCCCCCAGTAGGCTTGCCCCGGCCAAGGGGCAACCGGTGGGCGGCTCGACGCCTGTGAACTCATAGATAGTCGGCGCAATGTCCAAGAGGGTCGTGAAGTCGTCCGCCGGTGTTCCCGGATTCCGCATGCCCGGTCCGGATACAATCATGGGAATGCGGACGGAGGGTTCGTAGGGCACGCATTTGTTTACGGTCAAATGATCGTAAAGCATCTCCCCGTGGTCGGAGGTGAAAATGATCAAGGTATCATCCATCAGCCCATGCGCTTCCAGTCGGTCGAGGATGCGGCCCACTTGGTGGTCGATGTAACTGATGCTGGCATAGTAAAGCGCTTTGGCCCGCAGGATTCTGTCGATGGCGGGATCTTTGCCGCCATCAGCCATATCGGAGCAATCGCGCATGAGTCGCGATAACCAAGGCAGGTGAGCTTGCTCCTCATCGTTCCAGACCGGAAGATCGATCTCGTCGTTGTCATAGAGATCGGCCCATTGCTTCGGCACGTGGACCGGCCAATGCGGTTGCATCCAGGAGGCAAAGCAGAGGAAAGGAACGCGGTGAAAGGTATCGATAAAGTCGATGGCGCGGTCGGTCACCCATTTGGTTTCGTGGTGCTCTTCCGGGATCGGCGATGTCTGAGGCTGGCTGTAAAGCAGCCCGCGAACTCCGCATGGATAGCGGATATGTCCCAAGCCCTGATCGCGCAGATAGACAAAGTAATCGTCATCCTCGCGGTATTCCCGCCCCCCCGACTGCAATTCCTCATGCAGGGCGAAGTGGGTGAAACCGTGGCTTTCGCGGGTGGGCTTGAAGTGCATTTTACCGAAACCGCCGGTTTTGTAGCCCGCTTCCGCCAGAACGCTGTGGAACGACCGCGCCGTGGGACGCCAGCATAGGTGGCTGTTAACTTCCCCCAAAGTCTTGCTGTCTGCCCCAGTGAAAAGCCGATCGCGTGCCGGGCTGCACACCGGAACGGGTGAAAAAGCATGCGTAAAGGCCACCCCACTCTGGCAAAGCCGGTCGAAATTCGGAGTGCGAATCGTTCCGTTTCCCAATGCCCGTATGGTATCCCAGCGTTGCTGGTCGGTCATTAGGACGACTACGTTTTTGTTGCTCATAAAATTGTTGCTGTGCCGGCTAGAGGCGAAATGGCCTCTGAAGCATTTTCTTATTGCTCGGACGGCATTGCTCCGTCAATTATTATTTGCAATATTTTATCCATCGGATTATTTGGTAAAAAATGCTCCCGTGATCATGTGGTTCTCTTCGATCAGCTCTGTTTCTTGGCGCTTCAACTGGATTTGCTTTGAATGCCCTCACTGCAAAAAACCACATCGAGAATAGATCCTAGCCATGCGCATGTAGAGCTTGATGGAACTCGCTATGAATTTGATGCCAAACAGTAAAACCAAGACCCAACTAGTCAGCGTAGGCAACGGCTAAAGCTGCGTCTACCTTCTACGTCATGCAAAAATGAAAACGTTCAAGAAGCTCGACTGCTAGGTTCGGGGGAAAGTGAAAGAAACGGAAATGAAAGCGATCACGATAGCCATATCCATTTGTTTAAGCTTCGTTCTGATTCCGGCGATTTTACATGGCGCTCCAAAGGTAAGCGCTCCAAATTTCGACCCTCTGGATTGGAGACGACCAGTCGATAATCCGGTTTTTACGTCAGCCTTTGGCAACAACCATGACTCGATATTGTTTGTCGAATCCGAACAAGAATATCCCTACTTCCTAATCGTAAGCCATACGCCGCAATCAGCGCAACTATGGAGAGCCAAAACATTTTCGTGGGATAGCAGCGATTGGGAGCTGGTTGAAGAAAACTATAAGATTGGAAACTTTTACGAATATGATGACGGTGTGAAAGTCGATGGCACCTACTACCTCTATGAGGGAGGCAAGGTCTTCACCTATACTGGCCCCTTGGAAACTTCGAGCGGGAAATGGAAAGTATCAGGCGCTTTTCCCAGAAAGGAGTGCGATGATATAGGTGTTTTTTATGAAGATGGGATTTTTCATATTTTTGGCGAACACGGGGATTTTCCCCTTGGCGCAGACGGAACCAGTCTTGCTCACTTTACCTCGCCGACTGGACTAGGCGATTGGACGCTTGTCGATGCGAAAGCGGTAGACCCAAATCCGGATGGCGGCCATCGTTACGGTGTTGGGGATGCGACGATTGCAAAGATCGGCGATCATTATTATATTTATTGCGATCGCGAGTCCGAGGGAAGCCCTTACAAAGTGGTGGCCTGGCGGTCATCGGACCTGAATCAGCCATTTGAGTTTTTAGGGAAGGCAATCACCCCTCGATCTGACGAAGTTGACAACTGGGACAACCATCGCATACAAGATCCTGACATTGGATACATTCCTGAGCTTGGGGGATATGTCATGACCTGCAATATGATGGATATAGATGGCAACCCGGGCGGCAACTTTCCGACCTTGAAAGAAAAGCAGACCCGCGTCATCGGAGTGTTTTACCATGGCGCTATTCTATCCGAGCCGAGAGTGACTTCCGAAAGAAAACAGAAATTCTAACAATCGTAGCTAGCAATTCGTTCCAGCTGCTCCGCAGCCTCCACTCTTGCTAGCGCTAGAGAAAACGAAAGCGATTCAAGGCGTACTCCCGTCTGAGTTTGCTTAGAACGCTGTCTAACGAATCAGCCCTAGGGCGTGTGGTGCAAGCGAAGTTTGCTACACTATTAATCGTCAACAAGTCTGGTCAAAGGGGAGCGCACGCGTCTCGCGTGTTGGCTTGGGCGTCTCGCCCAAGTCCTTCTGGTTGAGTCGCTTGAGGCGAGACGCCTCAAGCAGCCCGCGAGACGCGGGCGCTCCCCAATTTATGCAGCGAACTTCGCTTGCACGACACTAGCGGCTATCAAAAAACCAAAAGACTGTTGACGGGCGATGTGTTCCAAGTCCTAATATTTGCATTATTACCTAACTCTGCCAGAGTGAAAAAACGAACAAGACAAATTTACCTCATCAGCTTGATTGGAATGACGCTCAGCTGGACTGGGTGCAAGGATCCGTCGGAGCGAATTTCATCCGATGAGACAAAAGCGCGCGTTCAAAACGGCCTTGAGGCAATCGGAGTATTTGATTACAAGCTCGCCCTGCGAGAACTCAAGTCAGTGCCTGACTCTCTGGAACCTGGCACCTCGGAGTGGACGCGCGCCGCCTTTGGCTTAGCTTCAGCCTTACGCTATGTCCAGCCCGCAACCGAGGCGAACATTGAAGCAAGTCGCGAGTTGTTTACTCAGGTTGCCGAAGAAGGCAACGACCCGAATGCGCGCGCCCTAGCTTTGCTAGAACTGGCCCGAGAGCAGGAGATTCAAGACTTCAAAGGAGAGAAAACGAATGTCGAGGAGGCTCGCGAGCTCTACCGCCATATTAGGGAAGAATATGCCGGTGAGACTTTCGCCGATGAAGCTACGATTCGACTGGCCAATACCTATTTTACGCGCGACCCAAGTCAGGAAAACTACGCCACAGGTATCCAGCTGCTAAGCGAGCACATTAGCGAGTATCCAAAAAGCAAGCTCGCTGTGGTCATCTGGCAGCAAATAGGAGAAGCCGAAGACAGACTGCGTAACGATCGAGTTGCGGCGCTTGCTGCATACGAGCAAGCCAGACAGTTGGGATTCACCATCCCCATGCAAAAGGACACCTTTCTGTGGAGGATGTCCCAACTCGCTGAGAGGACAGGTCAGCTTGAGAAGGCGATTGATCTCTACCAACGCATTATCGTTGAAACGCCGCGCGCGCACGAAGTGATACTTTCACGCCGTCGCCTGGAAGAATTGGCTGCTGCGCACCCGGAGAAGAACATCAAGATTCCTCAAACACTGGATATTATAACGGGTAAGACTAAGCCTGCTTCCAAAGATCTGGAGACCAAGGAGAGCAAGCTGTGAAAATGCGCTTTAACTTAAGTTGGCTTGCGGCACTGCTGTTGGCTGGCAGCTTCATCTACAGCGCCATACAGGTGTTTCGCGTCAGTCGAATGCCTGGCGCCGGGTATAAAGACAACGTTATCCGCGTTATTCACTGGCAGTTGGAGCCCGGCTACCGAGAAGGCTTACAATGGGCAATCGACGAATACAATAACCTGCCCCATGTCAAGGAGGCTGGCATTCGTGTTGAACAGCAAGGCGTCACGCAAAAAGTGTATGGCCAGTTCATGAATATCCATATGATCGGTGGCACTGGTCCGGACATTGCCCAGAATGGGACCACACGCTTGATCCGGGGTAATGCTATCGCCCGTTTTTATGCGCCTCTCTCAGACTATGTTACTGAACCCAACCCCTACAACAGTCCCGAATTCCTGCCCGAAGGCTTAGACCCCGAGCTGGCTGAGATGCTCGCGACCTCAGCCTGGAGCGAGACGCTAATCGACGGCATGAAAGGCGGGTATGAAGAAAAACTCAATGACTTTTACAGCATACCTGTAAGCACGCCTGGCGACGTACGTCTTTTTTATAACATGAAGTTGGCGAGCGAGGCCAAGGCGGTAGCGCTAGATGCCTTGGCCATGCAGCCACACCCCGAATGGCTAAGGCTGTCGCTTCGCGAAAATGGCGCGGAAAGCGGCTTCATTCCCGAGTCGCCCAAGCTCGTGGAATGGCTCAATAGCGGCTCGCCTCCGGAAACGCTAGGCCAACTGCTCCTATTGTGCGAAGCGATTCTTCAAATCTCCACACAACCGGGACGTGAAGGACTGGTACCGATCGCGGCAAGCTCCTTTTCCAACAACGACGTTGGAAATGCGCTTTATCGTCACATCTTCATGCTCACCTTCGGTCACGAGCTCGATCTCAATGACGATAACAAAGTAGATTCGCTTGAAATAGTGCACAACTGGCAGCAGGGCAGATGGGGGTTCGAAAGCACGGACGCCATCCGCAAGTCTATTGAATTAATGCAGTTGATGACGCGCTACTATCCTCCAGGCTTTCTCGGTCTGGACCGTGAGCAGTCTCAACGACGTTTCGTCCAGGGCAATGCGATGATTGTGAGCACGGGTGGCTGGGATGCGAAAAGCATCTTCGAAGCTGTCAACAACCTAGGCGACGAGCAGACCTTCGAGATAGCCGTAACCCGAGAGCCGCTTGGCGGCGAAGGAGAAATCTATGCCGAATACCTTACTGACCGACCGTCGGAAGCGGAATTTGAGGCGGGCGTCCCGCTTTCTTTGAATAAGCAGTCGCCTCACCCTGAGGAAGCGCTGGATTTTCTAAGATTCCTCACCAGCATCCGTGTCAACGAGGAGTTGAATCGACGAGCTGGTTGGTTGCCTGTTACCATTGGAGCGGAAGCTGTAGAGGAACTGCGCCCGTTCTCGCCAGAAATGGAAGGCCTCCCGCCAAAACTGGAAATGAATCTACGCAATCAAGACCTGCTGGCGCAAATTCGCAATACGACCAGCGGCAGCCTGAAACTCGTTCTTAGCGGCGGCATCACCTATGAAGAATTCATTGAAAGGTGTCAGGCCGCTTTTTCCGATCCACGCCTGGGCGCCGATCGCCAATGGTTCGAGGAGTGGCAGCAGAAGAATGACCATACCTTTGGTCACGACCAAAGCCTGAATGTCGAATCAGTGCGCCAGTATCTCTTGAACGACGATAGCGCCCAGCGCCGCCGCCTCAGCCGTCTTTATAGCTCGATAACCGGCGATCAGGGATATTGGGTTCGCGAGCTCTGGCGGCAGTATCACCCTGACGAGCCCTTTCCTTCCAAGTGAAGATTATGCCTTCTCAACCCTCGCAAACTCCTGGATCATCCATTGACAAGCCATCAAGCGGTGGTTGGTTCAAGGATTCGTTACGTCGTTTGCCCCTGTGGGGCTCGCTTTATCTTCTGGTTTTACCAACCGTCCTCTCCCTTGCTGTATTCAGTTATTATCCGAAGCTGGATGTCGTTCGCATGTCGCTGTATCGATGGAACCCACCCTCGGTATTGGAGTTTATCGGCCTGCAAAATTTTGTCGACGCCTTCTCCGATCAATTGTTTTGGCAGTCCTTCCAGCTCATTTTTATTCTATTCGTGGCAAACCTGGTTAAACTGTGGCCAGGTATTATAGCCGCTATCGCGCTCCATCGTTTGCGTAGCAATCGATGCCGCTATATTTACCAAGTATGCTTTGTCGTACCCATGATCGTGCCCGGCATGGTCTGGCTGCTCATCTGGAAGAGCTTCTATGAGCCGGATACCGGCCTGTTTAACAATTTCCTGAATTTTACTGGCCTCATGGGCATGCTCGACTGGATGGATCAGGCGATGCCCGCTTTGGCCAATGGGCTATCGCCTCTTTTCAATGGCTTCATTGATCCTGTCTTCGGAGGCGTTGGCGCCGTTGTCTATTTGGGCTTTCTTCTCGGCGCCATCAGCGCCTGGAAAGACCATGGCAGCAATCGCCGTCCCGCCTTTATTCTGATTCTCGCTCTGTCCATCGTCCCGCTGCTTGGCGTTTATACCGCATTGGGGAGCAACCTGATCGGGGGTTGCATTTTAGCGGCTATCGCCGTTGCATTGATGATAGGCCTGGCCCGCGCCCTGGGTGATCGATGGATTGCCTGGCCGTTTCTCTTGCTGGCAGGCACTGTAGTGCTATGGGGCGAGTTGTGGCGCCTGCCGCTCTTTATCGTACTGGCCTTCGCCGTTTACGCATATCTCTACGACAAGGAAAATTGGATACTGAAGTCGTCACGACTTTTCTACGTCGGCCTGGGTTTCATCGCCGTCGGATCCACGCTCGTTCTCTTTGGAACGATATGGGTTGAGCCCACCCTGCAGTTTGCCAGTGGCACCCCCGCTTGGCTAGGCAGTCAAGACCTGGCTATTCCCGCGCTTATTCTTTGGGGCTTCCCTTGGGTGGGTACCGTTAGCGTACTCATCTATCTCTCGGGCCTGCAAAACATTTCCGATGACGTTTACGAAGCCGCCGAACTCGATGGGGTTAGCCCATTGGGCATGATTTGGCATATCGAACTGCCGCTGATTATGACTCAAGTCCGCATCAATCTCATTTTCATGACGATCGGAACGCTCACTGGCTACGAAATGTTCCTCATTCTCCTTGGTCCCGATGGCGGACCCGGCAACGTCGGAATGGTACCCGGTCTTTATATGTTCAGCAGCGCTTTCAGCGACGGTAAATTTGGCTATGCCTGCGCCCTGGGCATGGTGCTGTTCATCGTCATACTCACGCTGACAATCGTCTACCAGAAATACGTGAAAGTGGATAAATAGCATCATGAAACAGAAACATCAGAGCTTTTTCGGCGAAGCCATCAAGCATGCCATCATTCTTGGCGTGCTGCTTTTCGCATTTCTTCCGCTTTACGTAATGATCGTGGTCAGCTTTAAGACCAACGAACAGTACCTCAGCAACCCATGGTTCTTCGATAATATAAGCGACTGGCGTTGGGAGAACTGGTCTGAAGCCTGGGGCTTAGTCGGGGATTTCATTTTCAATTCGATTTTCGTATCGACAGCCGGAACCCTCATTACGCTTTGCATTGTGCTGATGACCAGCTACGCCATTGCTCGGTATCGCTTCCCTGGCAGAGATCTCGTTTTCTATGCAATTATGGCGACGATGTTCCTGCCCGGCACCGTTGCTTCGCTGGTTACACTGGTGTCGTTGCTCATGCAATTGGGCCTGATGAACAGCATCTTTGCCCTTGTGCTCATGGCTGCCGTGGCAGGTCAGGTTGCCGGCGTTTTCATCCTGCGCAACTTTATAGAAGACATACCCAAGGAGCTTTTCGAGAGCGCTCAAATGGATGGCGCCGGCCACATCCACCAAATTCGCCACATTATCGTACCGCTTTCCGGTGGAGTCATCTCCGTGATCTGCATTATGGACTTCCTTGCCAGTTGGAACAACGTCATCCTGCCACTACTTCTGCTGCGCGATCCTCAGCTCTTTACGATACCCGTCGGGCTATTTCGCCTCGACGGCGAATACGTCAAGCAGTACGGCCCTCTCATGGCAGGCTTCGCCATTTCTTCCATTCCCCTTCTTCTCATGTTCCTCTTCTCGATGAAGCTTTTCGTCAGAGGTCTTTCGGCTGGCGCCATTAAAGGATAGAGGCAAGGGAACTGCCGTCAATGTAAGGCCTTAGAGCATTTTTCATACAGCAAGTCGCATATGAGTCGGTCCCGATCTGAACCGCGATCGGGCCCTACCTTGTCAATCGATCTATGATGGGGCTTTCGAGAGGCCGCAGACTCCTGATCAATTGAAATGCGACCAACTAAACGAAAATTACACTAGCGTGGCGGAGGTCTACCGCGGTATGCCTAGAGCATTTTTCGTTTGGCTAGTCGCACATAGGTGGGTCGGTCCCGATCTGAATCGGGAACGACCGATTTGCGTCCCACTGTGCACGCGTATGCGTTCCCGACTTCGGTCGGGACCGCACCACCCTCTGAAAATGCGACTGAACAAACGAAAAATGCTCTAGTGTGGTGTAAGCGAAGTTTGCTACACTATTAATCGTCAACAAGTCTGGTCAAAGGGGAGCACACGCGTCTCGCGTGTTGGCTTGGGCGTCTCGCC
>JANQRJ010000037.1 GCA_028284635.1 Pelagicoccus sp.
GCCATTGCCGCAGAGCCTACAGAGGGAATAACCGGCGCGGCAACGACGGAGCGTTGCCCTCCAAAGGATGCTTCTCACGTTAAGTTGACGCCTATGCGCTCTGCGGGATCCGCGCTACGTCTCTTGCATGACTAAACACTAGAGCTTTTTCTCGTACGGCTTTTCTGTTATACGCAGGAGAAATCCCTCCTGCCTATGAATACCCTCGTTTCCGCTTTTCTGCGGGTGGCTGGCGCCGCCTTTTTCGTTTTTTCCTTTCTGCCGAGCTTGCTTGCCGATCCATCTGATATCCTGGGGAACTGGGAGTTGGGATCGGGTAGCGTTATTCGAGTTAGCGAGAATGGTGGTTCCTATCGAGGCGTCTACGAGGAGCTGACTCAGTCTCAGCTGGATCTGGGGATCGAGTATGGCAGCGAGGCTTTTGTGCTGACTTGGGATGGGTCGAAGTACACGGGATCGGCTTCCCTCTACTATGGCGAAGCCGAGCTGCGGACTTGTCCCGGGCTGGCGGAACAGAGGGGCGAGCTGGAGCTTCGCATGAATCCTGAGGGAGCTTTGGTCGGCTGGCTGCAGAACTATGGAGTGAATGCGGATTGCGAGCCTGAGGCTTCGGAGCGTTTCGAGCTTTCGCTTGATCGCCTGCGCTACCGGGCTTCGTCGGAAGGAGCGTTTCGAGCCTTGCTGAGCGATGGTGAATCGTATGTGACGTGTTTCGAGTCGGAGTTCGAGGAGGGATTCCTGGCCGAGGGGCGCTGGAAGTCGATAAACGAGGACGGATCCATCTTCAGGGCGGAGTTCGAGGTGGACACTTCGGAGGGACGGGCGGATCTCAGCTACCTGATTGCCGACGTATCCGAAATTGAAATACCGGTCAATTCCAAGATCCCAGCGCCGGATCTGAAGGGAGTGGAGGCGTATTTCAAGGCCCTGTCTGCCGAGGATCTGCAGAAGTTCACCGACGCGCTCTCCACCGTAGCGGCGACGCTGGTGCTGATGCCAGACGGGCCGGCCTTGCCGGCGGAGGAAGCCGAGGCGGAGGAAGAACCGCCACCTGTGCCGGAAGACTTGAACCCGAATCTGGAAAGCGACATGACGGGCTTGCCCGGGAGGTCGCCGCTGGTGGAACGGGTTCGGCTGATTGAAGAGGGTGGCAGTCCTCGCATGGTCGAGCTGTTTTTCCGCCGGGGCGATACCTCGAAGCTGCGGGTAACGCAGAACAACCGGGAAATGGAAGTGGTTGCCCGCCATTCGCGCAGCATCGTGGCTCGCTTGCTGGATACGTCCATGACGGTGGTGAGCGTGCGGGGCGAATTGATCGAGGATGGCCGCATATATCCAGGAAACTACTACAGAGTGCGTTTGGCTCCGGAACCGGAGGTGCCGATCCGTCCCCAGATTTCCCGGATCGAGCTGGTGCGCCGCGAGGGATTTCGGGGGTTGAGAATTCTCGGGAAGTGGTCGTCGTTTGGGGAGCTGCGGGTGGCCGAAACGAATCGCCGTCTGTCGATCGCCGAGCGCAAGAGCGGAGAATTGCTGGTGGAACTGCCGCAGGATATGGACGGGGAGCGGACCTTGCGCCTTCAGACGATCCATGACAATCGCGTGTATTTCGGAAATCACTACAAGATTGCGATTCCGCGTCTGGTGATCGAGCGGCCTCTGGATCCCGAGGAGGACGAGCGAAACGAGTATCTGCGCCCGCGGATCATCTGGATCACCGACACGAATCCGATTCCCGGCGGCCGTATCGAGGTGGTGGGGATCTGGCCCGACGAGAGCTACAAGGCGGTGAGCTTCACGGCCGGCGCGGCTCCGCCGATATTGGGTCGCGTGATCAACAGCAGTCGTTCTCGCATGACAGTCGAGGTCCCGACGGGACTGGCTCCAGGGCGTGTGGAGGTACGGGTGAGCTCGACGCGGGACGGCGTCACCACTCACAGCGATCGCAAGAAGATCAAGATCTACGCTACGCGGGAGGAGGCTGCGACTTCGGTGAAAGGAAATCTGCAGAGCGCGGTGCAAGGGAGTTTGGAGAGCGTGTTGGAGAACAATCTCATCATGGGCGTGGCTCGTGCCGTTTCGACCTTCACTCAGAAGAAGGGACGCTTTCGCTATCCGGTGTTTTCGGTGGACGCTGAGGTGGCTCCGGGGACGGTGCCGCTGAAGTGGCTGGTGGTTATCGAGGGAGAGTTTCGCAAGCGTTACAAGGATGCGACTTTCGAGTTGCTGGTCGCCCTAGTGCCGTCGAAGCGCGAGTCGGCCTACGTTAACAAGATGGAGGACGTGGGGTTGAGTTTGGTGAAGATCGCGAAGCTGGACATCACCCGAAACGAGGCAGGGCAGAAGATTTTCCGCTTTCAGGTGACGAATGAGGCGCTGGCGGAACGGCTGGGGATCACTGGCATCGACTTCAATTCCGATAGCGACGAGATTCTCCTCGCCAACCTCTTCGAGCTGAATCTCGAGGAGGAGGGCATCGAGCTAGCCTACAATACCGAGAACAACAGCATTCGTCTGGCGGTCGAAAAGGGCGACCGCCGTCTCGAGATCAACGTCGGCGGGGAAGACGAGGACGAGAATGGCGAAGAGCCTCCGCCGATCGTCAATTTGAAGCACAATGCCCACCGCGTCATCGATGGGCGCCGTCACGAGTTCACCCTCGATCACGGACGCCTGGGCACGCGTCTGCGCGGCCGTGTTCGGGCTGGCGATTCGGAGACCTCGCGCGAGCTGATGACCTGGGAGATGGATATGGACGATCGCGCTCGGGAGCCGGGCGAGCCCATCCCGAACGTCGATATGAAGGTCACGCTCGATCCTTACCGGACCGGCACTGGTAGGGTGCGTTTGCTGGGAGAAGCGAAGATCCGGGACCACAACCTGAAGGGCCTGGATTTCAGAACCGATATCACCGGTTCCGATACGGTGCGCGCCTTGAACTTCGGGCTTTCCTACGAGGGCGAGGACGAAAACCGCGAACGCAAGTGGAAGCTCAGCTCCGGAATCCGCACTGAATTCGACACGCTCGATCTGGAGCTCGGCCTCACAGGCGATGTCGAAGCTCGAGTTGGCCCGAGCCGCACGCTGAATTCGATCAAGGCGACTGGTCGGCTTGACGTCGAGCTGGAGGCCAAGCGTTTCGACGTGGAGCTGTATGTGGGCGGCGAATACGAACGCATCTATCGCGGCAATCGGATGCCTGGCGAGAACTGGCGGGTGTTTGGCGGCAGCACCATCGAGTTCATGAAAGTGGGGCTCAACTTCGAGGGCGCCTACGTGCGCCGCGATGGCGAGCGAAGCTGGGAGGCGACTGGCGGTTTGGAACTCGGGGGCCTGCTTTCGACCCTCTCCAAACAAGTAGCGGACGACGATGAATTCGAGCTCTTCCGCGAGGGCTCGGACGATTGAAGCCTTGCAGAGAGTCGTCTTCGGTACCGAGAGCGACAAAGCAAAGCGCCTAAAGCCGACCCACCTTTTGCGACCTACTAAACGAAAACTGCTCTAAACGAATTTCGCTCTAGCGTTACTGTTGACGGCTGACTGGCGTAGCGAAGCTCGCAGGCGCTACGTTAGTTCGAGAGGATTTCTACCTCGTAGCCGTCGGGGTCGGTGATGAAGGCCATGCGGAAGTTTTCCTTTTCCCTCCAGTTGCCGGGCCAGACTTCGACGCCCGCATCTTCGAGCTTTTGGCAGTAGGCGGGGAGGTCGTCGACGCCAATGCAGGTGTGCATTAGGTCCTCGGGCACGGCGACCTTGTAGTCGGGAGAGTAGGTGAGCTCCAGCATGTGCTCGTTACCGGGGAGTTCGAGATGGACGATCTGGTTGCCGGCTGGGCTTTTGTCGTTTCTCTTGTGGACTTTGAAACCGCAGTGTTGGCAGTACCAGTCGACGGAAGCTTCCAAGTTGCTGACGCGGATGCGAGTGTGCAGGAATTTGATCAATTTGGGTATTGGGTTCTGAGCTTTGGGTTCTAGGTGGTTGGTTCTGGATTACAGGTTTGAACCTGCAGCCTAAACTCCTACAGCCTAAAAACCTCCTGAATCAAGCGCCTACTCGGAGATCCTCGAGCTCGAAGAGCCAGGCCTGATCGGCTTGGCGATCCTCGCCTCGGCTTCTCCACATCAGTTCGTGCAGACCTTGCGGCTGGCGAATGATGTTGGGGTGTTCGACTTCCTGCAGACGACAAGTCTGGAAGTCCGCTTGCCACTCTATCGAGTATACGGCTTGGCGGTAGCCTTCAGCCGTGGCGGCAATGATGGTCACGCGGTCGATAGGAGCGTGTGAGATCGGAAAGGGAAGCTCGGGGTGGAGATTGGCCGGCTCGCGGTTGATCAGCAGGTAGCCGATGGCGGAGAAGCCTTCGAGCCAGGTCTTGATTTCGCTCTCGAGCCGGAAGTTGTCCCTGTCGAAGGACTTGGCCTCGATAGTGTCGTGAATCGAGTAGGCGATAACGGTGATCCGGTCTTCGGATTCAGGGATAAAGTCTCGCGACCGGCATTCGCAAAAATGTCTGCCGGTATTGATCAGCTGTCGGAGGATCACGGCGTTTTAAATAGCCCAGAATCCGGCAGAGTGAAGGGTTTTTTACCTTTTTACCCTTTCCTAACGGCAATACGCGTAGATTTGGCGAGGCCTGTGAAATCTGTAGCCCGGTGCTCTGGCTACTCTGCTGGATTGTCCTCCCGTAGTGTTTGACACTCAAAGAAAGCGTGGACCACGGCGCGTTGTCAGCGCGTCTCGCCTCGCGATGTTTCTCGTTTGTATAAGCATCTTATTGAAAGCATCTTACCATTTAAATAGACAAGGTTGCCTTTTTGAGTGGCAAGGCGTTTTGGGGGAATGGGGCTCTTTGGGGGAGTCTTGCAGTGGACTACAGGCGAACGGGGAGTCCCGCTTGCTGCAGGCGTTCCTTGGCTTGGCGGATGGTGTAGGTGCCGAAGTGGAAGATGGAGGCGGCGAGCACGGCGTCGGCTTGACCTTCGTTTAGGACGTCGACGAGGTGATCGAGGTTGCCGGCGCCTCCCGAGGCGATGACTGGGACTTCGACGGCTTCGGAGATGCGTCGGGTGAGCTCGCAGTCGTAGCCGGCGAGCGTGCCGTCGGCGTCCATGCTGGTGAGGAGGATCTCGCCGGCTCCGAGGGAGACGGCTTTCTTGGCCCATTCGATGGCGTCGAGGGGAGTGGGGTTGCGGCCGCCGTGGGTGAAGACGCGCCAGGAGTTTCCGTCGCGTTTGGCGTCGATGGCGAGCACGATGCACTGGTTGCCGAACTTGCGGGCGGATTGGAAGACGAGGTCGGGATCGTTGATCGCGGCGGTGTTGAGGCTGACCTTGTCGGCTCCGGAGCGGAGCATCTTGCGGATGTCTTCTAGGTTGCGCAGACCGCCGCCGACGGTAAGGGGCATGAAGCACTCGGAGGCGGTGCGCTCGACGACGTCGCGCATGATTTGGCGCTCGTCGCTGGAGGCGGTGATATCCAGAAAGACGAGTTCGTCGGCGCCTTGCTCATCGTAGGCCTTGGCGCTGGCGACGGGGTCGCCGGCGTCGCGCAGCTCCTTGAATTTCACACCTTTGACTACGCGTCCGGCGTGAACGTCGAGACAGGGGATGATGCGCTTGGCGAGCACTTCGGGCTGAGTTAAAAGTTAAGAGCGAAGAGTGAAGAGTTTTTGTTTCCGCTTTTCACTCTTAACTCTTCGTTCTTCGCTTACTCGGCTTCTCCGACGGCGATGATGTCGGGGTCGAAGGTGGCGGCGAAGCGGTAGGTCTGGCCGGGGCGCATGATGAGGGGATGATCGCGCTCGAGGACCTGCAGGTAGTGGAGGTTGCCGTAGTTGCTGCGGTAGGAGCGGTCGTTGGTCACGACTTCGGTTTCCTTCCAAGTACCTTGGAAGTCGTCCTTCTGCACGCTGCAGCGCAGGCCTTCGGGGCCGAGCATGGGGGAGGACTCGACGCGGTAGCGGGAATGCGGGGAGCCGATGGCGAGCACGTAACGGAAGCGGTCGAGAGTGACCTGGTTCTTCACTGAGTAGATGAACTCGCAGGAGATCTGGTTGCCGGCGAAGACCCAGTTGACTTTGACGGAGCCGACGCCGGAGACGATCTGCTCCTGGGTGTTGACGAGTTCGGGCTGCTCGTAGCGGAAGTAGAAGGAGCGCTTGAAGCCGAGGCCGGTGGTGCACTTCTTGCCATAGAAGGCGGGGACGAAGACGTTGTCGCCCATGGTCAGCTCGGGGAGCATGACCGGGAGGTACTTGTTGTTGGGCCAGTCGAAGACGCCGGGAGAGTGCGGGAATGGCAGGCAGTCGGCGGTGGGGATGCCGCTGCAGGAGACGAGCGGCATCTGGATCTGGAGGCCGGATTCGGTGTTGCGGTAGAGCAGGAGGCCTTGCTCCTTCTTGTTGGACTTGTCGAAGATGACGAAGCGGCAGCCGGACTTGAAGGGCTCTGGCGCCGCGGCGGGCGGGGCGCTGATCTGCTTGGAGAGGCGTGACCACTGGCTGAGGTAGCGTGCTCCGTCGAAATTGGCGAGACGGGTAGTGTGGTTGGCGAAGGCAGTGCGTTCGTCGTCGCGTACTACGAGGTAGCCGTGTTCCTGGTCGAGGTAGGTGACGTAGAAGAAGTAGAAAAGGCGTCGCAGCAGGTCGAAGTATTTGGCTCGCTTGTCGTCGGGGACCCAACCGTCGCGGAAGCCTTGCAGGAGAAGGCTGACGAGGTGCATCTGGCCGTAGGCGCCGGCGCTTTTGGAGAAGGACCAACCGAGGCCGTCTTCGCGTACGAGCTCGGGCAGGAGCTTGATGTACTTTTCGCCGAAGGTGCGCAGGGAGGGTAGCTTGCGCTCGCGAAGGCCAGGGTTGCTGTGCAGCTGGAGCGCTTGGCGGATGAAGACGAAGGACATCACGCCGTAGAGGGAGTAGGCGCCGCCGAGGCCTTCTTCGGAGACGTCGTCGAAGTAGCCGGTAGAGCTAGTCTCGCCGATGCGTTCGAGGAAGCGTTCTATGAGACGCCCGGTTTCGTCCTTCTTGGAAAGGCCGAGGCTGAAGCGGCAGACGGCTTTGGCGATGTTGAAGGTCTGCCAGTGGTTTTTGTAGTCGCTGCGGTTGAGCAGGAGGCGGTCGAGGTGCTCGCGTGTCTCGTCGACGAGGCGTTCCCAGACGGGGTTGCGTTCCTTGGAGGGGCCGAAGGAGAGAAGGGCGAGAGCGGCGTAGGCGAGGCCGTTTTCCTGTGGCGGATCGCGAAAGGCTTGAGCGGTGATGCAGCGGGCGGCTAGGTCGATGAGGTCTTTTCCGTCGAGCTCGGTTTCGCCGGTGGCGCGGTAGAACTCGCCGATGGCGAGAGCGGCGTGTCCTGGCTCGTCGAGGCGGGATTCTTCTCCGGGTACGGGAGTGATGGTCCCATCGGGGTTGATGGAATCCAGGTTGTGGCTGAGCATGGAGCGAGCCATGTCGAGGCACTGTGCGGAGAAGCTATCCATATTTTGAAAAGGAACTGTGATGCGGTCCGGCCTGGCAGAGGCGGTTAAAAGGAGGGACTTGTTCTTGCGCGTACGTTTGGCAGATCAAGCGATAAAGCGCTGGCTGGGGCGGAAATCTGGCTTTCGAGGCCTCGCTAGCGGTTGATCAGGTCTAGCAGGTCCTTGTTGCTCTCGGTCTTGGCGAGGCGGGCGAGCATGGTTTCGGCGGCCTCCTCGGGCTTCTGCTGCACCAGAGCGCGGCGGAAGAAGTGGATGCCTTCGAGCTTTTCGGCGGGAATGAGCAGCTCCTCGCGCCGGGTGCCGGAGGTGGCGATATTCATCGCCGGGTAGATGCGCATGTCGGCGATCTTGCGATCGAGAACCATTTCCATGTTTCCGGTGCCTTTGAACTCCTGGAAGATCATTTCGTCCATGCGGCTGCCGGTTTCGATGAGGGCAGAGGCGATGATGGTGAGACTGCCGGCCTCCTCGGTGTTGCGGGCGGCGGCGAAGATCTGGCGGGGCTTTTCGAGGGCTCGAATATCGAGACCGCCTGACATGGTGCGACCGGACTTCTTTGCGGAGTTGTGAGCGCGGGCGAGGCGGGTGATGGAGTCCATGAGGATGACGACGTCCTTGCCGGTTTCGACCAGGCACTTGGCTCGCTCGCAGCAGAGGTCGGCGATGCGAATGTGGCTTGCGAGCTCCTCGTCGTTGGAGGAGGCCCAGACTTCGGCTTCGATGTTGCGGCGGAAGTCGGTCACTTCTTCGGGGCGTTCGTCGACCAGCAGGACCATCAAATGGATTTCCGGGTGGTTGGCGTTGATGCCTTGCGCGATGTGGGTGAGCAGGGTCGTCTTGCCGGTGCGGGGCGGGGCGACGATCAGGCCGCGAGTGCCTTTGCCGATGGGGCAGAAGAGGTCCATGGCTCGGGTGGTCATGAGCTTGCCGTCGGTCTCGAGGCGGATGTGTTCCTCGGGGGTGATGGTGGTCAGCTGGGTGAAGGGGAGGACCTTGCGGCGGTCTTCCACACTCATGCCGTCGACCTTTTCAATGAAGCGCACCTTGGGGTTCTGAAAGCGTGGATCGGCGGTGGCCTGAGCTACGATATGGTTGCCGCTGCGAAGCTTGAAGCGGCGGATGAGCTCCTTCGGCACGAAGGGATCCGTCATACGCTGGCGGCCGTTCTTGCTCGGATCCAGGATCTGTCCGGTCTTCTTCTTCGTGATTTCGAGGACGCCCTCGACGGTTATATTGTGTTCGGATTGCTCTTTTTCGTTGTCCATAACGAGCCGGAGGATAGCGGCGGATTGGGTTGATTTAGGAGGTGTAAGGGAAATCGGATACGTTTGTTTCGTCGCTCGATTGGGCGTCTTGGCGTATGCTTAAGGAAATTTATAGGAGAGACATGCAAATGTTTTCCTAGGCTTGACCAGAGCGAGTCCGGAGGATCAGATTCGCCTTTCGTAGCGAAACCCAACCCCAAGCAAGCGAGGAAACGATAGTGGCAGACAAGATAACTTCAGTAGCGAAAGAGGGTGAAAAAGTATACCCGTCTCCCGAGTTCAGAAAGCAGGCTGCCATCAAAAGCATGGCCGAATATCGGCGGCTTTACTCAGAGTCTGTGGAGAATCCGGAAAAGTTCTGGAATACTCAAGCAAAAGAATTGATCCAGTGGCGCAAGCCGTGGACCGAGACCTTGCAGTGGAAGGAACCTCAAGCTAAGTGGTTTGCGGGTGGCAAGCTAAATGTGTGCGAGAATTGCGTCGATCGTCATCTGGGTACGCCGAGGGAGAACAAGGCCGCCCTGATTTTCGAGGGAGAGCCCGGCGATCAGAAGACCTTGACCTACAAGCAGCTCCACGTGGAGGTCTGCAAGTTTGCCAACGTTCTCGAAGGCTTTGGCGTGAAAAAGGGAGACCGCGTTGCCATCTACATGCCGATGGTCTGCGAAGGCATCGTAGCGATGTTGGCCTGCGCCCGCATTGGGGCGGCGCACACGGTGATATTCGGAGGGTTTAGCTCCGAGTCGATCAAGGAGAGGGTCAATGACTGTCAAGCCAAGGTCGTGGTCACCGCCGATGGCGGATGGCGCCGCGGTTCTGTCGTGGAGCTCAAGAAGAGCGTGAATGCCGCTCTCAAGGGTTGCCCTAGCGTGGAGCGCGTAGTGGTTTGCAAACGGGTGGGCAATCGTGTATCCATGAATCAAGGACGCGATGTTTGGTACCACGAAGCGATGGCTGATGCCAGCCACCATCACGTTGCGAAAGCATTCGATTCGGAAACGCCTCTCTTCATTCTATATACCAGTGGCAGCACGGGAAAGCCCAAGGGCGTATTGCATACCAGCGCCGGCTACTTGCTCGGCACGACCATCACCTCGAAATACGTTTTCGATCTGAAGGAGTCGGATACCTATTGGTGTACCGCCGATATTGGCTGGGTCACTGGCCACAGCTACGTCGTCTACGGCATTCTGAGCAACGGGGCGACCAACGTCATCTACGAAGGCGCTCCCAACCACCCGCATCCCGATCGCTTCTGGGACATTGTTGAGCGGCACCGCGTCTCTATATTCTATACTGCGCCGACCGCTATTCGCGCCTTTATGAAATGGGGCGACGAGCATATCGAGAAGCACGATCTCAGTTCGCTGCGTCTGCTTGGATCGGTAGGCGAGCCTATCAATCCCGAAGCCTGGACCTGGTATCATAAAACCATCGGCGGTGGTCGCTGCCCCATTGTCGATACTTGGTGGCAAACGGAGACGGGCGGCATTATGATTACGACCCTGCCTGGCGCCGCGTATTCAAAGCCTGGATCGGCTGGCCTGCCTTTCTTCGGAGTCGTTCCCAAGGTCTTTGACGACGATGGCAAGGAAGTGCGGAAGGGCAGCGGCGGCAAGCTGGTGCTTACTACTCCATGGCCCTCCATGCTGCGTGGCCTGTATGGAGACAAGAAACGCTACAAGGATACCTACTGGAGCGAATATCCAGGCGTATATTTCTGCGGCGACGGCTGTCGGCAAGACAAGGACGGCTACTTCTGGATCGTGGGCCGTATCGATGACGTGTTAAACGTCTCGGGACATCGCCTCGGCACTGCCGAAGTCGAGAGCGCCCTCGTCAGCCACAAGGCGGTTGCAGAAGCTGCCGTGGTAGGCCGCCCTCACGATGTGAAAGGCAGCGCGGTCGTCGCGTTCGTCACCATCAAGGAAGGAATCGAGTCGAGCGAAAAGCTTCGCGCCATTCTGCGTTCGCACGTGGCAAAGGAAATCGGCTCCCTCGCTCGTCCCGACGAAGTGCGCTTCGCTCCCGCTCTACCCAAGACCCGTAGCGGCAAGATCATGCGACGCCTGCTGAAGGACATAGCAGCCGGCAAGGATATCACCCAAGACACCACGACGCTGGAAGACTTGAGCGTAGTGAAGGCGTTGCAGGATGGGGGTTGAGGATCGGTCTGATTGGCCGGATCAGTCCGATCTCTACTCTTCGAGCGGTGGGCGATTCGCGCTGCGGCGAGGGTTTCGGAATAGCCACCGCCTTCTACAAACTCCTGCTCCAGGGTGATGAGTTGCTGGTCGAGCAGATAGTTTGCCTGGTGGATTAGGCAAAGCATGGCGTTGGCTATTACAGCGGGGTCGCCGTGTTCGAGCCACTTTGCGTAGAGCGCCCAGCGGGCGTAGTCGCCGGGAGTTTGGGGATCCGTCGGATCGGTTTTATCGGACGGACCGCGATTCCAACCGACGGAGCGGATGGCACGGGCTTCGGGGCTGTTTTTAATCCACTGCGGATTGGTCTGATCCTTAGAAGCGCTGGGCGGCGATTTCATGTTTGCCTACCATTCGCCGGTTTCGCCGGGCTTTATGCTTTGGCAGGTTGCAACCAAGAGTTGGATACAGCGTTCGATGTCTTCGAGATCGACGAGTTCGCTGGGGGTGTGCATGTAGCGCAGAGGGATCGATATGAGGCCGGTGGCTACTCCGGCTCCCGCTACTTGGATGGCTCGGGCGTCGGTGCCGGTGGGACGGGGGTCGCCTTCGAGTTGGTAGGGAATCTTGTTTTTCTCCGCGGCGGCGATGAGCTTCTCGTATACGATGGGGTTGATGTTGGGGCCGCGGCAGATGATGGGGCCGGCTCCGAGTTTGGTTTCGCCAAATTTGCGTTTGTCGCAATCCGGATGGTCGGTGGCGTGGCCGACATCTACGGCCACGGCGAAGGTGGGAGCGACGCCGTAGGAGGAGACTGCAGCTCCGCGTACGCCGATCTCTTCCTGTACTGTTCCTACGGATACGACGCTGGCGGCGAGAGAGGTCTTGTCTTTGGCGAGGCGGCGAAGGGTTTCGCCGACGATGTAGGCGCCGCCCTTGTTGTCGAAGGCTCGGGCGGCGGCGACGGAGCGGTGGATTGGCTGGAATTCGTGGTCGTAGGTGGCGACGTCTCCGACGCGCACGCGGGAGAGGGCGTCGGCCTTGTCCTTGGCGGCGATATCGATCCACATTTCGTGGATTTGAGGGACTTTCTCTCGGTCCTTCGCGTTCATGAGGTGGACGGCTCGCTTGCCGGTGACGCCGTGGATAGGGCCGTCCTCGGTCTGGATGACGACGCGGCGTCCGGAGATGACGATGCGATCATGACCGCCGATGGTGTTGAAGTAGAGGTAGCCGTTGTCGTCGACGTAGGTGATGATGAAGCCGAGCTCGTCGAGGTGTCCGGCGAGCATGATAGAGGTTTTCGCATCTGGATTGAGGACGGCGATGCGGTTGCCCATGCTGTCCTTCTCGTAGCTATCGGCGGAAGGTTGTACGTATTCGTCGAATACTGATTGCGCTTGGCTTTCGGCGCCGGATGGGCTCTTGGCTTCGAGGAGGTCGAGGAGGAATTGGGGGACGGACATCGAGAAGTGAAGAATTAGGAACGAAGAGTGAAGAATGCTGAAATCAGGTCGAGAGGTCGTAGGTTTTGCCGTTTTCCAGGGTTTCGTGGGAGGCTAGGAGGGTGGCTATTTTGTTGGCTACGGTATCCGGAGAGGGGATACGGCCTTCCTCCTTTAGCTTGATGAAGCGGGCGACCTCGGGAAAGGTTTCGGGGGAGGTGGCTCGAATCTGTTCTTGCATGGCGGTCTCCATGACGCCGGGGTTGATGTTGACGAACTTGGTGGGGAAGGGGGCGCCTGTTTGCTCGGCGGCGATGGTTCGTACGAGTTGCTCCTGGCCAGCCTTGCAGGAGCAGTAGAGCGACCAGCTTGCCTTGGCTCGGTCGGGCAGGGCGGCCCCTGATGAGATCTGGGCGAATAGCTTCGGTCGGTCGATGTTTTCGACTCGTTTGAGAAAGCTGACCGCTGAGATGGCTGAGCCGCCGAGATTGGCTGCAATGGCGCGTTCGATATCGAAAGGGTCGAGGTTTTGCGCTTTGGCTAGCGGACCAAGTGTGCCGGCGTTTGCGATGAAGGCAATGGATGAGGCGTTTTCGAGGTCCTCTGAGGAAAGGGCCTCGCCTAGAATGCTGGCGGCGAGTTGCGGCTTGGTGAAGTCGCAGGAGTGAAATTCGCCTGCGAAATCTCCTTTGGAGCGGCCGAGGCCGATGATGCGGGTGTCGTTGTCGGCAAGCGCCGCAGCGAGAGCTTGTCCTAGACCTCTGGATACGCCGGTTATGAATATGCTGCGCATATTTAGGTGTTGGGTTCTAGGTTATCGGCTAAGCAGTTACGGACTAATCAGCTCTCGAGCTCTTCCACGATGTCCTCGAGGGGGTAGCTTACGATCTCGGCGAGGGTGGGGTGATACCAGTGGGTCTTGAGGAGGTCGGAAGCGGTGAGGTTGTTGGAAATGGCGACGGAGAGGGCGTGGATGAGTTCGCCGGCGTCTTTGGAAACGATTTCGGCCCCGAGGAGGCGGCCGCTGGGCTTTTCGGCGAATAGGCGGACGAAACCGCGTTTGGCTTCCATGAGAATGGATTTGCCGTGGTCGTCGAATGGATAGTCTGCGACAATGAAGTCACTACCTCTTTTCTTAAGAGCGATTTCGGTGAGGCCGACGCGGGCGACTTGAGGGTCGGTGAAGACGACGTCAAGCATGTGGTCGTAGTTGAGCGGTGCCTTGGAGACGCCGAATGCGTGGTGGGCGGCGTACTCGCCTTGCAGGACGGCCGTGTGCACGATTTCGAAGGGGCCTGCGCAATCGCCTGCGGCGTAGATGTCGGGGTTGCTAGTGCGTTGGTGTTCGTCGGTCTGGATCTGGCCGTTGGGCTTGAGCTGCACCTTTGCCGCTTCAAGATTGAGGCGGGCTGTACTGGGCGAACGACCGAGGGCATTGACCAGGTGGGCTGCCTGAACGGAGCGCGTTTCGCCTTGGTGTAGGAAGTGGACGGTGAAACCAGTATCCGTTTTTTCGATACGATCTAATGAGGTTTCAGTGTAAAGGTCGATGCCTTCTTCGCGAAAGGCGGTTTCGACGACTTGGGAAACGTCGCTGGCCTGGTCTTTGAGGATGTGGGGGCTGCGTTGGATCTGGGTGACTTTGCTGCCGACGCGGCTGAGGAACTGGGCGAGTTCGCAGGCTACGACTCCGCCGCCTAGAACGATGACGGACTCGGGGAGGGAATCGAGCTCGAGTACGTCGTCGCTGGTCCAGATGGCTGAACTGTCGATTCCAGGAATAGGGGGCTTGGCGATGTGGGATCCGGTGGCGACTATGAACTTCTTGCCGCGCAGCTGCGTACCGTCGTCGAGTTCGATAGTGTGTGAATCGATGAACTTGGCGTAGCTGCGGTAGAGGTCGTATTTGCCACTGGTCATGGCTTCCTGGCGGTAGCTGGCGAACTCGCCTATGGTGTCGAGCTTGCGTTGGTGCAGGGCGGGCATGTCGACTTTGGCGTTGGGTATGTCGAGGCCGAATTTCCGGGCGTTTTGAGCGAGGTGCAGGACTTCGGCGGAATAGATGAGCGTCTTGGAGGGCATGCAGCCGCGGAGAATACAGAGGCCTCCGAGTGTCTCGGCTCCGTCGATGACGGCGACGCTTTCGGAGTAGCTGCGGGCGATGCGGGCGGCATTGAAGCCGCCGCTGCCTCCGCCGATGGCGATGAAGTCGTATTCTTTCATTTGAGATAGGTTTTTAGGCTGAGGGCTGAAGGCTGAAGGTGGTTGGGGTTTCGTCCTTCAGCCTAAATACCTTCAGTCTTCAGCCTTTTTGAAAATGGATCGAGGCCGCGATTTCGTTGGCGGCGGGTTCGCCTTTTAGGCGGCGGACGAGAGCTAGGGCGAATTCGAGGACGGTACCGACGCCTTGGGAGGTGACGATGTGCTGGTCTTCGACGGTGCTGGCGTCGCTGGGGTGGGGAAGCTCCGAGCGCACGGATTGGTGGGCGGTGGCTTGGCGGTCGTCGAGAATGCCGTGTTTGGCTAGGACTTTGGGAGCGGCGCAAATGGCGGCGAGCGGGCGATTTGCGGCGTCTTGGCGGGCGAGGATCTTGGCGACTTGAGGGTTGTCGAGCAATTCTAGGACGCCAGGGCCACCGGGTAGGACGACGAGGTCGAAGGCCTCGTTTTCCACTGAGGCTAGCGTGGCGTCGGTGGCGAAGGAGATTTGATTGCGTCCGGTGACGGTGGGCTTTCCGCAGACGCTGGCGATGGTCGTTTTTATGCCGGCGCGTCGCAGAACGTCGACAGTGGCGAGCGCCTCGACTTCCTCGATGCCGTCGAAGGCGATGACGAGGGCTTGTTGAGCTGGGCTGGACATGGTTCGTTTTTCGGGCAAGTGGCGCTTGGTGAGCAACCTTTTTAGTTGGCTTGAGGGTTGATTGGCTGGCTCGACTGCGGAGTATCGAGGAGTGATGGACGATTTCGAGGGCAAGACGATTTTGATTTTAGGGTGCGGGTATCTGGGAATGCGGCTTGTTGGTTCGGCTGTGTCTCGGGGAATGCGAGTGAAGGCTGTGTCTCGAAATCTGGATACGCTGCAGCAGGCGCGAGACCTTGGGGCGGAGGTTTTTCAAGGGATGGTGGACGAATCGGCTTGGCATGGGTTTGCGGGGGCGGAGATCGATTTTGTGGTCAATTGCGTGAGCTCGGCTGGCGGTGGCTTGGCGGGCTACAAGCAGTCTTACGTTGAGGGAAACGAATCTCTCGTCTCCTGGGCTGGCGAAGCGGGTTTTGCCGGCGTTTCGGTCTATACGAGCAGCGTCAGTGTGTATCCGGACTTTGGTGGCGACTGGGTGGACGAGGGGTTTGCGGGAGAGCCGGGGAACGAGCGAGGGGCTTTGATTCGCGAATCGGAAGAGGTCTTCTTGCGAGGCATGGGGGCTGGTGGGGCGTTCGTCTTGCGGCTGGCCGGACTCTATGGTCCGAGTCGGCATCTGACGCTGAACGCGGTGGCTGCTGGTCCGGAGATCCTGCCGGGTTGGGGCGACTACCACTTGAATCTCGTGCGTATCGAGGATGTGGCTTCAGCGGTGTTTTGCTGCTTGGCGAGTTCGGACTTGGCGTCGGGGGTGTACAATGTGGTAGACGACGAACCATCGGAGAAGGAGACGATCGTGGCTTGGCTGGCGAGGTGTCTTGGGGTAGCGATGCCGGGCTTTTCGGGCGAGGCTCCCATTGCGGGACGAAGCTCTCGGCGTTTTGGAGAGGGGGGGCGACCAGCTGATCGGCGCGTTAGCAATGCTCTCTTGAAGCGGCGGACGGCTTGGCGTCCGGGATTTCCGAGTTTTCGCGAAGGGTTCGAGGACCTGGTCGGTCGGCCGTGAAGCTGGGTTGGCATCTCGCTTCCTTTTCCGGATCTCGTTTGGGTAGGTAGGGCACGTGCTCCCCGAGAAGCCGATCGCTTTTGATCGCATTCCCTCTGCGGCATCGCCTGGCGTTCTGGGTTGACGGCTAAATGGTTGAATTGCAGCGTGTCGCGTTCGCTATTGGTCGCTCGTCTATTATCCCTTTTAAGCAAACAGGAGAAAAACTATGGCAGGTGTTGGCAAATTGTTGAAGCAGGCGCAGAAGATGCAGAAGAAGATCGAGGATGCTCAAAAGGAGCTGGCGAGCAAGGAGCTCGAGGTTTCCAGTGGCGGTGGAGCGGTCTCGATTCGCATCAACGGCCAGAGCGAATTTCTCTCGATCAAGCTCGATCCGGAACTGCTGAAGGAGGAAGCCAGTTTGGTGGAGGAGACTTTGCTGGAGGCCGTCAAGGAGGCGGCCAGCAAGGCGAAGGCTTTCAACGAGGAGGAGATGGCCAAGGCGACCGAGGGCTTCAATATGCCGGGGTTGATGTAGTGGGTCTTTTGCTGCTGGGGTATAGATGACACCTGCGTTCGAGGCGTTGCAGAAGGAGCTCAAGCGGTTGCCCGGTGTGGGATTTCGCTCTGCGGAGCGCATGGCGATCTTCCTGCTTCTGGAGCGTCCGGAGGTAGCGGTGGAGCTTTCCCAGGCGATTTCGAGCGCGCGGGAGCGAGTGCGGCGTTGCGAGCTTTGCGGAAATGTTTGCGAGGAGAAGTATTGCTCGATTTGCGAGGACGAGCGGCGCGCTGAGACAGGTTCGCTGTGCGTGGTGGAGCATGTGAGCGATCTGATGGCTCTGGAAAAGTCGGGCGCCTTTCGTGGTCGCTATCACGTCTTGCATGGCAAGCTGTCTCCGATAAATGGGGTGGGGCCGGAGCGATTGAATCTAGCGGGCTTGAAGGAACGGATTGAAAAGGAGTCGATCACCGAAATCATCTTGGCCTTGCCGAACGACGTGGAGGGGGAGGCGACATGTCACTACATCATTGATCTCATCGCGAGCGATGAGGTGGAGGTTTCGCGGATCGGCTTTGGGCTTCCGAGTGGAGCGTCCGTTCTGTATGCTGACTCCGTTACTCTTAAAAGCGCTCTTGAGGCGCGCAAGCGATTCTAAACCGAGAAGGAACTAGCGAGACCATGTTGCCCGACGTATCTGACAAGGAGTTGTATTCCCCGAGCGAGATCGAAGAGCTCTTCCGGCGCCAGAAGGACGGCCGGCCGCTTTTGTGTCGACTCTTCGAGATCTATCGGGAGGAGTCGCCGGTCTTGCTAGAGGAATTGAAGGAGGCTTTCGAAGCCGGCGATGCGGAAGCCTGCGGCGAGACGCTGCATCAGATGAAGGGCTCGGCGGGAGCGATGGCTGCTTCGCGTATGTTCTCCTTGTGCGAAGCGACGCTGAGCATGTGCGCCGACGGGTCCGTGCTGAAGTTGGATGGACTTGTCGAGCGTCTGAGGTCGGAATCGGCAGCGTTTGTTGCGGCGATTGAGGGGCTGTTGCGCGATCGGGGCTTCTGAACCAGGCTGGGGATTTCGAACTGCCTTCCGGCCGAATTTGCCGAAACCGCGCACTGAAAAGGCGACCTTTTGTCAGGTCGCCTTTAGCGTGTTGAATTCTTTTCGGCTCTTTCCTGCTAGTCTTGGCTGACAAGCTTCAGCTTGACCGCCAGGCGGGTCATGTCCGTGGCTCCCCGAAGGTTGAGCTTGCGCATGATGTTCGAGCGGTGGGCGTCTATAGTGCGGACGCTGAGATTGAAGGAACGGGCGATCTCCTTGGAGCTGTAGCCTTCGCCGACCATTTGGAGGACGTCGGTTTCGCGCGGGGTGAGCATCTTGAAGCTGTCGTTGTAGTCCTTGCTGGTGATGGGCTGGCGGAGCAGCTTGTAGGCTTCGGGAGAGTAGTAGACGGCGCCTTTGAGGATCTGGCCGATGGCGTCCTTGAGGCTCTCGATGGTGCTGTTTTTGGTGACGAGTCCGTTTACGCCGCGTTCGACGGTGTTCTTGACGATTTCGGGAGTGAAATGGGCTGAGACGAGTATGACTTTGCAGTCGGGGAGGCGGTCTTTGATGCGATTGAAGACGGTCAGACCGCCGAGTTTCTTGATCTTGAGATCCAGGATTACGAGATCCGGTTGGAAGTCCATGCACGCTTGCAGACCTTCTTCGCCGTCATCGTACTGGCCCACGACGTCCAGTCCGAAATCGGCTTTAAGAATGGAAACGGTGAGCTCTCTAAATAGGATCTGATCTTCGATTAGTATGACTTTCATATGCTGGCGTTGGGATGGGAGATCGTAGGTGGGCGAGGGTTCTTGAATGTAGGGTGATAGTTTGTCCGTATTTTTACTGTAACCGTAAACGTCTCAGTAATGACGACAGGGGGGAGTTTAGCAACACGTTTGTTGCAAGTTTTGGGCCTGTCGATGGACTTTTCTTAGGCTTTTTTTACCTTGTCGGGTTTTTGTCGAAAAAATGGGGCGTTCTGTCTTCGAGACGTAGGGTAAAGAGTTCCGGACTTTTTCGCATGGGACCATGCCCCATTTCAATCCGCAATAGGTAGAGCTCGGGGTTTAGTGTTGAATGGCGTGAACTTTTGGCTAGCCCCAATGAGCTTTGCGGAAAATCTGCCGCCTCACCTAGATCCCAACAATGATAGAGAGCAGAGTCGTCATCACTGGAGTAGGGCTGACCGCCCCTATTGGCAACAGCTTGGCCGAGTTTCGGCAGAGCCTTTTGCAGGGCCAAGCGGGCATCAGCCGGATCGACATGCGCTACATGGGCCAGGTTCTGGCTGGCGTTTGCGATTTCGACGCCCTGCGTTACCAGAAGAAGAAGGAGCTGAGAGTAGGGACTCGGGCAGGCAGCATCTCGATCTACTGCGCCCGTGAAGCCTTGCTGGATGCGGGTCTGGAAGCGGAGAACCTCGCTTCGGATCGCACTGGCATCTACGTCGGCACCACCGAGCACGGAAATGTGGAGACCGAGAACGAGGTCTACAACATTTCCCAATTCGACTACGACACCAAGTACTGGTCGCACCACCACAATCCCCGTACCGTTTCCAACAACCCCGCTGGCGAGGTCTCCCTCAACCTCAAGGTCCACGGCCCGGCCTACACTGTAGGCGCGGCTTGCGCGGCGGGCAACCTCGGCTTGGTGCATGCCCTTCAGATGTTGCGGCTGGGCGAAGTGGATCTGGCAATTGCCGGTGGCGTTTCCGAGAGCGTTCGCACTTTCGGCATCTTCGCCGGCTTCAAGAGCCAGGGAGCCCTGGCCGAGCACGAGGATCCGAACAAGGCCTCCCGCCCCTTCGACCTCAAGCGCAATGGCATTGTGGTCAGCGAGGGAGGCGCTCTCTACACGCTCGAACGGCTCGAGGACGCCCAGACGCGAGGAGCGAAGATCTACGGCGAGATCGTCGGCTACCACGTCAATTCCGACGCGACTGACTATGTGCTGCCGAATCCTGCCCGCCAAGCCGAGTGCATGCGAGCAGCTCTCGGGCGAGCCGGCATGCAGCCTGGCGATATCGACATCATCAATACGCATGCGACTGCTACTCCGATGGGTGACATCCAGGAATGCGCGGCCATCGGCGAGGTGTTTACCGACTGCCCCAAGACCCAGGTCAACAACACCAAAGGCTACATTGGCCATGCTATGGGAGCGGCCGGCGCCCTCGAGCTCGCGGGCAATTTGCCGGCCTTCGAAGACGGCCTCGTCCACCCCACGATCAACGTCGATGAGCTCGATCCGAAGTGCGACTTGCCTGGTCTGGTGATCAACGAAACCAAGCCAGCAAAACGGGTTGACGCCATTCTTAATAACTCCTTTGGTATGCTCGGTATCAACTCAGCGCTCATCGTGAAGCGCTTTTCGAACTAGCTCAAGACGACCTACATGACCAAAGACGAATGCAAACAAGTGGTGCTCGACATCATCGCCGAAATCGCTCCAGACGAGGAACTTGGCGACGTAAAAGGCGAGGTTCCCCTGCGTGAGCAATTGGATCTCGATTCGATGGATTTCCTCGATATCGTGATGGAGCTGCGCAAGCAGCACGGCATAGAAGTGCCGGAAGCGGACTACTCCCACCTGGCCTCCTTGGACAGCTGCGCGGAGTACCTCACGCCCAAGTTCAACGCCCTGGTCTGACGGTTCTTCCTTTCTCCGACCAAACTCAATGGCCCGGCCCCTTCGGTCGGGTTTTTTGTATCCGAATTTCAATTGCAGGTGGAACACTACGACGTAGCGATCATCGGAGCCGGCATGTCCGGACTTTCCGCCGGCATCCGCTGCGCTCACTTCGGCAGGAAGGTCGTCATCCTCGAACAGCACAACGCTCCCGGCGGGCTCAACAGCTTCTATGCAAAGGACGGCCGCAAGTACGACGTCGGACTGCACGCCATGACCAACTTCGCGCCGCCCAGCGAGCGCCGAGCTATTTTCAACAAGCTCCTGCGCCAGCTGCGCATCGATCGGTCGGAGCTCAACCTGATCGAGCAACGCTCCTCTCGTATCGCCTTTCCGGGTACGGATCTTCGCTTCAGTAACGATGAAGCGCTTCTGGAGAGCGAAGTCGCCCAAGCCTTTCCCCATCAGATCGACGGCTTCAAGCGCCTTAGCGAGACGGTCCGCGGTTTCGACGATCGGGAACTGGAAGCCCCCTACCGCTCCGCTCGTGTCTGGGTGGAAGGCTTCGTGAGCGATCCGCTCCTGCAGGACATGATCTTCTGCCCCCTCATGTACTACGGTTCAGCAGTGGAAGACGATATGGACGTTGGGCAGTTCGTAGTCATGTTTCGCTCCATCTTCCACGAAGGTTTCGCCCGTCCGGTAGACGGCATCCGAAGGCTCATCCGTGTGGTCCTGGACCGCTATCGCAAGCTAGGCGGTATCCGAAAAATGAAGACTGGAGTTCGCCGCCTGCGGATCGAGTCAGGCAAGGTCTCTCGCATCGAACTCGAAAATGGGGGAGAAATAAGCGCCAGCGTCGTACTCTCCTGTGCCGGATTGCCCGAGACCTATGCCCTCATCCAGCCTCCAGTCTCCGAGGACCTTCCCTCGCTCCAGGGCAGGCTATCCTTTGCGGAGACCATTGCGGTCTATCGGAGCCTGCCCGAGACCTGGGGTTGGGGCGACGATACGATCGTCTTCTTCAATCGCTCCGAGCGTTTCCATTATCGCGACGCCAGCGATGCCGTCGATCTCGCCAGCGGCGTGCTGTGCTTCCCGAACAACTTCGAATTCGGCGATCGGGCTCTCAGCGAGGGAGTGGTCCGCGTGACCTGTCTCGCCAATCACGACCTTTGGAGATCCTACGACGAAGCCGAATACGCCGAAGCGAAGCGCGTATGGTTCGAGCGGATACAAGGCGCTATTCTTCCCTTGATGCCTGAGTTTACCCGAGACTTCTCTAGCGAGCTTGTAGCTACCGATATGTTTACCCCCAAGACGGTCCATCGTTTCACCCGTCGCAGCCGCGGCGCTATCTACGGCTCGCCTACCAAGATCAAAGACGGCAAAACTCCCGTCTCGAATCTCTTCCTTTGCGGCACGGACCAAGGCTACCTCGGCATCGTCGGCAGCATGCTCAGCGGCGTAGTCATGGCCAACGAGCATGTTTTGAAGGGAGTAGGCTGAAGGCTGAGGACTGAAGGTGGAGAGTGTTCCGTAGCGCGGAGCTTTAGCCCGCGTCCGTCGGAGACCTCCTCATCCCCCTCGTCATCTTCATCCTCATCCCATGATAAAGATGAGGATGAGGAAAACGATGAGGAATTGCTACGGCCGCGGGTTAAAGCTCCGCGCTACGTTGCAAGTGTAACACGACACTATGCTCCTTCAGCCTTCGGCCCTCAGCCTAAACCCCTGGCGAGCTCCGCTCGCCTAGTACCAGAAAATCACGTACGCGAAGAGTCCGGCGAGCGAGGCGAATGCCAGTCCGCCGAAGATCATGCAACCGCGTTTCGTATCGAGAACGGCGCTACGTGTGTCGGGCCCTAGTTCGTCGTAGAGTTCGGAGGCGACTTGCTCTGCCGAAGCTTCTTCCGGATCGGGAACCTCGAGAGATTCAGTCACTAGGCGCTTCTCGGAGATAGCTTCGAGCAAACGGCTTGTCTTTGGCGAAGAGGACGGGGCATGGGCAAGCGTCTCTCGATCTATCTCCAGTTCGATCCAGTTGAGTTGCTCTAGGATGAGTTCCTTTTGGCGCCGCAGTTGGGCAAGTCGTTTGCTGCTCATTGCTTATCGACTCAAATCGACACTGCAGGCGCCTAGTTGAGCGGTCGGAACGCTTTCCGTTCCTTCTCCACTGTAGCTCGCCTGCGACCGGCCCGCGCAAATAACTTTCCAACGTTGGAAAGTTATTTGCGCCGTTTAGGAGGGGTTGGCGCGGCGTTCGACTGGGACGCAAACGCGAAAAAGCCCTCCTCTTTTCGGAGAAGGGCTTGGGAAAGCTGGGTTTGCTTTGGGCCTGCTTAGGCTTCGACGGCTACCTTGCGGTGGGCCTTGTCGAAGACGACCTTGCCGTCGCTGAGAGCGAAAAGGGTGTGGTCGCGGCCCATGCCGACGTTTGCTCCGGGGTGGAAGCGAGTGCCGCGCTGGCGTACGATGATATTGCCTGCGATGACGGACTCGCCGCCGAACTTCTTCACTCCGAGGTTCTTGGGATTGGAGTCGCGTCCGTTCTTGGAAGTGCCTTGTCCTTTTTTATGAGCCATGACGGAAGATCTTTGCTGCTGCGCTGCTGGTTTTTAGGATTCGATGGAGTCGATCTTGATGACGGAGAGCTCTTGGCGATGGCCGCGGCGGCGCTCGTATCCCTTGCGCTTCTTCTTTTTAAAGACGACGATCTTGCGACCGCGCTTGTTTTCGAGAACGGTTGCGGAGACCTTCGCTCCATCGACGTATGGCGAGCCAAGCTTGAAGGCGTCGCCTTCGCCGAGGGTAAGGATTTCGTTGATCTCGAGCTTGGAGCCAGCTTCCGTGCCTGGGTAGCGGTTCAGCGTCAGAACGTCGCCCTCTTGTACGGTGAGCTGTTTGCCCTGGGTCTGGATAGTTGCTTTCATCGTAAAATCGAAACGGCCTAAAAAGGTGGCTTCGTCCAGTTTGATCAATCTTTTTATCCAAAAAAATCCGACTAATGGATATCGAGCGCATGCGCGGGTACTTCGATGAGGCTTCGACGATCGAGCACTATGCGCGAGCGGTGGCGAAGGTCGGCCTCTGGGAGTCCGAGAAGCTGTTGGCCCGGAGAAACTTCGCGAGGGAAGAGCGCTTGCTGGACCTCGGTTGTGGCGCCGGTCGGGTGGCGATTGGCCTCTGGGAGTTAGGCTATGTCGAGGTTTTGGGCGCCGATCTCGCTCCAGCCATGGTCGCTCGGGCGAAGGAGATTGCGAAGCGTTTGGGCTGTCCTTGGCGCTTCGAACCGCAAGACGCCACGCGGCTCAGCTACGCTGACGAGAGCTTCGATGGGGTGATCTTCGCCTTCAATGGCCTGATGCAGATCCCTGGATCGGCGAACCGCCAGAAGGCTTTGGGCGAGGTGTTTCGCGTCTTGCGTCCTGGCGGTCGTTTTCTGTTTTCCACGCTGGATCGGGAGGATGCTCTCTACAGTCGCGTCTTTGCTGACTCGGGCGACTACCACCACGACTTGTCGCGCAACCCGTATTTGCTGGACTACGGCGATCGCCATTTCGCTACCGAGCACGGAACGACTTTCATGCATGTGCCCACTCGAGTGGAAATGCTACAAGCTCTGGAGTCGATTGGCTTTGAGCTGCTGGAAGACGCGATGCGCAGCGATCTAGCCCAGGAATCCGCCGTTACGCTCGATTTTTCTGAAGATTGTCGACTTTGGGTGGCTCGCAAATCCTAGTGTCGTGTCACCTGGGGGGATAGGCGAAGCCTGGCCAATCAAAATGATCGCTTCGTTGGGCGCTTTGGCGACGGTTCTTCAGGCTGTCAAAAATCTCTTTACGCTAGGGGCTCTCGGTTCATAGTGCGGGGCTTTCTAAAAAACCAGGACCCTCACGATGAGCAGAAAAAACTACTTCAACACGCTGACACTGGCCCAGAAGCTCGAGCAGCTCGGCCGTTGCCGCTTCATGAATCCCTCCGAGTTCAACGGAGTCGAAGCCCTCAAGGGCAAGAAGGTGGTAATCGTGGGCTGCGGCGCTCAGGGCCTCAACCAGGGTCTGAACATGAGGGACTCCGGCCTTGATGTCAGCTACGCCCTGCGTTCCTCGGCTATCGAGGAGAAGCGTCAGTCCTGGAGCAATGCCACGGAAAACGGCTTCCCTGTCGGTACCTACGAGGAAACGCTTCCAACTGCCGATCTCGTTCTCAATCTCACTCCGGACAAGCAGCACACTGCGGTGGTTGGCGCGGTGCAGCCTCTGATGAAGGAGGGCGCTTGTCTGGCCTACAGTCACGGCTTCAACATCGTGGAAGAGGGCATGGAGATTCGCAAGGACCTCACGGTTGTCATGGTTGCTCCCAAGAGCCCGGGCACTGAAGTGCGCGAAGAGTACAAGCGCGGCTTTGGCGTGCCGACCCTTCTTGCGGTTCACACGGAAAACGATCCGAAGGGCGAAGGCTGGGATATCGCGAAGGCCTATGCCTGTGCCACTGGCGGCGACCGGGCCGGCTGTCTCGAGTCGAGCTTCATCGCCGAAGTGAAGTCCGACCTGATGGGCGAGCAGACAATCCTCTGCGGTCTGCTGCAGGCTGGTTCGCTGCTTGCCTATGACAAGATGGTGGCGAAGGGCATTGATGCTGGCTGGGCGTCGAAATTCGTGCAGCACAGTTTCGATACCATTTGCGAGGCTCTCAAGCACGGCGGCATCACCAACATGATGGATCGCCTGAGCAATCCGGCCAAGCTCAAGGCATTCGAGCTGTCCGAGCAGCTCAAGGACATCATGCGCGACTTGTTCGACAAGCATCAGGAGGACATCATGTCCGGCGCCTTCTCCAACGGAATGATGGCCGACTGGGACAACGGCGACAAGGACCTGCTCGCCTGGCGCGAAGCCACCAACGAGACTGCTTTCGAAAAGTCGACTCCTGCGGATGTCGAGATTGCCGAGCAAGAGTACTTCGACAAGGGCATCCTCATGGTCGCTTTCATCCGAGCTGGCGTCGAGCTCGCCTACGAATCGATGACCGACGCAGGTATCAAGCCCGAGTCCGCCTATTACGAGTCTCTGCACGAAACTCCGCTGATCGCCAATCTGATTGGGCGCAAGAAGCTCTACGAGATGAACAAGGTCATCTCCGACACTGCTGAATACGGCTGCTATCTCTTTTCCAACGCCGCCGTCCCGCTGCTCGCCGACTTCATGTCCAGTGTTGATACGGATGTCATCGGCAACGGTCTCGGCGTTGCGGACAGTGCGGTAGACAACCAGGAACTCGTAGCGGTCAATGCCAAGATCCGCAGCCATGGCGTCGAGCGGATCGGCGCTGTCTTGCGTGGCCACATGACCGCGATGAAGAAGATCGCCGTCGGCTAGGCATCTTTCATCTGGTCTGTCGTAGCGCGGAGCTTCAGCCCGCGTCCGCTGAGAATCGATCCTGCAACACGGACGCGGGCTGAAGCTCCGCGCTACGAAATCCTACTGCTTCCAGCTGAAGCGTAGCTGTATCCCTTCTTTCGATACGTCAGTGCCTGGGGCGATTTCGTCCGTCAAGTAGTAGCCGAGCAGGCCGGCTTCCCAGCGTTCGTCTATCTGCTTCCTGTATTCGATGGAGACCATGGAGGTGTCGATGCTTGTCGGGGCTACTGTATTGTTTCCATTGCCACCGTCGCGGTTGAGTTCTCCGTAGAGCGCTTTCCAGGCGATCGATTGCTTGCCAGGCAACTGATGGTAGCCGCCGAGGGCGAGCAGGCGGGAGTCGTTGTCCGTCGAGGCGCCGAGCACGCGTCCCCGGTAGCGGTAGCCGGTTTGATATACGCTGTGGTTGTAGGCGCTGTTGAAGAAGCGGTCGTCGTCGAAGTCCATCGTCGTGTCGCTGTACTCCAAATACAGGCGCCCGTGCGTGTTTTCCGTGACGATGGGCGTCTCGAAGCCGAATAGCCCGATCTTGCGCGAGGGCAGGCCGCCGGCTTCGTCCTCGCCGATAAGCTGACCGTAGTGGATGATGGTCTGGCCACCGGCGCGGAAGCTCCAGCGCCAGTCTATGCCGCCGAGCTGATTGCCTGGCTCGTTGTCGCGGTCGATGCCATCGGTGCCGACGTTGTCTTTGCCGAGCAGGAGGTCGACGAGGCTGTCCAGCGTTTCCGGTCGACCTTCGCCTCCCCACTGGGCGGTGCGGGCGAGGCCGATTTCCAGGGCTTTGTTCGGCTTGAAAGTGAAGCGGGCGCCGATGAGCTTCGCGTCGGGGACGAACCGGTTCGACTCGAGCTGGTTTGCGAAGAGATTTAGGTGCCAGGGACCGAGCCACTTGGCGACGGGCAGCTCGGACGCGTCGGATCGCGCGCGGCTGAGGAAGAGGCCAGGCGTTGGTCGGGCGTTGGTCGAGAGGATGAGGCTGCTTTGCCAGCCCGGTCCCCACCAGCGGCTCAGGCGACCGGCTCCCACAGTCCAGCCGCCGAGGTCGGCGGCGATGTAGCTTTCATCCAGGCGATGACGCTGGCCGTCGAGCGGGTTGTCGATCGCGGACAAGTTGAGCGCTCCGAACGCGTTTTCCGAGGAGCCTTCCACCACGATACGGACTTCGCCTGACTCGCGAAAGTCGCTGGAAAATCCGCGCAGCTCTTCGCGGCTATTGCCGTACTGCGCGGTTGTAGCGTAGTTGATGCCATCGGGGTGGTGAATCCTGCTAAGAAACTCGAAGGACCGCCGCTGGGCTGAATTGAGCGCTTGTGGATCAATGTCTTGGAGGCTTGCTTCGATTGAGCCGACATGCATAGGCCAGGTCGTGACGAGGCCTTGGCTCAGCCCCTCGTCGGCGAGAAATTGCCAATGGTGGCGGCTGGCCTCATCGCTGGCGCTGGTGAACCCTCCAGATTGCGCAGTGTAGGGCAGGGTGGAGGCGACTGTCGCGAGAAGTCGCAGGCTAAGGGCTCGCAGCAGGCTGCGATACGTAGCGGATCGCTTATCGTTTCGGCAATTCATGGGATCTGGTGAGGAAATAAGCTGCGGAAAGCGTTGCAAGCCCGCTTGTTCCCATTCTCTCCGAATTCGCTCGGACCAAGAAGCAATCTTTCAATGGGCCGACATTTAATTCTCTAACGTTGGAGAATTAAATGTCTGGATGGATGGTATGTCTGCAAAAGAGAGTGGGTGGGAGAGTTTGTCTGTGGTGTGTGGATACGAAGAAGCGCGGCCCTTAGATATAGGCCGCGCTTGGTTTTGTGATTGCTTGGATGGCTTGTCTTAGCCGCGTTCGCTGAAGACGAAGGGGACGACGACAGCTGAGGGAACTGCTTGCCCGTCGCGTATCGCGGGTTTGAAGGTCCATGTCTTGGCGGCTTCGATGGTGGGTTGCTCGAGTTCGTCGTGGGAGCTCTTGGTAGTGGCTGCGTTGACTACGCGGCCTTGGGCGTCGAGGTTGAGACGAACGTTGACGAAGCCTTGTATGCCGGAGAGCTCTTCGGGAAGCTTTGGGGTGGAGGACTTCTTGACGACGGGCATGCTGTCGGCTGGAAGGTCGTCGGTGATGAGCCCGCCGTTGAAGCTGAAGGGCTGGAGGACGCTGGATGCCACGGCGACTCCGTCCTTGATGGCTGGCTTGAACTTCCATTGGAAGGCGGCCTCGGTCGCGGCGGCGGAGAGTTCCTCGTGACTGGATTCCTGCACCTGTACAGCGGCTACGTAGCCGTATTCGTCGACGGTCATGAGGAGCGTGGCTTCGCCGCGTTCGTCGCGGATGCTGGCGGCGAGCTCGGGTATGGAGCGACGGATGGGTACGGGGGCCTTGTCGACCTTTTTGTGGGTGTCCGCCTTGGCGACGACGCTGCCGGCGTCGAGTCCGCGGAAGCTGAATGGCACGTTTACTCTGGAGGCGGTAGCTTTTCCTTCGCGTATAGCGGGCTTGAAGGTCCATTGCTCGAGGGCTTCAGCCGCGGCTGCTTCCAGTTCGCTGTGGGTCGAGCTCTTGACGACGACTTTGGTGACTGCGCCGTTGGCGTCGAGATTGGCCTCGAGCACGACCTCGCCGGTGATGTTGTTCAGCTCGGGAGTGAGGGCCGGAGCGACTTTGCGCTTGCTTTGCGGATTGCTGTCCTGAGGCGTCTTCTTCGCGGTCAGCACGATGGAGTCTCCATTGAAGTAGAAGGGCTGGTTCGCTTTCGAGGCGACGGCCTTTCCGTTCTCGGTAGCGGGCTGGAATCTCCATTGATAGACGGCGTCGAGCGTGGCTTGGTTGAAGGACTGGTTGGTCGATCCTGCGATTTCCGCGCTGGTGACGTAGCCGAACTGGTTGATTTCCAGGAGGACTTCGACTTCCGCCTTTTGCGAACGGAGCTCTGGAGAGAGGTGCGGAACTACCGTCTTTTTAGCGCTGGGAATGGTTACCTCCGCATTAGCTGCGAAGGGAAGGGCGACTGCTGTGAGCAACGCGGCTATTCCCATTTTTGCTGAGTATTGTTTGTTTTTCATAACGATTGTGTTTCGCTGAGGGTTTCGGCAGCTGGTGTTATTCGCTTGAGTGTGGGCTTTGCGGAGCGTGTGGAGCGCTCTACCCAAGGCAGTCTGGGGCGTTTGCCTTTCGCAGCCGGTTTCGTCTCTCTAGCAGCCTAGGCTTGATGTCGCGTTGGGGGCTGTGGATAGTTCCCGAACTTTTTTGCGAAATGGATTCGAAATACTTAGGGAAGACGGTTCGGAAGCCTATCGAACAGCTTGATGGCTTCGAGTCGCCTCCTGGCGTTTCGACGGTGACCTTGACTTCCGACGAGGTCATGAGCTCCTGTCCGATAACGGGGCAGCCGGACTGGTACACGGTTGTTATCGAGTACGTGCCGGATCGGCTGTGCATCGAGAGCAAAAGCCTGAAGCTCTACCTTTGGGGCTTTCGCGACAAGGCGATGTTTGCCGAGAAGCTGACCGCGGAGATTCGCGATCGCGTGCTGCGGGATATCGAGCCGAAGCGTTGCAAGGTGACGACGAAGCAAAAAGCTCGAGGCGGTATCACTATCGAGACGGTAGCGGCTTTTCCGGAGCCTGCATGAAGGATTTCGCCCGATGAGTTTGCTGGACAAGATGGAGAAGCGTTTCGGGTTCCTGGCGGTGCAGAACCTGACGCTTTATTTGGTGGCGGGACAGGTGCTGACTTTCGCTATGATGGCGTTGCGCAACGACGAATTCGCCATCTTGCGGCACATGGTCTTCTATTTCGATGCGTTTGCTTCTGGGGAAGTCTGGCGAGTCGTTTCATTTCTTTTGATACCGCCGCGGGTGAGCTGGTTCTGGATAGCATTCGCCTGGATCGTCTTCTATTTGATGGGGACCTCTCTTGAGGGCAAGTGGGGAGCTTTTCGCTACAATCTCTATCTGCTTACTGCGGTGGTGGGAGTGGTTATCGCGGGAGCTTTTTTCCCTACGGTTGCGGTCACGAACCAGTACATTGCCTATTCGGTGACTTTTGGCTTCGCCTACCTCTTTCCGAACTTCGAGTTGCGGTTGTTTTTCATTCTCCCGGTCAAGATGAAGTGGCTGGCATTGGCAATCGGGGGTCTCCTGCTCTTGCAGGCGATGGCCTCGCCGCTTCCGATTCGCTTTTTCATTGTCGGGTCGCTGATAAACTTTCCCCTGTTTTTCGGTTTGGACATCTTTCGCTCGTTGAAAGCTCGCAAGCGTGTCGCCGAGATGAAAGAGGCGAAGAGGAAGTTCGAGGAGCAGCCTTTCCATGTTTGCGTGAAGTGCGGGGCGACCGATCTTTCGGCTCCCGAGAGGGACTTTCGCTACGACGGAGATGGAGCGTTGTGCTCCGTCTGTCTTGAAGAGGGCGATGAAGACGAAGCTTCGTCGAAAGGCTGAAAAAGAAAATAACCTATCTGCGGGAATGCCCTGATGGGTTAGGCGTTTTTCGCTGGTGTTTCCCCCTGAGCGGAGGGTTCAGGCTCGTTCTGGTTGCGAATGCTCGGCTTTGCAGAAAATTAATCCGGGAACCTGCGGAACCTTACACCTGTCTTGCACGGTTTCGTAAGACTTAGCCTTAAGCGCGGTACTTTGTAGCCTCCGCAGTTGACTAAGGTAAAATCCTAGGATAAGTAAAAACGTAGTAAACAACAACACAAGCGCGAGCGGTGGCGGAGCTGTCAGGGATGGCTCTTCTTTTCGTTCCAAATTCCCCCCCTACAACAGCACACACCATGATCAAACAACAGTCGTTCCTAACTCGTTGTGGGCCAGCGCTCAGTTCTTCGGAATTTCGCGGCTCCTCCTTCCTCCTCGTCGTTGAATCTCTAGAAAACGGAAAGGAGATTCGATCCGATGAAAAGTAGTAGCAGCCAATTACTTGCGGAGAGGCTTGGCAAAGCCCATGGCGAAGTTCCAGGCGCAGAACAGCTCAAGCGTCTGACCAAGAGAGAGAAGCAAGTGCTTTTCTGGATCGTAGAGGGCAAGACCAACGGAGATATCGGTCGCATCCTCGAAATCAGTCCTCGCACAGTGGAGAAGCACTGCGAAAGCATCTTCCGCAAGCTTGGCATCGAGAATCGCTACTCGGCGATCGTTTTCGCCCTCACAAGCAACTGGGACCTCGAGGCAGAGTAGCTCCTCCTTTCCCTGTTTTATTCCGATAAAGGTTACGAAGAAGCCGCCCGGATTTCCGGGCGGTCTTTTTGTGGGCGGATTGCGAGCGTGGACTCCTCTAGTTGACTAGTTGTTCGAAGCGGGACTTCGAAGCGATGGGCAGAGCGGGTTGCGTCCACTCGTCCGGATCCGAGGAGAAGCTGATCGCGTCCTTGATGATGCGAAGCGTTTCGCGAAGCTGGATATCGAATTCGGGGATGTCCTCTTTCTTCTCGGCTTCGTTTGTCTCGGCGTTTGCGGCTACCTCGCTGTCGTTTGCTGCTGTTTCTTCCGTTTCGGCGACGGTTTGTGTCTCTGCTTCGGTTGCAGAGGCTTGGCTGGCTTTGTAGGCGGCTTCTTCTGCGGCGCGTTGGGCTTCCTCTCGCACGACGCTGTCCAGCTTGATCTCGGTGGTTTTGTAGTTGAGGTTGGCGAGTTGCCTCTGCTCGTCTTCCATCGCTTCGATGAAGAGCTTGTCCTCCTCCATGAGCACCTTGCGTTTTTCGAGGTTGAGGGAGATTTCCTTGCGGTCCTTGCGTTCCTGCAGCCAGGCGAGGCGCTTTTGCTGGAAGGCGAATTCCTCAAGGGCCTGCATACGATTGTCTCTAGCGTTGGAGAGAGCCTCCACGAGTCCGGTTTTGAGCGTCATTTCGACGAATCGGGCGACCGGCTTGATGTAGTCCCAGGCCAGAGCGGCGGGCAGATCGGCTTCGCCGACGGCGTTGACCTCCTCTACGGAGTGGAGCTCGACGTCGGGAACCACTCCCTTGCGCTGCGTAGAGAAGCCGTTGGGAAGGTAGAACTTGCGAATCGTTAGCTTGGCGGCCCCTGCCTTGTCGTTGGCGAGGTCCTTGCGCAGCACGTACTGGTCGAGCGAGAAGACCTGCTGCACGGTGCCTTTTCCGTGGGTGCTCGAGTTTCCGACGGTGATGGAGCGACCGTAGTTCTGTAGGGCTCCGGCTAGAATTTCGGAGGCGGAGGCACTGTAACGGGAAGTGAGCACGGCTAGAGGGCCGTCGTAGGCGACCTTCGAGTCGCGGTCCATGTGGGGAATGACGTAGCCGCTTTTTTCTCGTACCTGTACGACGGGGCCTCGACGGATGAAGAGTCCGGTCATGCGGATCGCTTCGTCGAGAAGACCGCCGCCATTGTGACGGAGGTCTAGGACGATTCCGCTGACGCCGGCGTTTTCCATCTTGTTGACGAGCTCTTCGACGTCCGAGGTCACGCTGGTGAGGTAGCGTTGGCCATTTTCAAAATACTCGTCTCCTCCGTAGAAGGAGGGGATTTCGATCACGCCGATCTTGCTGATCTGGCCGTCCTCGTCGGGCACTTCGTGAATGTGGCCGGTGGCGCGATTCGAGTTGATGTGTACTTCGTCGCGCACGATTTCGACGACCTCTCGCACCGAGCTGTCGATGGCGTCGGCTGGGATGATAGTGAGGGTGACCGTGCTGCCTTTTTCGCCTCGGATCTTGTCGACGACTTTGCGCAGGCCCATGCCGATGATGTCGACGGGTTCTTCGCCTTCCTGCGCCACGGCGACGATCTTGTCGTTGGGCTGGAGCTTGTTGCTCCGCATGGCGGGAGCTCCTGGAACGAGTTCTCGAATGACGCAGTAGCCATCCTCCTCGGATAGCATGGCGCCGATTCCTATCAGCTTGAGCCGCATCTGGATGTTGAAGTCCTCGAGGGTGTCGGAGGAGAGGAAGCTGGAGTGGGGATCGAACATCTTGGTCAGGCTGGTGAGGAAGACTTCCTGCACGTCTTTGGAGCCGAATTCGTAGATGTTGCGCAGCATGCGCTGGTAGCGTTTGGCGATCCGTTCCTTGGCTTCTTCCTGGGTCTTGTCGTTGAGGATCTCTTGAAGGAGTTCGTACTTCAGGCGGAGGCGCCATTGGTTTTCCGCTTCGGTCTCGTCGGCGGGCCAAGGGCTCTCGCTGCGGTCGTAGACGTAGTATTCGTCGGTATCGAAAGACCAATCGTCGTCGAGCTGTTCGATAGCCCAGTCGATGCGGGCGATGGCTCGATCGCGGTAGAGGGAGTAGATTTCGAAGGCGGCAGTCAGATCGCCCTGGTAGCGGAGTCGGAAGCCGAGGTCCTTGCCGAATTTTTCCACGAAGGCTGCGTGGTCCTCTTGGAGGAAGTAGAGCTTGTTGTAGTCAAGGTCCTCCATGTAGTGGGTGATGTGCTCGGCGAAGGTTTCGTTTGATATCTCGGCGCTCTCGAAGTGCATGGTTTCCAGCATCTCGACTATGAGTCGGGCCTCGTTGCGCATCAGGGACGTGCTCTGGAGCTCCGGGAGCTCGGCTGTGTCGCGAGGTTGGCTGAGGGCGTGAGCCAGCGGGGTTAGGGTTATGAGGCCGAGGAGGGCGATAGAGGTTTTCAGTCTCTTGATCATATGAGGTGTCGTTGGCTGGATTCGGCGTTTGCCGGGGTTGGTTGGATTTCGGGGTAACGTTTTATTGGGCGTTTCTAGGCCGGGAGATTTTTTCGGCGAGGCTTGGCTACCTCTTGCGCAGCAGATCTCGAGCCTCGTCGAGGACTTTCTTTTCCTGGGCCGAGAGGGAGCCGAATCCTTTGCTGTTTATCTTGTCGAGGATTCGGTCGACCTCGTTCTTGAGATCGCGAGGAGTCTCTACGTTGACGTTGTAGCGATAGCCGGCGCTGCTTTTCTTTGGGGCAGGCTTCTTGAAGATCTTGGGTACGGAGAGCTTGAGTTCGCCGGAGTTGTCGTAGGGATTCGCCAGGTAGACGAATCGATAGAAAAGGTATCCAGCGGCCATGCCGCCGAGGTGGGCGGAGTGGGCCACTCCTGACATGGCGCTGCCTTCGAAGAGCTCGTTGAGCAGGCCGAGAAGGGAGATGCCGAGGGCGATGTAGGCGAGAATCTTGGGTTTTACTCTCACCGGGATGATGAAAAAGAGCAGCACTTGGATCTCGCGGTTGGGGTACAGGGCGGCGAAAAACGCCAGGAGTCCGAAACCGGCGGCGGAAGTGCCGATGACCAGGGTGGAGCCGGAAGCGAAACTTGCCGCGTACCAGGCGAAGCCGCCAGTTACCGCTGTGGCCAGATAGAGTTGAAGGAACCGTTTTTGCCCAAGTTCTGCGAACACGGCACGGCCTAGAAAGAACACCATCAGCATGTTGACGAGGATGTGCATGATCCCCGGCGCATGCAGGAAGGCGTAGGTTACAGGAGCCCATATGAAGCCTCGAGAGAGAGACTGGCTGTTGAAAGCGAAATACGTCTCGAAGAAATTCTCTGCCCCGGACACCTGGAAGAGGCGTTGCAGGACGTATACCGCTACCGTGATGCCGATGATCCAAAGCAGGGTCCGTTTGGCCTGCTCTTCGTGGCTGGTCTTCATGTATGGGCGGTCGTACATCATGGGCACACGGGTGTCTAAAAGTCTCCGATTTTGTCGGGATTACAAGGAAGACGTTTTGAATAAATCGCTATATTGCGCCCGAGCATGAGAATTAACATCCAAGCTCGGTAAAAAGATCTTCGCGGCTAGTCCCTATAAGACCTGCTTGTGGGTAATTCGGTTCAGTTGTTGAAGCGAAAAACTGCTACGTCGCCGTCCTGGAAAAGGTAGTCCTTGCCCTCGAGACGGTATTTGCCGGCATCCCGAGCGGCTGGGACGCTTCCCAGTCCAGCAAGGTCCTCGTAGGCGACGACCTCGGCCTTGATGAAGCCAGACTCGAAGTCAGTGTGAATTACTCCAGCGCATTGTGGAGCGGTCATGCCGGTTTCGAAGGTCCAGGCTCGGACCTCTTTCTCGCCTGCAGTGAAATAGGTTTTCAGCCCTAGCAGACTGTAGGTCTCGCGAATAAGCAGCGAGACTCCGGAATCCTCTACGCCGAGATCGGCGAGAAACTCTTTGGCATCTTCGGTTCCCAAGTCGATTAGCTCGCTCTCGATTTGGGCGGAGATCACGACGCAGCCAGCATCATGGCTTTCGCGAGCGTATTTGCTTACCTTGGCTACGAAGGGGTTAGATTCGGCATTAGCGAGTTCGTCCTCCATGACGTTGGCCGCGTAGATCACGGGTTTGGAAGAAAGCAAGTGCAGGCCTTTGAGGATAACGGCTTCTTCTTCGCTGACGTCGAGGGTGTTGGCGGGTTTGCCGTCGTTGAAGTGGGGCAGCAGACGATCGATCAAGGCGACGGCCGCGGTGGCCTCCTTGTCCCGAGCCCGAACCTTCTTGATCAGCTTTTCCTTTTGGCGCTCGACCGATTCGAGGTCGGCGAGCACGAGCTCGGTGTTGATCACCTCGATGTCGCGCAGCGGATCTACTGAGCCCATGTTGTGCACGATGTCGTCGTTTTCGAAGCAGCGTACGACTTGCACGATAGCGTCGGTCTCGCGGATGTTGGCGAGGAACTTGTTGCCTAGTCCTTCGCCCTTTGACGCTCCCGCGACGAGGCCTGCGATGTCTACGAACTCGATCGCAGCAGGGATGACCACGTTGGTCTTGGCGATGCCTTGCAGGACCTGCAGTCTTGCGTCAGGCACGTTGACCACTCCGACGTTCGGATCGATGGTGCAGAAGGGGTAGTTGGCCGACTCGGCTTTGCGGGTGCGGGTGAGGGCGTTGAACAGTGTGGACTTGCCCACGTTGGGCAATCCGACGATACCGGCTTTCAGCATAAGGGCGGCAACATCATTCCTGGGATGTGGCTTGACAAGGATCATTTTTGATTAATCGTCTCGCTCTTTTCCAAATTTCAGAGGACGCAAAGATGGCACTTAAGATCAAACTTCAACGCGCAGGCGCGACCCACAATCCCGTCTACCGAGTGGTAGTCGCAGAGCAGCGCGGACGTCGCGACGGTCGTTTCGTAGAGAAGCTCGGCACCTACCTGCCGAAGCAGAAGGACGCAGCCAAGCAGCTCGACCTTAACGTAGCCCGAGCCGAATACTGGATGTCCGTCGGAGCTAAGCCTACCGACACCTCTGCCTCGCTGATCAAGCGCGCTCGCAAGGAGGCTGCCGCCGCACCAGCTGCTGCTGAGGCTTAAGCTATCGGGCGTTCCGCCCTTAAACTATTTCGACCCGGCTTTCTTTTCGAGACGCCGGGTCTTTTCTTTGGTTGGTCGAACGGTTGCCGTGTTTCAGTAGCTTTTTCCTTTTCCCACTAATATATAGCAGTCTCGTATGCAGATCGACGTTCTTACGCTTTTTCCCCAGATGCTCGACGGCTTTCTTTCCGAGAGCATGATGGGGCGTGCGGCGAAAAACGGCATCGTGAAGGTCGACGTGCACAATCTGCGCGACTGGTCCAAGGGCAGGCACAGCCAAGTCGACGATCGGCCTTTCGGGGGAGGGGCGGGCATGGTGCTCATGCCTGAACCGCTTTTCGATGCGATCGAAAGTATCCAGACTCCGGAGACACACCGCATCTATCTTGCTCCGGATGGCGATCCGCTCTCCCCTCAGCTCGCGCAGCGGCTGGCCACGAAGAAGCGTTTGCTTCTCGTCTCCGGGCACTATGAGGGAATTGACGAACGCGTGCGTTCTACGCTGATCGATCAGGAGGTCAGCATCGGAGACTACGTGCTGACCAACGGGACGCTCGGAGCGGCTGTTTTGATAGACTGTCTGTGCCGTTTTTTGCCCGGTTTCTTGGGCGAAGAAAAGTCATTGACTCAGGAAAGCTTCCAGGACAGCTTGCTCGACTTTCCTCAATTCACGCGTCCTGCCGTGTTTCGAGATATGGCGGTTCCGGAGGTTTTGCTTTCCGGAAACCATGCCGAAATCGAGCGCTGGAGACAAAGTCAACGAGAGGAGAGAACGCGGCAACGCAGACCAGATTTATCCAAGCATTCCCGATGAACGCAGTAATCAACGAAATCACCAAAGATCAGCTCAAAGCCGAAGTGGCCCCCTTTAAAGTGGGCGACGGCGTGAAGGTTCACACCCGTGTGGTGGAGGGCGACAAGGAGCGGATCCAGATATTCGCCGGAGTGGTGATAGCTCGCAAAGGCTCTGGCATCCACGAGACATTTACCGTTCGCCGCATTTCCTACGGCGAAGGCGTCGAGAAGGTTTTTCCCGTGCACAGCCCGCTCGTCGACAAGATCGAGGTTGAGAAGGAGTCCAAGACGATGCGCGCCCGCATGTACTACCTCCGTGGCCTGGTCGGCAAGAAGGCCATGCAGGTCAAGGAAAAGCGCCTCGCCAAGGGCAAGCACTAGTCGCTGCCTGCCGGAAACTATTTTCAAAAGCAGCCGCCTCGCATTTCGAGCGGCTGCTTTTTTGCGTTCGTTTGCCGGATGTCGGCTAGTGGTTTCTTGTCTGAAAATGACTAATGGTTTCCATTTCTTGGATTCATTCGAATTGAGGCAAATCTGCCCAAAGCGCCGGATCGAGCTCTTGAGACTTGAAACAGTCGAAACGCTTGGGATGCTCTGGGCCGGTTCGCAGCAAGCGACTCGAATCCCTCAATCCAGCTAGACAAAGTTTTTTATGAATAAGGAAATTCTTCAGAAAGCCGCCACTCAAGCTCGTGGACTTGCCATCGATGCAGTCCACGCCTGTTCATCCGGCCATTTGGGCTTGCCGCTTGGGGCTGCCGAGATCGGCGCCGTCCTTTATGGCGATGCTTTGAACGTGAATCCCGACGAACCTCGTTGGGTCAATCGCGACCGTTTCATTTTGTCGGCAGGCCATGGCAGCATGTTTCTGTACACCTGGCTGCATCTGACCGGCTTCGATTTGTCGCTGGAGGAGTTGAGGAACTTTCGTCAATTGCACAGCAAGACTCCGGGCCATCCGGAATTTGGCGAAACGGACGGGGTGGAGTCCACCACGGGGCCGCTCGGCCAGGGAGTCGGCAATGCGGTAGGATTCGCTGTCTCTGGCAAGATGGCGGCGGCTCGCTTCAATACCCCGGACCACAAGATCCTAGACAACCACATCGTCGTGCTCGCAGGCGACGGCTGTTTGCAGGAGGGAGTCGCTCAGGAGGCCTCGGCCTTGGCTGGGCACCTCAAGTTGGACAACCTGATTGTGTTTTACGACAGCAACGACGTGACTCTCGATGCCATGGCGGACAAAAGCCAGAGCGAGGACGCTGCCAAGCGCTACGAAGCGCTAGGCTGGAATGTCGTGACGATCGATGGCCACGATATGGATGCCATTTCCCATGCCTTCGAGGCGGCCAAGGCTGCGACTGGAGCTCCGCAGCTCATCATTTGCAAGACGGAGATCGCTCGTGGCATTCCACAGGTCGCGGGCACCAGCGCTGGTCATGGCGAAGGCGGAGCCAAGCACGCTGCCGAAGCTCGTGCAGGTCTGGGGCTTCCGGAAGAGACGTTTTACGTCTCGGACGATGTGCGGGCCTATTTCGACGAGCTGAAGAAGGGACGTCTCGCCTGCTACGAGAAGTGGCTTGAGACCTACTCGGCCTGGAAGTCGGCCAACCCGGAGCTAGCTGCTCAGCTCGAAGCCGGCGCCTCGGCTCCAGTCGACGTCGCCGATTTGCTTTCGAAGATCCCCGTTTCCGAGCCCGGCTCGAAGGCGGCGACTCGAGCCTCTGGTTCGGTGGCTCTCCAACCGATCGCTCAAGCTCGTCCCGAACTGATCAGCGGCAGCGCGGACCTGCATGGCTCCACTAAAAACTACATCAAGGAGGGCGGCGACTTTCTGCCTGGCAACGACACGGGCCGCAACCTTCTCTTCGGCATTCGCGAGCATGCGATGGGAGCTTTGATGAACGGAATCGCCTACGATGGGATTTTCCGGGCTTCCGGGGCCACGTTTATGGTATTCGCCGACTACTGCCGTCCTTCGATTCGCTTGGCGGCCCTGGCGAATCTGCCCACGATCTACATATTCACGCACGATTCGGTTGGGGTTGGCGAGGATGGTCCCACTCACCAGCCGGTGGAGACGGTTTCCGGTTTGCGTGTCATCCCGAATCTCGACGTCATTCGTCCGGCGGATGCCGAGGAAACTGCGGGCGCGTTCGTCGCGGCGATGGAGCGACTGAGCGGCCCGACCTTGCTTTCGCTTTCCCGTCAGAATCTGCCAAGCCTTGACGTGGCTTCTGCCGAAGAGCGTCGCAACGGGGTGCTGAAGGGCGGCTACATTCTCAAAAAGGAGAGCGCCGCTTTGGAGACGATCATCATCTCTACCGGTTCCGAATTGCAGCACGCCGTCAAGGCTGCCGAGGAAATTGGTCCTGGCGCCCGCGTGGTTTCCATGCCTTCCATGCGCCGCTTCGAAGCTCAGAGCGCGGAGTACCGCGAGTCCGTTCTGCCAAAGGCCTGTGCGAAGCGCATTGCTATCGAGGCGGGCGTGACGGCTTTGTGGTACAAGTACGTCGGCAGCGAGGGCAAGGTCATCGGCATCGACCGTTTTGGCATCAGCGCGCCAGGCGATGTAGTGATGAAGGAGCTCGGCATTGCGGCGGAATCCGTCGTGGCGGCCGCTCGCTAGAGAAGGTCTTTCTGCTTGAGTGACCGGCTTTAAGTTCTCAGAGAGGATGTCGTTCTTGGCTCAATTCGTTGACGAAAGATTATGAACAACAGGAAAACCGCCTTTCTGACTCGGGCTTGCATTGCCCTGTGTGCCGCTGTCGCCCCGACCATGCTGCTTGGCCAGCTGACGATCGAAGAGGAGTTAGCAACCAGGGAGCCCTTCATACTTCAGGCTGAGGACCAGCTGCGCGTCACTTTCCCGGGCGCTCCGGAGCTTGACGGGAATTTGCAGATTCGACGCGATGGCGTCATATCAGTGCCGATTCTCGGCGAGATGGTCGCTGCCGGCAAGACGCCTAGGCAGCTCGAAGCCCAGTTGGCCGACGCCTTCGAAGACCAGCTCGTGTCCAACGAGGTTTCGGTTGTCGTGCTCCAGTCCAGCTTCACTTACTATCTCGAGGGGGAGATTCGCGGCCCCGGCATCATCAAATCCTTTCGTCAGCTTTCCGTGCTCGAAGCGATTATCGCGGCGGGTGGTGTCAATAAGACGACTGGCAAGCTGAAGTCGGTTGTCGTAATCCGCCGCGAGGGCGACACCTACAAGCGTTTCGATCTTGACCTGAACGCGGTGCTCGATGGCAAGACTGACAGTGCCTTCGTTCTCGAATCCCACGATATCGTTTCAGTGCCGCAGCGCATCTGGTAGGTCGAGCGGTATCGAGATTTGATGGAAATAGAATCATCATGATCGTACTGGTCGGCTCCACGGGCTACGTCGGCTCCGCATTCAAGGCTTTGCTGCAAAGCAAGGGCGTTGAGTTCCAGACGCTTAGCGGTCGCGAAATGGCAAGCGGCTCCAAGGCTGCTTTTGCCTCCTCGCTCAAGGACATGTCTGCGAGCTTCCTCATCAATTGCGCTGGCTACACTGGCAAGCCGAACGTCGATGCCTGCGAGCTGGACAAGGGAAATTGTCTCGATGGAAATTCCGTATTGCCGGGGTTGATACGAGAGGTGTGCTCGGATCTTTCTATCGGCTGGGGCCACGTTTCCAGCGGCTGCATTTTCGGCGGCGAACGCCCGGGTGGCGGAGGCTGGAAGGAAGACGACGCTCCCAATTTCTCCTTTCGCAAGCCTCCCTGCTCCTTCTACAGCGGCACCAAGGCTCTTGGAGAGGAAGTGCTTGGCTGGCGCGAATCGGAACGCGATGGAGATTGGCCGGCCTGGGATCACGAAGATGCTCCGGAGGGTTATGTATGGCGTTTGCGGATACCCTTCAATGAAGTAGACAATCCTCGCAACTATCTGACCAAAGTGCAGACCTACGCGACGCTGCTGGAAGCCCGCAACTCCTTGAGTCAGCTCGAAGATTTCGTGACGGCCTGTTGGGAATGCGTGGCCAAGAAGGTTCCCTACGGCATTTACAACGTCACCAATCCCGGTTCTGTAACCACTTCCGAAGTCGTCGAGACGATCAAGAAGCTCGGCGTGAACGACAAGCAGTTCCAGTTCTTCGAATCCGAGGACGACTTCATGAGCAAGGCCGCCAAGACCCCGCGTTCGAATTGCGTGCTCGACTCAGCTAGGCTGGCCAGCGTTGGCGTGACGATGCGTCCAGTGCAGGAAGCCCTCGAATGGTCTCTTCAAAACTGGAGCCGCACGTGAGTGGCTTGCCAACTCCGACCTCTCTATGAAATCCCTACTCGTCACCGGAGGCTGCGGCTTCATCGGATCGAACTTCGTGCGCCTGCTGCTAGCGAACGACGCGGCTGAATTGAAGAGCCGCGGCTACGATCGTCTGATCAACGTCGACTCGCTTACCTATGCCGGAAATCCGGCGAATCTCCAAGATCTGGAGAATTCGCCTGCCTACGCCTTTTCGCAGACAAGCATTCTCGATCAGGCTGCGGTTGGCGCCTTGCTTGGAGAGCATTCGGTTTCGACTCTCGTGCATTTTGCTGCAGAGAGTCATGTGGACCGCTCTATCGACACGCCAGAGCCCTTTATCGAAACGAATGTCACGGGCACGCTCCGTTTGCTCGAAGCCGCAAGGGCTCATTGGCGTGGGCTTGAAGGCGACGAAAAGGAAGGCTTCCGTTTCCTGCATGTTTCGACCGACGAGGTCTACGGCACGCTCGGTCCTGACGATCCAGCTTTCTGCGAGACCACTCCCTACGCGCCCAACAGTCCTTATTCCGCATCGAAAGCCTCGAGCGATTTTCTGGTACGAGCCTACTTCCACACCTACGGCCTGCCCGTGGTAACGACGAATTGCTCGAATAACTACGGTCCCTTCCAGTTTCCCGAAAAGCTGATCCCGCTGGTGACGCTCAACGCCTTGGAAGGCAAGCCGCTGCCGATTTATGGAGACGGCAAACAGATTCGCGACTGGCTTTTCGTGGAGGACCACTGCACAGGTATTCTGGCCGCTTTGGAGAAGGGCAGCCTTGGCGAGACCTATTGCATTGGCGGCCGCAGCGAGATGGAGAACATCCAGATCGTTTCCCGTATCTGCACCTTGTTAGACGAGCTAGCTCCGGCTGTGGAAAACGAGAAGCTCAAAGCTGCTGGCCATACGAGCTACCTGGATCTGATAACCTATGTTGAGGATCGTCCCGGCCATGATCGTCGCTACGCCATAAACTGTAGCCGAATCGAAAGCGAATGCGGTTGGACGCCCTCCGAAACCTTCGACTCGGGTATCCGAAAAACGGTGACATGGTATCTGGAAAACCAGGACTGGTGTCGCGTGATCTCGGAAAAGAAGTACGCCCGCGAACGGTTGGGCCAAGCCTGAGATGCAGATCGGCGAAGTAGCCGCGTTCGTGAGAACGCGATCCGAATCCTCAGGCTCCGCGTTCTCACGAACGCGGCTACGTATCGACTAGTTTTTTCCCGTTATGAGTTCAAAGCCACGCAAAGGAATCGTGCTCGCCGGTGGATCCGGCACGCGTCTGTATCCCTGTACGATTGCCGTATCCAAGCAATTGATGCCGATCTACGACAAGCCGATGATCTACTATCCGATTTCGCTGCTCATGCTCACCGGCATTCGCGAGATCCTGATCATCTCCACGCCGCAGGACACGCCCCTATTCCAGCGATTGCTGGGCGATGGGTCGGCCTTTGGAGTCAAGTTCGAATACGCGGTACAGCCAAGTCCGGATGGACTGGCCCAGGCTTTCCTGATTGGCGAGGAGTTTCTCGATGGAGCCCCTGCGGCGCTGGTCTTGGGAGACAATCTGTTCTACGGCCATGATCTAGTCAGGACTATGCGTTCGGCTGACCAGCGGCGTGACGGCTCGACGGTGTTCGGCTATCCTGTGGCTGACCCCGCAGCGTACGGCGTAGTGGAGTTTGCGGACGATGGTCGTGTGCTTTCCATCGAAGAAAAGCCAGAGCATCCAAAGTCCAAATACGCGGTTCCAGGTTTGTACTTCTACGATGAGCGGGTGGCCGAAATGGCCAAGACCATCAAGCCTTCGCCTCGAGGAGAGCTTGAGATCACCGATCTGAATCGCCTCTACTTGGAAGAGGGCAGCCTTCATGTGGAGTTGCTTGGCCGTGGTACTGCCTGGCTGGATACAGGGACTCACAAGTCGCTTATGGAAGCGGGGCAGTTCGTGCAGGTTCTCGAAGAGCGTCAAGGACTCAAGATGGCCTGTCTGGAAGGCATCGGCTTCGAGAACGGATGGCTTGCAGAGGACACTCTTCTTGAGCGTATCCAGTTTTTGGGCAAGACAAGCTACGCGAAGTACTTGCGCCAGCTAGTAGGGTAGTGGTTCTGGGAACACGGGCGACTCGCCCGCATCAACTGGAGAAAAGCGGACGAGCCGCCCGCGTTCCCAGAGATCAGGCTATCGCTTGATGCCGAGGCGGTCCATTAGCTCGTAGAACGTGGGACGGCTGACGCCTATTTCCGCGGCGGCTGGGGTCACCTTTCCCTTGTGCTTGTGCAGAGCGGCTTCAACGAGCTCTTTCTCGAGTGCCTCACGGGCTTCCTTGAGCGATTGGCCAGCGACAAGGCCGGCGGTCGAAGGGAGCTGCAAGTCATCCGGAGCGACTCGATTGCCATCGCACATAATTGCGGCTCGGCGAACGCGGTTCTGAAGCTCTCGAACATTGCCGGTCCAGGGGAAGGAGCGTATGGCTTTCAGCGCTGCTGCGGAGAAGGCCAGGTTTTTGTTGCCGGCTTCGGCGGCGTATTTCTTGAGAAAGGAAGTGGCGAGAAAGTCGATGTCCTCTCCACGGTCGCGAAGAGGGGGGACGTTTACTTCCACGACGGCCAGGCGGAAATAGAAGTCTTCGCGAAAAGTGCCGTCAGCCATACCCTTTTTCAGATCGGCATTCGTGGCGGCCACGATACGCGAATCGACTGGGATCATGTCTCGTCCACCGACGCGTTCTATATAGCCCTCCTGAAGAAAGCGCAGGAGCTTCACTTGAACGCTCAAGGGGACTTCGCCGATTTCGTCGAGAAAGAGAGTGCCGCCCTTGGCCTGTTCTATTTTGCCGATGCGCATGCTATCGGCTCCGGTGAAGGAGCCCTTTTCGTGGCCAAAGAGTTCGCTTTCCAGAAGATTCTCTGGGATGGCGCTGCAATTGATGGGAACGAAGGGCCCGTCTCGGCGGCTGCTTTGATTGTGGATGGCGGTGGCTATCATCTCTTTCCCGGTGCCGCTTTCGCCGAGGATCATCACGGGGGCGTCGCTGGTAGCCACCTTCCGTACGAGGCTGAAGACTTTGGTCATGGGCTCGCTGGTGCCGAGCATACCCTCGAAGGCGTCTTCGCTGAGTTGACGTTGCATGGCAACGAAGTCTCGCTCGAGTTCGGCGACGTAGTAGCAGCGTTTGAGCAGGAGCTTGAGTTCCTCGGTTTCGATCGGCTTGCTCATGAAGTCATAGGCGCCGCGGCCGATCGCTTCGAGAGCGTTCTCTCGTTCGCCTTGTCCCGAGATAACGATGACTTTCGTTTTGGGAGCGAGTTGGGTGATTTCGCCGAGAGTGGCCATGCCTTCGTCGGTGAGATTGGGGCAGGGCGGCAGTCCGAGATCGAGCAAGACCACTGGAGGGGTATGCTCTTTGAACTGCTGTAGGGCGCCCTCTCGGTTGCCTGCTTGGAAAATTTCGTAGTCGGTATTCAAAGACCAACGCATTTGGGTGCGAATCTCTTCGTCGTCGTCGACTATCAGTAGCTTTGGTTTTTCAGACATCTGGGAGTGGGATATTCCAGGTAAGTATCGGTTTCGCAGCGGGTTTATAAACGATTCCGCTGGAAGTAGTCAGAGAAGAAAAAAGGCTGGCCTGAATGGCCAGCCGGAAAATGGGAGCGGATCGCTTGTGTGGCCTATCGGCTTTGCCGCCGCATCGTCCTTGCGGAAGCGAGAAGCAGCAGGATGGGCGCGAATAGCAGGGCGCTGCTGCCTTCGTCCGGAACAGCTTTGGGGCGTATCAGCGTTTGGCCTACGTTTATGTCGCCTTGCGAGCTGTTGCTCTGATTGACCCAGCTGAAGTCTGCGGGGGAGGATCCGGTTCCGATGAGTTGGAGTGAGTGTCCAATCGGGTTGGTCCTGGGCTCGAATGCGCCAATATCGGTACTGGTCATTCCACTTGCAGGGCCTGCGGTGGCAGCAAATGCTCCTTCGTAGCTGAGGAACTGGAGGACGATGTTCTTGAAGACGAGAGCGATGCCATCAGGACCATTCTGTAGGGAAGCTCCCGGAAACCATGTGTAGAATCCGTAGCCATTGCCTGAATCGATCAGCGATCCGATCAGGGTTTCTTGGGTGATGATTCCGCCACCACTGCCGTTGTAGTGTATGAGGCTGATTTCGCTGAGATCGGTCCCGGCAAGCCCGGCGAGTTCGACGAATTCTCCGGTGTCCGCACCGTCGTTGTCGTAGTGGATCTCGTTGATCCATAGTTGGTTGATAGTTACAGCTTGGACTGAGGCAACGAGTATGCAGGCGGCGATGGCTATCGCCGTGAGAGCTTGGGATTTCATGCGGGAGTCGTTTGGGTTGAGGATTCTTGAACCAATTCAGAATGGATTGATTCGAATCTTCTGATAAGTGTGATCACTAAGAGTGCAAGCACTTAGATTCGATTCCCGAATAATTCGTACTGGATCAGGTATATTACTGACTTGAGGTATCGGTGCGTTTTTGACAATCGCATGCAGGTAGCCGCGTTCGTGAGAACGCGTTTCCGATGGCTGTCGGCTAGGGCTTTCCGCGTTCTCACGAACGCGGCTACAGGAAGACGCAAGCGCTTCTCGCTAGACAAAGCAGCAATGAGCGCGGAACGCGTATCCCAGCTAACCTAACGTCAGCTATTTCAGTCGGCTTTGGGAAAAGCGAGAATGAACGTAGTGCCTTCGCCTTCCTGCGAGCTGACTTGTATGGCGCCGCCGTGCGCTTCCATCACCATTTTGCTTTGGAACATTCCGATGCCCAGGCCATTTTTCTTGGTCGTTTTAAAGGGGCGGAAGAGCGAGTCCTGAATAAAGCTCTCGCTCATGCCAGGACCATCATCCTCGACGCTGAGCTGGATTCTGTTTTTGAGTTCCTTTACTTTGAGCGCTATCAAGCCGACGCCTTCCATCGCTTCCGCTGCGTTGATGAGCAAGTTCAGGACGACGCTTTGGATCTTCTCGATGTCGGCCTTTATGTTGCATTCCGATTCGAAAGAGGAGGTGAAGGCTATGCCCTCGGGGCATTTCCAGTTGGCGATCGCTTGTTCTGCAAGCTGTCGCAGCGGCACGGTTTGAGTATGGATTTCGAGCTCTTCGCGAACGTGGCCGAGCCGCGTGATTAGCTGGGTGATGCGCTCGCTCGTACTGCCGATGCCTCGCAGGGCGTCTTGCCTGAATTCCGGGTTTTCCCAGTGCTGCGGCATGTTCTTAAGCATGAGATTCAGGGTGGAGACGGCGTTTTTCAGATCATGTACGAAGAAGGTCGCCATGGTCTGAAAGGCTTCGAGTTCCTTGCTTTCGGCTAGTTTGCGAGTCAGATCGGCGCTGAGAATCGACGAGGCCAAGTGGTTGGCAATGCAGCGTAGGGTGTCGAATTCCTGATCGGTAAAGGGGAGGGTGTTGGTGCGGTCTCCCACGACAATGAAGCCAACCACGGTATCGCGTCCGACCATCGGGATGCAGACTCGGATGCCGCCGTCGGTGAAGGACGTGGGATTTGCGTTCTGGATCGGCGACAGTCGAGGATCGTTTGCGTTGTCGAGATTGAAGGGTTCCGTTTGCTCGAAGAGCGCGGGAGCCGTTTCTTGGGCGGCGATGTATTCGTTGGCCTCGCTATTCTTGTCGCGTTGGGGGCGCTGGTCTGAAGATGCCGCGCGCTCGAAGCGCGAGTCGTTGGAATTTAGAATCCACACGTTTACCAGCTTCGTGTCGAAAAGCGCGATCAGAAGACGAGTGGCGGATTGGCAGATTTCCTTGGGTTGGACGCTCTGGGAGGTCGCTTCTGTAACTCGCAGCCAGACGGTGCGGTAGTCGAAGAGCGGTCGTTTGAAGTTTCTACTGACGAAACGCCTGACTTTCTGTCGAAAACGGTCCGATTGGATAACGATTCCGAGTGCGACGAGGGACGCTACGATGAACAGGATCTTGAGCGTGAGTGAACTCTCTCCGCCGAGCCAGGTGACGACTTTGGAAAGGATGCCTACCGAAATCAGATAGAGTCCAGCGATGGTGATGGTGACCGAGCCGCTGATGACCGATTGGGAAGGGTAGAGGTCGATCTCGAAGCCGCCTGGCCGAAGAAGCGAGCGGCCGATGAGAAGGCAGGCGATAAGCAAGGCGACGGCGTTGACCGTATCCATGTTGGGATCGAGTCGTTGCGTCAGAATAGCCTGGCTGCTGGTAAAGAAGCGGGCTGCCATCAGAGTGCCGAAGCCGTAGAGCATGAACTTGATTTTCCAGCGCAAGGTGCCTACGGAGGCGCGATAGGTGCGCTCCAGGGCTACGGACGATCCTATGCAGGAAAGCAGCAGGAACAGATGGATAAGAAATCCGGCCCAACCGAGTTGGACGACGACATTGTCTGGAATGACGGGGTGGGGGTCAGTCGCGACGAGGGAACTCTTGAAGAAGAAGGCTAGGCCTATCGGAATCAGGAAGCCTGGCAGGACGATGTGGTAGCGCTTTCTCAACGACCGTCTGATATCGCCTCGGGAGAAGGTCGCGGCGAAAAGCAGCAGCATTCCGGGCAGAAACGATGTGATGCCTAGCCTCATTTGATGCCGCGAAACGAATTCGGCGGCTGTGGCAGTGGGGATGGCGTTGATGATTCCGCCTACTACAAGATGCTCGATGGCCAGGACGAGCATCCCGATAGAGAAGATCCAGCGAGGCAGGCTCTGATGCTTGCTGAATGGCGCGGCGAAGAAGAATAGGGCGCTCAGGGCAGCTGCGATGTAGCTGATGAAAGCGGGGAGGAGCATGGCCCGATCAAGAACGATTTCGTGGAAATGGAAAGCCTTTGCGCAACGGAAAAGGCCCAGCGTTTCAAACGCTGGGCCTTGATTTTCAGAGAGTTCTCCGTTTCGCGATGCGACTAGCGCTTGAAGCGACGAATCGCGGCGAGGCCGAGAAGACCGAGTCCCAGAAGCACGGCGGAAGCGCCGCCGTCAGGAACGGTGGTGGCCGAGGAGAAGCTTACGCGGCTCTGGTTGCCCTGCGTGGTGATCGTCCAGTCGCCAGCGGCGTCTTCGAAGCCAGTGGCGCTTGCGATACCCTTACCGGAAATGGTGAGCGTTGGGATGATTGCGGCTGCGTTGCGAACAATGGAAGTCACGGACTCGAGCACGAACGAGTAGGTGTTCGGGCCGACGGTGAACGTCCAGAGAGGGTTTACAGGTCCGGCGAAAGGATCGAAGCTGAACGCGGTCATTGAGACAGCTGCTCCATCCGTGCCGAGGTATCCACCGGTTTGGGTGAAGTTGGCGACTTCCACGTTGTCGAACGTGGTGAACGCGGTAGCAGTCGTCACGCTGCCATTCAGAGTGGCGTTGCCTGTGAAGGCGATGTCACCGGTGATCTTGGCCGCGGAAGCGATTGCCGTTAGCGAGATAGCAGCGCTGATCAGCGCTGCGGTTTTGATTATCTTGTTCATCGTAGTTTTATTTTTGTTGTTGGAGATGCATGTTCCGTAGAACGCGTGCCAACTTTGCAACTGCGATGCCAAGCTTTGGATTTGAGGCTATGAAGGATATAAGTCGCTTTTTGTAAACTGCTTATGAGATGCTGGAGAATTCCCCTGAGTAACGCAGTTCATACCTGAAACTCTAGATACTGAAAAGGATCCCGACGTGGTTTACATTTTGCCAAACGATGGAACCGAGTCGGCTTCTCGAGCTTCTCGAAGTTTCCAAAAGAAAAGCCGCACGGCTGAACCGTGCGGCTTGGAAATGCTGTTCTAGCTACAGTACTAGCGCTTGAAGCGGCGAGAAAGAGAAACCAAGCCGATCAGGCCAAGGCCGAGAAGAGCTGCGGTTGTGCCGCCTTCTGGAACAGCCGCAGCAGAAGAGAAGCTGATGCGAGAAGTTCCACCCTGAGTGGTTAGGGTCCAGTCGCCGATTGCATCGTCAAAACCGGTTGCCGAAGCAAGTCCACGTCCGGAAACGGTCAGCTTGTCGATTGGTCCGGACATGTCGCGAATGACTTCAGTGATGGTGTCAAGACGGAAGCTGTAGGTCGTCAGGCCGGATATGAATGTCCAAAGCGGAGAAACGGGGCTGGGAGCGAGCGCCGGGTCGAAGGTGAAAGGGCTCATCGTCACGGCGGAACCGTCGGTGCCCAGGTAGTCGCCAGTTTGGGTGAAGTTGGCTACCACGACATCGGAGAAGCTCGTGAAGGTCGTTGCGGTGGCGACGCTGCCATTCAGAGTGGTGGTGCCAGTGAAAGCGATGATGCCAGTGATTTTGGCTCCAGAAGCTAGCCCGGTGATAGAGATAGCTGCGATAACAGCTGCGAGTTTGGATATGTTGTTCATGGTAGGAATGGTTGTTAAAAAGATTACGAAATGAGTAATGCACTCTATGTGCCAACCTTCCTGATTTGAGAGCTTAAATTTTGTAAGTCGTTGATTATGATGAAAATATTTTTATTAAAAACTTGATCGAAGTAAAAAACCATCCTCGTTGCTGTAAAAACTACTGACGTTTTACGTGTTTATTGGGTCCTCGGGTATCTAAGATATTAAATATCAACTGTTTATGATTTATTTTCCCTCTCTGTAAGGAAATCTGACATGTCGTGATGCCTGGTTAGGCGCTCCTTTTAGAGTCTGGTTTGGCGATGAAATACCAGTCGTGAATGCCCATCGCTCCCGTAGAAATTAGCCGAGACGATCCGCTCAGGGATAGAGCGGCTGCTGAAGGAGTAGTTCCTTGGGGCTCTCTGCAGGCAGCGGGAAGGTATTAGCTTTCGGCTTCCTCTGCGAGGGCCTGACGAATGCGGTCTGGGTCGGCACCTGCGGCTGAGGCTTTGGCTAGGGTGGCTTTGCCGGCTTCTTCTTCGCCTTGCTCCAGTTGGCTGAGTCCGAGGTAGAGTAGCCGATCGGCTTCTTCACGCATGGTGATTGGGATTTCGCCTAACAGATTTGCGGCTTGGCTGAAATCGCCTCGGCGGAAGGCTATGATGCCGCGAGCGAACTGGGTGACGGGGTCGTCAGCCATTTGTCCATGGATGTCTCTCAGCAGGGATTGGACGCGGGAATCGTTTTCATCATCGATGACGAGAAGTCGAGCCAGCTCGCGTTTGGCGGGGGCGAATTGAGGGTAGCTTTTGATGATATCGTTCAGCTCTTGAGTGGCTTCGACTTCCTCGCCTTGGAAGATCTTTACTCGGGCCCGGACGAGCCGGGCAAGGGAGGTGCCTTGCATATCTTCTGCCGCTTCTAGCTGGTCGGCAATCGCTTCTGGCGTTTCAGGCAAGGCGAGAAGGGCATTGAGAGCATCGACTTGGGGATTGTTGGGGTCGAGCTGGCTGGCGGTCTTCAGGGCTTCGCTCGCGATTTCGAGGGAACCGCGGTGAAATGCCGCATTGGCGAGCAATAGGTTGGTGGACGCTTCGGCTTCGTTTTGGGTGCGATTTAGCGTGGTGAGTAGGCCGTAGGCCCAGTCGGAGTCGCCGCTTACTATGGCGATCTCGGAGAGCTTGAGTACGACGTTCGGATCGTCGGGGCGAAGCTTCTGGGCCTTTTTGATGGTCTCGTAGGCTTGCTCGCTCTCGCCGAGATCGAACTGGACGGATGCCATAAGATGAAGCGCCGTGGCGTTGTCCGGATTGGTTTCGAGGAGTTTCTCGAGCTTCTCGAAGGCTTTGTCGTTCTCGTTCTTGCTGGCGTGATATTCAGCGATTCTGAGAGCGGCTATCACGTCTCCTTGGTCGGCTTTCTCCGATATCGCTGCGAACTGCTCGTCGCTGAGGTTTTCGGGGTCGGCGTCGATGATCGCGATGCGGCTTTGAGCGTCGTCTTTGCCGGCGAAGTCAGAGTCGGGAGAAAGGGCGATCGCTTCGACGAAGGCTTCTCGAGCTGCTGATATGTCGCCTTTTTGGTAGTGAATGCGTCCGAGATGGTACTTGATTTCCGCGTGATCTGGGAGCTTGTTGGCCGCTTCTGAGATAAGGCTGAGGGCCCAAGGGAGTTCGCCTTGTTTGAAGACAATCCAGCCTAGCGTATCCGCCATGTATGGGTCGGTGGGATTAAGGTTGCGGGCCTTCTCCGCGAGTTCGAAGGCTCGGTCGAGATCTTCGAAGGTCTCGGAATAGATGTACGCTAGATTGTTGAGCGCCGCCGTGTATTCGGGATGGTGGGAAAGCAGCGTTTCGTATGTGTCTCGGGCTTTTTCGAGCTGTCCTGATTCGTCGAGAATAACGCCTTTCTGCATGAGGGCGGCGAGATCGTCGGGCTTTTGGGCGAGGAGCTCTTCGAGGCGGACGAGAGCTTGCTCTTCGCTTCCTTGCTCCAAATAGCTTTGGGCGAGGAAGAGGTAGGCGGCGCGGTTTTCGGGATCCAGCTCTATGGCGGCGATGAATTCCGCTTCGGCTTCCTGGCGCTTCCCTTGAGAGGAGAGGAGCTGTCCTTTGAGAAGCCTGAGAGCGGCGGTTTGCTCGGGTATCGTTTCGATGGCGCGGTCCACGCGAGCGAGCGCGGTTTCGAAGCCTTCGGTGGCGAGTTCGATACGGGCTAGCTGTTGGATAGCGAGGATCGAGTTTGGTTCGATTTCGAGAATTCTCTCGTAGACGATTTTGGCTTTTTCGGTGTTGCCGGTCTTCAAGTGCAGGTTGCTGAGGAGGACGAGCGTTTGCACGTTTTCCGGCGCGGCCTCTGCAATCTGCTGGTAGAGTTGGAGGGCCTGGCTTTCGTTGCCTTGCAGCTCGTACACTTTGGCGAGTTCGATGACGGGCAACACTTGCTTTGGCGCGAGCTCTATCGCCTTTTTGAGGTTGATGATCGCGGCGCTGTAGTCCTCCCGTCGCGAGTAGATCTCCGCGAGGGAAATGTGGAGGGCGGGTTGGTTGGGGTTGAGCGCCAGGCTGCGCGAGAGATGTGGTACGGCTGCGTCGTCGTCTTTGCTTCCCAGGTAGGCGTATGCGAGATTCAGGTGGGCGCCCAACGAGTTCGGGAAGATTTCGACGACGCTGCGAAGCTGAGACACGGCTTTTTCGTACTCCTCTCTGGCTAGGTGCAGCTTCCCTTGATTAACGAGGGCGTTGTGATCGAGCTCTTCGATGCGTAGGGCGCGAGTGTTCAGCTCCAATGCCTTTTCGAGGTCGCCTTGCTGGGCTTCCAGCTCGGCAAGAAGGGTGAGGGCTGGCACGAAGTCGGGAGCGCCTTGGACGATTTTTCGCAGGTGTTCGACGGCTTGTTCGGATTTCTGCTGCAATCTAAGGAAGCGGGCGAAAGCGATGTGCAGCTGGTCTCGGTTGTGGGCGACATTTACTGCAGTCCTATAACTGGCTAGCGCCTCCTCGAGCTTGCCCTGGCTGAAGTGGATGTTGGCTAGGACGGAATGGGGAAGGGGTGATTCGGCATCGATTGCTAGGGCTTGATTTACGAGAGCCTCGGCTGGCGCGAAACGGTTTAGCTTGGTTTGAATGCTTGCCTGGGCGCAGAGGATCCCGATGTTTTCTGGGGCTGCTTTCTTGAATTCCTCCAGTCGCCCAAGGAGGGCTATGGCGTCCGCGGGGCTCGCGAGCCGCTCGGTTAGCAGCATTGGAGCCTTTCGGTTGCCGGGATCAACTTGAAGCGTTTGGAAGGCGAATTGGCGAGCCGCCTCGCTCTGATCCGCGAGAAGCGAAACGAAGGCGCTGGCGACCATTGTATCGGGGTTGCCTGGGGCGAGCTGATTGGCGGGTTGCAGGAACTGCAGCGCTCGAAAGTAGCGGCCTTGCCGGTAGTAGATTTGCGCCATCTGTGTCATGGCTTCTGCATTGCGACCGTCCTGGCGAAGCACGTTGAGGTACTCGAGCTCGGCGCTGGCGAAGTCTTCGGCGGCCATGTACCCGCTGGCTCGCTCGAGCCCTTTGGCGATCTTCGCCTCCTTGGAGCAGCCAACGGCGAAGATTGCTAACAGCGTGGCGACGGCGACTTGAGTTAGGGTCTTGGCGGATCTCATAGCTAAGGGCCTGTCGGCCTTACTTTTCTTTTGGGGAGTGGGTTGTGCGGACAGCCTGCCTTACGCCGCGGCGTTGGCTAGCCGTCTTTTTTCGCGTCGCTTCTCGAGTTTGTAGAGAGGATAGAGAAACGCGAAGAAAGGGACCAGGGAAGCGGCAAAAAATAGGGGGCCACCGCTGTGATGAAGCTCGGAGTCGATCCAAGACGGATCCACGTGTACGGTCAACAGTCCGAGAATGGTGATGCGGACTGCGTTGCGCATAATCGCCAAGGGGATGACAAAAAGGATAAGCAGGGTTCGATTCAGGTTTGAACGCAGGAACATGTACGAGGCGACGAGGCCCGTTATGAAGAGCACGAGACTGGAGCGAATGCCGCTGCATTGCGGAGCCACTTCAAGGATGACGTTTGGCAGTTTGAAAACGAGTCCTTCTCGGAAAATCGGAGTTCCGGAAAGCTTGAAAAGCAGGTAGGAAGCTTCAGCCGAGGTGTGTTGGAAGAAGGTCTCGATGGCCTCTCTCGCGAAAACGGGAAATGGCGCGAGAAAAGCGAGAAAGAGGATGGGAAAGCTCAGCGTCTTGAGCCGCTCTCGACCGATGAAGAAAGCGCAGAGGGCCCAGATCCCGCAGACGTACGCCAGAATGTTACCCGCGAGATAGTCCTCGATTTTCGTGGATCCGCTCGACTGAAGCCAGAATAGGGCTCCCGCTCCGATTAGAACCGGGGGGACACTGAGGATTTTCAATGGGGCGCCAGCGGCTGGGAGCTGGTCTCGTTGCGTGACGATGAGGTAGATCGTCACTACTGGAATGAGAAATACGTGGGAATACAGGTCGGTTTTAAGTCCGTAGGAGAAGAGCTCGTAAAGTGGCTTGCCGAAGACGGCAGTCAAGACGGCTATCAGCGCGGCGAGAGCGAAGGGGAAGCGCTTTCCGCCCGATTCGATGCGGGTCGAATCGTTGGCGATGGGTTGAGCGTTATTCGGTTGGGCTTCGGTAGTTGGTTCCATGGATGGCTTAGCGGGAATCGTAGACTTTACGGCTGGGCTAAAGTTTGGAATTCCGAGAAAATCTTTTGGTAGAATTTCGCAGAACCTCCACCTGATTCCGGCCTGTCCAGCTAGATTCGGTCACAATCATCCATTGCTTGAGGCATGATTCAGTGGAAACGTCTACTCCTTGCTAGGGAAAACGCTGGGAAAGCCGGCATAGCCGAATTGAAAATTGAAGATTGTGGATTCCAGATTGGCGAGACGAGCGGCCTGTTTAGGATGTTGCCTCTCAATAGCCATCGTGTTTGTTTTGTGACGGCTCTCGCCTCGGTGTGACTTTCTTCACCTAAACTCCTATCGCAGATCCTGAGCCTGTCGAAGGACAGCCTAAAAACCTATTGGCCTCTGGCTTTGCCAGTCTATTCCACCGTCACGCTTTTTGCCAGGTTGCGGGGTTTGTCCACGTCGCGACCCAGCTCTACGGCGATGTAGTAGCTGATCAGCTGCAGGGGGATCGTCATGAGGATGGGGCGGATGCATGGGTGGGCCTTTGGGATAATTACGAGCTCGTCTGCCAACGATGCCGGGACCTCGTTTGAATCGGTGACGACGATGACTTTGCCCTTGCGAGCTCGCACTTCCTGGATGCTGGAAAGGTTCTTCCGCAGGGTTTCGTCGTCGGGAGCAAGGACTAGACTCGGGCATTTTTCGGAAATCAAGGCGATCGGTCCGTGCTTCATCTCTGCCGACGGGTAGCCCTCGGCGTGAATGTAGCTTATCTCCTTCAGTTTGAGGGCGCCCTCGAGCGCTACGGGGAAGAGTTCGAGCCGACCAAGGAAAAGGAAGTCGTCGTAGTGGGCGAATTTCTTGGCGATCTTTTCGATGGCAGGAGCCAGCTCCAGGGTTTGGGAAACAAGTCCTGGCAGGCTCTTGAAGGCGTCTAGCATTTCGCAACCATCCGTGTAGGAGAGATCTCGCGTGCGGCCGAGGTAGAGCGCAAGCATCGAGAGGATGGTCAGCTGCGAGGTGAAGGCTTTGGTGGAAGCCACCCCGATTTCGGGTCCCGAGTGCTGGAAGATTCCGCCGTCGTTCTCTCGAGCGATTGTGGAACCGACGTTGTTGATGATGCCGATGACGTGGTAGCCTTTGCGGCGGGCTTCGCGCTGAGCCTCAAGGGTGTCGATGGTCTCGCCGCTTTGGCTGATGACGATGACTAGCGTGTTTTTCTCCATCGGCGTGTTCCGATAGCGAAACTCGCTGGCGTACTCCACCTCGACGGGGATGCGGGCGTACTTTTCGATCAGGTACTCGCCCACCAGGCCGGAATGCCAGGCGGTGCCGCAAGCGACGATTAGGATGCGATCGATCTGGCGGATTTGCTGCCGCGTCAGATTCAGACCTCCGAACTTGCTGGTGCCCTCCTCGATGTCGAGACGACCGCGAAAGGCATTTTCCACCGCGCTTGGCTGCTCGTAGATCTCCTTGAGCATGTAGTGCTCGTAGCCTGCTAGATCGGCTTCGTCGTCTCTCCAGTGCAGGGTGCTGATCTCGGGCTTCACTTCCGAGTCATCGCTGGTCGTGATGGTAAAGCGCTCGTCGGTCAGAGTGACGAGCTGGTTGTCGTCGAGGTAAACGACTTCGCTGGTGCGAGCCCGGATGGCGCTGGCATCGCTGGCCAGCATCATCTCGTGCTTGCCCACGCCGAGAATCAGCGGACTGCCCTTGCGAGCTCCAAAAAGAGTGCCCGGCACGCTGGCGCACATTATGGCCAGCCCGTAGGTACCCTCGACCAGATTCAGACTGGCTCGGATGGCCTTCTGAACGGATTTGGTCGTAACTTTGCCCCTCTGGCTGGCGAGGTTGAATGCGATCAAATTGGCCAGTACTTCGGAATCGGTCTCGCTGTAGAAGGTGACGCCTTCGCTCAGCAGCATCGATTTGAGCGTCTCGTAGTTTTCGATCACCCCATTGTGGGCCAAGTAGATCTGCTTGTCCCAGGATCTGTGCGGATGGGCGTTGAGTTCCGTAACGCCGCCATGAGTAGCCCAGCGCGTGTGGCTGATGCCTGTGCCGGCGTCCTCTTCCTCAGGGGAGACATTGGCCGCAAGGTTCTTCACCTTTCCGATCTCTCGCGTGACTCGAATGTCGTCATCCGTCTGCCAAACGGCGATCCCAGCGGAGTCGTAGCCCCGGTATTCCAGACGTTTCAGCCCGTTGATAAGAATGGGCCCAGCATTGTCGTGTCCGACATATCCGACGATTCCGCACATATGGAGGTTCTACTTGGGGTCGTTATGTGAAAGTTTCAAGCTCGATTGTATTCTCTGATCTCGAAATTGATTCGCTACGCTTTTTCTGGATGTTTCTCGTCCTTCAGCCTCAAGCTAGCGACTGCCATAACGATTGCCAGTAGCCATACGATGCTTGCTATTATCAGTCTTGGGCTCGGGCCTTCGCCTTTGCTTAGCAGTCCGAATAGCAAAGAGGTTCCCGGGCTATCTATACGTTGGTACACATGAATAGCCGCGCTTGCCGCGACGAGCGAGACGAAGGTAGGGATGGCTGCTCTTTTGCTTTCGATGAAAGCGGCTATTTTTTGGTGGAACGAGCTGAAGCGAAAGATGAAAACTCCGTAGCCGAGTATTTGAAAATGAAATGAGATGTTCAGCAAAAGAGTATTGGCCAAATGGAAAGCGCAGGCGAGGATCAGCCATAGCCGCCAACTTCTTTGGCTGAATATCAAAAAGAGGAAACCTGTCAGCTCGAAGACGACTGCCGTGTAGTCGGCTATTTCAAAAAATCTGGGGTCTATTTTGAGAACCAGGGGAGCGAGCATTTCATCTCTTCCGAGACTGAAGTAGCCGAGATAGAACCAAGAGAGAAATCCGTTGGTGCTCAGGTCGAAGTCCACCCAGAACTTGGCCTTTTCCAGGCCTGCGGTGAACATGGCGAACACCATGAACGTGGCGAGAAACGCAAAGCAGTTGCTGTGAGTGGACGATGTGGATTGCTTGTCAGGCAGAACCGCATAGCGCGTACCCCAATTCGAAAAGGAGAGTACGAGAAGGGCTAGCCACGGAGTGAAGGAGTGGTCGATCTTTCCGAAGGAAAATATGAATGTCGTGACGACGAAGTTGAGGAGAGCTGACGCGATGCCTGTCAGTCGCGCTTTGATTCCGACAGTCACGCAAAACAAGAGAATAGGTTGGGCTATATTCGCGATCTGGACGAAGATTCCGGGAGGGAATCCGTCGAAGAATATACCCATGCTGACGATTGGCGGGTAATAGAGGGCGTCGGGAATGTCGTTCAGCCAGCCGTATCTCGGAGTGTGGGACAGCAGGAAATACAGTCCGAAGAATATTCGGAAAAGAGAACTGTCTTCGGGTGTAACGAAGGTGTTGGACTTCACCCTTTGCCAAGCGGCAGCGATGATATCGTCAATTGAGCGCAATAGTCTTTTCACTGTGGATCTCCCGCTTGATTGTCTCTCCGGTTTCGGTACTGATCGTCGTTTTCGATCTTCGTATGATGAACCGCTCGCCCGAGCAGTTCTGTTCGATAAGCTTTTCTCTCAACCATTGCTTCATTTCGCCTATTTCCTCCTGTGAAGGCTTTCGTCGCTCGAAGGTCCTTGGCGGAAATGAAAGATATCTAAAATGGATGGTCTCGTTTCGGTCGGCTTCGAGTCCGAACTCGTTTTTAGCCAGATAGGTCAGATACTGTGTTGGGATCGGCTTTAGAAAGGCTCTTGGCTCAAGCTGCTTTTCGGCCAGCGTATCCTTATCGAATCCAACTAGGGCTACTCTGCTGTAGGTCAGGTCGGTATCGTTTATATCGACCTTGGAGTGGCCGGAGGGAAATATAATCGCCGGGTAGGGCTCTAGGACCGGAGCGACTACTTTCAGGGCGTAGGGCAGCCCAAGAAAGGCCGAGACTGCGCAGAAGGTTGCTAGGTGTTTCATGTTTGGAAAAGTTTCGGTCTCCTTCGTTTGTTGGCAAGCTAGCTTCGTGAGAGTTTTTTCATTGCGGACTTGGCTGCGTTGTATCCACACATGCCGTGTACGCCGCCGCCTGGCGGTGTGGAATGGGAGCAAAGGAAGAGCTTTGGGTTCGGAGTGGAGTAGGGGTCCATTCTTAGAACGGGTCGGGCAAAGAGCTGTCCAAGGGTCGCTGCCCCGCCGGTTATGGCTCCCCCAATGTATGAGGGGTTGTAGGCTTGAAAGTCGGATGCGGTCATTTCTCGTTTTGCGATGATGCAGTCTTTGAAGCCAGGCGCGAAACGCTCGATTTGCAGCTCCATTTCGTCAGTCGCCGAACGGGTCGAGCCGTTTGGGACGTGGCAATATGCGTATCCTGTCTGCTTGCCCGCTGGCGCTCGCGTCGAGTCGAACTGACTCTGCTGGCAAACCATGACGAACGGCTTGTCGCATGGGGACCCCTTCCAGGCGGCTTCCTCGCTAGCGGAGATCTCGTCCAGCGTGCCGCCGACGTGGACAGTGGAAGCTTGGAGGCAGCGAGGATCCTTCCAGGGGATCGGTTCGGAAAGAGCGAAGTCGACTTTGTGCACGCCTGGCCCGTATTCGTAGCGCCCCAGCCGTCTCAAGTAGCTTTGTGGGAGGTCGTCAGCACATATGCGTTGGATCTGAGCAGGAGCCAGGTCTAGGAGGATGACCTTCGACGATGGGAGTTCGCTCAGATTTCGTACTTCGCGCTCGCTGCGAACTTCTGCTCCGTTTTTCTGCAGGCTCGCTAGCAGGGCCTTCGCTATCGACACGCTGCCACCTTTGGCGACTGGCCAAGGGCCTACGTGTCCGGAAAGCATGAATACGAGTGCGACTGCTGCCGTGCCCCAAAAGTCCAAAGGCAGGATCGAATGGGCTCCGCATCCAGCGAGCAGAGCCTTTGCTCGGCGGCCTTTGAAAGTCGCGTCTGCCAGCCTGGTAGCGGGCAGTATGCCCTTAATCCCAAATCGGACTTGTGGCAGGATGCTCTTAGGCCATGCGGTCGGTTGCAGCAGTTGCGGGAAGAGGTTCTCGAAATCCTTTAGCAGCGGAGATACGAGCTTCGCGTACTTGGTTTGGTCGCAGGAGTCCAGGGACTCGAGAGTGGCCTGGAGATCGTGGCTCAGCAGCGCTGCCGGTTCATTGTCCAGCGGGTGGGCGGCTGAAATTTCTGGAAGGATCCACTCCAATCCGAGGGATTCGAGCTGGAGTTCCTTGAATGCCGGGCTCGCTATCCCGGTCGGGTGAACCGCTGAGCAGACGTCGTGCAGGAATCCTGGCAAAGTCAGCTCCGCGCTTCGGGTTCCCCCGCCGAGGTCCTTCGAGGCCTCCAAGACGAGGGTCTTGTAGCCTTGGGCGGCAATGGTTGCCGCCGCCGTAAGGCCATTTGGGCCGGAGCCTACTACGATCGCGTCGTATTCCTGTGCCACGTCTTGGTAGGGCTTATGCCGGGTCTAATGGATCTCCGCGAACTGAAAGTGGGGAGACTTCGAGATGCGGCCTTCAACGACGAGCGTGTATCCATGCCCGAACCCTTTGAAGCGTTGCCGGTAAAAGGCGTTTTTGAATTTAGCTTCGCGGTTGGCTGTGAATTTCAGCAGCATCGCCTTTGCGAGCAATCTTCGGGAAGAGTTTTTCCAGTAGGCTCGAGCTTCGTCGATCTTGTCGGGGGTTGTCTGCAGCCCTGATTCGACTCCCTGTCGATAGCTGCGGCTCAGAAGCCAGTCCGCGCTGCATCTCTCCGCCGGGACTGAATGAGAGACGACTGCGTCTGGGAGGTAGAGCGGCCGGGCGCCGATTCGCTTCAAACGCCTTTGCATGTCAGACTCCTGACCGGTGGCTCCCGTTTTGCTTCCTGGTCCGAAGTCCGGGTTGAAGCCGCCAGCGTCGATGAGATCGGTCTTTCGGGCGGCCCAGTTGAAGCCGAGGAAATGGTCGTTTCGATCGACTTTCTCCTGAGCGCTTGTCCAGCCGCTGGCCGAGCGCGGCAGGAACTTCGAGAGGTATTCGGGGATGGGGCTTTCGTGTATGGCTTTCGTGGGACCGCCGAAGTAGTTTTTGCCGAGGTTGCTTGCTTCGATCTCCCGGTAGACCTGTAGGGTATCCAGGCTTATCTCGACGTCGTCGTCGGTCATGAATATCAGTCCCTCGGCACAGCTGACCAGCCCATGGTTAAGGGCGTTGCTCTTGTTGCCCTCTGCTACCGAGTGGAAAGCTATGAAGCCCTTTGGGTCGAGTTTCTCCACGATTTGCTTGGCTCCGCAGTCGCCGCCATTTTCGACGAGAATCACCTTCTGTAGGAGTCCACGATCAGTGGCTGCAAGAAGAGCGGCGAGAGTATTTTCAAGAAGGTCTGGCCTTCCGTGAGTGGCGATGAGCGCTTCCATTCTAGAGATATCTTTTGATCGAAGCGGAAAGTGAACGATTATCAGTCGCATGTCTAGGCCGTAGCGTTTCCGTTTCCGACGAATTGAATCGAAGTTCGATAGTCGCAAATGCCATCATAGGTCGCAGTATTGTTAAGCGCTGGACAGTCGATCCTAAAATGCTTGCCATGTTATAGCGTTGCCCTACAGCAACATTATGTTGAAGTTCCTCCGCCGGATCCGTCGGAAGCTTGCTGATCGGCCCCGTAGTTCCTACAAAGAAGCTTGCTTGCTGATAGAAAAAGCGAGTCTGGTTGAGCAATACGGCTGTAGAAGGGAGAAGGGGCGGCTAATCGATTCGCTTAACGGGTGCGTACTAATGCCTGCTTCGAGTAATGATGGGGTGGGTATCCAGGCCATGATCAGGATTTGCTTGATATTTTTGGCTCGAAAGGGAGAGGGCACTTATATCCATGTTCCATTTATTGGGGTAGGGCATCAAAAAATCGATCCGATCGGGCGTGATCTTTCTAGAGAAGAATGGGCATCTCTGATGGAGGGTTTCCTGAACCTCGGTCAGGATGAAGTTTGGATCACGGATCTTGCGGATTCCATGGGGAAGCGCTCTCTGGCAAGGCATTTGGAGACTAGATCGATCAGTTTGGTTGATCCGGTAGATGAGCGTGAGAACGAGCTTGCAGCTACGGTGAATAGCATTCGAGATATTCGTTTTGAAAACCCAGCGAGTCATCGAGTTTGGAGTCTTGGATTGGAGGTTTGTCGGTTTCCCGTAGAATGTGAAATGCATCTGGACGAATCTTTTATTAAAGTTCTTCGATCTAAATTCAGAAAAAACGGATATGTTCCGAAGACGAACTTCTACGAAAAAAAGTATCTAGATGTAGCTATTCATATTCGAAGAGGGGATGTCTGGCGGGCTTGTAAGTCTGGATCCACAAAACGGAGTCATACAAATAAACTCATGAGTCAGGAGTATTATGTGGATCTACTTAGCGATCTTCAGTCGCTTTTCTCTGATTCCGTACCGCCTGTTCGGTTTCATGTATTTTCGGATGGAAAACCGGAGGACTTCGATGATTTCGTGTTTGGCAGTGAAGAGGTCGCGAGTCTGAAACTGGAATCAGGATTATCGATCGAGAATATACAATTTCATCTTTGCGATAGCACTATCGATTCCCTCTACCATCTGATAGAAGCCCCGATTTTGGTTCCTGGAAAAAGTACATTCAGTGTTTTGGCTATCCTGCTTGGAGAGTCTGTTGTTCTTTACGATGAGAGAATAACGGAATTCTACCAATACGATCTTCTTGCCAAGTATATGTCTGGAAATTCCAGGTTTGTTTCGTTGGATGGCACGACTGAAGAGATTTTAGTTTCGGTGAGAGAAGCCGAGAGCTTGCACGCGCGATTTTAAATCCTGTTTTCTCGAAGTCGGCTGATGGTTTCCGGCGAGGTGTTCGCTTCGAGCCATTTTGGTTTGTGTATTGGGGAAAAGGTTTGTATCTTGTGGATTTTGGAGGCCGTTTTCGAACCTCGCCCTTCAGCCAGGAACCAGTGGCGTTTCAAGAGCACTTCTTTGAGTCTAGCTGGTCTCAGGAGGACTCCTGTTTGCGCTAGACGTTCGAGGCCTGAGGAATACCGGTCGAGGTTTCGTTCAGTGAGACCGACGCAAGGGACTTCCTTCGCTGAATTCGGATTTGGGTTTCGGTAGCCATGCTGGGCGATATAGTCCTCCAGCAGGTAAGAGAGAGCAGCGGCGAGTCCGGGGTCTGCTTTTCTTTCCCAAGCGAAGACCCTGGAAGCGTCTAGTCGATCCGAAACGGCATTCTTCCATGGTTCGTTGGCGCTGCTTACCTTTTTGCCGGACTCGCGCGTGTCTAGCAGATCGTCTGAATACGGAATGCCGATGTGCTCACATGCGGGCTGGAGCGCTTCTCGGGGGTTCGCGACGAGATCTTCGTATTTCACGAAGCAGATTTTGCTACGGTCAAAACGTTGCCTTTCGAATTCCATGTGCCAGCTGCGAATGGTGTATGCATTTTGGATCGTTGAGAATTTTCTCCAATGGTGTAGCTTGCTCATGGAAATCGCGGAATCGCGTGGGTCCCGAACAGAGAAAATGATCCTAGCTGTTGGAAAGGTTTCCAATATTGCCTCCAGGTATCGCATGTGGTTAGGGGTTTTTTCCAACCATCTGCGTTTTCCTTGCGAGGATGCGTAGAGGTTTAGAAAGGTGCTTACGACATTGCGTATGGAAGGAGTGACCTTCGAAAGTTCATTTTCAAAGACTTTTGGAGGGATTTTATACAATTCGAATAACTGCTGGTCTGCCAAAGTGAGTTTGGCTGTTTCCTCGATAGCGAGTTTTGGCCATTCCGGGTCAGCAATGATTCGTTGATATGTTTCCTGAGTGATCTTCGAGTAGAGATGGGTCTCGGGTCCGCAGGCGATTTCGGGGTGGTTCGACAGGATCGCGGCGAGCAAGGTTGTTCCTGATCTAGGTAAGCCAACGATGAATATAGGTTCTTTCTCTGCCATTTTATTGAATTCTTGCTCGACCAGTTTGTTTGGGAGGAGTGGAGCGTTTGGGGATTTATGTGCCTAGTTCCAGGATTTCGGTTATTCTCTTTTGCTCCTTTTCGAAAGTGAATTTCTCATTCGCGTGTGAGAAAGCGTTTCGAGATAGCTGGCTGTAGATCGCCTTGTCAGAAGCGATTCTCATAATTAGAGATGCTTGTTCCGCGATGTCGCCGGATTTGCAGAGAAAGCCAGTCTTTTGATCGATAACGCTCTCCGGGATGGCTCCCGATATGGTGGAGAGAACAGGAAGCCCGTACGACATGGCCTCAATGAAGGTAACTCCGAAAGCTTCGTCCCGATTCGATATAACACCAACGCCGTTGTGAGTTATGAACAGATCGTGATTCTCGTAAAGAGAGCAGGCTTGTTGGGGATCGACTTCTCCCAGCAAGCGAATTCGATTCTTGTATCTGCTTTTTCGCGCAAGAATCTCGCATGTGACACGGAGGGGGCCGCTTCCTGCGATGGTGAGGGTGCCAAGGAAACCTTTTTCGCATGCAAGCTCGAAGGCTTTGATTGTATCGTCGGGGCCTTTGAAATCTACCAGTCTGCCTAGAAAAAGCAAACGTAGCTTGGGGCTGTGGATCTTGTTTTCAAGAACGGATGCCTTCTGCTTGGGAACGCCGAAGTATTTCAAGACGATGCTCTCTTGAGGTATTTCTTCCGAGGTCAGATAGTTAAAGGTGTTTTGGGAGTTCGCGATAAAAACGGCTCTTTTTGCGAGCTGTCTAAAAGTCTTCTTGTAGTTCTCGTCTCGCGTCTTTTCGAAAGGCGGGTAGTTGTTTCTCGCTTCGAGTTGAAAATCGACACCGTGGACGTGCACGAAAATTTTCCCTCGAAAATTCTTCCATTTCGGTAAAGTGGAAATGGCGAAATTCGCATAGTTCAGAAAGAGAATCTCCTGAGAGTCTGTTCGACTGTTGAGATTTGGGAATAGGACCGTTTTATCCCGGGGTGGAGTTCGAAATCTGCCTAGAAATCTTCGTTTTCTGTGGCATGATATTATTGGAACGTTCCTCCAGTGCCTGTCGTCCGTTTCGAGTGTTATTATCGAAGAAAGGTGGGGTTCTATGGCTTCGAGCATCCTCTCTATCCAGGTTTCAGAGGATTTTTTCCAGTTGGGCGTGGCGAATATTACACGTTTGGATCTCCTGTCTTTCGATTTCATTGTTCGCAAGGATCCTTTCACGTGCGGCTTTCGTGCTGCTGACTCGAGTTCCGTTTCAGGCCTTCAACTGGAGATCTCTATGGAAACGATGTCTCCATATTGCGACTGAAGATTCTTTTGGGAAGGATCACTGTTGGCCACTCGAAAATAATCGGGTTGGTTGTCGAAGCCTTTTCGAGCTAGATTTGCGCCGGTGTCTTTTTCGAAGAGTATCGTTTGGACGCTGTAATTCGCTGGAACGATCGGAAGCTTCGTTATTCGGAAAACGCATTCGTTCAAACCCTTTTCCAGATTGAAGTATATTTCCTCCAACTCCGAGGATATTGTCGATATTCGAACGTTCTGCTCTTTGTCTAATATTATCAGTCGAGCAAAGGCCTGAATTGAGTCTTTCTCCGACTTGACCGTAATGGCGATACGCGCGTTTTTTTTTGAAAATGGCGGAAGATCGGGATCGGATTCTTCGCTGATTTTCGTTTCGATGATCTCAAAAGCCGATGGCTTCCCCATTTCGATTTTCTGTGATGTCTTTGCTTGTTTCTCTTCTTCCTTTTTCTGGATGTCTTCGAAGTATTGATTGGAGGCTTCCTCGATTTCGCCAGAGTATCGCATTTTTCCCTTTTCCAGATATACACCTCTGTTGCACACCATCTGGAGCTGGTTTAGATTGTGCGAAACGAAGAGTATACAGCCGCCGTTTTCCCGGTATTTGTTGATTCTTTTAAGACACTTTTGTTTGAAGTTGAAATCTCCCACTGCGAGAACTTCATCTACGATGAGGATGTCGGTGTTGAGTGTCGATGCGATGGCGAAACCGAGGCGGACTCTCATGCCTGAAGAGTAGCTGCGAATTGGAGATTCGATGAATTTTCCGATATCGGCGAAATCGAGGATGTCGTCGAATTTGGCTTCTATTTCGGCCTTGGTCATCCCGAGCAAGGTGCCGTTTATGTAGACGTTCTCTCGGCCGGTTAGGACTGGATTGAATCCGGCTCCTAAGGCGATTAGCGCTCCTACGCGACCTCTGATTTCGATTTTGCCTTGATCAGGTTTAATGAGCCCATTGACCATACGGAGGAACGTGGTTTTCCCAGCTCCGTTATGGCCTATTAGGCCGAGGCACTGGCCTCTACGTAGTTGGAAGCTTATACCTTTGTTGGCCCAGAATTCGTGTTTGCGGAGCATGGGGTCGCCATTGTCGTCCAGCTTGCGTTGCTGGCTGAAGGCGAGCATGTCGGAGATGCTGTCCTTTACGCCGTACAGCAGCGATCGCTTCAGGTCGCGGCAGAAGATCTTGCCGACGTTTTCGACTGTTATGAGCACCTCGTTCTCCGTTTTTGCGGGGACGGAGTTGTTGGTCTGCAAAGGGGCGTCTGTCTTGTCCATGGATTCGGCGCGCGGGTTTAGCTTGGCATGCGTTCGATGAGCCGGGGCATTACGACTTTGAATGCAAGCCAGCTGAAGATGAACAGGGCGAAGGATGCGGGAATGATGATAGAGATTTCGAAGAGGAAGGTCTGGGGCTGTCCTAGTATCCCTTGGCGAGCGGAAGTGAGCAATGGGCTGAGGGGGTTCCAGGAGGAGAGGAATCCTATGAAGCCGCCTTCTCGGGGGGGATAGACCACGGGGGAGAGGAACATTAGGAACTGGGTGACGATGGGAAGGGCTCTTACGACGTCGTTATACAAGCTGCCGATTATGCTGAGCAGTGTTCCAATGGCGATGCTCAGGACTAGAAGGCTGATGAAGGAAAGGGGGAACCAGAGGGTCAGAGCGGATATTTCGACCTTATAGTATATCAGCAGGGCGGCGAGTATGAGCATGCGTATTCCGACATTGAAGAGGAGGAGCCAGATGCTGCTTAGAATAATGGATTCGCGGGGGAAGTTCAGCTTGGAGAGCATGCCGGCCGCTTTTCGCATGCCGGCTCCTGGATTCATGAGGGCCTCGACAATGGATTGCCAAATGAGAGTCCCGCTCATGACGAAGAGGGGATAGGGGACCCCGGTGTCATCGATGCCGATGGCTCCGCTGTTTTTAAGGAATATGAAGATGGATGCGTTGAAGAGCGGCGGAGCGAAGGCCCAGAAGTAGCCGAGGAGGCTTTGGCGGTATTGCGCTTTGAGATCTCGGACGAACAGTTGCCATGCGAGCTCCCAGCAATTGGCTACGTCCTCTCGGAGCGTGCGTAGGAAGAGAGCTGGATGGCGAAGGTCGCTGCCTGGCTGATAGGTGCGCAGGGAAAGTTTTTGCTGGCTGCTCATTTCTTGGATTTGAGGGATGGGATGGAGGAAATGGGAGTCGTCTATTTCTCGGTTTCGAAAGCGGCTTTGACTTTGACGGCCTCGGAATCGTTGACTTGGAAGGGCTTACGCAGTCCTCGTTTGAAGATGCGGCGCAGTGTGCCGAGCGTCGAGCCGAGTTTTTCAGAGATGGAGAGTCCAAGCCAGCAATGCAGCAAGTTTGCGTTTAGGAAGGATGGGGTGTTCATGCCTGCCAATCGCATGGCGGCGAGACGCCCCCAGGTCGCGCCTTTCTTCTTGAGGAGGTTGTCCTGAGATCGATCGAGCTTCCAGAGCTCGGCCTCGCTCAGCTGCAGGTAACCGGCCTGCATGGCTCCCTTTACGATTTCGCGTCCTCGTTCGCTGCGTACCACGACAAGGGAAGATCCGGGATTGCGGCCATCGGGTTGCTGGTACCAGGGGTCGCCGCAGGAGATGTCGGCGAGCTCTCCACCGCCGTCTGGCCAGATGTGCGTGGCCCATGGGCGAAAGGACTGCAGGTAGGCCCAGCTTTCCTGGTAGGTCTGTTGGCCTCGCGGTTCGCTCTCTCCTTCGCATCGCGGGGCGAAATGTCCTGGCCAGCCGTTTCCTCGATACTTAAGGTCGGCGAGTCGATCCTTTGGACCGACTCCCAGTTTTCGCATGAGCGATTGGGTGGCTTCGGTGGGAGGGGTTTCCGCGCAGAAGAAGGTCATGGCGACTCCGACGTTCTTCGCCAGGTGCGGATTGACGGCCTCGGATTTGCGCAGCGCTGCTATTTCCGATGGCTTGCCTATTATCGCGCAGGGCTTGGGAGCGTTTTCGACCAGTTTCAGGCCGTTGCATATCGATGCGGGCGAGTAGCGAGATCCGCAGGCTGCGATAACGGCTTCCTGGTTGAGGCTCAGGCGGGTGCGATTGCGGGACGGATCCTCTTCGTCTTGTCCCGTGTGCAGCACGCCATGCATATCCTCCCGCTCGATGCAGTAGAGGGCGAGAGCGGTGAGCGCTCCTCCGGAGGAGGACTTGAAGCGTATATCCGGATCGGTGGCGTGGCCTTCCCAGATTTCAAGTATGGGCCCCCACTTCTGGGTCGCTTTCTTGCCGAAGGGTCCTGTGTCTTGGACTCCGAACCGAAAGTCCGTTTCGACCGAGGGGCAGACTGAGAGGCAGAGCGTGCAGTCGTCGCACGCGTCCTCGCTCCTGATCACTGGACGAATGCCTTCGCGAGCAATGTCGATCAGGTCTATATTATCGGTCGGGCATGCGGGCAGGCAGGCGCCGCACCCAATACACAGGCGGCTGGCGACGATGTCCGAGATGCTGGCGCGTTTGAGTTTCATCGAGAATGGGAATGCTCGGGTGAAGGTTGCAGGGATCCTGCCAGCCTCTGGAAAATGGTCTTAAGCTGATCGCGTGCCGAATGAACGGCCTTCTGCAGATCGGCTCTTCGCTGGTCTCGCTCGTCAAGCAGCTCCAGCGCTCGGGCCACCGCGTTTTCGGTATTCTTCTCTTTGGCGTCGATCACCCAATCCTCCATGCCCACGGATTGGAACACGCCGGAGAATTTCATGCTGTAGGCGAGCCCGATACAAGGGATGCCTTGGGAAAGCGCGGCGATACAGGAGTGCATGCGCGATCCGATGAATGCGTCGCAGCGGCCGATGATTCCCTTGATTTGGTGCTGGTCGTATTCGTCCGCGATGACGGTTACCGAGCCTTGAAGGTGGGGCGGAAGGGCGTCTTTCACTTTTTCGCAGGCCTCGTTGTCGCTTTCCACGTCTCCGAAAGCCGCGTAGGTGTGGGGAACGAGCCAAATATCGAAATCGGGGTGTTTGCTTAGAAGCTCGGAAATGAGGCGCTGCAGAAAGGCGGGATAGTCTAGGGCCAGGCCGAACATGTTCTTCCTGTCGTAGCCGCCGTTGTACATCAGGCCGTTGACGTTGATGCCTATGACGGGCTTGGAGGGGCAAGGCACGTTGCGAGGGTTCGCGACTTCGAGGGCGAAGGCTACGTCGGGGCTGAGTTGGACGGGTTTGCTCCCCTTCAGGAGGGCATCGGCAACGGCTTGGCTTTTGGTGTCGCGAGCGACGATGGTCGAGGAGCGCCTGAGAAGAAAGCGGGCCATGCTTCGGGCGATCGGGCGCTTGTAGGGTCCGTAGGTCTGAGGGAACTGCACGAGGCTGCCGTGCACCAGCAGAGCGGTGCAGGCGCAAATGAACCCCCAGAAGTAGCGTTTCATGCCGTAGATGTCGCTGAAGCTGTCGCCGCCGCGCACGTCTCCTACCACGTCTGCTGCCGCGAGACAGTCTATCCAGGGGATCTTCCGTCTCAGATATCGTCTCCAGGCCTGGATCGGGAGCGCCCGGTACGCCAGCGAGGCGAGAAAGATCCAAGGCAGGCAGGTGGCGAGTCCGGACTTGTAGGTGTGACGGTAGTTGATGGCTTGAATTTCCGTGGGCGCGCCATCGATGATCGTCTTGAGGGGAATTGGGGAGGGAGATCCGACCAGGAGGGTGGCGCGTATCTCCGGGCGGGCCTGAGCGAAGAGATTGACCAGGGCTGAAGCCAGAGCGAGGACGCCCCGGTTGCCCGAACTGGTGGGCGCTCCGATTATGGCGACTTTGAAGGGCTCTTTGGAGGAGGAGGGCATGTGGGACTGGTTTCGTTTCGACCTAGCGCGACCATCCTTGAGGTCGGTTCTGGTACCACTGGTAGAGGGTTTTGACGGACTGCTCCAGGTCGCGGCGGGGTTCCCAGCCGAGCATCTCCTTGGCCTTGCGGTTGTCCGCTACCGCCGCTCTGGCGTCGCCTTGGCGTCGTTCTCCCACGCTTTTCTCGAAGTTGGCGCCGGTGATTTGCTCCACTTTCTCGATGATTTCGAAAACGGAGTTTCCGAGGCCAGTGCCGAGATTGAAGATCTCGCTGCTCCCGCCTTTCTCCAGAAAGCGCAGGGCTGCCACATGGGCGTCGGCAAGGTCTTCCACGTTGATATAGTCGCGAATCGGGGATTTGTCGGGCGTGTCGACTTCCGTGAAGTTCAGCTTGAACTTGCCCAACCCGAGCGAGGCTCGCACGGCGTTTTGCATCAGGTGGAAGGACGGCTTTTTCGAATCTCCGAAGCGAGCGTCGTCCGACGCTCCGCAGATATTGAAGTAGCGAAGCGTGACGCACTTGAGCTCGAACAGCCTGGAATACCACTTGATGACGCGCTCGGCAAGGAGCTTGGATTCCCCGTAAGGGCTTGCGCATTCGCCGAGCGGGTGCTTTTCGTCGATGGGGACGTATTGAGGATCTCCATACGTTGCGCAGGTCGAGGAGAAGACGAGCTTTCCTATGCCAGCGTTTTTCATGGCGTCCATGAGCGCGGTGACGGCTCCGACGTTGTTGTTGAAGTACAGGGCGGGGTCTTTCTCGGATTCGCCGACGTTGCAGTAGGCGGCGAAATGCACGACTGCATCGATGCCTGGGTCGTCGCGCATGATATCCGCAGCGCAGTCCTTTATGTCGGCTTTGTGAAAGCGGAAGCGTTCGCGGCCGAACTCTTCTTGAAGAAGCTCCTGCGGTTCCTCGTATCCGCGATAGCAGGCGTCGACGCCTATCACTTCATGGCCTGACCTTAGGAAGGCTCTACTAGCGATGGAGCCTATATAGCCTCCGGTTCCGGTTATTAGTAGCTTCATGCGCGCCGAATCTCTTTCAAAGCGTTTTCCCTGTGATTGGGTCGAATTTTAGATGCTTGTATAGTTTCCTGGAGATCACTCTTTGGATCGTTCCGATGATGGATCTGGCTTTTTCCGCGAGAGGGAGCTTAAGCCAGTTGGAAAACAGGCTGAAGCCTTTGTACTTCGGCGTGGGCCTTCCCATGAGCTTGAAGGCGAATATCCTGCCTCCTGCGGCTCCGCGTTTTTTGACGAGATAGCCTTGCGATTGATACAGTCGCTCTACAGTCGATGGCGTTGCTTGTATATAACCGGCTGCCATGGCGGCCTTCAAGGCTTGGCGTCCTCTTTCGGTGCGCGTGATGATGAGCGAATAGCCGAGCTTGTCCTGCTTGACGTCTCTATGCCAAGGATCGCCGCAAGATATGTCCGCTTCTTCGCCTGATCCGTCTGGCCAAAGGTAGGTCGAGTAGGGGCGATAGCGTTGTATGGCCCGCCAGGTATCTTTATAGGGAATGTGTTCTTCCGTATCTTCCACGCCTTTTTTCTGGGTGGCGAGCATGCCTGGCCACCCATAGCCGCGGTATCTCAGCTTGTCCAGTTTCCCGGAGTCGACGCCGAGCTTGTCGAGAAGATCTTTCGTGCCTTGGGTGGAGGGAGAGCCGGCGCAGAAGAAGGACAGGGCGAGAGACACGTTCTGCTTCAGCCTCGGGTTGAGTTTCTCCGCCTTGCGGAGGGCCGACACTTCGGAGGGTTGTCCGACGAACACGCATGGTCTTTCCGCTTTTTCGATCTCCGCCAGGCCATCGCATGCCGAAGCTGGGGCGTAGCGAGATCCGACGCACTCCATCAGTTCGCTTCGCGAGCGGCTTAGCCGCGTCTTGTTGCGCAGGGGGTCCTGAGGATCTTGCCCGATATGGAGGACGCCTTCCGCTTGCTCCTGCTCAAGACAGAAAAGGGATAGAGCGGTGAGAGCGCCGCCGGAGGATCCCTTGAAGCGAATTTCCGAATCGGTCGCGTAGCCTTCCCAGATGTCGAGAACAGGTCCGAAGCCGCTGTGGGCCTCTTCCACGATACCTTCTCTTTTGGCTGTGTAGCGTATATCGGTCTCGACTGCAGGGCAGACATCGAGGCAGGCGGAGCAGGTTCCGCAATCGGTCGATTCGACTGCGGGACGAATTCCCTCCCTTTCGACGTCGACCAAGCGAATGCGACCAGGGCAGCTATAGGCGCATGCTCCGCAGCCTAGACACAGTCTCGCTGCGACGACGTCGTCCACTCTCTTGAGTCTTCCGTTCATGGTTTCGCTTGCGTCGAGAATTCCTTTAGGAAGTTCGCCATTCTCTCTGCGGCCCTGTCCCACGTCATGGACTCTGCGGTGGCGATCGCTCCAGCCGAGAGGCGAGCGAAGAGAGCGTCGTCCGAGAAGATCGATTCGATATGCGAAAGATAGGTCTGGAGCTCCGGTTGGGGCGCTATGAGGCCGTTTTCGTTGTGGCGAATGATCTCGAGGGACCCGTCATTGTCGGAGCTCACCATAACGCATCCGCAAGACATGGCTTCAAGAGCAACTCCTGGCAGCCCTTCGGTCTTGCTGGTCATCAGCCATGCCTTTGCTTGGTTGTAGATGCGGCAGGCTTGATCGACTGGCGGGTAGCGGGTGTAGCGCGTGTGGCTGAGCTCGGGCGGACAGGGCTCGGTGCTGAAGATGTATTGAGGGATCTCTGGAAAGCGTTCGTTGGCCAGCTGAAGCAGGCGAAGCATGTCGCGGGGGGCCTTGTTCTGATGGGGGTTGAAGACGGCTCCGATACCGTCGCGTGGCATGTCTTTTCTTGGGTAGTATTGGCTGCGATCGATTCCGTTGGGAACGACTGCCAGGACCTTATCGCCGGATTCGGTCTCGAGCTTTTCGATCAGGGTTTTGGATACGGTGATGGTGGCCATAGAACCCTGCCAGGCGTCCGCATGCTCTGGCTTGGGGTCGGTGGGCATGCCGTGGTTGTATCGGATCTTTCGAACGGGCTTTGCCATGCGGCGAACGTCGTTGACCATGTATGTGCCTACGGCGATGACGAACTCGTCCTTCGCGTAGTCGAGCTCGTCCAGGTTTTTATAGTAGGCGGTCGGTCCTGAAAACTGATGAAGCCAGCCGGCGTTTCGTCCTCCTCTGCCGGATGCTTTGTCGCGAAGGGACTTTGCGATGCTTCCCAGCGAGAGCCGCGGTTTGGGGCAGGCGATGCGGCAGGCGATGCCTTTCTCGAGCAGAGCGTTTGCCATGATCACGGTGACGCGAACGCCGCCGGACCGATAGTCGCCTGGAAGTACGAATGTGACGTTCATAGGCGGTGGGTCAGCGGGCGAATCGCTTGGCGATCGCGTCGTGATGAAGAGCGGCGGGCAGGCTGCTTGCCAGGACTTTCAGAAGCGAAGCGACGCTACTTCGCAGCTTGTGCGAACGGCGTATTTCTTTGCGGCCCGCGGAGACTTCTCCTTCTAGAATGAGCTTCCATCCAAGCTTCGAGCACGCGTCGCTCAGCTTGCGGGTGACGTATGAAGACTCTTCTTCTCCTAGTTCGGACAGCGACAGGATGAGTTCGTAGACTCGAACGAGTTCGGCGATTCCTTTCACGGTTTGGGATTGGCTGGAGATGCTTGCGACCTCTCCGTCGTCCTGGCGAAGAATGCGAACCTTTGGTTCGGTGGTTATTCCCCACGGGCCGAGCTTCGCCAGGCGGGCGCCGTACTCGAAGTCCATCCACACGCGCAGGTCGTGAATCCAGGGGCCTGCCTGTTTGAGAACGGATTTTCTAATGACGGCCGACTGCATCCAAAGCAGGCCGAAGCGAAGATAGGGCACGAGTGGATCGGAGAGGGTGAATTGCGGTTCTTGGTAGACTTCGCGACATCCGTTGAATTCCCAGAGATTGGTCTCCTGGCCGATGTGTTCGCGGAAAATGAGAGCGTTGGTCGTGTTGAGGATAAGCGACGGGTCTGCAGTCAGCGCCTTGACGTGGGTTTCCAGGTTGTCCGGCAGCCAAAGATCGTCCGAATCGAGAAACGCGATCCATTCGGTGTTGGCCAGTTCGACTGCCCGAGTCCGGGTGCCGGCCAGGCCGCGATTCTCCTGGGCCACGTACGTGATGCGATCCTGATAGGGAGCGAGCACTTCCGCGGTGTTGTCCTTCGAACCGTCGTCGATGACGATGATCTCGAAATCCTGGTAGGTTTGGTCGAAGACGGATTCGAGGGTGCGTAGGATGCAGTGAGCCCTATTGTAGGCCGGGATGACGACGGAGAGTCTCATGGAGGCTGCGGATGGCGTGTGATTATGTGGGAGAGCGGACCATCCCCTTAGGCGAGAGCGTCCAGAAGAAAGGCTTCGGAGCTTTCGACGCGAGCTTTAAGCTTCGCGGTGGCTGCTTGCCAATCGATGGGTTCCTCGAACAGGTCGCTTGCGCTCGCGGGATTGGCGTCGTCGGAAATGAAGCGTCTCGAAAGTCCGACGTCGGCGAGCAGCCCCTTTACCTTCTCGACGCGACCAGGGGTGGGTATGGAGACGAATCGCTTCTGGAAGTTGATCGCGAAGGCGGTTCCGTGGAAGTAGGTGGTGACGATCCCCGAGGCATGCTTGAAATAGTTGATCCACTGCTCTGGGGACGGGGCCCCGAGCCTTTTGGTGGCTTGGCCGTTGTTGTACTGAAGCGTTACGATCTTCCTTGCTCCGATGCTTGCGGCGGCTTTTTGGATCAGATTTCCCCATTTGGGGGCGATGTTTCCAAAAAGGAGAAGGTAGGGCTCTGGTTCGGGCGAGGCTGGTTCGAGAAGTCGATCGAACGAGCACAGGAAAGTGGGGTCTACCACCTGGATCGGGTCTCGGCCGATCAGCGGTCGCACTAGAGATGCCGAGTGTTCGTCTCGAATGCTCAGGTGGTCGATGCGGTTCAGGGCAGAAGCGACCTTTTGCTCGAATTCTCCAAAAGACTTGTTGCCGCCGACGCTTGCTGCGTAGCTGATTTTGCGGGCCCCACCGTCGGGCAGGTCGAGGAAGTAGAGAGGATCGTAGTACTGTACCGGACCGGTGAACCAGACTTGGTCGCTGCCGGTTATCAAAGCGTCGTATTTGTCGGCATCGCGGTGGAAGGAATCCTGACTGGGGTAGGATTTTGCGCTTTTCCTTTGGACATGGTCGACGAATCTTCTGCAACGCTTGAGGCGCAGCCAATTGTTGATCCTTGGCGGAAAACTCCACTTGAATTGGAAGTATTCGTGCAGGTCGGGCTGCTCGTAGTCGACGATTTCCGCGTCGTGCCCGAGCTCCGCGAGTCGCGTCGACAATGCGTAGGCCTGCAGCATTGCGCCGTAGTTGGGTGGGTTGTGGATCGTGATGATGCCGACTTTCATGGCGACTGTCGTGGGATGATGGGCGTTGGATTCGAGTGATGTCTAAGCTGAGCTGTCTGAGACGGCTTTTTCTAGGGCTTCCTTAACAGTAGGCAGCATAGTGCTCCAAGCCAGGGAGTGTTCGAAGTAGCGATAGGCTTGTTTCGCCAGCGGAAGCCCGGCCTCTGGATCCTGCGCGAGCTTCAGGCAGTGGTCGGCGAAACTCTTCGCATCGTCGGCGACCAGGATGCCGACGCCATTTTCCACTTCATAGCCTCGCGCTCCGTGACTGGAAGCGACTACCGGCAGGCGTCGGGCAAAGGCGTCTGCTATCTTGACGCTTGTTCCGCCGCCCATGCGGGTGGGAGCTATGAGCGCCGTCCAGGTGGAAAGCTCTTCAGCGGGATCGTCCACGAAGCCCAGTCCGTCGATTCCCGCGGCTTCGTCTGCATAGCGTTCGCTTCCTCGGCCGACGAGTCGCAGCCTTAGAGAGGGCGCCTTGCGGCGCAGCGTGGACCAGACTTCTTCGAGAAACCAGGCGATCGCGTCGGCATTCAGGCGGTAGTCGAAGTTTCCGATCAAGCCTAGTCGAGGGTTGGCCTTCAACTGCTGGGGGGAAGCTCTGAGATGGGGTTGAGGTTCGAAGCCGTTTCTCACCACGAAGGTCCGGTCTGCGCAGCCAAAGGCAGTGAGATCCTCCGGCTTGCAGACGACGAGACTGCCGAAGCGGTCCGGAAGCGTGGCTTCGCGCTTCTTCCAAGTCCACGAACGGATTCTTCTTTGCACGTACTCGGTCGGCGACTTCGTGTTTTTGGCGACGGTCTGGTGAAATTGGCTCGGGTAGTCGTCGACGTCTAGTACGCAGCGCGACCAGTTGCGAATGCCCGTGGTGTTCGCGCACCTGATAGTGTGGATCCAGGTGACGTCATGGGCCGCCACTTGTTGCCCGAGATAGGCGCGGTCCTCCTCATTGAGACTGAGAGAGTAGGTGTCTACGTGACTGGGATCGGTGTGACGTCGGATTCTCGCGAGCAAGTTATTGCTCGTCGGACGAGGCTGGAGAAAGCGTAGCAGGTTGAATCGCTTTGCCGTCTCCGATTGGTCCTGTTCGCTCCAAGGACGTTTCGCGATTCCGATCATGCTCACATCTCCCAGCCCCTGCAGGAGCTTGCCCACGTTTCTCGAGCGCAGGCCCATGCCGTAGGTCTCGCCGTAGGGCGCGGCGGCGCAAAGATAGAGGATCTTGAGGCGTTGCATTTAGAGATAGATCTTCGGACTTTGGGAGCTTTTCCGGCTAGCTATGAATGTAGATGGGCGTGAGGCGGCTAGCCATATTGGTCTTGGCGTGTTGCTGTTGGATGCTGGAAGAAGAGATAAGGTGGCTTGCATGGCAAGACGTTCGCGCTGAAGCCCGGTGTTCGGGCGTGGAAGAGCTTTTTGAAGCAATTCGCTGGGATGCGTCGCAGCATGATCGGCGTGTCTAGCGGCGCAGGAAGTTCACGAGCCTTTCCGTTGCGGAGAAGCCGATCGTGTTTGCAAGGCCAGCCATGATGGGAGAGCGATAGCCTGATTTATAGCAATGGGAGCTCAGCGACCTCGCCAGATTCTTGTAGCGCATGGCGTCCTCTATTGCTCCGCAGCGGTAGAGCTTTCGCGAAACCCTTATCAGGGTGCCTGCGAGGATGTTCTTTCGCTTCTGCGTGCCCTTTCCAAGCTCGGACATCAGTCTCGCTGCGTTGGCCAGGACATCGGCAAACGCTAGATGCATTTTCGTGGAGGAGCCTGATCGGCTTACGCTGCCCTCTGTGGGTCTGATCGCTACTCCTGGCTTTCGGTGCGACTTGAATTGGATGTCGTGGGCGATGGCTAGTCTCAGGTGCAAGTCGTACTCCTGGGCGCAAGGCAAGCCTGCTCTGAAGCCGCCTACCTGCAATAAGGATTCACGCGTGTGTAGCGGAGCCGCCGTTTGCGGAGAGCCGACGCTTAGGAGGTACTCCATGTCCCATGCGTCTTGGATCCACCATGGCGGAAATTCGAAGTTCGCGCCGTTCTCGACTTTTTCGAGAGCGCAGCACGGCACTTCCGAAGGGGTTAGAGAATCGCAAAATGCGAGCTTGTCTGCGACGCAGTTCGGCAAGAGCAGATCATCTGCATCCAGGAATTGGATGCGCTCGCCGCTCGATATCTCAAGACCACGATTGCGGGCCTCGCAGCCGCCTCTATTCGGCCCTGTCTCCCAGACGATTCGCTCGCCATAGCTCTCTAGGATTCTGACGCTGTCGTCAGTAGAACCATCGTCGACGACGACTACTTCCAGTTTCGAATACGTTTGCTGAAGAGCGCTGTCGACAGTCTCTTCGAGCCAAGCAACTGCATTATAGCAGGGAATGACTATGCTTACGAGAGGCTGTGGCATCTCGGAGTGCTGGCTTTATTTGCCGCTTGTTGTCGTCAAATGGGAGGGCTGATGAGGCGTTAGGGATTTTCTGATAATTGGCTTTTTATAGCCAGCTACTGCACTCGTTTCCAAGCCTTCCTTTACCGCAACAGCTTGTAGCGCGTCGATATCCTCGATAGCGAATGCCGTGGTGAATATTGGCGACTCAGCTGTAGGATCCGTGCCGTCAAGCGTGTAGTGGATCGTCGCATGTTGGGTGCCCGTTCGCATGAAAACGTAAGTCTCGTCATCCTCGGGGTATATATATATGTCGGGAGCGACGCAGGTGCCGAGTGGCGTGAAGGTGTCTTCGAATGTAGGGCCGTCGTAGAGCGCGATGATTCGAGGCCAGTCATTCTCTATAGAGCCGATCGTGTATCCAAGGCGAGCGTCCGCCCCATGTCGATGGGCGAAGCGACCGACTCCATCTTCGATAGCGAAACGCCCGTCCGCGCTACTCGGACCCCAGGTGTCGCGATAATTCTCGCAGCCTTCTCCTCCTTCCCAGGGAGAGCAGCTGAGGCTTCGATCTGAAGCTTGTGGCGCGGCTATTGGATCGGGGAAGGCCCAGACTCCGTGGCGGCCGACTCTATCCGCATACTCGATCGGCTCGTCGGTATTCACAATCGCTCTGAATTCCGGAAATAGAAGCATCATAGCGGCAAAGGCCCTAACGCCGCCAGCGGACACGGAGAAGTAGGATGTTCCTGCGGATCCCGGAGGGCCGTCGACGTAGCCGTAGGGATCGGCCATCGTCTTTTGGCCGACGCCTGCTTTACAAGTTCCAGGCGCGTCTGTGTAGCACCTTCCTTTGTGCAGTTCCGCCCAGTACCGGACGTCGTCCCAAGGTATCTTCGTGCTTCCAGGCACTCTGACGCGATGATCGTCTCCCCAGAGCAGGACTCCAGTCTGTCCTCTTACGACTTGACGCATTTCCTGCGGGCCCCGTTTGACTTCGCTCGAGCCGAAGTTCTCGACGATGGTTTTCTTCATTCGATTCCCCTTGGAAGGGTCTTTCAAGAGGGCGGCGTAAAAGGCAGGCGTATTGAACTGCCCTCCCGATTGTCCCGCGCCGCTGCTCCAGGCTCCAGGAAACTCCTCTCGGCCGTAGCGAGCATGCCAAGTGTCTTGCCCGTGCGCCAACAGCGATGCCAAAACCATCTTCTTGTCCTCTACCGAATCCGGTCCCAGCAAGGCATATAGGGTGCTGGTTATCGCAGACATCCAGCCTGCGGCATAGTTGTGATGGAGCAAATGCGCTCGGAAAGCTCTGCCTCCTTCAGAGTACTTTCTATACTCCGTGCCGTCCCAAGTCCACATGCCAAACACTTCGGTGGAGTGGTTCCAGCGCCTGGCCATTTTTTCAGGGTTGGAAATGCTATTAGCGAAAGAGTGGGATGGAAGCCGTGTCAGATCGAAATCGTCCCAGGTCAGGAGGTCCTTTTTGTCCCCGACTATATTCGGTCGTATCGAGTTTCGCCCTTCGTCGGGTGGAACCTCCGCCATTATCGTGACGATGCAGTAGGCGTCCACCGCTCCTCCTTCGATTCCCTTCGTTCCTGCTTTTGAGGTCTCTTCCTCATTGCGCTGCATGCATGCCACGAGGGAGATACACGATTCCGCTGGCGGCGTGTAGAGTTTTGGCAGATGAGGAAGGTCATCCTGGCTCTTATCGTTGCTGCCATACCTCTTGTCGCCCTGCCAAAGCAGACCATGGTCGTGCAGGAGCGGATCGGCGTCCAGGGCCAGCAAATCGGTTTGACCACTCTTTCCGGAGCCTGTCAGTCCCAGCAACCTGACCCCTGTGTCGCCCTCCGCTGGAGCTACCCAGTAGCTTCCGCATGCGAACTGGCCCACCTGCGGATCGCTTCCGTTCTCGGACTCGAAACTCCAGTTGAAATGAGCGGGCCGATTGTTCTTGTGAACCGTCGTTTGAGATTCGACTACGAGTTCGAAGTCGATCGCGGCTTCGACGGTGGCTGCAAGCGCTGTCGAGAATAGGGCTGCGTATGCGAGTTTGTTCATAAAGTTGGCTTTTTTCTTTCGACCTGCACGTGGCAGATGGGGACTAGCGGTTCTTTTACTGTTTCAGAGAGGAACGTTTCAAGCATGCTTGGTTCCGTGTTTTGAAAAGCGGATATTGTGTTAAAAAATCGCTATTAACGCGCGATAGTCGAGTAGCGTCTGACTGATTGTTCCGTATCGACCTGACGAGTCCGCAATGAATCGCCCTATGGGATTTTCACCTTCGAAGACTTTTCCCCTGATGCTGGAAGCGAGAAGGATGGAGATTCTTCCGGAGATCCGTGAGCTGAGTGGCGGGAGTCTCGGCATAGAGGTTTTTACTCGGTTGCAGTAGCTTAGAGCGTCCAGTGCCGTTCCTCGGCGTAGTATTCAGGCGCGTTTTCAAGATATCCCTTCTTGAGAAGATGTACCTCTTCCGGGTCGAGAATGCTCTTCCATTTATCTATCATCTGCCTGGAGTCCCTTTTCAGGTCGTATTTCCCAGGTTCGTAGGATTTTTGCGACGATCGCGAACTTCCCCTGACCAGCGTTTCCATCTGATCGTCCCAAGATAGCCCGGAGAACAGGCAGAGCTTTTCAAACATGGAACCTGGCGATTCGCATATCTCCTCGTAAGACACAACCACCTTGTCCTTATGTCGCGCTAGCGTCTCGAGCGTCAGTTTTTGAACGATCGCCTGAAGAGCTCCAAGTTGCTCCCAAAAGCTCGCTTCTTCTGATAACGCGAATCGCTCGCTCAGCCTGTCCATCGTTTCTTTGCTGAACCGGGTCGAGAATTGGCTGCCGCTCCAACCTTGCGAGTTGAAGCTCGCCGCTACCGCAGCCGGATGCCTGACCAGATAGATCACAAGCGGATTGAATTCTCCTATCATCCAGTCGAGGGCCAAAGGATTCACCTCTTTCACCACAACACGTCTCTTTTTTCTCTCCACGAGCTTCCATTGGCTTGGTGTAACGACGATCCTGTGGTCGAATTTTGGCATGCCTTTGAAAGCATGGCGTGCCCATCGTCTGTAGAGCTCCGTGTTATTGCATTTCTCTAGCTCGAAGAACGAAACACGAGGAGAGCATTTGCTCATGTACGATTGCGTTATCGGTTCTCTGAGATAGGCGGCGTCGCTGGCGGCCCCAAGGATAGAACCGATCCAGCTTGATCCGCCTCGTGGCAGTGAGATCAGAAGAACGCTGCGTCTTCGGATTGGAAGAAATTTGTTTGCGCATTCCACGATCTCGGGAAGTGCCAACGCTGGCGATGGACATGCTTTAAAAAGGCGAAGCCTTGTGCGTATTCTGTGTCTGATAGCCTTGAGCATCTTTTTTGGTCTAGCTTCTCCGCTGGTCGTTCCGTTGCCTTCCAGTGCGCTAACGTCCTAGACGCTCTGCTCCCGTTTTCCTGCGTCAGAGTCGCTGATCGCGCTGCTGCTTTGGAAGTTTATAATCGCTGGGCCGAGCGCTATTAGCATGAAGAGGTTCGCATAGGATTGATCGAAGTACGCTACGGATAGGAAGCTTGTCGCGTGCGCTACGAGAGAACAGCCGAGACACCAGAGTCCAAAATTCTCCGTGGAGTTTTCGAAATTCGTTGCCCTGAGACGGATGCCATAGGTTTTGAAGCCGTAGTAGAGGATCGCGACGAATGCCAGCAGCAAGCCCATTCCGCCTGTTACTCCAAATTGTAGATAGTAGTTTGTGATATCCGTGTGCCTCGAACTCCAACTAACGCCGGAGAACATCCAATTGCGTGTGTAGTCCGTACCGAAAAGCCACCAATCGCCGAAATCGTTTATAGCGCTGTCGATAAGCTTGGCTCTGTGATATCCCGTGCTGCCTCCGGCGAGGTCCATTCTTGCCATCAAGTACCAAATGCCTCGTGTGCTAATCAGGTGCAGCACGAAAACCATAACGAGACCGATTCGTTGTATCATGCTGAGCCAGCGTCGCGCTGGCCAGACCATGAGTGCCGCTGCCGTGACAATGGCTGCGGCCATGGGCCCGCTTGAAGCAGAGGAAACGACGATGGCTAAGCTTGCTCCAATCCCGACGATGCCGTGGATTTTTTTTCGCCGCCAGAGAATCAACGCAAAGGGAAGCGCTGCTGCTCCTACCGTTCCGGAGAGTATCGCGTGCTGGAACGGGCCGAGAGCTCTATTCCTATCGCCTCTCACCATGGAACTGTCGGCCCGAGCTCCCAAGTGGTAGTAGATGTTTTGACGCGTCCTTTGCTCGAAGGTGAGAAGCGCGGCGAGAGGCAGGAGCAGAAGGATCATCGCTATTGTGTATCGCTCGATTAGTTTGTCTCCGACGAGCAGACTTCTGCCATATAGATAGGTGCCGTGAACATTCAGGATCAGGCCTAAGTTTTGACTGATGGGGCTGGGGATATCCAGTCTCGGAGCGGCCGAAACCAGGAGGGCTATCGTCGAGAATACATAGAAGGCTTTGTCGAGTGTGCAGGTCGGCTTGAAAACTAGGGTGCCACTGATTCCGGCCCGAATGAGCCCGCAGAGGATCATGATTCGGACTGGCGTTAGGTTGGGGATGATTTCCAGGTCTCCCAGATGGAAGCAGGCTATCAAGATGGGCGTAAAAGCCCATTTTCTGGGGATGAGGAACTGAAGGATGGCGAGAAGCGCCGTTGCAGCTATAAGAAGTGGAGGCATCGCTGGCTTAGATTCTTCGGTTACGGTAGTCCTCCTTGAGAGAGGCTACCCGCTCCTCTAATTGCTCGATTTTTTCGGATCTGACCTGGTCCGAGGACAGGTTAGGTTTAAGCTGAGCGATTTCCGTTAGAGCCTTGGCCATTTTCGACCTGTGTTTCCGGTTCCATATTGAGATCGGGTATGCGTCTCGAGCGTTTGAGATTCCGGCGATGACTTTTCGTCTCGAATTGCGAACGGCTCTTTTTAGTTCGATTTGCATGCGATACATTCGCCCAGGCTTTTTGACTGGGCTGGGAGCCGTTTCGGGACTGAGTGCAGCAGTCTCTATTTTGTATGGATCGACTTGATAGCTGATATTCGTTGGTCGGGCGCTATTGTAGACGTATTCGAAGAAGTCTGACATGGGAAAGTCGATCATGCTTCGCTCCAATCCAACGGAATCGTACCAATCCACCCACTTGAAAGGAAGAAACTTTGGAGAAATGCTGACTGGAAGCCAGTGCACCCTGAAGAGATCCGCGAGTATCGCGCCATGTAGGGATTCGGTTATCACAAGTTCGCTGGTTGCGATGGATCGAAGTATCGTGTCGAGGTCCCCGAGGGGGTTCAAGTAGTTCGTTTCCGCTTCTGCGCAGATTGGCGCCCAGTTTCCGGAATCCGCGCTGTTCCAGTGAGGGATAAAGGTAGTGCCTTTTCTCTCCAGGGTGTGATAGTTGGCATATTGGGGAAGCAGGCTTATCAACCAAGCTCCATCGATGATCCCCAGCTTCTCAGGCAGTTCGAAGCATTTTGCGGTTTGCGGTCCGCGCACGAAATAGAATTTCCAATCAGCGTAGGTTTCTGGGCGAGGGATAGCCCCGTAGCCACTGCCCGTCCCGAAAACGACCTTCTTGCCCTCCAGTCGGTTTATACTGGATTTCAGAAGCGACCCTATGCCGATAAGACGGATATCATCATCGTCGTCGAGGTATTCCGAAAGCAATTCCGGCCAGATTCGGCTGTTCAGATAGTCGCCGAAATTAGTGGTTCCATGCCAATAAAATGGTTTCATGAAGCGATCTGTTTCTCACTCAAGCGCGGTATGCAGCGCTGGGAGAATTGGGCCGTTTTTCGACATTCCGTTTTTGCTTTGCGTATCATCGTGTGGCTGTGGCTCTCGAGGATGGGCTTCCAATGGTTTCGTGGTAGAAGCCTATCAGCTTCTCGAATCTTATTTCCCAATCGGCCACTTCTCGCACTCGTTTGAGGGCGCCTGCCGAAAGCTGTGGCAGATCGGCTCTGTTCTGATCGATATGGGCGATGGCTTTAGCAAGGTCCTTGGCGTATTGTTCGGGGGTCGTTGGATCCACGAGGAAGCCACAGTCATCCGTGATCACGTAGCCGGGGCCGCCATTTCGGGCTGTTATGAGTGGCAGGCCGAAGCCGAGTGCCTCGAAGACGACAGTGCCGCTAGGTTCGCGGAAACTGGGGAAAAGGAAAACGTCGCACCGCTTGTACCATTCGAAGACTTCGCTGCGAGGTATTCTGCCATGAAAATTGACTTTATCGGCGACGCCGAGGCGCGTCGCTTCGGCTTTGCATGCCTCGAGCATGTCGCCGATGCCAATGACTTCAAGAGTCACGTTCGAGCTCTTCGCTGCGATCGCAACGGCTCGGATGGCATCGATTACCCCTTTTGTTCGGATGATCCGACCCACGAAAATCAGTCGAAGCGGTCGGTCAGTCAGCTCTTCCCTTTCAATTGGGGCGTCTAGGATCTGGTCGGGACCTGTCTCCGCCATGATTTCAAAGCGCTTGATTCCGATTGGGCTGAGAAACTCCTCGACGTAGGGAGCGACTCCGAGGACCAAGCTTGCCTGGGAGAAGGAGCGGCGCAGCCACGGATCGAAGCGAATGCGCAACGCGTCCAGGGAGCGAATCTTGCGGAACCACTGCTTGTCGCTGTACTCCGTCCGGAAGCCAATTGGGGTTGGAAGACTGCCTGCGTGCGGTCCGAGGATATAGGGAAGACCAAGCCCTGCGGCGGGTGAAGGATAGCGGAGAGCGACTGGGTTGACTTGATGAACGAGATCGAAGCTCTCGCCTTGGGCGAGACGTTCCTTTATCCAACGTCGCGCGAGTCTATAGAACTTCAAGTAGTGCGGCTTGAGTTCGTTGTCGAGACGCGCGAGCTTGCCCTTGAGTTTCGTGTGGGTCCAGTTGACAAGTTCCGCTGCCTGTATTGGAGACGCGGCTGGGTCCCAATTTGGAGTGTGCGTGGTTAGAACTGTTGCATCGCATCGCTTGCAGATGCCTTCGACCCACTTGTAGGTGCACCAGCTTTCGCCTGCCACGTTTTTATCGAAGTAGGGCGCGATTACGAGCACCTTGGGAGAGGCACTATCCTGCTTCGATTCGGTATCGAAGCTTTGGTTTTCCGAGCTGTTTGACACGACGCGTTCCATAGGAGCGAGATCCTAGGCTATAATGCCCTTTTTCATATTGGCGATGCGTCGCCAGGTTTCCGGCCTGAGGGGTTTTCGGTTCTTTAGCCGGGTCGGGGCGAGCTGCCTTGCAGAGGATAAAGCGCGAAAGTAGGCTTTCGAGTAGCCGTGTCGAAGCGAGTCTAGAAATGTGTATATCGTTCTTGGTATAATGTAAGCCAGTCCTTTGAGGAGGGGGAACATCGCAAGCGTTATGAGGATTTGGTTGCGGTGCTTGTAGAAGGTTTTTATCTCGCTGCGACGCGATACCTGGTGTTCGTGATGAATGACCGATATATCTGGGCTGTATACAATGGACTTTCCGGTGTCGAGAAGGCGATAGGCGAGCTCGTACTCCTCGTAGTGCATATAGAGAATCTCGGGGTAGAGCTGAGCCTCCAGAAGCGAGGCCTTGCGGAAGGCGCAGCCTGTTCCGCTGAAGTAGCTGGTTTCGAAACGCTTGTCTGCGAAACTCTCTATGGGAACGGGATGCCACCAGCGGGCGTAGTCTTCCGTTTTTCCGTCTGGCTGCAGCAGTCGGAAAGCGATTCCCGCTGCCTCGGGGAGTTCCTGAAAGGTTTCCAGAACCTTCTTCAGGCACTCGGTATCGGGCACGTTTACATCGCTGTCGAAGCCGACGATGATCTCTCCTCTCGATTCGCGGATGCCTTTGTTCCGAGTGACTGCCGGTCCACCGTTTTGCTCGTTTACGAAGAGCCGTACATTTGGAAACGCTTCTCGGATGGCTTGGGGAGAATCGTCTGGAGAGCAATCGTCGACTACGATGATCTCGTAGTCCACGTCTCGCTGTCTTGAGACATCCGCGAGCAGCGAGAGCATGCTGTCTTTGCGATTGTAGCTTGGAATTACGACGGAAATGACGGGCTGCTTGTCGTCTGTCGCTTCTGGGGCATTCGAGGCATATCGCGGGTTGGATTTGGCTTCTGACATCTCGTATCTCTTTTCGCCGACTATGCTTTCGATGGATGGCCGTTCGTCCAATCGGCCCGCCTTTTCCAGCCCACAACCCAGTGGGAATCCGATTTGCCTGCGAGCTTGAATAGCGTTGCGCGGAGGAAAACTCCGAATTTCAGGAAGCTGAGAGCGAGCGTGCGAGACAGTCCGCTCCAGTGCTTCTTGATGAGGCTGACCTTGCCTCGATGCAGCCAGATCATCTTTTGGGCGGATGTGGATGATTGGCCGACCTCGTGGATTGTGGTGGCGTCTGGCGTGATGACCGGCCTGTAGCCTGCCTTGCGGGCTTTCATCGCGAGATCCACGTCTTCGCCGTAGAGCCAAAAGTGTTCGTCGAAGCCATCGATTTTCTGCCAGGCCTCTTTCGAGGCGAGGAGGAAGCAGCCGGTGATCACGCCGACCTCGCGTACGGTGTCGCGTTGCCAAGGTCCTAGCGACTCGGGATCGAGAAAGGAGTTGTTGCGGAAGAGCGTACTTACGCCAGTGGCGAAGAGAAACAGGCTCCACACCGTGGGTTGGCCCCAGCATGAGGAGCGTTCGAGGGATATGCCGTCTTCCTTGAGGGTGCGCCCGCCGTAGAAACCATATTGAGGGTTCGCTTTCGCGAAGGCGTGGACTTGGTCGACCGCGTGCTCGAGCACAACTGTATCGGGATTGAGGAGCAGCAGGTAGTCTGCTTGGGCTTTTCTTGCTGCAAGATTTACCGCTTTGGCGAAGCCGAGATTCTCGCCCGGAGCGACCAGAGTGACTTCGGGGAAACTTTCTTCTATAATTGTCGGAGTGCGGTCCTGGGAGCAGTTGTCTACGACGATGATTTCCTGGCCGATCTCGCGGCGTTGCTTTTGCAGGCTTTCGAGGCACGCGACGATTTGCTCTTCCGAATTGTAGGTGACAATAATGACGGTCACATCCGGCTTTATTTGGCCGGCTTTCGGTTCCGAGGCAGTCGGCATAGCTGATGTCCGATTCATTTGGATCTCTAAAAAGTCTTCCTTAGCGTTGCTTGATCACCGTGGCTGGAATGCCGCCGACAATCGAGTCGGGAGGGAGATCTTTGGTGACGACGGCTCCGGCTGCGATAATGCAGCCGTTTCCTATGGTCACACCAGCTGTGATTGTGACGTGAGTCCCGATCCAAACATCGCTGCCAATGGTCACGTCTCTGTCGCGTTTCGGCTGCTGGCGGAAGTTCAAGCCCTTCTTGAATCGATAGTCCGAGGCCGTTATGAAGACGTTGGGAGCGAGGGATACGTCGTCGCCGATCGAGATCCTACCGCTTGTCTCTCCTGCCCACAGACAGCATCTTTCGCCGATGTGGCATCCGCGGCCTATAGCTATTCGCTCTCCGTTGCGCAGCGATGTGTTTGGCGCCATGACGGATCCGGGTCCCATGGCGATCTTAGGTCTTTCGGAGACGTGGCTGTAGCGGTAGTAGTGAAGGATCTTGAATAGATGCAGGTAGGCTTTGGGATTCAGGATAGAGCCCAGGGCGTTTGCCAGACGAGCCGTTTTGCTCGATTTTTGAGGGAGGTCTCCTGTGTCCTCGGATTTGGAATCGCAGTCTTTGGTATCGGATTTCGGCGGGGCGGAGCTGTGGTTGGAGGACATTACTCGGGTGGAACTGTCTCGCTGGTACGATCGAGTTGAAGCGATGACGGGCTAGGCCGTGCGGATAAATGCCTTGATGGCATCGGTGAGAGATTCATCGGCGTAAGGGCCTATTGGATCTCTGGTCTGCAGGCGACGTCCGTTTTGCAGAATGTCCAGAAGCTCGTTTTCGTCTGCCGCAACGTTTATCTTGCCGAGTTCCGTCAGGTACTTCGCAGTGGCTAGCTGGTGTTCGTTGCGATGTTCTCCTAGCGATGCTTTCCGAGGCATGACGAGCAGTGGTTTGCGAAACTGCAGCGAAGAAAGGATCGTCCCCATGCCTGCATGCGATACGATAAGATCGGCGCTGGTGAACTTCTGCTTGAAGACGGCTGGTTCCAAGAGCTTCGAGTATGCGATGCGCTTTGGCTTGAATTCCGTTTCGCCAATTTGAGCGAAGACTTCCACTTCATCGTTTGCCGCCGCCCACTGGTCTACGGTCTTGACGAGTCGATCGAACGGAAGATCGGTACCTACGGTCACGAAGATGCGACAGCGGATCGATCCGCCTTGGACCTCAGACGGTCCGAGGTCTTCGCCGGATTCCGATATTCGATCTGCGGGCTGCGCGTCTAGAGATCCTATGTCCGTTTGGGGCTCTGGCATTGAAAGTTCGATGGTTGGTGACTTAGCCAAGTACGTTGCCAAGATAGGATGGGCCTTCGGGTTTCGCCAGGTGCTCCCATTGCGTGATCCAGAGGTCGGTGTACTTGCCGGCCTGTTGTCCCGACATGGACAGTTCGCCCGCATTCGCAATGCTGTCTACCCAGATGGTCTTCTTGCGGAGCAGGTTTCCGAATCTTATCGCGAAATATCCTGGAGCTGCGCCTGTCGTCGCGATGATGTCCGGCTTTTCGCGGATTATCAATATAGCGACTGCCAATGCGCACTTGAGCAATTTAAGCTTCTGCCAGCGGTTGCCGTCCGGAATTAGCTTAAATCTCTGTGGCGCGACTTCGGATCGATAGCCCTCGCGGGTCGTCGCGAACAATACGTCGCACTCTTCGAATGCTGGCCTCAGTCGCAATAGTTGGACCCAGTGCCCTCCGCCGGAGGCGATCGCCAAGACCTTCGGCTTTTTGTCCATAGTCTTAAGAGAGGCCTATGAAGTCCTGCTCGAGCTGGCTGGGCACATAGGATTTGGTCTTGTTCAGAATCGCCCCGACTTTGACGTTGGAATCCTGGAGCAGCTCCGTAGCTTGTTTTGCTACTTCTCTGCCTGTCGACTCCGATTCCACGACCATGAGCGTGATGTCCATGAATGAGGCGAGACGAGGGGTCGAGCTTATGGGGCTCACCGCAGGCATGTCGAAGATGATATAGTCGAAGTCGCTGGCCTTGAGCTTTGGGATAATGCTATTGAAGCGTCTCGGAAGAATGCTAGGCAGTTTATATCCGTTGGTGCCCTCCGCTACGACGTAGAGATTGCCGTCGAGCTGGCCTTTATCTCTCGATTCGAGCGCCTCGTCAATATTTCCGACGGCCTTGCCTTTGTAGAACTGCTGGGCGTTTTCCTGACCGAGGGTCATATCTACGAGCAGAACGTTGCCGCCTTCGGTTTTGGAAAGGCTACTGGCAAGACCAGATGCGATTGTAGTCACGCCTGGTTCCTTGCCGAGTCCTGTCATGGCGATCAGCTTGGGGTTGTGAGTGAGATTCTTGCTTTCGAAGTATCCGACGACCTTGTCTCGCAGCGCTTCAAAGTAGTTGTGCAGAGGATGGGTCTCTTCCCATGGAGAGATCTCGCTCTTCTCCTCCGAACTTGGGCTTCCGTAGACTTCGGGCTGGGCCTTGGCAGCTGCTTGTAGCGTTCCGGAAACGGGCTTGTATTCGTTTAGACTTTTTGCCGCTTCAGCTTTTTTGACGCCTATCGCCCGTTTGTGCTCGGTTGAACTGCGCTTGGTGAGCTTCTGGAAGCTTTTGCTTTCGGTGTCGGGAAGCGTGAGAAACAGGGGTATTCCGAGGTACTTGGCTATTTCCGAAGGTCGCTTTATCGTTTGGTCGAACAGCATTTCCAACAGGAATGCCCAGGCGAGTCCGATTACGATCAGTCCGCCAAGCACCCCTCCTGCTACCTTCGCTTTTACGCTTTGAGCAACAGATGGGTTGGTTGGGGATTGCAGTACCTTGATGTTGCTGACTCCACCGGTGTTCTGGGCATCGCTTAGCCGGTTTTTCTCGAGATTGACCGTGAGGATGCGGTAGTTGGATTCATCCTGGGCTTTGCGACGCTTGAGTTCGTTGATCGTCAGCTCGGCTTTGTCGATGCGAGTCGCCTCTGTTTGTATTTCCTGCATTTGCTCCTCGAGCCTCTCCTTTCGAGTGATCAACGCGTTGACCTTAACCTGTTGTAGACGAGCCTTCTGAGCGATCTCGTCAGGCGTGACCCCGGCAATCTGATTCTCAATGGAATTGGCTGCGAAAATGGATGGGTACTGTTCCGCTAGCTCTCTGACCTCCTTTTCCACGGTCTCGAGTTGAGCGAGAGCATTCTGGTACCGACTGCTTTGCGGCTGGAAGCGATTTAGAAGATTGTTCGCTCTCGAACGCAATACCTCGAGCTGCGTTCGCTTCTGCTCATATGCGCGGACGGCGTTTGCGACCTCGACCTCCGATATCGATATTTCTTCCTGCCCATCCTTTTCGTCTGCGTCTGTGCCGGCGGCGGTATCGAATTGTCCTGTAAGCTGCTGATAGAGCTCTTGGGCTTCGGCGATCTCGACGTTTGTATCGTTGATCGTCTGCCGTATCCTTGCGAGTTCCTTGATGAGATTGCCTCTGGCCTGCTCGATGGATATCAGTCCGGCTTGGCGTCGGGCTGCGATGAGCTCTTCATCCGTTTGTATCAACCTGGCTTTGGCTTGATCGGTCTGCTGGATAAGCAGGTCGTCGAAGCTGCCTCGGTCCTGGTGGATGCGAACGTGGCGCGCAAGATAGGTATCGATTACCTGTTGGAGAATCGGCTTTGCGAGTTCTCTGTTCTCGTGGTTGTAGGTCAGCGTAATGATATTCGAGCTTCTTCGCGAAGCGGCGGTGAGGCCCGACTTTACTTTTCCCGCTGAGATTTGCGGCTTTTTGCCTTTATCATCCGCGAGGGTGTTCTTGAGATCCTCAGCGTCTGCATCGACCTCGATTGCGAGGTCCATGCTTCTGAGAATCGCGAGCTCGGTCTGCATCGCCTGGTTGTTTCTACCTCCGACGCCGATGACCTTGATGCCGCCGCTTTCGTCCACGACTTCTCGATTTTCCGTGACGTACTTGATCAGCAGCTGGGCTTGGGAATTGTATGAGCTTGGCCAAAGCTTGTAGGTCGCTGCGCCGCCGATCAGACCGAGCATTGTCATGATGACGATCTTCCACTTGTGGCGGAAGATGATGTAGTAGATGTCGCTGGGCTTGAGGCTTAGGCCTCCTGCTCCGCCGGGCGTTGCTTGAGATGCGTTCATTGTTGGAAAATGGCTGATTGTTGATTGCTAATGGCTGATCGCTAATGGTTGATCGGATTTCGGTGTCCTGTTCTTGCTTTGGAGGTAGCGCATGAAGCCGGCGATTTGGGCGGCGAGATTGGCTAGGGACTCATTCAACTCAGTCTGCTGGTCTTGAGCGATGTATTCGAGGTCTAAGGCAAGGTAAAGTTGAGCTCTTACTTCGCCTGCCGAGGCTTTTGCTATGTTTAGGAAATGGATGAACTCCTTGTCGGATCGCCGTTCGAAGCCTTCCGCGATGTTGCTGACTACCGATACTGCTGCTCGTTGAATTTGAGATTTGAGGCCAAGATCTCGAGCGAACTTGCCAGTCTTGGTAAGCTGATAGATCTTCATAGCGACCTCTCTGCTTAGCTGCCAAATAGGCAGGTCTTCAGATTTCTCGTAGTGCGGCATATTCGATCGAAGGAAAGTTAGTGATCAGCGATAAGCGATTGGAGTTTAGCAATTCGAGCGAAGCTCGTTCAAGCGATGTGCTTGTAGAGCAGCGAGCCTGCCAATTTGGCTAGAGGTTGGGGAAGGCGGGCGAAAATCTGGTTGTGCCAGCCGTAGACGTCGTCGGTCATCTTCGCTATCTGATTGGTTTTGAGGTTGTAACGGTGGTAGCTGGCTCTGCCTTCCGTGGCTCCCCAGGTGAGTTTGTACTTTCTAAGTCCGTGGTTGTTAATCGAGTTTCGACCGAGATGCATCTCAGTGAAGCCGTTTTTGGCGGCCCATTCGATCGCGCTCCACATGACTAGGTTGTTGGCTCTCGCGTTTTGGTATTTCATGTCGGAAGCGCCGTATTTGTAGTGGATTACGTCTGATTGCTTGATGTACACGGCACCGGCGATCGGCTTGCCTCGATAGCTGCCGGTCACGACGAAGCCCTCGCCTGTTTCGATGATCTGGCGGTGCAGATTTCTGAAGAAGGAGTAGGGCTGAGGCGGCAGGCCGTGTCGTTTGCGCGTCTGACATTGAAGTTCGTAGTAGGTTCGGATCGCTTGCTCTTCGTGGGAGAAATCGATTTGCACTCCCTCTTTTCTGGCTCTGCGTATGGCTCGTTGAGCGGAGGAAGCGAGCCGATTGAAGACCGTCTCAGTGCCTGTCCGTAGATCGACGACGTGGGTGTAGAATTCCAGCGATGCCTCGGTCGCGGGGGTTTGCTCGAAGTTGCCTCGGGTCTCTAGGTAGCGCCAACCGTTGCGACGTCCGTGTTCGACGAAGGTGTTGTAGAGGAGGGTGTAATCGCTGCTCTGCGGACAGTATGCATCGCAGAAGTCTATGAAAGGCAGGGAGATGCCTCGTTTCCCAGTGAAGAGGCTCTTTACTTCTACGAAGGGAAGGGCGGCGACGATTTGCTCTCCGCGTTCGAGGATCGCCATACGTGGGGCGAAATCGTAGGAGGCGACTAGCAGTCGAATCCAGGTGTCGCATAGGAAACGGGATCGTGAATCGACGGCTTCGATGACTTTTCGCCAGGCTTCGCTGTCGTCTGGGGTGATGATGCGGCCTTTCGCAGCCGTGTCCTGTCGACTCGGCCCTGTGCTGCGCTGCGATTGCGGCATTGTGGGTCTTATGGAGATGGGATTCACCCGCGAGAGCTAGCTTTTTGTCCGAGGGGAGAGATTTTTGACGGTCTCTTCTCGTCAGCGTCCCGTAAGCGTTTGTCGCTTTGGACCGTCTTGCTGATATTGTGGTTCATGCTGAAGTGCTTTGTTCGCTCGAAAAGCAGGGTGGGCCCTCTGGTGGCAACACAGAAGTGGATTTTGTAAACTGATTGTTTAATAGAAGCTAGTAGTACTTCGGTCTGAACCCATGCAACTTGAGTTGAGCGTTGGAAGAACGACTGCCGGAAAAGGACTGTGTGAATGGCGCCGAGAGTTGGTTGTCGGATGATTTTCGCCAGCCTCATTCGTCAACAGCTGTGACGCTAATTTGCAACGAGTAACGTTCATTCTCGCTGAGCTTGGGCGTTTCGCTGGCTTCTCTCTAGGGCAAAGGATGAGGACTCTAGCCTCGTAAATGCCGATTTTTCTTTTCGTCAGCGTTCGTCGTTCCGAATGGACGCTTTGCGCGCTATGGGCACGAAGTGAACTCGTAGTGGTCAAACTGATAGGCTTCCTCGGGAGACTCCTTCCGGTTGACCCCGTGTTGAGTAGCCTGTCTTATCAATTTTTGACCTTCCGGTAACTCACGTATATTGAGTAGTACATACCTAGGGGTTGTAGGTCTCCGCTCATTTTGGTTCTCCCTGTTTTAGAGAGGCTTGGAGGCGGCGAAATCTGGGGCATCCATGATGTCCAGCAACGCGCCACAGCTCTCATTTTCGAGTCAGGTCTCCAGCCTTCCAACCTGGATCTGTCGCTTGCTGTCCGTCTGTGTTCTGTGCTTTGGGCTTGCGCCTTCCTGCCTCGCTGGAGGACTGACGCTTTCATGGAGCGACAATTCGGAGAACGAGTCTGGCTTTGCCATCGAGCGATCGACCGATGGAGCGTCCTTCGAGCTTCTTTCCGAGGTAGAAGCAGATGTAGCCAGCTTTTCGGATGAGACGGTGGTCCCTGGCGTCGACTATCAGTATCGAGTGCGGGCCTTCAACGAGTTTGGCTACTCCGGCTACACGAATGTCTCTTCCGGAGCGGTTCCGAACTCGGCTCCGTCCCTTTCCGAAATCGAAGATGTGTCTTTGTTTGCCGGAGCTAAGACTGTCGAAATCGAAATCCACTTCTCCGATAGCGAGTCGCCAAACGAATCCCTTCAGTTCGAGCTGCTTTCCTCCAATCAGGACCTTTTGCCGCTTTCTGGCGTAGATTTGCAAGTCACTTCCGAGGGGGGTCGCCTAAGCGTCGCTCCAAGTGCTGGGCTGATCGGTTCCAGTCAAGTCACGCTACTTGTTTCCGACGGAGTAGAGCTCGCTCAATCGCAGTTCACCCTGGAGGTTTTGCCGAATACCGCTCCCAAGATCGTCGGTCTCGGCTCTTACGACACTATCGATGGGCTGGATCTCGGTCCAATTTCCTTCACTGTCTCCGATGAAGAGTCGAATCCCGAAGACTTGGTCGTGACTGCAATCTCCCAAAACGAGGAGATCATAGCCAGCGAAGACATCTTCGTCAGCGGTTCGGGCGCGAATCGGGCTATTTCTCTGCGGACCCACGAAGGCTCGGAGGGACAGGCTGTGGTGAGAGTGGAAGTGACTGACGGCGGCTACACGGCTCTCAAGACAATGGTAGTCGATGTCGTCAGAAACGTGTCGCCGTCCGTGACCGAAATCGCCGAAGCCTACGTTCTCGATGCGGGAGCCTCTCTTTCAGGCATTCCTTTCACGGTCAGCGATGCTGAAACTCCTTCCGGAGAGCTGACGGTTGCGGTCAGATCGTCCCAGGTCCTTCTCCTTCCTCTCAGCGGAATTGAGGTTGAAGGTCATGGTCAGGAGCGTGTCCTGCGAATTACCCCGAACCCTCTTGAGTTTGGGCAGGCCGTCGTAACTCTCGTTATTTCGGACGGCATCAAGACTACCGAACATGAGATACTCATACAGGTCGATCCTCCCGAGGTCTTCGTCGAGTTGGTCAGCTTCGATGTCGTTGATGGCTATGCCGCGGTTGAAGTTGCGAACCGGCCAGGAGCCCAGCTCCTCTTGAAGAAGACCCACTCGCTGCGAAGCGGCGAATGGGAGGACGTCAGCGGCGCTGAAGTGGTAGTTGGCGAGTCGACTACGATGCTGATCGATCCAGATCCGATAGCCGAGCCCGTGTGCTACCGGGTATTCGCTTCGCATTAGTCGGTCGAGCATTCCGTGCGACCACTTGGCACCGTAGCTTCGGTCCGCTTTTATGTAGTCGAAGTCGCCAGATTTTGGAGGGTAGCTGGAGGACCAAAGTGTAGCGACTTCGGCTACGAAAAGAATCAAGGGGCGCGAGCCGAAGCTTCGCGCTCCGCGCGTCACACGTTCTCCGCTATAGCGAAGCGAGCTGGCGACCGCTTCTCGAGGGGAGGCCGTCTATGCGAAAGTCGATGTCCAGCGTGATGTCCTGCCTGATCGATATGCCGTGGCGTTTGCCTGGCTCGAAGAGCCATTGGGCGAAGGCGTTCTGGGCTGCTTCGCCAAAAATCTCCGTTGTGGCGGCGATTACTCGCACGTTGCAGATCGTTCCGTTCTCCTGAACCGTAGCTCTCAGGGTGACGCTGCCTTCGCGATTTTGCTCCAGCATCGATTGTGGGTACTTGGGGCTGACTGACTCGAGCACGTAGGTGTCGTAGTTGTTGAGCTGGTACTCGTGTGGATTTGCCGCTCCTTGCAGGACATTCCGTTCGGCTGCTGCGACGCTTCCGCAGGCGGCGAGGATTCCGATGGCGACTAAGGTAGGGTAGGTTCTCATGGGGGTAGACTCCTTTGCTTGAATGTTACAAATACGTTACGATTCCGTAAATTGTCACGCGTTTGTAACATTTTCAAGCGAAACCGACCCTGCGGCAAAAAATGTAACATTTGTCAGTTTTCCGTAAGAAAACCGCGTCTCGATTCCGAAGAATCTTCGGACTCTAATCCAGTTTCTGGATACGGTCGGCGATTCCGACCTCACCCGCTTGCGATACCTTGGCGAGCGCGCCGCGCAGGCGCAGCGGCTTGTTCTCCGGCAAATTGATCCACTTGAACGAATCGGCTCCGTAGCGCTCGATCCATTTAGAGCAAGCGTAGTTAAAAACGTCGGACACTTCGATTACGGCGCTGCCGATTTGCAGGAGCTGACCGACGGGCATGTTCGCCTCGGAGAAGTCAATGTCCGCGACGATGTTGTCTCCTGGATACATCATGGTCTCAGGGTCGGTTCGCACCAATTCGAGCACGCGTTTGCCGAGGAGGCAGACTTGCAGGCGCGGGTCTGGGCTGCCGTCAGGCAAATGCATCCATGTTTTCCGTATCCAACGATCACCTACGACGCCTTCCTTTGGGTCGAGTCGCATGCTGGCGACGAAGTTCCGCTTCCCTTCTTCGGGGCGAACGCAAAGCGTATCGATTGTCCCGTTGTCCTTCGGCGCTTCCAAGACCCAATCGCGATGAGCTGCGAGTTGGGCTAGAGTAGCGAAGCGGACTGGGCTGCGGGAAGTCATCGTCGAACTCGGTGTCGCTCTATTGTGGAGGGGAGTCAAGATCCTCCGACGATATGGCCGCTTTCTTGAGTACCGAGGCCTTGGCCGACAGCGAAGCGAAAAACACGTCTCGGTCGAGTTCGTTCTCCGCCCTCTCGCGAATGCGGCTACCATGGCAAGTGGCTCAATCCGGCAGTTTGAAGCGGACGATCTGATCGGCGGCTCGATGATTGGTCCAAAAGCTCTCGCCATCGAAAGCCAGGGCTCGAGCAGGGAAGGGCACGTGGGCGAGATCGTCGATCTTGGGCTCCGGAGAGCCGAGATCGACTCTGGTGAGGTAGTAGCAGTCGGTATCTTCGTCGTCTGTAGTTATTAGGTAGATACGGTCTTCTACGATAACCTGGCCGCAGGGTTGGTGGGGCAGGGGGATGCTGCTTTCGATTTGTCCGGTTTCCGTGAGGGCGAGGACGCGTTGGTTGTACCACTGGCTGAGATGGAGGCGTTGTCCGTCGTATCCAAGCTGGGAGCCAGTGTCGTCCGGGCAGGGCAGTTTGTAGTCGGGATCGAATCCCGTTTCGGGCGTGAAACGTCGCAGGATGCGGTAGTCTTCGCTGGTTTCGCCGCAGAGGATTCGAAACTCGTTTCCGAGGTATGTCATGCCCCAGGGACTGCCGGGCGTCGGGGCCTCGTTTTTGACTGACCAGGTCTCTGTATCGATCTGGAAGATACGCTTGGTAGCCAGCGAGCCCATCCAAAGGCTAGAGCCGTCCCAGGCAAGGGACTGCGGCTTGGGAGAGGGCGAGAACAGGCGTTGGAGTTCCTGGATTTCTTTCATTTACGCATTGGGTTCGACGATGGATTTGGCGGCTTGGAGAAAGGCTTCGATAGGACGTTCCTGGATACGCCGACTTTGGCATAGGAGGTTGATGGGGAGCTGCTCGCTCAGTCCTTTCCAGGCGATGAGTTCGCCGTTTTCGAGTTCCTTCCGGATTGCGTCTTTGTTGGCGATCGAGATCGCGAGGCCTTTTTTCACAAACTGAAGGCAGGTAGCCTCGTGGTCCGTGATGTAGCGTTTGTTCAGCTCGAGTTCGTGAGCCTGGCAGATGCGATTCATGAAGGCGTGGTAGCTGCACTCGGGGGTGTTGAACACCCAAGGCAATGCTTCCAGGCTCTTCCAGTCTGGCGATGCGAAGACTTCTTGCTCCGCTTGCGAACCGACGACCACAATGTTCGAAACGCCTATCTCGATGCTGGAAAGTAGTGGAGATTCCACTACGCCTTCGAAAAAGCCTACGTCCAGCTCTCCCTCCAGCAATGCCTTGCTTATCGCTCCGCTATTGCTGTGGATGAATTCGAGTTGTATGTTTGGGTGCGAAGTGGCGAGGGTTTCGGAGATTTCGTACAATGGGAGTCGGTCGCCGTCGTTTATCACTCCCACTGCCAGCTTGCCTCGCGGGCTGGCTTGCAGATCCCGGGCTCGATTGGCGAGTCCTCCGACTTTGGCGAGGATCTCTCTCGCGTTTTCCAGCAGGGCCTCTCCATCGTCAGTGAGAGACATGCCTCGCGCGTTGCGGTCGAAAAGGCTGACGCCGAGCTCCTCCTCGAGGGCCTTGATGTGGGCGCTGACGGCCGGTTGACTGGAGAAGAGTCGTTCGGCAGCTCGGGTCAGATTACCCTCTTCGGCTACGGCGACGAAGGACTTGAGGTGGTAGAATTCCATGGCTGCTTCTCTTAGTCGAAGTGGATGATACGGCCGTTGAGCAAGAGTTTTCGACCGGGCCTCTTCATGGCTTGGCAGTCGAGCGAGACCTGGGGCAGCAGCTGGCTGACCCAGCGTATCCAGGATGACCGAGTCAGGATTGTGGGCTTGGCTTGCATCGTTCCAGTTTGCCAGAAATGCAGGGCTTTGACCAATCGCAGTTTTCGATAGCAGTCTTCCGCTTTTCGGAAGACGCAGATCAATCCGCGTCCTGCGATCTTCCATTACAGACCTACGAATGAATAGACGCTACGTGCTGATTGCGATTCGGCGGGGACGACTTGATCTGGCTGCCTTGGTCATGGGGTAGGGGGCTCTGGGTTTCAAATCGCGCCCTTTCGATGGGGTCGGAAAATCTTCCATCTGAGCCGTAAAGGCTGGGCAAGCTGCGGCCCGGCGCTAGAACTGCTCCTCGGATCCGATCACGCTATGAAAACGCCGAGTTTCCTTTTGCCTCCGCCCGCTGCCGCTCTCGAGCTTTTCTGGATCGGGCGCGTGGCCTAGCAGGACGATGAAGAAGATCCTTATCCAGTTCGCCCATCCGGCTTTTCAGAGGTCTTTGGTGAACAGGCGACTGCTGGCCGCGATCTCGAATCTCGAGAATGTCAGGGTGAACGACTTGTATGAACTGTATCCAGGTTTCGATATCGATGTGAAGAGAGAGCAGGCGTTGCTCGTCGAGCATGACGTGATTGTCTTTCAGCATCCGTTTTACTGGTATAGCTGTCCCGCCCTGTTGAAGGAGTGGCAGGATCTCGTGCTCGAGTATGGATTTGCCTATGGCGAGGGTGGCGATGCTTTGGAGGGCAAGCTCGCCTTCTCCGCGATCACTTGCGGCGGCAGTCGAGAGGCGTATTCGAAGGGTGGGCACAATCACTTCGAAATTGCAGAACTGCTGGCTCCTTTCGAGCAGACGGCGCGACTCTGCGGTATGAGGTATCTGCCGCCGTTTGCGGTGCATTCGTCGCACGAGTTTTCGGAGCCCGAAGAGGTGGACGAGCATGCCGAACGCTATCGCGATGCGCTTTTCGGCTTGAGAAACGAGACCTTCGATTTGGATGCCCTTGCTCAGCAGGAGCGAATCGACGACCGCCTTCATCGCGAAAAAGGGAGAGGCTTGCCATGAGCGCCCAGGAGTTCTTCACGCAGGCGGTGGTCTACTTGGCGGCGATGGTCGTTGCGGTGCCTTTGGCGAAGCGATTGGGGCTGGGTTCGGTGCTCGGCTATCTGGTAGCTGGGGTGGCGATCGGGCCGTCCGTATTGGGTTTCGTGGGCGCGGAGGGGAGCGACGTGATGCATTTCGCCGAGTTTGGCGTGGTGATGATGCTGTTTCTCATCGGCCTCGAGCTGCAGCCCTTGCGCCTGTGGCGCATGCGGGTTCCTATCTTGGGATTGGGCGGCGGTCAGGTGTTGGCTACAACCTTCGTTGTCGCGGGTCTTGCTCTAGCGTTTGGCCAGACTTGGAATGTGGCTCTGGCGATCGGCATGATCCTGTCGATGTCTTCCACGGCGATCGTCTTGCAGACCTTGAACGAGAAGGGCTTGACGAAGACGCATGCGGGGGAGGCCGCGTTTTCGACGCTGCTTTTTCAGGATATCGCGGTGATCCCGATGCTGGCGATTCTGCCGCTGCTAGGTGGAGAGCTGTTGGCGGAGGCGGGTCATGCGTCGGGTGGGCATGGTGGCGCCTGGCACCTGGAAAACTGGCAGCGGGGATTGCTTTTAGCGGCCATAGTGGTGGCTCTGGCGGCGTTTGGTCGGTACCTTTCAGGTCCGCTTTTTCGCTTTGTGGCAGCGGCCAGACTGCGGGAAGCGTTTACGGCCACGGCACTGCTGCTTGTCATTGGTATATCGATACTGGCTCAGCTGATCGGGCTTTCTCCGGCATTGGGCGCTTTTCTCGCAGGCGTTGCCTTGGCGGAGAGCGAGTTTCGACGAGAACTGGAGACGGATTTGGAACCGTTCAAAGGCCTTTTGCTTGGCGTGTTTTTCATCTCGGTGGGGGCGAGCATCGATTTCGGAGACTTGATGCGCATGCCGCTCGTGATTGCTGGGCTGACCTTCGGCCTGGTACTCGTCAAGCTGGTTGTGCTGCTGGGGGTTGGCAGGGCCGCGAAGATGTCGGCGAGTCAGAACGCGACCTACAGTTTCTCTCTGGCTCAGGGCGGGGAGTTCGCCTTCGTGCTCTTTTCCTTTGCCACGCAAAATGCGGTGCTCGGGGAAGAGACGGTCGCGCCACTCGTGGCGGCTGTCGCTTTTTCCATGATCTTCACGCCACTGCTTTTCATCGTAAACGAAAAGCTGATACAGCCGAAGTCCGCTCCGCCGCGCCAAGAGCGTTCGGCCGATTCGATGGAGGATGCGGATGGGACGGCGATCATTGTCGGCTTTGGACGTTTCGGTCACATCGTGGGTCGCGTACTGCGGGCGAATGGAGTGCCGTTGACGATTCTGGATTCCGATCCGGAGCAGATCGAGTTCCTGCGGAATCTCGGCGTGAAGAGCTATTTTGGAGACGGCTCGCGTCTTGAATTGCTTGAGGCGGCCGGTATTGCCGACGCCAAGCTGCTGGTGATCGCGTTGCAGGATATCGGCACCTCGACGTCTATCGTAGAGGCGGTTCGCCAGCGCTATCCGAACTTGCCGATCTTCGCTCGAGCGCGCGGACGCTTCCACGCCTACGAGCTTCGGCGAATGGGGCTCCAACACGTATATAGGGAAACTTTGGATACGTCCCTGGAGATGTCGATCGACGCGTTGAAAACCCTCGGCATGCGGGCCTACCAGGCCCGGCGGGCGGCCCGGATATTCAAGAAGCACGACGAGGTTGCGGTTCGCGAGCTTGGGCAAGTCTGGCGCGAGGGCGACGAAAAGACCTATCTCCAGGCGGCTAGGCAGCGTATCGAGAACTTGGAGGCGATCATAGCGAATGATGAGCAGGGCAGTTCGTCTAAGAATGATGCTGCCTGGACTTCGGCGAAGGAAGCGCGCAAAGAGAAGCGGCAATGAATCGCGTTTTTCGATGCCCGTCTATTATAGTGCAATCCCTTGTTTGACGAGTGGCATGACTCGTGACACGGTTTCCCACTTTCATGCCGGACATGGGTACTGAGAAAGCCAACAACAGCCCACACGAACCCGATTTTGCCGCTTTCGCGGCGAAGGAACAGCGGAGACTCATCGACGAGCATGCTATTCTCGCCATTACCGATGCGAGTGGGCGGATTCTCGAGGCCAACTCTCGATTCTGCGAAATCAGCGGATTTTCCGAGAACGAGCTGGTCGGGCAGAGCTACAATATAATCAATTCCGGTCGACACGATCCGGCGTTTTGGCGGGACCTTTGGCAAACCATTCTAGCTGGCGAAACCTGGCGGGGCGAGATCTGCAATCGTCGCAGGAACGGCTCTTTCTACTGGGTTTCGGCTACCGTAATCCCTTTGCGCGAAGGCTCCGACAAGTTTGAACGTTTCGCGACTATCCAGTCCGACATCACTGAGCAAAAGCTGGCGGAAGACCGGCTCCTGCGTACCGGTCGTCTCCTGGAAGAGACCAGCCATGTCGCGCAGGTTGGGGGGTGGGAGTTCGACGCCATCGCGTCGCGCATCTACTGGACTCCCATCACCAAGCTCATTCACGAGGTGCCAGAGGACTTCGAGCCCGATCTCGAGACGGGCATCGGCTTCTACAAGCCCGGCGAAAGTCGAGATGCGATTACTGCCGCTGTGGAGGCTGGACTGGAGCACGGCACCCCCTGGAATCTCGACCTGCAGATCACTACAGCCAAGGGACGCGATATTTGGGTGCGGGCTATCGGCAAGGCCGTTCTCGAAGACGGCAAATGCGTTCGACTCTATGGCACCTTCCAGAACATCGATGCCGAAAAGCGCGAGCATCAGGCCCTCGCTCGAGAGAGGGAGATTCTGTATGGAGCTCTTCAGGCCGCTACCGCCACCGCCTTCATCGCCACGAATCGCGAGGGCGTCGTCACTTTCGTGAACGAAGGTTGCGAACGCCTGCTTGGCTATCCCTCGACCGACCTTGTAGGCGAACGTACGCTCGATCTCTTCCATCTGCGCAGCGAACTGCAAGCTCGGGCCGCCGAGCTTCGTGTCGAACTCGGCCGGGAAGTCTACAGCAGCGAGATCGTCACTGCGATCCCCGCGCTTCGCGGTTCCGAAGAGCGAGAGTGGACCTACGTTCGCAAGGACGGCAGCCACGTGCCAGTATCGCTTACCGTCACCCCGATCCGCGACGAAGAAAAGGAAAACAGCCTCGTAGGCTATCTTGGCATCGCGCATGATATTTCCGCTCGCAAGCGAGCCATTGCCGCCCTCAATCGAAGCGAAGAACGTTGGAGAATCGCCCTCCAGGGAAACGGGGAGGGACTTTGGGACCGAGACGTCGAGATCAATCGCGTCTTCTACTCCGCCCGCTGGAAGGAGATGCTTGGCTACCAAGACGCCGACATAGGCGATGCCCTCGAAGATTGGGAAAACCTCATCCACCCGGACGACAAGCGCCGCTGCCTCTTCGAGTTCGACAAGCCGTTCAAAGGTCAGCCCGACCGCGTTGAGTTTGAGCACCGCCTTCTGTGCAAGGACGGCGGCTACAAATGGATACTCAGTCGAGGAAAAGTCGTCAGCTGGTCGGATGACGGCAGGCCCTTGCGTATCATTGGCACCCATACTGACATCACCGAACGCCGCGACTACCAGCAGCGTCTGCTCGAGAGCGAACGCCGCTTCCGTGGAGCCTTCGAAAACTCTGGCATGGGCATGTCGCTTCTCAGCCTCGAAGGGAAGTGGCTCAAGGTAAACCAAGTCATGTGCCGCATCCTAGGCTATTCGAGCGAGCAGCTGCGGGAGCTCACCTTCCGAGAACTCACCCATCCCGACGATCTCGAAGTCAGCATCTCTTTCATCGAAGATGCCCTGGCCGGAAGACGAGACTCCTACCAGTTGCGAAAGCGCTATCTGCACGCCAAAGGTCATCAAGTTTGGACCAATCTCACTGTTTCGCTCGTGCGCGACGACGAGCTCAAGCCCCTCTACTTCGTGGCCCTTGTCGAAGACATTACCCAACGGTACGCTCTTGAACACGAGCTTCAGGCTACCACCGAGCGACTCTACCTCGCCACTCGGGCTGGCGGGGTCGGGATCTGGGACTGGGATGTCGTGAAGAACGAGCTTCAATGGGACGATCAGATGAAAGTCCTCTACGGCGTGGGTTCAGGCGATTTTCTAGGAGCCTTCGAGACTTGGCAGTCCAGCCTCGATCCCGAAGACCTCGAACGAGCCACCCGTGAAGTCCAGCAAGCCCTCGACGGCGAGAAGGATTTCGATACCGAGTTTCGCGTCATCCATCCTGACGGCAGCGTGCGCCATCTGCGCGGCCTCGCCTCTGTCAAGCGATCCGACGATGGGAAACCGCTGCGCATGATCGGAACGAATTGGGACATTACCGAGCTGGTCGAACAGCGTCAGGAGCTGATCGTCTACGCCGAGCAGGCCAAGTTCGCCAGCGAAGCCAAGAGCCAGTTCCTCGCTAACATGAGCCACGAGATCCGCACCCCGATGAACGGCATCATCGGCATGACCTCGCTCCTGCTCGAAACCAATGGCCTCAGCGACGAGCAGCGCCATTATGCGGCGATCGTCAGATCCAGCGGAGAAGCCCTCCTGGCCCTGATCAATGACATTCTCGACTTCTCGAAAGTGGAGTCGGGCATGCTCGAGCTCGACGCCGTCGACTTCGACTTGCGTTCGCTGCTCGACGAACTCGGCGCCTTGCTCGGCTTCCGAGCCAAGGAGCGAGGCCTCGAATTCGTCAGCTCCATCCACTCCGACGTGCCTCCGATGTTGCACGGCGATCCCGGCCGCTTGCGCCAGATCCTCCTCAACCTGGCCGGCAACGCCATCAAGTTTACCCACAGCGGCAAGGTCTCGGTGGACGTGCGGCTATTGGAGCAAGACGATTCCGAAGTCACCCTCCGCTTCTCCGTCGTCGACACCGGGATTGGCATCAAGAGCGAGATCCAGCCCAAGCTCTTCGAGGAGTTCACCCAAGCCGACGCTACGACCACCCGCACCTACGGCGGCACCGGCCTCGGTCTCGCGATCTCCAAGCAGCTCTCCGAACTGATGGGTGGCGAGATCGGAGTCAGCAGCGAAGAGGGCCGCGGCTCCGAGTTCTGGTTCACCGCACGTCTCGTCAAGCAAGCTCTGCAGCAAGAGCCCGTCATCGATCCGATTACCGCTCCAGCCAAATCAGGAAATCCGTCGGTCTCTCCGACGAAGGAAGCGACCAAGCGCCTGCGTACCAGATTTCTCGAGAGCAAGCCCGGCATCCTGCTCGCCGAGGACAACGACGTTAACCAGATGGTCGCCCGCGGCATTCTCAAGCGCTTCGGTCTGTATCCCGAGGTCGTCGCCAACGGCGTCGAAGCCCTCCAGGCCAGGAAGTCCGAATCCTACGATCTCATTTTCATGGACGTGCAGATGCCCGAGATGGACGGCCTGGAAGCCACCCGCCAGATTCGAGCCTACGAAAAGGAAGCGAACTTGCCCAACGTGCCCATTGTCGCTCTCACCGCGCACGCTCGAGCCGAGGATCGAGCCTCCTGCCTCGAGGCAGGCATGGACGACTACGCCTCCAAACCCGTCTCCCAGGACGAGTTCGTCCGAATCCTGGAAGACTGGCTGCCCGAGGAAAACGACACCACGCTCAGCATCCTGTAGTCCGCGGGATCCGCGCCAAACCCCTCGACCCGACTTCGAAAGCGCCGCGCTGCGTTTCATGCAAGACACGACACTAGGCGCGTTTAGAGGGCATTGATCGGTTCGCAGGCTGGGTGCGCTTGAATGTTCGGCTAAGAGGTGGCGGCGTTTCGTTCCAGCTCCAACAGGTGGCGCTTGCGCCAGAGGCCTCCGCCATAGCCAGTGAGCTTGCCGTCGGCTCCGACGATGCGATGGCAGGGGACCACGATGGCGAGGCGGTTTTCGCCCACGGCGCGGGCGATCGCTCGGACAGCCTTGGGCTTTCCCAGTCGGGTGGCCAGTTCGCCGTAGGTCCAGGTCTTTCCGGAGGGGACCTTGAGCAGCATTTGCCAAACCTCCTCTTGAGAGGCGGTGCCAGGCGTGCGGATGGGAGTAGCGAAGGTGGTCAGCTTTCCCGCGAAGTAGCTTTCGATTTCCTTAGCCATGGAGCGAGTGGCGTCGGTTTCTCCGGGAAAGAATAGAGCCCCGATTCGTTTTTCGAGGATCGAGAACTGGGTTTCGAGCATGCGACGATCCCAGAATTCGACGAGATAGACTGCTTCCTCGTCGCCCGCTACCATGATAGGTCCAAGCGGGGAGGGAACTTGTGCGACCTTCAGGATTGGACGGTTCTTCGCATCGCTGGGCCTGATGCCCGTCTTGCGGCGGAGGGCGTCGCAGAAGCCGCTCACCGAATCGAAGTCCGCCTCGAGTGAGGCGTCTACGATGGCTGCGCCGTCCTTGATGCGAGAGAAAGCCTGGCCGAGGCGGCGGGAGCGCAGGTAGGCGAGAAAGGTCATGCCATGCTCCGCTTGAAACCAGCGCCTGACTCGCGTCGGATCGACTCCCATGGCGCGGATGTCAGCGGCGGTCCAGCGTCGCAGGGGTTCGGCGTCGACAGCTGCCAGGACTTTTGCGAGCCACTCGGGGACGTTGGCCTTCGGCTCCATTGGCCGACAACGCTTGCAAGGTCGATAGCCGGCGGCGAGAGCGTCGACGGGACGGGGAAAGAACTCCACGTTTTCCGGCTTTGGATTTCGAGCGGGGCAGGTCGGCCGGCAGAAAATTCCGGTGGTCCGCACGCCCATGACGAAGATGCCTTCGAAGGAAGCGTCTCTGTCTACGAAAGCTTGATACATAGTTTGCTTGTCGGGCAATAGAGCGAGTGTACTCATGGCAGCGAGTTTACCAGAGAGGAGGGCACTGCCGCCACCGATTTTGCGACGTGGAATTTTTTCGCATGAAGCCCGGCCTCCGCCACCCCAAGCCGCTCCACCATCCCTGCGCAATAACTCTGATCAGCTGATCAGAGTTATTGCGCAGGGGGACAGGAGAAGAAGCTAGTTTCTGGGGGGGCATGTTTTGCTGCGGCTTTGGGGTGTGTTTCAAAGTGTCGCCTTTCGATTCGTCTAGACACTTAAAACGCGCCCTGGTTTTGCCGCAGGAGAAGATCCGGCTTGAGCGCCTCTGGACCTTTGTCAGGGTTTTCGCCCGTGAACGCTTCCGACTTTTTCGAGTTTCCTTCGAGCCTGCCTTTTGCGGAGTTCTTCGCTCCAGACGCGCAGCCGTGGGAGTGGGTCTCTCGGATCAAGCTCGCTCTGGGCGCTTGCGATCAGTTTCGTTTGAAGGCGGCCGTGCCGCCCGGAGTCAGCATTTCGGGTGACGTCTTCATCCACGAATCTGTGGAGCTGCCGCCGTTTTGCTCGATTGAGGGGCCGGTCTGGATTGGAGAGGGCGTGCAGATCCGTCCTGGAGCTTATCTACGGGGCAACGTGATAGTCGGTGCCGGTTCGGTGCTCGGCAACTCGTGCGAGTTCAAGAACTCCCTTTTGCTCGAAGGCGTCCAGGTGCCACACTTTTCCTACGTCGGAGACTCCGTCCTGGGCAACAGGGCCCATCTAGGCGCTGGCGTCATTCTTTCCAATCTCCGTCTCGACCAGCAGCCCATCAAAGTCGAACTCGCTGGTCGCCGCGAAGACACTGGGATGCGGAAGCTCGGAGCTATCCTCGGCGACAATTCGGAAGTCGGCTGCAACTCCGTCCTAAATCCCGGCTCCATCCTTGGCCGTCGCTCGCTTGTCGGGCCGCTGACGTCGTTTCGCGGCACCCTGGCTGCGGAGCAGGTTTTCATGAGCCTCCCACCCACCCAAACCCGAGCCAGATGAACCATACTCTTCATCTACTTCTGCTTCTTCATCTACTTCTTCTCCAACCCTAACTTCACAACAGAAGCAGATGAAGAAGTAGATGAAGAGTATGATCGATACCAATATTCCACCTAGCCCCTTCAGCCTTCAGCCCTCAGCCTAACCCCCTCTTTCCAAAAAAATGAGAATCCTATCCGGCATCCAACCCTCCGGGGTCCTGCACGCAGGCAACTACTACGGCATGATGAAGCCGTCTATCGAACTGCAGGAGCAGGGCGAGGCCTACTACTTCATTGCCGATTACCACTCAATGACGTCGTTGACCGACGCCAAGCTGCGCCGCGAGTACACTCGGCGAGTGGCGATCGATTTTCTGGCTTGCGGCCTCGACCCGCAGCGAGCCGTGCTCTTCAAGCAGTCGGACGTGCCCGAGCATGTCGAACTCTCCTGGATGCTCTCCAGCGTCTGTCCCATGGGCTTGCTCGAGCGCTGCCATAGCTACAAGGACAAGCTGGCCAAAGGCATTTCGCCCAACCACGGTCTCTTCGCCTATCCGGTGCTGATGGCGGCAGACATCCTCATCTACGACGCCGAGATCGTGCCGGTAGGCCAGGACCAGAAGCAGCACGTCGAAGTCACCCGCGACTTGGCCAACAAGTTCAACGATCTCTACGGCGAAACCTTCGTCGTACCCGAACCTCGGATACGTCGCGACGTCGCGAAAGTTCCTGGCACCGACGGCGAAAAGATGAGCAAGAGCTACGGCAATACCATCGATATCTTCGGCGATGAAAAAGCCATTCGCAAAAGCATCATGAGCATCGTCATGGATAGCCGCACCCGCGAGGAGCCCAAGCCCGACGCGGAGCAGAACAATGCCATCCAGCTCCTCAAGCTCGTGGCCGACGAGACCGTCTACCGCGAGACCCTTGAAGCCCTCGCCGCCGGTGGGCTCGGTTATGGCGATCTCAAGAAGACCCTTTTCGAACACTATTGGCAGCGTTTCGCTCCCGCCCGCAAGCGGCGCGAAGAGCTGCTGGCAAACCCCGACTACGTCGACCAGGTCTTGCGCGAAGGAGCCGAAAAAGCCCGCTCGATCGCCAGCGTGGTAAACCGTCGCGCCCGCCGGGTCTGCGGCCTTGAGTAGCCCCGCAGTCCCTCGATTGCCAGTGCAGCTGAAATTAGAAACGCGTCCTATCTGATTTTGAGGCAGGGCCCGCTCCTTCCGCCTCGGCCCACAAGCATCAACTTTAGCGACACTGGCGTCTAGAGACATGCCCGGAGGTCGCATTCCACCCTTCGCGGCCTCCATATCCAAAGCGTCGAGACATGAAATTTGCAACGGTGCAAATTTCATGTCTCGTCGCTTCGCTTTTCCCGTTCTTTTCCGAGAGGGGTCTGCGGCTTTTTTTTT